>NZ_JZIM01000001.1:0-670306 GCF_000963215.1 Xanthomonas sp. MUS 060
GGCCCATTCTTCATCGGATACGTCGGTCGGATAGGAGCGTGCTGGCTTCATCCGCTTACGATAGCCGCGAAAGCCTCAAGTTCATAACACGCTCTAAGCGGTTCTGGGGCGCGGTGCGGTGTCGTGCAGGCTGGAGGCCGGGCGAGGTGGCGTTCGGTGAGGATTACGCTCCGATCCCGGTGGATCATGCTGGCATGCCGCTGCACGCCGACCCGCATCCAGCACCGACATCGGCAACGCCGACAAAACCGACAACGCCAGCGTAGTACAGCGGCAGGTCAGTTCGCTCTAATGCGTGCGCGGTCTTGCGTGTGTCATTTCCATGCGAAGGTATTTATCCGATCGGCGGTGGATCAATCTGCACGAGGCAGGGCTTGTTCTGATGGTCGGTGTGGATGGTGCATCGCCATGAACTTCAGCGCCTTGGCGCTTGTGCGGTGTTGTCCAGGAACAGCATCTGTGGTGGTGGATGCATCAGGAACTGTTGGTGGGAGATATTCCAGGCGTAGGCGCCGGCCAGTGAAAACGCCAGGCAGTCTCCCGGCGCCAGCGCGGCGACTGGCTGGTCGCGTGCCATGACGTCCTTGGGTGTACACAATTGTCCGACCAGGGTCACTCGCGCATCGCATAGCACTGGCGTCTGCGTACCGCGTAGCACCTGGAATGGGTGATCGTGCCCTTGCGCAGCGGGCGTGCGGAAGTGATGGGTGCCACCGCGGCCGATGGCGAAATACGCGCCATGGCTGCGCTTGATATCCAGCACTTCCATCAGGTACCAGCCGCAGGCGGCGCTGACATAGCGGCCCGGCTCCAGGCGCAGGCGCAGATCGGCGCCGTGCGCGCGCAGTCGTGGGGGGAGTCCGGTGCAGAACGCGGCCCAGTCGAACGAGGCTTCTGGTACGGCATAGTCCACGCCGAAGCCGCCACCGGCGTTCACTATCAACGGCCCCAGTGCGTAGGACTGGCGCCAGCCTTGCACGAGTTGCAAGTAGTGGGTGATCAGCCGCAGGTGCACTTGCGCATCGCGCTGATGCGACATCAGGTGGAAGTGGAATCCATCCATGCGCAACATTGGACTCTCGCGCAGCAGGCGCAGTGCCGCGTCCAGGTCGAGCAGGTCCAGCCCGAATGGCGACGGCCGCCCGCCCATGACCAGGCGTGTGTCCGGCATGTCGGGTACCGCGATATTCAGGCGCAGGAACACCGAGACCGGACGCGGTGCTGACGCGGCGATGTGCGCCAGTCGCTGTAATTCGCTCAGGCTTTCCACATGCACGCTGCAGTTGGGCAGGCTGGTGGCCAGTTGCAGTTCGGTGTCGAGCTTGCCGGGGCCGCCGAACAGCAGTGGCTGTCCTGGCTGGTGGCGGTGCAGCCATTGCAGTTCTCCGCCGGAGGCGGCCTCGAAGCCGTTTACCCAGGGGGCCAATGTGCGTAGCAGCGAGGGTTCGGCATTGGCCTTGGCGGCATAGAACAGTTCGCACTCTGCAGGTAATTGCGTGCGTAATCTCGATACGTGCGCATGCAGTGCGGCCAGGTCGTAGACGTAAGCGCAGACGGGACCATCGGCCTGCGCGCGTAGCTGCGTCAGCGCGGCTGGTAGCGGTGTCGGATCGATGTGCAGGCTCACGCGGCCACCTGTCGTCGCGTCGATGTACCGATTGGATTGGGCAAGGCGCTGTAGTCGGCATGGCGGTCGGCGCGTTGCAACAGACGCGTGCATAGGTTGTTCTTTGCCGGTAACGGCGCGCCATCCAGCAAGGCCTGCAATGCCGGCTGTGTGCCGTTGCGTTGTTGCCAGTGCTTGGCGATGTCGCCGACGATCCGCCAGAGTCGCCGCTCGCGATGCGCGTGGCCGTCGGCGAGATGGAAAATCGCTTCGGCCAGGTTATTGACCAGCGCACAGTAGGTGATGCGGTTCCAGCCGCGTTCGGCACTGTAGTACAGCGATTGCCGCGCGGCTTCGGACAGGCCGTGCAGACGTGTGGCAGGCCAGCGCGAGGGCAGCAGTTTGGTGCCTTCCAAATCGCGGATCCATAACTGTGTCGGTAGGCCATCGACGCTGCCGATCACGGTGTTCTGCAAATGTGGTTCCAGCACGATGCCGTAGGCGAACCATGCGCTCCACACACCGTCCAGCAGCAGGCGTGCATAGCTGCGAAACCAGGTCGAGGTGGCTGCATCAAGGCTGTCGCCGTGGCGCTGCGCCAGTGCGCGCAACGGCGCGGCGCAAGCCGGCTGGCCGCTCGTGTCGCACGTGAATAGCGCCCCTGCCACTTGCGGACGCAATCGTTGCCGCTGCGCGGTGGGAATCGTCTGTCGATAAAGCACGCCGAAACTCTCGCCGAGTTCGCGGCAGGCTTGCGTATCGGGATCGAGCGCGGAAAAATCCAGATCGGTGGCCGCTGGCTCCAGCAAGACGTGGAACCCAGGCACGCGCTGCGCCAGCGCGCGCCAGGCCGGTGCCAGCAGGTGGGTCAGCGCCACCGCGCTTTCCAATTCGTACCACGCGTTCTTGCGCACGCAGTTGGTCAGGCGCACATGCACCGACAGCTTGAGGAAGTAGTCCAACTCGGCGTGGTAGAGCGTGCGCACCGATGAGGTTGGGCGCAGCGTCAGGCCGCGTTCGCCCAGTGGCTCGATCCAGCCGTGTGCTTGGGCTTGGCGCAGGAGGGGATGCGCCAGTACGCGCTCGGCCTCCCATGGGTGGCAGGGATACAGACCAGCGCTGCCGCTGGCCTGTGCCAGGGTGGCGCGCACGTCCACGCCCTGGGCGCGATACAGGCGCGGATCGATGCGGAACCAGAACAAGGGGAACTGGCTGCGCGCTTCCGGCGAACAGGCCAGCACTTGCGCTAGCGGCACACCTTCGCGGCTCTTGGGTGTGGGATGAAAAGCATGGCCCCACAGCATCGATTGCTCGGCATCGATCAACGCATCGCCACTGGGCATCGCGGCGGCTGCGTTGTGCAGCAATTGTGTGGTGATGGCGATGCTGTTGTCGCTCTGTGCGAGCAGCGCCAGGTTGGGCGCTTGGCCGTCGCTCAGTTCTTGCAGCAGCACACGCACCAGCGCGGCGGCATCGAGGCAGTGCCAGGGGCGGCCATCGGCTTTTAGATACGGTGCGGAGGCGAAGCGGCAGCGACCTAGTGCGTCGGCATGCGCCAGGCGCACGCACAATGTTGCAGCTGACGGCAGTTGCAGGCGCAGCCAGCGTTCCTCAGTGCTGCTGCTGCCGGGACGGTCCAAACCACGGTAATCCAGATCGGCCATACCGCGTCCGAGTGCGATTTCGCGTAAATAGCAATTGAGCCAGCAGGTCATCGCGTGTGCTTGCGCCAGGGTGTCGTGCCAGGGGTCATGCATCGGCAACAGGGACATGGAGGTTTCTCCGAACGGATGTGAGCAACAGCGCTGGCGGCAGCGCTAACAGTGCGGCGATGCCGGCGGCGAGGAATGGCAATGCCACACCATGGCCTTGCACCAGGACGCCAGCCAATGCGCCACCGGCGACGCCAGCGAACTTGCCGGCCGCATCGAAGCGTCCGAACAAGCGTCCGGCGTTGTGTCCGCCAGCGATGTCGGCGAGGCTGCGATTGAGGCCGCGCAGGGCCATCCACATGCCAAGGCCGAACAGCAGCCGTGCCACGATCAGCCAGTGGGGCGTGAGCGATGCGGTGTGCAGCAGGCAGGCCAGCGCGAATAATCCCAAGCCTGCCGGCAACGGCGAGGCATTGCGGGCGTGTCCACGCCAGCATGGCAGCAGGATCAGATAGACCAAGTGCGGCAGGCTGTACAGCAGGCCGGCGCCGGCGCTGTTGTCGATGCCATGGGCCTGCGCATACGGCAGGAAGTATGGAAACGTCACGACCATCGCGAAACAGAACAGGCATTGCGTTGCCCACAGCGTCCATTGCCGTTGTGGCGTGTACGCGTGCGTTGTGCTTGCGATACTGGTCGGCGTGTTGCGGCGGCGCGGAGGATCCGCTGGCAGACGCCAGCTCAGCGTGAACGCCAGCAGCGGCAGCAACGCCAGATAGCGGTACAGCGATTGCGTGGGGCCCAGTGCGGTGGCCAGGCCGAGCAGGCTGGGCGCGCTGACCATCGCCAGACGCGCCGAGAACTGAGTCCAGTCCAGCGCGCGTGCCAGCGGTCCGTGCTGGGCTTGGGTCGTCAGATAGGCATTGGTCGCGGCCAGTGAGCCACCGCAGGTGCCTTGTACGACCAAACCGGCGATCAGCCAGCCCATGTTCGGGGCGAAGCCCGCCATGGCGAAGCCCAGCGCCAGCCCCAGTTGCGCGCGCAGCAGCGAGCGCTTGCGTCCGTAGCGATCGGCCAGCCAGCCCCAGGTGCTGGCGGTGAGTGCGGTACACAGGGTGGGTAGCACGTACAGCACCCCGCTCCAGCCGATCGCCGCGCCGGGTGCCAGTTGCTGCAGCACTTGCGGCAGGAACAGCGGCATGCCCAGCGCGGTGAAAGCGGCCAGATAGTGTGCGGCCAGCACGGGACCGAGGATGCGTTTCACGGTGTGGTCTGCGTCGCGGTCGTCGGCGCGGTGACATCCAGTCCGTCGCCTAGCAGATTGGGCGCGCTATCGCCGTAGAACTTGTTGATATCGGTGGCGCCGGTGAGCTGCTTGCCGAGCAGGCTGCCGGCGCTGAGCAGATACTTGACCGGTAGTCGCGGCGCGGCCAGCAGTGCTTGTGCCGGTGCGGTGTCGATGCCGTCGGCGCGTAGGGCACGCAGGCTGTCGTACAGGCATGCGCGCAAGCGGGTGTATAGCGGCGCGCGCAGCGCTGAGCGCCATTGGGCCAATCCTTCCAGCACGGCTTGCAGGTTCAGTTGCAGGATGATGGTGCAGAACATCCGGGCCAGCGCGTTGTCGTCGTCCACCGCGATGCGCGCATCGCGTGGCGGCCCCAGCGCGGCCAGCGTTGGTCGTTGCGCATGCAGCCGCGAGAGCATCACCCGAGCCGCGTCGTTGTCGCCACCGCGCTTTCCAATTCGTACCACGCGTTCTTGCGCACGCAGTTGGTCAGGCGCACATGCACCGACAGCTTGAGGAAGTAGTCCAACTCGGCGTGGTAGAGCGTGCGCACCGATGAGGTTGGGCGCAGCGTCAGGCCGCGTTCGCCCAGTGGCTCGATCCAGCCGTGTGCTTGGGCTTGGCGCAGGAGGGGATGCGCCAGTACGCGCTCGGCCTCCCATGGGTGGCAGGGATACAGACCAGCGCTGCCGCTGGCCTGTGCCAGGGTGGCGCGCACGTCCACGCCCTGGGCGCGATACAGGCGCGGATCGATGCGGAACCAGAACAAGGGGAACTGGCTGCGCGCTTCCGGCGAACAGGCCAGCACTTGCGCTAGCGGCACACCTTCGCGGCTCTTGGGTGTGGGATGAAAAGCATGGCCCCACAGCATCGATTGCTCGGCATCGATCAACGCATCGCCACTGGGCATCGCGGCGGCTGCGTTGTGCAGCAATTGTGTGGTGATGGCGATGCTGTTGTCGCTCTGTGCGAGCAGCGCCAGGTTGGGCGCTTGGCCGTCGCTCAGTTCTTGCAGCAGCACACGCACCAGCGCGGCGGCATCGAGGCAGTGCCAGGGGCGGCCATCGGCTTTTAGATACGGTGCGGAGGCGAAGCGGCAGCGACCTAGTGCGTCGGCATGCGCCAGGCGCACGCACAATGTTGCAGCTGACGGCAGTTGCAGGCGCAGCCAGCGTTCCTCAGTGCTGCTGCTGCCGGGACGGTCCAAACCACGGTAATCCAGATCGGCCATACCGCGTCCGAGTGCGATTTCGCGTAAATAGCAATTGAGCCAGCAGGTCATCGCGTGTGCTTGCGCCAGGGTGTCGTGCCAGGGGTCATGCATCGGCAACAGGGACATGGAGGTTTCTCCGAACGGATGTGAGCAACAGCGCTGGCGGCAGCGCTAACAGTGCGGCGATGCCGGCGGCGAGGAATGGCAATGCCACACCATGGCCTTGCACCAGGACGCCAGCCAATGCGCCACCGGCGACGCCAGCGAACTTGCCGGCCGCATCGAAGCGTCCGAACAAGCGTCCGGCGTTGTGTCCGCCAGCGATGTCGGCGAGGCTGCGATTGAGGCCGCGCAGGGCCATCCACATGCCAAGGCCGAACAGCAGCCGTGCCACGATCAGCCAGTGGGGCGTGAGCGATGCGGTGTGCAGCAGGCAGGCCAGCGCGAATAATCCCAAGCCTGCCGGCAACGGCGAGGCATTGCGGGCGTGTCCACGCCAGCATGGCAGCAGGATCAGATAGACCAAGTGCGGCAGGCTGTACAGCAGGCCGGCGCCGGCGCTGTTGTCGATGCCATGGGCCTGCGCATACGGCAGGAAGTATGGAAACGTCACGACCATCGCGAAACAGAACAGGCATTGCGTTGCCCACAGCGTCCATTGCCGTTGTGGCGTGTACGCGTGCGTTGTGCTTGCGATACTGGTCGGCGTGTTGCGGCGGCGCGGAGGATCCGCTGGCAGACGCCAGCTCAGCGTGAACGCCAGCAGCGGCAGCAACGCCAGATAGCGGTACAGCGATTGCGTGGGGCCCAGTGCGGTGGCCAGGCCGAGCAGGCTGGGCGCGCTGACCATCGCCAGACGCGCCGAGAACTGAGTCCAGTCCAGCGCGCGTGCCAGCGGTCCGTGCTGGGCTTGGGTCGTCAGATAGGCATTGGTCGCGGCCAGTGAGCCACCGCAGGTGCCTTGTACGACCAAACCGGCGATCAGCCAGCCCATGTTCGGGGCGAAGCCCGCCATGGCGAAGCCCAGCGCCAGCCCCAGTTGCGCGCGCAGCAGCGAGCGCTTGCGTCCGTAGCGATCGGCCAGCCAGCCCCAGGTGCTGGCGGTGAGTGCGGTACACAGGGTGGGTAGCACGTACAGCACCCCGCTCCAGCCGATCGCCGCGCCGGGTGCCAGTTGCTGCAGCACTTGCGGCAGGAACAGCGGCATGCCCAGCGCGGTGAAAGCGGCCAGATAGTGTGCGGCCAGCACGGGACCGAGGATGCGTTTCACGGTGTGGTCTGCGTCGCGGTCGTCGGCGCGGTGACATCCAGTCCGTCGCCTAGCAGATTGGGCGCGCTATCGCCGTAGAACTTGTTGATATCGGTGGCGCCGGTGAGCTGCTTGCCGAGCAGGCTGCCGGCGCTGAGCAGATACTTGACCGGTAGTCGCGGCGCGGCCAGCAGTGCTTGTGCCGGTGCGGTGTCGATGCCGTCGGCGCGTAGGGCACGCAGGCTGTCGTACAGGCATGCGCGCAAGCGGGTGTATAGCGGCGCGCGCAGCGCTGAGCGCCATTGGGCCAATCCTTCCAGCACGGCTTGCAGGTTCAGTTGCAGGATGATGGTGCAGAACATCCGGGCCAGCGCGTTGTCGTCGTCCACCGCGATGCGCGCATCGCGTGGCGGCCCCAGCGCGGCCAGCGTTGGTCGTTGCGCATGCAGCCGCGAGAGCATCACCCGAGCCGCGTCGTTGTCCTTGAGCAGTAGGCGTGGCGAACGTTCGGGTGCGTAGATCAGCACGCTGTTTTGTTGGTTGGCTTCCAGCGCGATGCCATAGCGCAGCCATAGCCGTAGATGGACCTGGCACATCAGCGACGCATAACTGTCCCACCACGCGGTCAGGTCGCCGCCATGGAAGCGTTCGGCCAGGTGCATGGCCAGCGGGCGCCCGTCGGGCATTGGCGCGCACAGTGCGGCCACCGGAACCAGTGTCGCCTCCGGCAGTGGCGGATAGCGGCGTAGTAGATAGGCGAGATGGCGTGCATCGCCGACATGCCCGGCGTGCGCTTCGTCCACGTGCAGGTAGCGTGGCGCCAGCGCCGCATCGTGCGCGGCGATGTCGCTTAGCACGCATTCGAACCAGTGTCCGTCGTACAGCGTGGATGGTTTGATGAGCCGCAGGTTGAGTGCGCCGAGGGTGCGCATCGGTACCGGCAGCTTGAGATGGTGATCCGGAAACATCAGTGGGATCACTGTGCGCAGCGATAGCGATGGACGTACCTGTAGCCAGGGTTGTGGTGCGACGATTGCGCTTGCTGGTAAGGGGAAATCCGCCCCGCCCAGGCGTGAGAAGAGCAAGGGATGCACTGGCCATGCGACATGACTGGCGTCCAGTGCCGGATTCAGCCCGAGCAGGCTCGGTTGTGGCCAGAATGATGGTGGTGGCGTGGTCTGTACGATGTGCGCGGACGGCAGCGCCAGCCAGCGCAGCGTGAAACTCGGGCCGAACTCCGGTGCGTAACGCGGCAGGTCGGCATCGTCCAGGCCGACTTTGGCACGCGCGGTCGGATAGAAGGGATGATCGCGGTGGCTGGCCAGTTGTTCGCAGCGGTAGGCGCGTTCGTGCGCGTCGCTGGCATCCAGCGCGGCGGCCAGCAGCGGTTGCTGTTGCAGGTAGGCGTGTCGCGCCAGTCGACGCTGACGTACCGCGCAATCAGCCTCCTCGACATAGGCGCGATGGAGTGTCTGCGTTTGCGCGTCGCATCCAGCGCCCATTCGCGCCAGCCATTGGGGCGTACCGGATTCGAACACGCTGCGTTGCGCCGTGTGCAGGATCCAGCCGTCGCTGCACGCGCTGAGCTCCTGCAGATAGCCTTGGCGCCGTACTGGAAGCCACAGCTCGCCGTCTGGCAGGTGCGCGATGCGCCACCAGATGACGTTGGCGATCGGCTGCGGCCAAGCGGCGAGGACGGCGGGCGGCGGCGTGGCGATGCTGCCGCGGCTGGTGATGCCGTGCAGATCCTCGCGCAGGCAAGCATCGATGATGCGCACGGCAATGTAGTGACGGTCGGCGTCGTGATTTTGATTCATTGTGTTGCTCCGGCCTTGGCATCGATGTGCCATTTCAGCGGCGCTTCGGCGTTGACGAGTGCATGTTGCAGGTCGTCTGTGGTGTCGGCGAGCACGTGCAGCGCGCCCAGATAATCCTTGTTGGAATGGCTTAAGCGGATGTCCTGGCCTGGTTGTCGCAGGCAGCGATAGTGCGTTTCCCATCGCGTGTCGCTGCAGGATTGGTCGGCACTGGCGAGTGTCAGAATGCCCTCGCGTTCTGCGACGTAGTAGCGCACCAGCGCATGTTCGCGGCACGCGCGCAGCGTCGGCAGCGGTTGTCCCAGATGCAGGCCGAGCACGCTATCGAACCAGCGTCCGCCGAACAGGCGATCGAGCAGAAATTCGCGCCCGTCGCCGATACTGCGATAGTTGATTTCCACCAGGACCGGGCCGTCGGCGGTGAGGATGAATTCGCTATGGCAAACACCGAAGCCGATGCCGAAGGTATGCAATTGCGCCAACGCTTGCTGCACGAGCGGGGTATCGACCGCGCCGCGCCAGCGTGCCTGGCATTCGACGAAATACGGCGGTGACGACAGGCGCACATCGAAGCCGCCGAGCGCTTGCAATCGCTGTCCGTCGCCCAGCGTCTCCAGGGTGAACAACGGGCCGTCCAGTACGCTTTCCAGCAAGACGCTGCGTTGTGGCTGGCGCTGCCAGAGCGCGTCAAGATACGCTTGCAACGCAGCGGTATCGGCGCAGTGACGCACGTCCTGGCTGGCGACGCCTTCGCGCGGTTTGGCGATCAGTGGCCATGGTGCTTGCGTCGGTGGCGCCGCGCCCGGTGGCAGACAACAGAACCAGGGTGTCGGCAATCCGTGCGCGCGCAGGCGCTGTCGCATCGCGGCCTTGTTCTTGGCCGCGTAACAGATCGGCCAGTCCTTGCCGGGCACTCCAAGCGCGGTGGCGACCAACGCGGTGCTGGTTTGCAGGTGATCGCTGTTGCTGAACACCGCGCATGGTTGCACCGGCATGGTGTCCAGTAGATCGAGCACGCTGAGCGGATTGAACACGTCGCATTCGAGTACCTGCACTGGCCCGGCCGGTGGGTGATGGTGGAAGTGCTCCAGATGAGCGTGGCCGTGGTCGGTCAGCAGCAAGACCGGCACGCCCAGGCGTTGGGCGGCGGGGAGGAAACCATCGGTCACTGCGCGATGGCAGATGTGGCTGAGGATCAGCAGGGGTGACGCGTGTGAAGTCATGTGGGCTGCTCGTCGAACGCAGGCGTGCGCATGCCTGCGTGGCCGCGAGCGGGCGGACACGGCAGGCGCGCCGCGTCTGCGGCGGGTTGCGAGGTTGCCTGGCATACGCATCGGGCGCATGCTGGGTCGGGAGAGGACGCGGGGGCGTCCGTTACATCGGCCCGCGTCTTTCGCGGGCGGCACCGCGCCGTTACCGTGCGCGGTGTTGCCGTCGCTGATGTCGTGGTACGACGCCGGCGACGATCAGAAGCGGTATTGCAGGCCGAAAGTAACGCTGCGGCCAGGTGCGGGCTGGCGTCCCCACGGACTGGTGTCGATGCCGCGGTACCAGTAATTGCGGTCCAATAGATTGTTCACTGCCAGCGAAGCAGTGAGCTGGTGGCCGTCGTCCTCGCTGAGCACCCGGCTCACGCGTGCGTTCCACACCCAATACGAGGGGAGCTCGCCGACCGAGGCAATCGTGTTTTCCTGCACGCTGTTGGCGGCATCGCTGAAGGCGCGGCTGAAGTAGTCACTGGACATCGTGACCGTGGTGCGACCGGATTGGTAACAGGCGCCGAGCGTCAACTGGTTGCGTGAGGTGTAAGGCACGCGTTTGCCGTCGTAGAGACCCGTTTCCTGGCGTGCGTCCAGATACGCATAGCCGACGTTGAAGGTCAGTGTGGGCAAGCGTGCTGGGCTCCACTGCAGTTCCACCTCGCTGCCCTGGTGGCGGGTTTTGCCGAGGTTGCGGTAGCTGCGCGTGGTGTTGTCGAGCTGGATTTGCTGGGCGAAATCGATCCGGTAGCTGCCGAAATGCACGCGGGTGCGCGTGTTGGGCTGGTAGCGCGCGCCGACCTCGTAGTTCCATGCCTGCTCGGCGTCGAGGTTGTCGCCGAAGATGATTTGGGTGACTTGCGGCGCGCGCAGCGAGCGTTGTGCGTCGGCGTACACATACCACTGCGGGTTGGCCTGCACGCCGAGGGTTACGCCGGGGAGGGCGTCGCTGGTCTTGTTACGCGTGCGCGCACCGTTGGCGAGGTTGTCGTAATGCGCATCGACCTGTTCGTAGCGCAGCCCCGGGGTGAGGGTGATGCGGTCATTGGCCAGCGCGATGGCATCGCTGACGTAAGCGGCGATGCCATGGTCCTTGAAGCGCCAATCGCGCATCAGGGTATAGACGCCGTCGCGCAGACGGGTAGTGCCGACCAGGAAGTCGATGTCTTCGTTGATCGCCCGCGCGCCGAGTGTCCAGTGTTGGCGCAGTGCGCTGTTACCCATGCTCCAGTGCAGTTGCGGCTCGCTCCCGTAGACGTGGAAGTCGCGCGGTGCGCTCTGCCGCAGTTGCGGCGGCAGGTCCGCGCGCCAGGTCTCGGAGGAATCCTGGCGCAGGCCGACCACGAAGTCGCGGCTGCTGCGCGCGCTGAAGTTGCTCCACTCCAGACGCAAATCCTGCAACGGCCCCAGGTCGCCGAAATTCTGTTGATAGACCAGCGAGGTGCGGGTGGTGCGCCCGCTGAAGGTATCCAACGGGCGTGTGGATTGGCGTGGGTTGTGGCGGTAGTCGGCCGGTGCCAGCGCACCGGCGAGGTCCATGTCGGCGACGTAGCGCTGTACGCTGGCCTTGAGCAGTTTGTCAGGCGCCAGCCACCATTGCGTGCGCAGGCGCAGGTTCTTGATGTCGGTGGCGCTGTGGTCACGCCAGTAATCGCCCTTGGTCCAGTTCGCGTCCAGTTGCAGGCCAAAGCGGTCGTTGGCATAGCCGCCGGTGCTGATCGCGCTGTTGCCGAGGAAATGTCCAGCGCCGCCAGCGGTGAGGTTTTGTCTCAGTAAGGTGGTCCATGTGCTGGGGATGTCTGGACTGATCAGATTGATGACGCCGCCGACGTTGTTGGGGCCGTACTGCACTGCCGCGCCGCCGCGCACGATATCGATCCGGTCGATCTGATTCAGGTCGACCGGGAACAGCGAGAGGCTGGTTTGCCCGTAGGGTGCCAGTGCCAACGCAATGCCATCCTCCAGCACCTGCACCCGACCGCTGCGGCTCTCGTACAGGCCGCGCAGCATGATCTGCGGCAGCGCACCGGTTCCGGTCTCGTCGAATATCTTGATGCCCGGTACCCGCTGCAGCGCGTCGTCCAGCGCGCGGTTGGCGCCGCCGCGCAGTTGCGCGTTGTCGATCAGCTGCCGGCTGCCGGCATAGTGCTGCACGTCTTCGGCGCTGGCGCGACCGAGCAGGTTGCCCTGCACCTGTATTGCGTCGAGCTGCCGGATCTGCGTCTGTGTGTCGTGCATCTTGTCGAGGTCCTGCGCTTGCTGCGCGTACCCGCTCGATGGGGCGAGTGCGATGGCGATGGACAGAACAGCGGGAGGAAATGCCGTGCTCATGATGAAGACGTCAGGAGAGCGCTCAGTGATTGCGTAGATCGGTCGCGTGCTGCCGCAATGCGGTTTGTAGCAGCGCGCGATCTTCGCCAGCGAACAACCATTGCAGATCCGCTTGCGCCAGCCAGTGTCGGTGTTGCGCTGCATCGCGTGGATTGGGGCAAAACGGCACGTTGGCGTCGCGGCAGGCGGCGGCGATTGCCAGCAGATGTGCCCAAACCTGCGGATGGGTTGGCTGCGGACCAAGCCCCAAATCCAGCGCCAGGTCCAGCGCGCCTTCCATCACCAGCGACACGCCGGGGACTTGCAAGATCTGCGGCAGCGCATGCACGCCCGCCGCGCTTTCGATCATCGGCACCACACGCACGCTGCTGTGGGTACGTTGGAGATAGTCGGTCAAGCAGACGCTGCCGAAGCCGGTGACGCGCCCACCGCTGATGCCGCGTCGGCCATGTGGCGGAAAGTGCGCAGCGGCCACGGCACGCTCGGCCTGTTCGGCGTTTTCCAGTCCGGCCAACACCACGCCGCGGGCGCCGGCATCGAGCACCCGGCCGATCAGCTTGGCATCGACCTCCGGTACCCGCACCCATGCTTCGCAGTTGCCCAGTTCGCAGGCGCGGATCGCGTGCTCCAGTTCCGTCGGCGAGCGCAGGACATGCTCCAGATCGAGCACGGCGAAGTCGTAGCCGACATGGCCGAACATCTCGCACAGCAGGGGGCTGGGGATGGAATTGAGTAACCCGATCTTGCAGGCCATGGGGGAAGGCGAGCGGCAGTGGGAAAGAATGCCTACTCTCTCATAAACGATAACGCTTATCAATATGATTGGCTTTTATGGAAGCCCCGCCGGCGATTTCTGTGCGCCATGGTCGTTTGTCTGCGTGGGCGGACATCGGCTTTGTGGCAGATCGAGCGCAGACCGGTGCATGCGTGTGCGATGGTGCGATGCTTCCAGGGCTCCGGCGCAGGCGGCTCCCAACCCCCGTTCTGCTTGTCCAGGTCGGCTCAGCCCCTGGCCTCAGTGCGTTGCCTTGCGCAATGCCCGATATGGCGGTGTCGCCATCACCATGTCCGCCAGCGAGTGGGCCAGCTCGCGTTCTGCCATCACGGTGCCATCGGCGCCATGGTCGAGTAGGTGCTTGACCTCGGCATCGCTGTGGGCGCGCGCCAGCAGGGTCAGCTCCGGGTTCAGTGCGCGCAGCTTGACCAGCGCTTCGCCGGCTTCTAATGGCTGCGGGATTGCCAAAATCGCGATTGTGGCCTTTTCCGGGTGCGCCTCGGCCAGGACAAGATCGGCGGTGGCGCTGCCGCGGATGCCAGGGAGGCCGTCGGCATGGGCGCGCTCCACATGTTCGCGGTTGTCGTCGACCACCAATACCGGTACGCCGTAGGTGCGCAGCACTGCGGCCAGCGTGCTGCCGACCCGGCCGTAGCCGATCACGATGGCATGCCCGGCCACGTCCAGGGATGGGCCGGGGGGCAGCTCCGGTTCCGGCGTGACCGGTGCCTGCGCGGCCTGACGTGCCTGCCAACGGTCCAGCCAGCTGAACAGCAACGGATTGGCGATGATCGATAACAGTGCCCCGGCCAAAATCAGATCGCGCCCGTTCTCCGGCAGGATCGCCAGGCGCATCCCCAGGCCGGCGAGAATGAAAGAGAATTCGCCGATCTGCGCCAGGCTGGCGGAGATGGTCAGGGCGATGCGAATGGGGTGGCCGAATGCGCGCACGATCAGCAAGGCGGCCAGCGACTTGCCCACGGTAATGATCAAGAACGTCACCAGCACCTGCCATGGATGTTCGAGCAGAATGTGCGGATTGAACAGCATGCCGACCGAGACGAAGAACAGCACGGCGAACGCGTCGCGCAGCGGCAGAGAATCGCTGGCGGCCTTGTGGCTGAGTTCGGACTCCTTCAGCAGCATGCCGGCGAAGAAGGCCCCCAGCGCGAACGAGACCCCGAACAGCGTGGCCGAACCGAATGCCACGCCAAGTGCGATTGCCAGCACCGACAGCGTGAACAGTTCGCGCGAGCCGGTCGCGGCTACTTTCTCCAACGCCCATGGAATGACGCGGCGGCCCACCAGCAACATCACCGCCACGAACGCTGCCATCTTCAGCAGGGTCAGGCCCAGTGTGTCGAGGATCGAACCAATGTCGGCGCCTTTGTCGCCCAGTGCGTCGGCCAGCGCGGGCAACAGCACCAGCGCCAACACCATCACCACATCCTCCACGATCAGCCAGCCGACCGCGATGCGCCCGCGCTGCGTTTCCAGCAAGCGCCGTTCCTCCATCGCGCGTAGCAACACCACCGTACTGGCGACCGACAGTGCCAGGCCAAATACCAGGCCGTGCAGCGTCGGCCAATGCATGCTGTAGGCCAGGCCCCAGCCGAGCAGGGTCGCGACCGCGATTTGCGCCAGCGCGCCGGGGATCGCGATCCATTTCACTTCCAGCAGGTCTTCGAGCGAAAAGTGCAGGCCGACCCCGAACATCAGTAAAATCACTCCCAGCTCGGACAGCTGATGCGCCAACCCCTGGTTGGCGACGAAGCCGGGAGTGAACGGCCCAACACAGATGCCGGCCAGCAAATAGCCCACCAGCGGCGAGAGCTTGAGGCGGTGGGCGAGCGTGCCAAGCAGGAATGCCAAGCCGAGCCCGACCGCGATGATGTCGATGAGGCCGGTGTCGTGGTTCATTCATATTTTTGCAACAGACAGTGCCATTGAGTGTCGCCGATGCGGCTGTGGTCGGCAAATTGGCAGGTGGCGGGCGGTGTGCCGCACGCGTCGCATCGCACCGCGTGGGGTGCTGAATGGCGGGGCTTCGCGGGTGTTCATGGCCCGAATTGTGGGGGCGCGGCTTGACCCATTGTGCGGTGCGCGTTGCAGGGAGTGATGGTTGCGACAGTGTGTGGTGTGCATGGCGTCATCGACCGCAGCTGTGGCTCTACTGGGATGGCAGCTGCGTTAATGCTGAGAACCTCATCGCATGCACCTGCCCGCCTTCTGCAACTCCCTGTCAGGAAAGATATTACAGGGTTTTGTCGGAGGTGAAATGTCTACTGTTTTGCGCGATGCTGTCGTGTATGTTTGCGCCAATTCGGAATACCGCCAGGACCAATGTGGCATGGCTAGATTAAAAAATTTCGCGAATGGAATCTTGCTCAGCGCCATTTACTGTGCGGTCTATCTGGCGGTGTGGAATCTGTCGTTGGACCAGTGGTTCCTGCCGGCTGGTTTGCGCGCGGCTACGCTGCTGTTCGTCCCGTTGCGACTGTGGCCCTATCTGCTGCTCGGCGACGCGGCGGCGTTGCTGGTCTTGCGCGCGCCGATGATCGATCAGGGCGAGAGCGCGACATGGGTGTTTCTCAGTCCATTCCTGCTGATGCCGATGTCGGCGATACTGCCGCTGTGGTTTCGTCGGCGCGTCCCCGATATGTTGGTATGGCAGGAACGTCTACTGCTGGTCGTCCTGGCGATGTCGTTGTGGGGCGTGTTGGTCAACAAGGCATTGAACTGGTTCTTCGACGGGCCTGCAAACTACATTAATCTGGAGAATGCCCTGAAATTCTGGATAGGTAACTATCTGGGCATTCTTGTATTCGTACTGCCTGCGCTGCTGTGGGTGCGCCGCGAAGGTCCGATGCTGGTGTCGCGCCGTCTCATCCATGATGGTTTGATCGCGGCGGTCCTGATCGTCGCCTTGTATTGCCTGGCGATGAATACGCCTGCCGGCGTGGTGCGGCAATTCTTGCTGGTGCTGATGATCGTTCCCGGTTTCTGGCTGACGCTTTCGCATCATTGGCGCGGTGCTGCGATCGGTATCGTCCTGGCCGACATCGCGGTCGCGATGTCTCTGCCCAAGGTGCATCGTGTAGGAGCCTTCGATTTGGATACGTTCTACGTCCAGATGCTGGTCGCCTTCGGCAGCACCACTTTGTTCATCCTCGGGACCAGGATCTCCGGTGTGCTGGATCTGGCTCGGCGGCTCGGGTTTGCCGAACAACAGGCGCTGCAGGTCGCCCAGGCCAGCTATATGTCAGCCGAACGGACCCTGCGTAATCGGGTGATCGAATACAGCGATATCCACGTCCACATCAATAAGCTGCGCCGTGACATCGCGATGTCGCTGAAGCAGCACGGTCACTATGCCGCAGCCATGGAAATGAATCGTACCGGTGTCATCCAGGCACAGTTGCTGGACGATTATGTCGCTGCTTTGTATCCACTGGAAATTGAAACGCATGGCCTTTATGGGGCGCTGGGTTCTATCGCGTTCGCCAATTCGTGCGATACCGAAGTGGAGACATACTTGCGTGGCGACTCGCGAAGGTTGTCGATTGGTCTGCAACTGGCGGCCTACCGTTGCGTATTCAACGCACTGGATATTCTGCCTAGCGCGGGGCGTCATCGGATCACTGCCCGTGTGTGGACTGCCAATGGCCGGCGTGGGGTGCTGCTGAGCGTCGAGGCCGACTCCAGTATGCCGGGAGGCAAAACGGGTCGCGATGTTGACGAGGTCGATGACGAACTGGCCAGTCGGCTAAAAGCTCATGACGGCGCCTGCCGGCGCCGCCATGAGCGGAAACTCAGTTTTCTGGTCTCCGAGCCTCTAGAGAGGCCGGCGCTTCTTGATTGATTAATTTTTGATAGTGACGGTCCAGGTATCGCCGTGGACACCGTTGGCGACCTGGACGATGAAGTAAGCGGTATTGCTGACCACCGTGCCATTTCGGCTGTCGAAGCTATCGACGGTTTTTACCCGATACATGTCCTTACCTATCGGCATCACCCGCGCGGTGTTGCCAACACTCGAGATCACGCCGCGGATCTGGCCTGTGATGTCGCTGATCTGCAGATAGGTCGCGCCATTGCGCTCGAACTGATAAATGCCCACGGATGGGTTCGTCGAAAGATTGCGAGTCGGCGATGAGCTTGCGCTGAAACTATTGTTGGAGATCGGGGAGCCATTTCCACCTCCGGGGCAGCAACTCTGTGCATCGGCGGCGACGATCAGCATCGAGCATAGAAAAATGGCGGAGGCGATCAGGGAGGCTTTCGAAGTTTTCAACATGGCTATTTCCTTATCAAATTCGAGATTTTTTGCCTGCGGTTCAGGCGGTTGCACATTACGCGAATCGCACCAAAAGGCTGTCGACAAGTAATTGGTGGCGCGATACTTGTGATATGAGCCATCATTTATTGAGATGTGCATCTATTCATTTATGATGTGCTGCAAAATTTCGTGTAAAAATTCTGGGATTATCAGCTCTGAAAATATCGGTGCTGTCTTGCGGAAAATTCAGGGGGTGTCTGCGGCAGGGGCCATTGATGGAGCCTGTGAACAAACCTCGAAAATTCCGATTGAATTGCTCAGGGTTTCCGGGACATCTCATTGCATGGAAGATGGCAAGTTCGCAGGTGTGTGCGAACAGCAAGCCGTATACCGATGAGTTCGAAAGACAATCGGTCTGTCAGGTGGCCGATCCCGAATTCAAGGTGGTGGAGGTGGCCGAATGATCAGGCGTGAGAGCGTGCAGTTACGCTTGGCTCGGTAAGTTTGGTAAGGCCGGCATCGTGCAGCGGGCTGAGCGCGATCAATGCGCCAAGGTTCGGCGCCTGAAGGCGGAGTGATGCCGTGTCGCCGAGGGGCGCGACATCCAAAATGTGTCCCATGGACTGGTGTGCAGCATGAGTCGTCGCGGAAACTGCCACGACATTGCATCAGTGCAGAGCTTCTTCGGCCTGCTCAACGGTTCGCGGATTAGCCGAGTGATCTATCCAACGCAGGAACGCACGTGCCGCCGCGTTTGACGACATCGAGATGTTGTACAACCCAAACGCCACCACGGTTCTAACAGCGACCTATCGCCTGTAGAGTGCGAGCGGCGCGACGCGCAGCCAGGGTCATGAGTGCCGACAGAGCGCTGGACGATTCAATGCGCGGTTATTTAGAGTCGCTAACAAAACAACGGTATCGCTGCCGGACCGGCGCGCGCAGTGCTCGGAATCCTCATGCACCGTTGAACACGGCGGTTCCTGCGCGCTGTGCGCACCGATCCGACAGCGACTGGCGATGTGTTGTCAGCCACTCTTCGGGTTGATGCAGTAACTCAGACAATCATCGGGTTGAGTCGATATTTTCTTGCGGGGAGTGCTTGGTCGTGCGTGGGGAGAGCAAAGCGTTGCGTATTGCTGGAGGAGACGACGATCGTGCTCAGCCGCGCCGCCACCAGCGCAGGCTGTAGGCGGGGAGGGCGTCATCCCAGTCCGCCAGCGTTGCAGCATCGTCGCCGCCATCGGCGATGGCCTGCCATATGCCCTCGCCGGTGATCGCCGTTAGTTTCACAGCCACAGGTTGTGCGCTGAAGTTGTAGATGGCGAAAAAATCCTCGCCGCGGGCGAGGCCGAGTAAGGCCGGATCGTGCAACGGCACAGCGCGCAGCGGCTGGTCGGCGGCCAGGGCCGCGGTGCTCGCGCGCGCATCGATCAGGCGGCGCAGCCTGGAATAAACCTGCCCAGTAAGCTGATTGCTGTCGTGGCGTTGCGCGGCGCGCGCCCAGTCCATCATCGGGCGATGCAACCAGCGGCCTTCATGGTGGCGCAGCGGATCCTCGCGGTAAGTCGTGTCGTTACCCAACGCCAGTTCGTCGCCCATGTACAGCAGTGGAATACCAGGCATCGCCAGCGCGACTGCATAGAGCAGCACCAGGCGGCGCACGGCCAGTTCCAGTGCGGCGATATCGCTGGCGGCCAAGGCTGCTTCGATACCGACCAATGCTGCGCTCATGCCGTTGCTGCCGTGCACGCCTTCGCCGCTGCTCTGGAATGCTTCGCCGCGCGCATAGCTGCCTGGGAGTTTGCCGGCGTAGAACTGCGCCACGCGCGTCAGCGCGAACGGTGCCACGCCATCGCCACCAGCGGCTTCGCGCTGCAGCACATTCCAGTTGATGTCGTCGTGGCAACGCACGTAGCTCAGCCAGCCGCAGGCCGGCGGCAGCGCGGGCGTCTGCGCGATCGCGTTGTACATGATGTCGCCGCGTTGCTCGGCTAGTGCCACCCAGCCAGCGGCCATCAGCGTGCTGTGGTAGGCCAGATGGCATTCCTGGCCGCCCGTCGCGGCGGTGCCGAAGTAGGGTGGAAGTTGTGCCATCGGCACGATGGCTTCGGCCTTCAGCAGCACGGCCGGAGCGAGGATGTCGGTGAGCGCGCGCAGTGCCTGCAGGATCGTGTGCGCTTCCGGCTGGTTCATGCAGTCGGTATTTGGGCGTTTCCACAGGTAGGCGGTGGAATCCAGGCGGAACACTTCCACACCCAGGTTGGCCAAGTGCAGCAGTGCCAATGCCATTTCGCCGAAGACCGCTGGATTGCTCCAGTCCAGATCCCACTGGTAGGGATAGAACGTGGTCCACAGCCAGGCATCGGCGTCTTCCACCCAGGTGAAGTTGCCTGGGGCGGTATGCGGAAATACCTGCGCCAAGGTGTGTTCGTAGCGGTCGGGCGTGCCGCGGTCGGGAAAGTGGTGGTAGTAGTCCAGGTAGCGTGTGTCGCCGCGCTTGGCCGCCAGCGCCCAGGGATGGTCGTCGGCGGTGTGGTTGAGGACGAAATCGGCGCACAGGCTGATGCCGGCCTGGCGTAGGCGTGTGGTGAGTGCGATCAGGTCGGTGTTGTTGCCGAGTCGCGGCTCGACCTGGCCATAGTCGCTGACTGCGAAGCCGCCATCGTTATCGCCCGCGCGCGCGCGCAGGAATGGCAGCAGGTGCAGGTAGCGTATGCCTAGTTCCTGCAAATACGGTACACGTTCGCCCACTCCGCTCAGTGTGCCGGCGAAGCGGTCTACATAGGCGCTGTAGCCGAGCATGGCCGGTGTGCCGAACCAGTCGGGTGCGCGCTCGACATCCAGCCGGCGCAGGTCCAGTGGACGCACGTTGGCGGCGTTGGCGAGTTGTTCGAGCCACTGTGGCATCCATTGCGCAAACGCTGGGTGCTTGCCGTAAAGCGCGTGCAATGGCGCCAGTAGGCGCTCGCCGTGTACTTGCAGGCGCGGCAGCACTGTCGCGGCGACATCCGCGTGCAGGTGTTGCTGCCACAGTGTGTGGGCGGCGAGAAGGGAAGGCGTGTCGGGAGAGGAAACAGTCATGGGAGTGAGACCGCGCCCCGCACGGGACGCGGACGTCGAGTCCTTGGTCAGAAGTCGTAGCGCAGGCTGATGCTGGAGGTGCGGCCCGGGATAGAGCGCGCGCGGATGATGTTGGAGGAGGCATCGGCGATCGAGGCTTCCTCCGCTTCGGTGATACCGAAGGTGTTGAACACGTTGTTGACGTTGAGCGAGACGGTCAACGCATCGGTGATGCGATAGTCGGCGAACAGGTTGACCTGCGTGTAGCCGGGCATTTTCAGCTGGTTGCTGTCCTGGGTGTAGGCCGAGGTTGTGCCGATGGCGTTGACGCCGACCTCGTAGCGCTCACCGCGGTAACTCGGCGTCAGTTGCCAGACGAATCGGGCCTGGCGACGCGGCGTGTTGCCGGCGTTGGCCGGGGTGATCTGGTCCTTGTCGATGGTGGCGTCGGTCCAGGTCAGTCCGCCGTTGAGGCCGAAGCCCTCGATACGGTAGGCGGCCTCAAGTTCCAGGCCGTGCGCTTTGTAGGTGCGGTCGAAGAAGCGTTGGGTGGTTGCTTCGTAGTTCTGCTCCTGGGTGCGTGCGGCGAAGGCGGTAGCGAACAGGCTCAGGCCGCCGCTGCGCCATTTCAGGCCGCCTTCGAGCTGTTTGACCACGTTCACCGCTTCGTTGGAAGAGACCGAGCCATCGTCGCGCACCACCCCGAACAGTAGACGGTCGGCGTTGGCGCGTGCGCCACGGCTGTAGCGCGCGAAAGCGGCCAGGTCGTCGTTGATCAGGTAATTGGCGCCGAACGAGTAAGACAGGTAATTCCAGTCGTAGCGTACCGGCTTGCGATTGGCGTAGTCGATGGTCGCCACGCTGCGCTCCGGTGCCTCGATCACGCCGTCGCCATTGACGTCGACGTTGTTGACCAGCGCGCCGCCGGACGTGTTGCCGCGCGCTCGGCCCATGTCATAGCGCAGGCTGCCGTCCACGCTCAGTGGTCCTTGATCCCAACTCAGTGCTAGATAGGGCGCGTTGATGTCGTAGCGCACATCGTAGTGGCGGGTGTTGTAGGTGCGGTCGAAGAAGCGTTGGGTGGTTGCTTCGTAGTTCTGCTCCTGGGTGCGTGCGGCGAAGGCGGTAGCGAACAGGCTCAGGCCGCCGCTGCGCCATTTCAGGCCGCCTTCGAGCTGTTTGACCACGTTCACCGCTTCGTTGGAAGAGACCGAGCCATCGTCGCGCACCACCCCGAACAGTAGACGGTCGGCGTTGGCGCGTGCGCCACGGCTGTAGCGCGCGAAAGCGGCCAGGTCGTCGTTGATCAGGTAATTGGCGCCGAACGAGTAAGACAGGTAATTCCAGTCGTAGCGTACCGGCTTGCGATTGGCGTAGTCGATGGTCGCCACGCTGCGCTCCGGTGCCTCGATCACGCCGTCGCCATTGACGTCGACGTTGTTGACCAGCGCGCCGCCGGACGTGTTGCCGCGCGCTCGGCCCATGTCATAGCGCAGGCTGCCGTCCACGCTCAGTGGTCCTTGATCCCAACTCAGTGCTAGATAGGGCGCGTTGATGTCGTAGCGCACATCGTAGTGGCGGGTGTTGTCCAGGCCCCAGTACGGCACGCCGTAGGCGTAGAGCCCATTTTGCGAGAGCAGGCTGCCGTCGGCGCCGACCACGTCCAGCAGTCGCGCACGGTGCGCGAGCGAGAGCACGTAGGAATTCCAGGTCCAGTCCGCATTGATGGTTTGCCGTGAGGTGTACCAACCGGCTTTAAGGTTGAGGCTGCCACCGTTGCCGTTGCCGAAGTCGCGCGCCAGGCTGAAGTCGTTGACCGCATTGTCCAAGTTGTTGAGATGGACGTTGAACAGATGCGTGCGCATTGCCAGTCCGCTGTAAGCCTGGCCGGCATTCGGGCCGTCGACGTAGCGCAGGCCGGCACCCGCGCCACCGATGCTGGTGGCCAGTGTGCCGGCATCTGTCACTTGTGCGGGGAATGGCGAGACGAAATCACCGGAGGTATCGGCGATGCGGAATTTGTCGGTCAGGGTCCAACCGCTACCGACATCGAACTGCGCTTCGGCGCCGAACGCACGCGACAGCGGGTGCATACCGTCGCCCAGTTCCACCCGCGATGGCCGATTTTTACCGTCCAGCGTGGTGCTGCTGCGGAAGTACGGGCTGTACAGCGTATCGGTGCCGGGATCAAAGCCATTGATGCTGCCGAAGTGCGGCGAGCCATCGCTGCCGCTGACCAGGGTCGGCACGGGCAGATAACCGGCAGCGCGGTCGTTGAGATATTTCGCGTAGACGCGCACGTAGCCGTTGTCGAACAACCGGGTCAGGTTGGCCTTGAGTTGGCCGCCTTTGTCGGTGGTGTAGCCGGCATCGCGCGCGCCGTCGCCGCGGCGGTAGAAACCGCCGATGTTGAATTGCCAGTGTTCGGCGAACGGCGCGCCGTAGTCGAAGTCCAGCCGCGTGTTGTCGTAGCCGCCGAGGCCGCGAGTGAGGCCGACGCTACCGCCAGCGGTCTCCCCGGTCTTGCTGATGAAGTTGATGATGCCGCCGGGCGAGTTGCTGGCGAAGGTCGAGGCCGAACCGCCGCGGATCGCTTCGATGCGCTCAAGGCTGTAGTCCGAGCGTAGGAAGATATCGGCATTGCCGAAGGTGATGTCGCCGAATTCCAGCACCGGCAGCCCGTCCTCCTGCAATTGCAGGAACTTGGCTCCGCCGGATGCGACCGGCAGGCCGCGCACGGCGATGTTGGCATTGCCTTCGCCGCCGCTGGATTCGGAACGGATGCCGGGGATGTTGCGGAAGATCTCGGCGGTGCTGCGCGGCGCGGACTGTTCGATCGCTTCAGCGCCGACGGTGCTGACCGATACGCTGGATTTGAGTTTGCTCTTGGCCGTGGCGGTGCCGGTGACGAACACCGAGTCCAGGCTGATCACATCGCCTTTTGCCTGGGGCGTGTCGCTCGTGGCAGCGGCGGCCTGCTGCGCCAGGGCGGCAGTGGGTGCGGACAGCGCTGCGGCAACGGCCAGAGCCAGGGTCTGCAGGCGGATTGAAGAGGGGTGCATCGCGTTCTCTCCCGAAGCAAGTGATGACGGTGGGACGGGCCGTGCTCGCGACAGCGTTGGCGGGCACGCCCCGTGCAAACGGTGGGGCGAGTGACAGATACGCGTACTTACAATCGATTGCAACTTGCATTGCAGCAAATTTCGCCATCGAGCATCAAGCTATTTTTTGTTTGATTTTTGAATGATGCGGATGTTGCGGTGCAGCGTTACAAACGATTGCAAGAAAATCACCATCCGCTCGCCGCTGCGGTGTGCCTCCCGCGCACCTGGCTCATCTAGGTTGATGCTCATGCGTTCTGATCGCCCCTTGCTTCCGCTCGCGCGCGTGCTGGCGCTCAACGCTGGTTTCTTTGGCGTGCAGTACAGCTTCGGATTGCAGCAGAGCAACATGAGTCCGATCTACAACTACTTGGGCGCGGACCACGCCAATTTGCCGTACCTGTGGCTGGCCGGCCCGATGACCGGGCTGGTATTGCAGCCAGTTGTCGGTGTGCTCAGCGACCGCACCGTGACCCGTTGGGGCCGGCGCATGCCGTACATGGTGGTGGGTGCGCTGGTTTGCAGTGTGTGCCTGTTGACCATGCCTTTCAGTGTTGCGTTGTGGATGGCGGTGCTCTTGTTGTGGTTATTGGACGCGGCCAATAACGTGGCGATGGAGCCATACCGTGCCTTGGTCAGCGACGTGCTGACCCAGCCGCAGCGTCCATTAGGCTATCTGACCCAGAGCGCGTTCACCGGCCTCGCTCAGACACTGGCCTATGCGACGCCGCCGCTACTGGTGTGGTTGGGTATGAATCAGGATGCGGCCAATGCGCATCACATTCCCTATGTCACCATCGCTGCGTTCGCCATCGGCGCGACTTTTTCCGCTGTCTCGATCCTGCTCACCGCCTATAGCGTGCGCGAGCCGAAGTTGTCGCCGCAGGCGTTGGAACGCTTGCGGCATGCGTCAGTCGGGCCACTAGCCACCGTGCGCGAGATCGTCGATGCGATTCGGCAAATGCCGCCGACGATGCGGCAGATGGCGTTGGTGATGCTGTTTCAGTGGTATGCGATGTTCTGCTACTGGCAGTACATCGTCCTGTCCTTGTCGACCACGCTGTTCGGTACCACGGCGGCCGATTCGCATGGTTTCCGCGAGGCGGGCCTGGTCAATGGTCAGATCGGTGGCTTCTACAACTTCGTTGCGTTCCTGGCCGCGTTCGCGATGGTGCCGGTGGCGCGCCGGGTCGGTCCCAAGTTCACGCATGTCGCGTGCCTGATTGCTGCGGGCGTCGGTATGTGGCTGCTACCGTCGATCCATGATCGATGGCTGTTGTTGCTGCCGATGGTCGGCATTGGCCTGGCGTGGGCCAGCATGATGGGCAATCCCTATTTGATGCTGGCCAACAGCATTCCGCCCGAGCGCACGGGTGTGTACATGGGCTTGTTCAATCTGTTTATCGTGCTGCCGATGTTGATTCAGATCGTGACCTTGCCGCTGTATTACGACTCTCTGTTGCAGAGCGATCCGCGCAATGTGATCCGTCTGGCTGGTGGTCTGATGCTGGCGGCGGCGGTGGCGATGCTGTTGGTGAGGAGCCCGGTTGCGCGATGGCGAACACGTCAGGCGAACGACGTCAGCAACTGACGTCTCGTGCCGCGACGCGGCGCGTGTGTGAATTGCCAAGCATTCCTGCCGTTCACGCCGAGTCGCGCACCACCAGGCTCACCGGTAATTCCACCGAGGCCACGACTTCGCCGGCGATCAGACTCAGCACGCCGTCCACCAGCGCGGTGGCGGCGTGAGCGAGATCCTGACGCACGGTAGTGAGCGGTGGTTGGCTGTAGGTGGCCAGTGGAATGTCGTCGAAACCGATCAGTGCGATGTCCTGCGGGACGCTGTGTCCGGCTTCGATCAGGGCACGGATCGCGCCCAGAGCGATGCTGTCCGACGCGGCGAACACCGCATCCGGTGGCGCGGTTTTTTTGAGCATTGCGCGGGTCAGCCGATAGGCGTCCTCGCTGAGAAAATGGCTGCGTGCGTGCAGGCGCGGGTCGAAGCTCAGTCCGTGTGCCTCGAGTATGCGCCGGTAGCCGGCGAAACGCGGCGCCACCTCCGGCAGTGCCTCGTCGCCGAGGAAGGCGATGCGGCGGCGGCCGTGTTCGATCAAGTGCGTGGTGGCCAGTTCACCGCCGCGCAGGTTGTCGCTGCCAACGCTGGTGTAGGCCTGGCCGTCGATGCGGCTGCCCCACACGATCATCGGCAGACCGCCACGCGCAGCGGCGTCGAGTGCGGCATGTTCGTGGCTCTGGCCGAGCATGATGATGCCGTCGGCGCGGCTGTTGCGCGCAAGGTCTTCAACCCAATGGTCCTGGTGCTGATGCAATTTGGACAGCAGCATGCTGTAGCCACGCGCGGTCAAGGCATCGGCGAGCAGCGCCAGCATGGTCATCATGAAGGGGTCGGACAGCGGTTGTTCGTGCGCGTGCATCAGCGGCACGCCTACGCAGATGATGTTCGAGCGTCGCGCACGCAAGCTGCGTGCGATCGGATCGACCCGGTAGCCCGCTTCTTTGGCGAGTTGCTTGATGTAGGCACGCGTGCGCTCGGCGACGACCGGATTGTCGGCCAGCGCACGCGAGACGGTCGATGCTGAAACGCCGGCCATGCGCGCGATGTCGGCCATCTGCAGACGCGCGCTGGGTACGGCGGGTTCGGGTTTGTCGGGCATGCGATCGAACCAAGCGGCAGGTGAGGCTGAAATTGCAGTGTATGCCAGCCGAGTAGTACGGCACTGTAATGACCGTCGCCCTATCCCAACACAGTGGATGCGTCGCAACCTGTGCCAGTTCTGCGGACTCGTCGTGGTGGCATGCCGCGCACCTCGTTTGCGCTGAAGCCGACTATGTGTGGCGCGCTCAGCGCGCGAAGCGCGGCAGTTTTTCTGGGGAGTGCAGAATGCGCACGTTGTCGCCGAGTTCTTCCGGAGCGCCGCCTGCCAACAGCCCATGCACGCGCGGTCGCTCCGGGGCTGGTCCAGGCGCCAGGCCGACCCATCCGTCTTTGCCTGCGCCCTTGGCCGCGTATAGGCAGCGATCGGCCAGGCCCACGCTTTGTTCCCAGTCGCCCAGTGTCGGCCAGGCGGCGACGAATGGCCACGGTGCGTAGCCGATAGAACAGGTCATCGCCAGTTCGCGTTCGGGCAGCGCGAGGTGGTGCGTTGCCACGGCCACACGCAGACGTTCGGCCAGTGTTTCGGCAGCACCATTTCGGGGGAGACGGGTGACGAGCATGAACTCCTCGCCGCCCCAGCGCACCAGCAGGTCGCGTTCGCCACACAGTCCGCGCAAGATCTCCGCGCAATGCACCAGGGCGGCATCGCCTGTCAGGTGGCCGTAGTCGTCGTTGATGCGCTTGAAGTTATCCATGTCGATCATGAAAAAATACAAGGCGTCGCCGCTGCTGCCATCTTCCAATGCGCTCAGTAGCGCGGGGCACTCGCGTGCCAGCCAGTCTTGCAGCTCGCGGCGATTGGCGACGCGGGTCAGCGGGTCTATGCGGGTGACGGACTCCAGTTGATGATTGCTCTGCAGTAACTGCTGATTGGCGTGTTCGAGTTGGCGCGTGCGCTCGGCGACGGTGAGGTTGAGGAGTTCCACCATCTCGCGTTCGCGGTTGACCGTGCGGCGGAATCTTTGTAATCCCAGGCCGATCAACACCAGCCCGAGCAGTGTGTAGCAGGCATAGGCCAGCGGGTGCCGCCATGGTGGCGGTAGTACCTCGATCTCCAGCGCGCGCGAGTCACCGAACTGGCCGTCGCGGCCGGCAGCCTGCACCACCAGCGTGTAAAGATCCGGTGGTAAATGGCTGACTGAGAGTTCGCTGTACGCGCTTTGTGGATAGATCCATCCCTGCTTTAGGCCATGCATGCGATAGCGCAGGCGCGCGCTGCCGGGTGCGGCGAAGTCGATCGCGGTCATCCCGAGGGTGAACACGTTATCGCGGTAATTCAGCGCGATGTGATGCGCATAGACCACGTTGGTCTCGGTATGAGTGGCGCCGCTATGACGGCCTTCGCTTGCATTGAGAATTCGTAGATCCGTCAGCACGGCGCGTGCCGGCGCACTGCGGCGTGGCAGGATTTTGGGGTCGATCACGTCCATGCCCTGGGGGGCACCGAAGTACAGCATCCCCTGTGCATCGCGATAGCCATGGCCGCTGTTGTGCTCTTGATTTGGCAGCCCGTCGCGTCGGCCTAGATTCTGCACGATCCCGGTAGCGGGATCGAGCACACTCAATCCGTTGTTGGTACTCAGCCACAGCCGTCCCTGCATGTCCGGCAGGATCGTGTAGATGACATTGCTGCCCAGTCCTTCGCGATCGCTGTAGCGGACCGCGGTATCGCGTTTGAGATCGATGCCGTATAGGCCGCCGGAGAACGTGCCCACCCAGAGCGTACCGTTGTGTGCGTACAGCGACCAGATCGAGGGATACAATTCTGCGCCCCGCGGATGGTAGGCCACGGCAGGCTGATTGTTGCGCATGCGCCACAGGCCGCAGTCGTTGCAGCCGATCCACAGCGTGTTGTCGGCATCGCGGTAGAGCCGGGTTAACTGATGACCCGCCAGTGGCGCGTCGCGCGGGTCATTCTGTATGTGGCCGGCGACCACACGGTTCAGACCACGCCGGGTGGCGACCAATAGCGTGTTGCCTTCCAGCAGCAGGTCGCTGATTTGGTCGTCCAACAGGCCTTGCAGTTGCCGCAATTCGCCGTCGTGACTCAGGTGCCAGAGCCCGTGTCGCGTTCCCAGCCACCAACCGTCGGAATCGGGGACGAGCGCGCGGATCGCCGCGCTCGCCAGTCCAGGTGGGATGTGCCAGGGAGATGCGTTATTGTCGCGCATCACCAAGCCTTGATCGGTGCCGATGAGGATGCGCTCACCATCGCGCCAGATGCTACGCACGCTGCTGCTGGGCCATTCGTGGGTATCGTTGAGATTTTCCTCGTCGTTGCGGATCATCGCCGACAACGGCCGTACCCGGTACAACCCTTCGGTATAGGTGCCGATCCACCAGTTGCCTTCGGCGGTCTGGTAGAAGCGGGTGATGCTGCTATGTGCCGGGGTGTCGAAGGTCAGCCGCAGCGGTTCGTGACCATTGGCGCTCAATTGCGTGACGATCCCATTGCTGGTGCCGATCAGTAGCCGTCCGTCCTTGAGCCGAATCAGCGCAGTGAGGTCGCCGCCGTCTGTCAGCAGTTGCGCTGTTGTCCAATGCGCCAGCACGGCACCGTGTGCGTCGAGCTTGAGCAGGCCGCCTCTGGACGAGGCGAGCCATAGTCCTTCCGGGCCGGACTTCAATGCCACGCACTCGTCGATGCCGTGCGGCGTCGGCAGCTCCTGGCGGGTGTCGGGACTCAGTTGCCACAGCCGGCAATTTCGGTCCAGTGCCACGGCATGTTTGCCATCCGGCATCCAGTCCAAGCCCACCACGGAGGTGTCCCCGCCCAGTTGCTGTATCTGGCGCACCGTGGCATCCACACGATTGATACCGCGTTCGGTACCGAGCCATGCGCCTCCGTGCGGATCGAGCAGGATCTGGGTGATCCGGTTGTTCGACAGCCCATCACTGGTATTGAGCCGATGGCGGCGCCAGGTGGTCAGTTCGATCACCTCCAGCCCGGCATCGTTGCTGCCCACCCATAGGCGTTTGCCTTGGGATTCGAAGGCCAGGCTGTCGATGCTGCTGCTGACCAGGCTTTGCTTCTCGCTGCTATCGAGTTCACGCCGGTAGGTGCGGAACTGATGCCCGTCGAAGCGGTTCAAGCCTTCCTGCGTGGCGAGCCACAGGAATCCTTGATCGTCGCTTTGCAACGCATTGATCGTCAGTTGTGACAGACCCTCGTCCAGGCCAAAGTGCTCCAGGCTGCTGTGCGTGGTCGTGTTCACAGCCAGGGCTGCACCCGGTGTCAAAAGCAGTCCTAGCATGCAGCCGTAAATGGCATGCGACGAACAGCGGGTCAGTGTGGAGAGAAATGTGCTCACGCCGCATTATCGGCCGGAATGGGATGCCGTATAGGCCGCCGGAGAACGTGCCCACCCAGAGCGTACCGTTGTGTGCGTACAGCGACCAGATCGAGGGATACAATTCTGCGCCCCGCGGATGGTAGGCCACGGCAGGCTGATTGTTGCGCATGCGCCACAGGCCGCAGTCGTTGCAGCCGATCCACAGCGTGTTGTCGGCATCGCGGTAGAGCCGGGTTAACTGATGACCCGCCAGTGGCGCGTCGCGCGGGTCATTCTGTATGTGGCCGGCGACCACACGGTTCAGACCACGCCGGGTGGCGACCAATAGCGTGTTGCCTTCCAGCAGCAGGTCGCTGATTTGGTCGTCCAACAGGCCTTGCAGTTGCCGCAATTCGCCGTCGTGACTCAGGTGCCAGAGCCCGTGTCGCGTTCCCAGCCACCAACCGTCGGAATCGGGGACGAGCGCGCGGATCGCCGCGCTCGCCAGTCCAGGTGGGATGTGCCAGGGAGATGCGTTATTGTCGCGCATCACCAAGCCTTGATCGGTGCCGATGAGGATGCGCTCACCATCGCGCCAGATGCTACGCACGCTGCTGCTGGGCCATTCGTGGGTATCGTTGAGATTTTCCTCGTCGTTGCGGATCATCGCCGACAACGGCCGTACCCGGTACAACCCTTCGGTATAGGTGCCGATCCACCAGTTGCCTTCGGCGGTCTGGTAGAAGCGGGTGATGCTGCTATGTGCCGGGGTGTCGAAGGTCAGCCGCAGCGGTTCGTGACCATTGGCGCTCAATTGCGTGACGATCCCATTGCTGGTGCCGATCAGTAGCCGTCCGTCCTTGAGCCGAATCAGCGCAGTGAGGTCGCCGCCGTCTGTCAGCAGTTGCGCTGTTGTCCAATGCGCCAGCACGGCACCGTGTGCGTCGAGCTTGAGCAGGCCGCCTCTGGACGAGGCGAGCCATAGTCCTTCCGGGCCGGACTTCAATGCCACGCACTCGTCGATGCCGTGCGGCGTCGGCAGCTCCTGGCGGGTGTCGGGACTCAGTTGCCACAGCCGGCAATTTCGGTCCAGTGCCACGGCATGTTTGCCATCCGGCATCCAGTCCAAGCCCACCACGGAGGTGTCCCCGCCCAGTTGCTGTATCTGGCGCACCGTGGCATCCACACGATTGATACCGCGTTCGGTACCGAGCCATGCGCCTCCGTGCGGATCGAGCAGGATCTGGGTGATCCGGTTGTTCGACAGCCCATCACTGGTATTGAGCCGATGGCGGCGCCAGGTGGTCAGTTCGATCACCTCCAGCCCGGCATCGTTGCTGCCCACCCATAGGCGTTTGCCTTGGGATTCGAAGGCCAGGCTGTCGATGCTGCTGCTGACCAGGCTTTGCTTCTCGCTGCTATCGAGTTCACGCCGGTAGGTGCGGAACTGATGCCCGTCGAAGCGGTTCAAGCCTTCCTGCGTGGCGAGCCACAGGAATCCTTGATCGTCGCTTTGCAACGCATTGATCGTCAGTTGTGACAGACCCTCGTCCAGGCCAAAGTGCTCCAGGCTGCTGTGCGTGGTCGTGTTCACAGCCAGGGCTGCACCCGGTGTCAAAAGCAGTCCTAGCATGCAGCCGTAAATGGCATGCGACGAACAGCGGGTCAGTGTGGAGAGAAATGTGCTCACGCCGCATTATCGGCCGGAATGGCCCCTGGCTTGAGTGCGCGTTACTGCCTTGCCGCCGATGCGCATGTCAGACTATGTGCTATGGATGGGCCTAAGATCCTGGTTGCTGACGACCACCCCTTGTTTCGGGCTGCTGTGTTGCATGTGCTGCGGCAGTCGTTGCCGCGCGCCCAGGTCGTCGAGGCGGCAAGCGCCGCCAACTTGGATGACGCACTGGCCGCGCATGCCGATGCCGATCTGGTCTTGCTGGATCTGGCGATGCCCGGTGCGCGTGGCTTCTCGGCGCTCTTGCATGTGCGTGGCGAGCGCCCGGATGTGCCGGTGGTGGTGATTTCCTCCAACGACCATCCACGCGTGATCCGTCGTGCGCAGCAGTTCGGTGCCGCTGGATTCATTCCAAAGTCGTCTCCTGCCGAAACCATCGGGGTGGCGGTGGCGGCGGTGTTCGAAGGTGGTACCTGGTTCCCGCCGCTGACAGTCGCCCGTTCGCAGGCCGATGCGCAGTTGGCGGCCCGTCTGGCCCAACTCACGCCGCAACAGTTCCGGGTACTGCTGTGCCTGGCCGATGGGCTGCTCAATAAGCAGATCGCTTACACACTGGGTTTGGCCGAGAACACGGTCAAGGTCCATGTGACAGGCATTTTGAAGAAGCTCGAATGTCACAGTCGGACTCAGGCTGCACTGCTGGTCAAGGCGCTGGAGCCGGAAGGTGAGGCGTGAGCCGTGGTTGCGGCCTAGGGATTGGCTGTATATCGCCAAGACCGACTGCTTCGCCGATATCGACGCGTTGATTGCTCCACGCGCGCGGTCGTGGGTTGAGGATTGGCCCGCATGGCATCATCTTCGATTTTGTTGGTATTCCAATCCACACTTCATCAGATGTTCTGGCCGCGTCGCAACAGCATTTGCGTCATCAGGGCACGTAAGGCCGGCGCGCGTACCGGTTTGACCAGCAAGCCCCAGCCGTGCTGCTGGGCGAGTGCGCGCAACGTCGGATCCATTTCGCCAGTGACCAGTATCAAGCGCGGTTCAGCCTGCCAGCGGGCACAAAGTTGCGCGAACAGGCTGGGTCCATCGTGTTCGTCCATGTGGATGTCCAGTAGCACCAGCTCCGGTGCGTGTAGCGGCTGCGCTGCGGCCAGCGCTTGCTTCGGGCTGGCCGCCAGCTCTACTCGGCACGCCCAGCGTGTTAGCAAGGCGCTGTTGGCTTGGCATACGCGTGGGTCGTCGTCGATACACCAGACCCTGCAGCCGTGGAGGATAGGATCGTCGCCGTTGTCGCTGGCCACTGCGGCCGGTGCCTGCGGTTGCGTCATGGCGGCGGCATCGCCCAGCGGCACGGTGACGGCGAACACGCTGCCACGCCCCAACTGCGAGCGTAGGCTGATGCGGTGTCCGAGCAGGCGTCCGATGCGCTCCACGATCGCAAGGCCCAGGCCGGCGCCGCGATCCTGGGCGACGCCGTCGCCGAGCCGGCGGAACTCTTCGAAGATCTCTTGCTGCAGCGCATCGGGGATGCCAGGGCCCTGATCGTGGACTTCGATGCGCAGGTTGGCGCCATCGCGTCGGCAGCCCAGCAGAACGCATCCATTTGGTGTGTAGCGCAGCGCATTGGATAGGAAGTTTTGCAGGATGCGTCGCAGCAGGGTCGCGTCGCTGCGCACCGTGGCTCGGCTTGGCACGTAGTTCAGACGTAGGCCGCGGTCCTCGGCGAGAATGCCGAACTCGTGCGTCAGTGCTCGCAGGAGCGGGTCCAGTGCGATGTCCTGCACCTGAGTCTTCAGCGTGCCCGATTCCAGTCGCGAGATATCCAGCAAGCTGTTGAGGATCGCGTCCTGCGCCACCAGTGCGTTGTCGACATGGTCGGCGATTTGCCGCGCGTCGCTGTCGTGCAACTTGCCGCGTAGCGCCGAGACGAACATGCGTGCGGCGTTGAGTGGCTGCAACAGGTCGTGGACGGCCGCAGCGACGAAGCGGGTTTTGTAGCGGTTGGCGTTTTCGGCCTCGCGTTTGGCCGCGGCTAGGTCGCGGGTGCGTTCGGCGACGCGGGTTTCCAGTGCATTGGCTAACGAGCGCAGTTCGCGCGCGGCGTTTTTGTAGCTGGTGATGTCGGCATAGCTGGTCACGAAGCCGCCGTCGGGCAGTGGATTGCCACGGATTTCCAGCACGGTGCCGTCTTCTTTCTCGCTCTCGTGCATGTGCGGGCGACCGCTGCGCAAGTGGTCCAGGCGGCGTTGAATTGCCGCTTCCACCGGGCCGGGGCCGAGCAAGCCTCGGCGTGCGTTGTAGCGGAAGACGTCCTCGATCGGACGACCGACGCAGATCAGTTCTGGCGGGAAACGGAAAATTTCCAGGTAGCGCGAATTCCACGCCACAAGACGCAGTTGCGTGTCGATGATCACCACGCCTTGTGGTAAGTGTTCCAAGCTGCGGCTGAGCCCCGTGTTGGCCTGTTGCGCTGCTTGCACGATGCCATCCTGTGCGGTGTGGAGCTCCTGTGCATGCTGTTGCAGTAGCGATTCCAGTTCATGTCGGCTGCGCTGGCGCAGCCACGCCAGGCGCTGGTGTTGTTGGAATAACAGGCCCAGCAATGCCAATGCGAGCCAGATGCCGCCTGCGGCCAGCGCCGCAGCGTGGCCGGCGGCACGCGGACCCCTGATGTCGTGCAGTAAATGCAGTCGCCATCCGTTTTCCGGTAGCGCGATGCGTTGCCACAGCAATGGCGCCGGATGCGCTGGGACGTCGATGCGGATCACCTGAGTGCCATCTTCCAGCGTATCCAGTACGCGCCGTTGCATCGACAGTAGCGGCTGCTGGGCGTACTGGCGGGTTGCCAGCAGTTCGTCGTGCTCGCGCGCACCGAGCGGCTGTAATTGACGGTAGCGCCAGACATCGCGGTTGGACAGGAAGACGATGTCGTGATGGTCGCTGACCAGGACGATGTCGGACAAATGCCGCCATTCGCGCTCTATTGCGGCCAGCTCGATCTTGATGACGATGACGCCCAGTACTCGTCCGGCGTCGTCTTTGATCGCCTGCGAGAGGAAATAACCTGGCACGTTGGTGGTCATGCCGATGCCGTAGAAGCCTGCTTTCCCTTGAGTCAGTGCTTGTTTCACGTAGGGTCGGAAGCCATAGTCGGTCCCGACATTGCTGCTGGCAGAGCGCCAGTTGCTGGCGGCCAGCGCGAGGCCATTGGTATCGATCAGGGTCAGCGTCGATGAGTGGGTGACGGCGTTTGCACGTTCCAGTTTCAGATTCAGCCGTCGCTGCGTGGCCGGACTCAGTGGACGCTCTAGCGCGTTGCGCAACTCCGGGTCCAGCGCCAGTATCTGCGGTATGGTCCGATAGCGCTCGATGCGTTGTTGCAGTGATTGCGCATACAACTGCAATTGCTGGTGCAGTTGCAGGCTTTCACTGCGTCGCGCACGCTGTTCGGCCAAGTGCTGTGCCGACAGCATGACCACCACCATTGCGCCGACGATGCCGCTCAGTAGCAGGATGCGGTGGCGGTGATGCAAAAAGAAGGACATGCGGAGAAGGACGATGGTCAGTTCCGCATCAGCTTAGCTGGCGTGCGACGCGGTGTCCGCCGTGTCGCACGCCACGCGGACCCCTGATGTCGTGCAGTAAATGCAGTCGCCATCCGTTTTCCGGTAGCGCGATGCGTTGCCACAGCAATGGCGCCGGATGCGCTGGGACGTCGATGCGGATCACCTGAGTGCCATCTTCCAGCGTATCCAGTACGCGCCGTTGCATCGACAGTAGCGGCTGCTGGGCGTACTGGCGGGTTGCCAGCAGTTCGTCGTGCTCGCGCGCACCGAGCGGCTGTAATTGACGGTAGCGCCAGACATCGCGGTTGGACAGGAAGACGATGTCGTGATGGTCGCTGACCAGGACGATGTCGGACAAATGCCGCCATTCGCGCTCTATTGCGGCCAGCTCGATCTTGATGACGATGACGCCCAGTACTCGTCCGGCGTCGTCTTTGATCGCCTGCGAGAGGAAATAACCTGGCACGTTGGTGGTCATGCCGATGCCGTAGAAGCCTGCTTTCCCTTGAGTCAGTGCTTGTTTCACGTAGGGTCGGAAGCCATAGTCGGTCCCGACATTGCTGCTGGCAGAGCGCCAGTTGCTGGCGGCCAGCGCGAGGCCATTGGTATCGATCAGGGTCAGCGTCGATGAGTGGGTGACGGCGTTTGCACGTTCCAGTTTCAGATTCAGCCGTCGCTGCGTGGCCGGACTCAGTGGACGCTCTAGCGCGTTGCGCAACTCCGGGTCCAGCGCCAGTATCTGCGGTATGGTCCGATAGCGCTCGATGCGTTGTTGCAGTGATTGCGCATACAACTGCAATTGCTGGTGCAGTTGCAGGCTTTCACTGCGTCGCGCACGCTGTTCGGCCAAGTGCTGTGCCGACAGCATGACCACCACCATTGCGCCGACGATGCCGCTCAGTAGCAGGATGCGGTGGCGGTGATGCAAAAAGAAGGACATGCGGAGAAGGACGATGGTCAGTTCCGCATCAGCTTAGCTGGCGTGCGACGCGGTGTCCGCCGTGTCGCACGCGTGATCGCGTGGTGGTCCGATATGTACCCGGACCACCGTACTCGCGACGGGTGGATCAGAACTGGACTTGGGCGCGCAGGTCCACCGAGTTCGGCTTGAATTGCATGCCGGCGCGTTCGGCATCGGCGCGCACGTAGTTCAACTGGAACTTGAAATGATTGGTCAGGTACCAGTTGGCGCCGAAGGTCCAATCGTGTTGGTTGCCGCCGAGCACGTTGCCGTCGTTCAGATCCAGGCGGCTGTAGCGCACCAGCACTTCCACTGCGCCATAGGCGTTGGCCGGTTTGACCATATCGACGTTGCCGGCGCTGTACGGGCGCGATTCGCCGGTCAACACATAACTGGCGAACACGTACTGGCCGTCTGCGCTGTAGTTGGGAAGGCTGTTGGTGCGGCTCACGTCGGCGCGTAGCGCCTCGCCCTGCAGCGAGAACGGCCCCTTGATCCACAGCGCTTCCAGCCCGGTGCGGCGGATCTGGTCGACGTCGATCAGGATGCCCGAATCGATCAGGCTCACAGGGGTCAGCGCGACTTCAGGAGGTGTATTCAGACGCACGCTGGGGCTGAAGCTCACGTTCAGACCGTTGTGATAGCCGCGCGGATTTTCCTGCGAATACACCACGCCCAGGTGCAGCACATCGCCTTCGGCCTTGAACGGGGTCCACGCGGCATGGACAGCCTGGGTGGTGCCGGGATTGTGGCCCTGCAGGTCTTTGCCGCCGTACACGGCAGCTTGCAGCAGGTACTGCGGCTGCTCGAAAGTCCACTCCGCGCCAGTGCGGCGGCCTTGATAGATCGCCTGCACCGGGAGCGCGGCTTCCAGACCGCCCAGCACCTTGATGTAGCCCAGGCGCACGTGGCCGTAGTCGTTGCCGAACAGCGCCTTGGTCTCCAGGCCGAAGAACACGTCCAGCCACTGCTTGGACTGGAAGTCGAAGCCCACCATCGCGTCGTAGACGCCATCCTTATTCAAATGGACGCCGAATTCCTTGCGCCGGAACGTGTGGTTGTTCTCCAGCAGGCGAGCGTTGTCGTTGGAGAAGGTGTTCCAGTCGTACTGGTAGGTGCCGACCGCAGCCAGCGTGGTGCCGTCGTTGAAGGTCGCTTTGGTCGGCCAGTGATCGAAGCCGTTGGCGGCGATGGCGGGAGCGGCGGCGGTCAGGCCCAGTGCGGCGAAAAGGAGGCTGTGGCGCATGATGGAGTTTGTCTCGATTAAGGTCAAAGAAGCGCCACAGCCCCTGGTCAGGACGCGATGTGACACGGGGGGCAGCGACGCATGAAAGACGGTCATCGAGGCGGATGCAGTCCTCGATAACGGCTTACATCTAGGTGATAGCGGTCGCTGGCTACAATTCTTTAACGATAAAATCACAATTCATATGTGAATCGTTCAACTTAAGGGTCGCGTCCTGGCGAAAGTGCTGGGGGGACGCGACGCATATCTGTGAACGTGATGCTGGTTCCCGAGGGCTCCGGCTTCCGTGCGCGTTTGGGGGTGCGCCCACGCGCCGGAGGTGCCCGCAACGAAAACTACGACCAATGGGTTATCTGCTTTTACGGCCTTGACGCGTACAAAGGCTGCATTCCGCGACCCGCGTCGGGTTGTCGGGCCGTTCCGGAGCGCCTTCAGATGCACAGTCCCTTTCCAGCGGCAGGTCGCGGGCCGCGGCCCGTACCGTTCTACCGGCACACTTATGCCCAGGTGTTGTTCGCCATTGTTGTCGGTGCATTACTCGGCCATCTCGATCCTGCCTGGGCTGTACAACTCAAACCGCTGGCCGACGCATTCATCAAATTGGTGAAGATGATCATCGCCCCGGTGATTTTCTTGACCATCGTGACCGGTATCGCCGGGATGACGCAGTTGAAGACGGTGGGTCGGGTCTTCGTCAAGGCGATGGTGTATTTCCTGTTTTTCTCCACGCTGGCACTGGTGGTGGGCATGATCGTCGCGCACGTGGTGCAGCCCGGCGCGGGCATGAATGCCAATCTGGCGACGTTGGACCAGAGCAAGATCGACAGTTACGTGCAGCAGTCGCACCAACTGACCATGACCGGCTTTTTGATGGACATCATCCCCAACTCGCTGATCGGTGCCTTTACCGGTGACCAGGTGATCAACGGCAAGTTGGCTGGTCCCAACATCCTGCAGGTGCTGTTCGTGGCGGTGTTGTTCGGTGTGTCGCTGGCGTTGGTGGGCGAGCGCGGCAAGCCGGTGCTGAACCTGCTCAATGCCTTGGTCGCGCCGGTGTTCAAACTGGTGCATCTGCTGATGAAGGCCGCGCCGATCGGTGCATTTGGCGCGATCGCTTACACCATCGGCGAACATGGTGTGCAGTCGCTGGTGAACCTTGCCTGGTTGGTCGGCGCGTTCTACATCACCTCGCTGCTGTTCGTGTTGGTGATTCTGGGTGCGGTGGCGCACCTGTGCGGGTTTTCGATCTTCAAATTGATCCGCTACCTGAAGTCGGAGTTGCTGTTGGTGCTTGGTACGTCTTCCTCCGAATCGGCACTGCCCTCGCTGATGGAAAAGATGGAGCATGCTGGCTGCGAGAAGTCGGTCGTCGGCCTGGTGGTGCCCACTGGCTATTCGTTCAATCTCGACGGCACCAATATCTACATGACGCTGGCCGCGCTGTTCATCGCGCAGGCGACCAACACCGAGTTGACTCTTGGTCATCAGCTCACCTTGTTGTTGGTGGCGATGATCAGCTCAAAGGGCGCGGCCGGCGTGACCGGTGCTGGCTTCATCACCTTGGCGGTGACCCTGGCAGTGGTGCCGGAAGTGCCGATGGCCGGCCTGGCGCTGATTCTTGGTGTGGACCGTTTCATGAGCGAGTGCCGTTCGTTGACCAACTTCATCGGCAACGCGGTGGCCACTGTGGTGGTCTCGCGTTGGGAGAATGCGTTGGATCGCGACCGTCTACGCCTGGCATTGGACACAGGCGACGCCACCTTGCCCGCGACGGCGGCGTAACCCGTCGTGGTGCGTGGATTGCGAGGCGATCGTGCGAACGCACAGGCATCGCCGGGATTGTGCATTTTCCATGCACACAAGCGCATCGCGACAGCTGATGGACAGAACAGGCGCAGATCCTCGGAGTAGAATTCCGCTCCTCCGCGCTCTTCGACGAAAGAAGCCCTCAATGTCAAACGACGATTTCAAACAGGCCGCACTCGACTATCACCGGCAGGAGCCACCGGGCAAGATCAAGGTCGCCGCGACCAAGCCGATGTTGACCCAGCGCGACCTGTCCTTGGCCTACTCGCCAGGCGTGGCGTTTGCCTGCGAAGCCATCGTCGCCGATCCGCAGCAGGCCAGCGAACTGACCGCGCGCGGCAATCTGGTCGCGGTCATCAGCAACGGCACCGCCGTATTGGGGCTGGGCAATATCGGGCCGCTGGCATCCAAGCCAGTGATGGAAGGCAAGGGCGTGTTGTTCCAGAAGTTCGCTGGCATCGATGTATTCGACATCGAGATCAACGAAAACGACCCGGACAAGCTAGTCGATATTATCGCCAGCCTCGAACCGACTTTCGGCGGCATCAACCTGGAAGACATCAAAGCGCCGGAGTGTTTCATTGTCGAGCGCAAGCTGCGCGAACGCATGAATATCCCGGTGTTTCACGATGATCAGCATGGCACCGCGATCATTGTCGGTGCGGCGGTGCTCAATGCACTGGTGGTCACCGGAAAGAACATCGAGGACATCAAACTTGCCACTACCGGCATGGGCGCGGCCGGCATCTCCTGCGTCAATATGCTGGTGTCGCTCGGCCTGAAGCCGGAAAATATCCTGGCGCTGGATCGCGATGGAGTGATCCACACCGGCCGCACCGATCTGGATCCGGACAAGGCGCGCTACGCGCGCGATACCGATAAACGCACCCTGGCGGAAATCGTCGAAGGCGCGGATATTTTTCTCGGTTTGTCGGCGGCGGGCATCCTCACGCCGGAGATGGTGGCGACGATGGCGCCGCAGCCGGTGATCTTCGCGCTCGCCAACCCCAATCCGGAAATCACCCCGGAAGCGGCCAAGGCCGTGCGTCCGGATGCCATTATCGGTACCGGCCGTTCGGACTATCCGAACCAAATCAACAATGTGTTGTGCTTCCCTTACCTGTTTCGCGGTGCGCTCGACGCCGGTGCAACAGGCATCAATGAGGCGATGAAAATCGCCTGCGTCAAGGCGATCGCGGGGATGGCGCGGCGCGAAGCCTCCGATCTCGGCGCGGCCTATGGCGGCGAGACACCGAGTTTCGGGCCCGACTACCTGATTCCACGGCCGCTGGACCCGCGCCTGCTGGTCGAGCTCTCTTCTGCGGTGGCGCAGGCGGCGATGGACTCGGGTGTGGCCACGCGCCCGATTGCCGATATGGATGCCTATCGCGACAAACTCAGCCAGTTCGTCTACCGCACCAGCCTGATGATGAAGCCGCTGTACGACCGCGCGCGTGCCGACAAGCAGCGTGTGGTCTACGCCGAGGGCGAAGAGGAAGTCGTGCTGCGCGCGGTGCAGAGCGTGATCGACGAGGGTCTGGCGTTTCCGATTCTGATCGGGCGCCCGGACGTGATCGCAGCGCGCATCCAACGCATGGGGCTGCGCATCACCGCCGGCGTGGATTTCGAGATCACCAACATCTATGACGATCCACGTTTTAACGATTATTGGCAGTACTACCACGCGCTCACCGAGCGGCGTGGCGTGACTGTCACTGCCGCAAAAGAGCTGATGCGTTCGCGGCCGACGCTGATCGCCGCCGTGATGGTCGCGCGTGGCGAGGCCGATGCGCTGCTCTCCGGCGTGGTCGGTCGCTTCCACAAGAAACTCGGCTATGCGCGTAGTGTGATTCCGCTGGAGCCGCGGGTCAGCTCCACCTCGGCGATGACCGGCATGATCAATCAGCAGGGCGTGTTCTTTTTCGTGGATACCCACGTGCAGGAAGACCCAAGCGTGGAGCAGATCGTCGAGGCCACCTTGCAGGCCGCTTATCGGCTGAAGTTGTTCGGCATCGAGCCGAACATCGCATTGCTGTCGCACTCCAACTTCGGCAGCCACGACTCGCGCGATGCGCTGAAGATGCGCCATGTGCGTGAGGCGCTGCTCAAGCGCAAGCCCGATCTCAATATCGATGGCGAGATGCAGGGCGACACCGCTTGGGACGAGGCATTGCGCAATCAGATCATGCCCAATAGCACGCTCAAAGGGCGTGCGAACCTGTTCGTGTTACCGAACCTGGAGGCGGCCAATATCGCCTACAACCTGGTGCGTGTCTTTACCGACGGGGTGGCGATCGGGCCGATTCTGATGGGGATTTCCAAGCCGGTGCATATTCTCACCACCAGCACCACCGCGCGTCGGGTAATGAACATGACCGCGATCGCCGCCGTCGATGCGCAGATCCGCAAGCAGATGGAAGCGGAGAAGATTGGTTGAGTTCGCTGCAACGGCAGATTCGCCAGTAAATCGCATGGCTTTCTCTTGTATCGAAAAGCTGGCGAATGTTGGGAAGTCGATAGCGTTGAGTCGTCGATATGGGGCTGGGTCGCGATCCACGGATTAACAGCGCTCAGACTCAACTTCCGCGTGCAACCTTCTGCCTGATTGAAAGGTGTTGCACTTGAAAGTTGAGTCCAGGCGGTTATTGCCGGGAGGCGAGCCTAGTGCCGTGGTAGAGAAGCCTGCGTTCCATTATTTGAAGCTGAGCCATGGAGGCTCTTTGGCTGTTCGCCTTGGCGGTAGACCATCGGCAGCGCCGACCGCGTGATGGCGATGGCGGGGGGCGTCCTGATGAGATGCGGCCACGGGTGTCAATGCACGCAGGCGTGGGGTTTGACTTGTGAAAGTGCGCTTAAGCTGATCAGGCCGAGGCTGTCAGCGCTGCAGGAGCGCACTTCCCCAGCGCTCGGTAGTTGACGAGCACCGATGCTGCGTCACTGGGCTGGCCGCCATTTTGTGATGCACACGAAGAAACTGCGCCGCCACGCTTCATCGTGGCGGCGTTATCAAAGCGTCACTCCTCTCAGGCCAGACGCTTGCTACCAACAGGCAACGGCAGACTGTCGCTGTCGTTTTGGTTCAGCTTGGAGGGCTTGCCAGTGAGCGACACATAAGCGTCAACGCCGGTAAGTTCGGCGATCTTCAACAAATGCCTGGCATTGGGAACAGAACGGTTGTTCTCCCAGTGACCAAGGGTGCTATGCGCCACGCCCAACAAGGCGGCAAGCTCGCGCAGAGTGAAGCCTGCATTTCGCCGCGCCTGCATCAATCGCACACCTATATCCACAGAACACCTCGAAGCGGCATATCGGCGCCGCGTATTGCCAGCATAGTGTTGCCGTCGTTCCGCATCAAGCATGTTAGTCGAACAGGGTGGGTCGGAGGGGGCGCGATGCCGGCTGTAGCAACCCGCCCGCACCCCGGGGGGCTGCTAGAATTGGCCCTTATCTACCCATGTGTCCCCATTGCCATGAGCCAGACCGCCACCGCGCCCGCCAATGCCCAGACGCGCTACGAGGTGCGCCGCGCCGACCTGCCGCTGTGCTGTCCGACCCCTGAAATGGCACTGTGGAACTCGCATCCGCGTGTCTACCTGCCGATCCAGGACGCGGCCGACCGTCAGGCCAAATGTCCGTATTGCGGTTCGGTCTTCGTGCTGGTCGATTGATCGATGGTGCGATGCACCGTCTGACCGTCGTGCAATTGCTGCCGGCGCTGGAGTCCGGTGGCGTGGAGCGCTCCACGTTGGAAATCGCCCAGGCGCTGGTCGCCGCTGGGCATCGTGCGCTGGTGGTGTCGGCCGGTGGGCGGCTGTTGTCGGCGTTGGCCGCTGTAGGTGCCGAGCATCTTGCTTTGGACATCGGGCGCAAGTCGCTGCTGACGCTGCGCCATGTGCCTGCGTTGCGGGGGCTGTTCGCGCGCGAGCGCGTCGACATCGTGCATGCCCGTTCAAGATTGCCGGCCTGGCTTGGCTGGCATGCGCTGCGCGCTATGCCGACGGTGCAGCGTCCGCGCTTCGTCACCACCGTGCATGGACTCAATTCGCCCAGCCGCTACAGCGCGGTGATGACCCGTGGCGAGCGGGTGATCTGCGTGTCCGACACGGTGCGCGGCTACGTGCTGCGGCACTATCCGCAGACCGATCCGGCGCGGTTAAGAGTGATTGCGCGCGGTATCGACCCGGTGCAGTTTCCGCGTCGGCCCTGGCCGGATCCGGGCGCGCGTGCCTGGGCCGCGACGCAGGTACCGGCGCTCGCCGGTCACACTGGTCCGTTGTTGTTGCTCCCGGGCCGTGGCACACGGCTGAAGGGCCATGCCGATGCGTTGCGGTTGCTGGCGGCGCTGCGTGGCGCCGGTGACGACGTGCGATTGTGGTTGCCTGGCGCACGCGAACCCGGACGCGAGGCGTATGTGCGCGAATTGGAGGCCGAGGCGAGCGCGCTGGGCGTTGCCGATGCGGTCGCGTTTACCGCGCCGACCGCGCACATCGCCCAGGCCTATGCCGCCAGCGATCTGGTGTTGCAATTGTCGCGCAAGCCCGAGGCATTCGGTCGCACCGTGGTCGAGGCGCTGGCGGTGGGCCGGCCGGTACTGGGTTGGGCGCACGGTGGGGTCGGCGAACTGCTGGCGCAATTGCAGCCTGGCGGCGCAGTGGCCACTTTCGATGCCGCCGCGCTGCATGCGGTCGCGCGCCAATTGCTGACGTCGCCACCGGCGCTGCCGGCCACGATTCCCTATACCCTGCAGGCGATGCAGCGCAGTACTCTGGCGATCTATGACGAACTCCGGCCCTGAGAGGTTCTTGTCCACGTCTGCTGCGACGGAATCCGGGGAGCGTTGGGCGCCGGTCTGGGTACTGGCCTTCGTCGCGCTGTGGCCGGCACCGGGCTTGGCTGCGAGTGTGCTGGCGCTGGGCGCGCTGCTCACCTTGGCGCGCTTGCTGCACAGCCGCTTCCGTGGTGGCGGTGCGGGCTTGTTGAGCGGGCCGGCCTGGGCGCTGACTACGCTGTTGTTCCTGGCCTATTGGCTACCGCAGCCGCTGTCGGCGCTGGGCGCGGTGGACGTGCCGCTGGCGCTGCGCGAGTCGGCGGTGGATCTGCGTTTTCTGCCGTTCCTGTGGTTGGTGGCGATGGCCGTGGCGACGCCGCGCGGGCGTCGCTTCACCTTCAACGGTCTGGGGGTGATTGCCGCGATCTGGACGCTGGACGCTCTGTTGCAGGCGGTGTGCGGTACCAGTCCGCTGTTCTGGTCGATGGATCAGTTGAAGTGGACGATCAGCCATCATGGTCTGTGTACGGCGCAGCAAGCCATGGCGGCCGATCGTCTCAGTGGTGTGTTTGGTCCGTGCAATCTCAAGTTCGGCCAGGTGCTGGCGAGTGTGTCGCCATTCTTGTTGTGGGTGGCTGCGCGTCGCGGTGGCGCCTGGGGGTGGTTGCTGGCTGCCATGGCGGTGGGGGTGGTGCTGGTATTGGCCGGGTCGCGTGCGTCGTGGATCACCTATGCGCTGCTGCTGGTGCTGTCGGGTTGGCGTTTGCTGGGTGTGCGCAAGTTGCTGGCGCTCGGTGTCGCCGCAGTGTTGGGGGCCGGCGTGCTCGGTCTTGTATCGCCGCAGGTGCATGACCGATTCGAGCGCAGCGCGCGCGCGTTGAGCGGGCAACCGGCCGATCTCAATGCGGCATTGACGGGCCGTGCGCAGATCTGGGCGGCCTCCTGGTGCATGATCCGTCAGCATCCGTTGAGCGGGGTGGGGGTGCGGTCTTTCCGCGAGGCCTATGCCGCTTGCAATCCGACTCCGACCCAGCCCGGCGAGTGGGGCCGGGAGCCGGCCCTTCATGCCCACCAGATCGTGCTCGAGGTGCTCAGCGAAACGGGTGTGATCGGTCTGCTGCTCTGGCTGGCCGGCGCTGCGCAGGCCTGGCGGGCTTGGCGTTACGCGTCGGCTGCGGCGCGCGAACGTGCGCGGCCGGCGATGCAGGCGTTGCTGATCACGGTGTTCCCGTTCAACACCCATCTGGCGTTCTATTCGTCGTTCTGGGGTTCGCTGGCGCTAATGCTGGTCGGTCTGTATGCCGGCGCGCTCTTGGCGAAGGAGCCCGATGCGGGGAGTCCAGAGGGGCTGGTGGCGTCGGCCTAGGCGGCGCTCAATCGCGTGCGTAGACGCTGCGGCGGCCTTCGGGCTGGCGTTTGAAGCGACGATGGATCCACAGATACTGTGCCGGCGCCGCGCGCACCATCGCTTCGATCGCGGCACTGACTCGCGCTGTGTCGGCGACGATGTCGGTGGACGGGAAGTTGTCCAGCGGCGGCGCGATGCGTAGCACGTAATCGGCGCCCTCGCGATGGTGGAAAAACGGCACGACTGCGCAGCCGGTGAGTCGCGCCAGCTGATGGGTCGCGGTGATGGTGGCCGCAGGCATGCCGAAGAACGGGACGAAGACGGTGTCCTTGCCGCGCATGTCCTGGTCCGGCGCATACCACAGGATGCCGCCGCGCTTGAGGTGGCGCATGCTGCCGCGTAGGTCCTCGTTGACGAACATGGCGCTGGCGTAGCGCAGGCGGCCGCGCTTGACCGCCCACTCGAACACCGGATTACGGTGGCGCCGGTACATGCCGGCCAGCGGTACGTGCTGGCACAGCAGGCGGCCACAGATCTCCAGGGTCATGAAGTGGCCGGAAACCAGCAGGACACCGCGGCCCTGCGCTTGCAGCCGTTGTAGGTGTTCCAGGCCCTCGATGCGCGCGTGGGAGCGCATCGGAGTGATGCTGCCCCACCAGGCGCGGGCGAACTCGAACACCCCCACGCCCAATGCGTGGAAGCTCTCTCTCAGCAGGTGCGCGCGCCAAGCCTGGCTCTGTTCCGGATAGCACAGTGCAATATTCGTTGCGGCGGCGTGGCGGCGGGTGCCAGCCAGACGCAGCGCCAGCCAGCCGATGCCGCGACCCAGCACGCGCTGCAAGCGCCAGGGCAGACGCGCGGCGAGCAGCGCCAGGCCCAGTAGCAACCAGGTCGACCAGTGGCGCGGCGTGCGTGGCGGCGGCGTGAGATGGGTGGTGGAAGAGGACGGAGCAGAGGCGACATCGGACATGGCATCAGTGTAGCCGGGCCTGCCCGCCGGTGCCGGGGACGTCTGCCGCCAGCCGCGCATAACCGGCTATGCTGTTTAGATGCGTAACAATTTCATCGAGTGGCTGCTGCGTGGCCTGTATTCGGCCGTGCTCTATCTGCTGCTGCCGGTCACGGTCTATCACTTGATCTGGCGCGGCTTTCGTGTCCGTGAGTACTTCCAGCGTTGGGACGAGCGTTATGCAGCGTATTCGCATAGCCGTGGTCGTCCGCGGGTGTGGTTGCACGCGGTGTCGGTGGGCGAGGTCAACGTCGCCGCGCCGGTGGTCAATGCGTTGCGGGCGCAGCGTCCGGATATCCGCTGGGTCATCACCACCATCACCCCGACCGGGTCCGAGCGGGTGCGCGCGCTATGGGGCGACGCATTGGAGCATGTCTATCTGCCGTATGACGTGCCGGGCAGTGTCGGTCGATTCCTGCGTCACTTCCGCCCGAGTCTGGCGCTGATCCTGGAGACCGAGTTGTGGCCGAACATGCTGTTCGGCTGCCGCGATCGCGGGATTCCGGTGTACGTGCTCAACGCGCGGTTATCGGCGCGTTCCTTGCGCGGCTACCGGATGCTGCGGCCGCTGATCGGGCGCGCGCTGCGCACCGTGACCTGCGTGGCGGCGCAGTCGCAGGAAGATGCCGGGCGCTTCGTCGAACTGGGTGCGGTTGCCGAGCAGGTCCAAGCGTTGGGGAACCTGAAGTTCGATATTGCCGCTCCGGCGCACCTGCCGGCGTTTGTCGCGGCGTTTCGCGAACGGGTGCCGGCGGTACGTCCTCTGTGGATCGCCGCCAGCACCCATGATGGCGAAGAGGCGGCAGTGATCGAAATGCACCGGCAGTTGCGCAGGCAGTGGCCGGCGTTGCTGTTGCTGTGGGCCCCTCGTCATCCTGAGCGCTTCGCCAAGGTCGAGGCGCTGGCGCGCGATCAGGGTTGGCGCGTGTCCACGCGCCGTCAGCAGCAGTGGCCGGGTGCCGAGGACGATGTGTTCGTGATCGATACGCTGGGCGAGTTGATGGCGTTCTATGCCTGCGCGCAGATCGCCTTCGTTGGTGGCAGTCTGCAGCCGGTTGGCGGGCACAACCTGTTGGAACCGGCAGCGGTCGGCACGCCGTCGGTGAGCGGCCCGCACCTGCACAATTTCGCCGAGATTTCGCGGCGTATGCGTGAAGCTGGGGCGCTGGCCATTTGCGAGGATGCGGCGGCGGTGTGCGCTGCGTTGCAGCGGTTACTTGCCGATGCCGGTGCACGCTCGCGCATGGCCGATGCCGGGTACGCGCTGGTCGCTAATGGTCGTGGCGCGCTGCAGCGTACCTTGCAGTTGATTGCACCGCATCTGCCGCCAGTGGCCACAGTGGAGCCGGAAGCAGACCCGTCTGCGGTAGGCGGCTGAGGTCAGCCGCCCTGTAGCGAAGGCAGGGCGTGTTCGCCCAAACGAATGGTCCCCGTAGGGCTGTTGCTGCTGCGGTGTCTGTGGCCAGCCGCGCTTACTGGAGATTGTTGCTGGAGTCGAGTTTGGATTCGGCTTTTTGTGTCAGCAATGCGTTGATCGATTGCACGTCGGTCACGTTCAGCGTTCCCAGCGCTTGGTTCAGCAGGAGCCGGTTTTGCAGGAAGTTGTAGCGCGCCTGCGCATAGTTCAGTTGTGCCTGATACAGGGTGCCCTGGTTCTGCACTACGTTCAGCACAGTACGGGTGCCCACTTCCAGGCCGACTTGCGATGCGTCGAAGGCGGCCTGCGCCGAGACCACCGCCAGGCGCCGTGCCTCGATTTCGCTGATTCCGGCGACGACGGTCTGATAAGCCTTGCGGATGTTGCGGTCGAGCTGACGCTTCTGCAGCTCGTAGTCGTCTTGCGCGATATCACGCTGCGCCAGGGCCTGGCGCACCAACGATTGAGTGGCACCACCGGCGAAGATCGGGATGTTCAGGGTGAGCCCGATGACGTTGCTGTCATTGCGCGGTGTGTTGTTGCCGGGATTTCCCCAGATCGCGCTGTGGCCGGCGCTGGCCGATAGGTTGAGCGTCGGCAGGTGCCCGGCGCGTGCGGTCGAGACGCTGTCCTCGGCCGCCTCCGCCTGGTACTTGTAGGCGCGTAGCGATGGATTCTTGTCCAGGGCCGAGGCGATCATGCTGTCGATATCGCCGTTGCTCGGCGGCAATTGCGGACGAAAGTCCTCCGGCAGCCCGCGCAGGTCATGCACCGGCTTTCCGGTGATCTGGGTCAGCGCCTGGTACAGGTCCTGTAGCGCGTTGCGCGAGCTGATCGTGTCGGCGCGGGCCTGGTCGTACTGGGCACGGGCTTCGTGCACGTCGGTGATCGGTGCCAGGCCCACTTCCAGGCGCTTTTGGGCGTAGTCGAATTGTTTTTTCGCGGCGGCTTCGTTGGTCTGCGCGGCGACCAGCGACTCGATCGCGACCAGCACGTTGAAGTAGGCCGCCGAGGTACGCACGATCAGGTCGTCCTTGGCCGATTCCAACGTGTAGTCGGCGGCCAGGCTGCGCGCCTTTTGTGCACGCAGGTTGGAAAACTGCGCGAAATTGACCAGGGTTTGTTGACCTTGGAGGGTGTAGTTGCGGCTCTTGCTGGTGCTTGATGTTGGGCCTTGCGCGGTTTCGAGCGCCTCGGTCGGGAAGGAGGGGTTGAGGCGGTGGATCAGATCGATGAGTTGATTGTTGCCGCTGCTGTCGCGTTCGGTATTGCTATGGGAACGCTGCAATGAGGCCTCGCCGTTGATCTGCGGCAGCAGTGCCGCGCGCGCCTGCACCGCGCCTTCCTTGTCGTACAGACGGGTCGATTCCGCCGAGGCCAGGGTCGGGTCGCTGTTGCGGGCCATTTCGTAGACTTGCATGAGGTCCGCAGCGTTGGCGGCTAACGGGGACAGCGCGACGGCCAGTGCAAGGGCGAGGGATCGGCGGATCATTGCGGCTTCCTTGATGGATCAGAATGTGAACTGAGGAACTGGCGCGGTGCCACGCAGGTAATACGCCAAGTCGGTTTCGAATAGCGACTCCGTGCGTGGCGTGCCGGCGTTGGCGTGAATGCGTACCGCTTCCATGACCGGGGCGCGGCCGCGGATGGCGAACAGGCGGCCGCCTGGGCGCAGCCAGGAGAGGAACTGTGCCGGAATCTCGGTAACCGCAGCGGTCACGCAGATGACATCGAAGCGACGCTCGCCCGGGGTCCATGTCAATGCGTCGGCGGTCTCGATGCGGATATTGCTTCCCAGTCCGGCGGCGTCGAGGTTGGCACGTGCGGCCGTGGCCAGGGCGGCTTCGATCTCCAGGCTCACCACCTCGCGGCCCAGCTCGCCCAGGCAGGCGCTGACGAAACCGCTGCCCGTGCCGATTTCCAACACGTCCTCGCCAGGTTGCAGGTCCAAGGCCTGCAGCATGCGCCCCTCGATGACCGGCTTCATCATGTACTGGCCGTGGCCCAGCGGAATCTCCAGGTCGGCATAAGCGACCGCCCGGTGGCTCTGCGGCACGAAAGTCTCGCGCGGCAGCCGCGACAGCACGTCGAGCACGCGTAGGTCGAGCACGTCCCACGGGCGGATCTGCTGTTCAACCATTTTTTCGCGGGCTTGGGAGTAGTCGATCGTCATTTCGGGCATCCAACGCAGAAGGGCGCGCATTTTAGCTGGCGTAGAGATTGGGCGTATGCAGCAGCATCGCCTTCGGGACAGCGTGAGGCGCAGTGCCGGAAGTCATCGGTACCTGACCACACACGCCGCGTGGACTCAGCGCGCCGCATAGGCGCGCAGGAAGAAGTCGACACTGGCATGCACATGTGTGCGGATATGCGTCTGGCTGGGGTTGCGGCACAGGCCGCACATCATCAGCGAGTGCAGTTCGCCCTTGACCAGAGAGAAAAACTGCGAGGCGGCTAGCGACATGTCGGCGATCTCGAGTTCGCCGGTCGCCACATATGCCTGGAGTAATTGTCCTAGATCCTGTCGGGTGCGCTTTGGGCCGGCATTCCAGAACATCTCGCGGACGTGTTCGTCGCCGGTGTTCGGGCTCAGCATCATGCGATAGGTGGCCATCGCCTCTTCGTTGCTGATCATCGCGAAGTAGGCTAGGCCGATTTCCACCAGTTGCGCGCGCAGCGGGCCTTTCAGCGGATGACAGAACAGGGCTTCGGGCAGTAGCGCTTGGCATTGCGCGCGCACCGCCTCGGCGAACAGGGTCTCCTTGTCGCCGTAGTGACTGTAGACGGTGAGCTTGGAGACGCCGGCACGAGCGGCGATACCGTCCATGCTGACCCGGCCGAAACCCAGTTCGGTGAACATGTACTTGGCCGCTTCCAGGATCGCTGCACGCTTGCCCATGTCCTTGGGGCGTCCTGGTCCGGCAGAACGTGAAGAGGGCTTGGGTGATGGGGCGGTTGACGATTGGTGGGCCATAGTGAAAATACTATACCAGTCGGTTCGATATATATACTACACCGTTGGGTTTATTATTTTGATGCTGGCGCATGGATGGCGACGGTTCATCTGCTCCTTTCAATGCGTCGGAATTGTTAGGCCTGAGTGATGGCTCGCCTGTGGCGCATCCCGATTCCCGTGCTGAATAGATGTCGTACGGCCTGCTGCGCAGGTCGGGAATATCCTGACATTGACGTCCAGTGCTCGGTGATAGATTAATCCGCTTGCAATATGGGGTGCCGGGCGCCGTTGCTGGTGCGATTCGGGATGTGATGAAACAGGGGCAGTGGATTCATCAGAATCGCGAGCGCGTCCGTGCGTGCGCGATGCACCGTTGTCTGGCACTGGGTTCGCGCCTTTTGCTGCTGCTGTGCAGCCTATGCGCAACCGCAACCGCAACCGCAACCGCAACCGCAACCGCAACCGCAACCGCACAGCCGGTGCCGTCGCTGACCGAACGCGAGGTACTCAATCGTCCGGTGATCGCCCGCTGGACCATGGAGGAAGGGCTGCCGCACAACCTGGTGCATGGTCTGGTGCAGGATCGTGATGGCATGATCTGGGTTGCTACCTGGGAGGGCGTGGCACGTTTCGATGGCCGCATCTTTACCTCGTTCGACCGGCAAAATACGCCAGGCATGGATCTGTCCAACGTGTTCTCGGTCGTGGCCGAGCCCGATGGCGGCGTGCTGGTCGGGACCGCTTATAACGGCGTGTTCCGCTATGTCGCGGGGCGGTGGCGACATCTGGGCGACGCGCGCGCGCAACAGTTGCGGGCGAAAGTCATATTGCGCGATGCCGGCGGCGCAGTGTGGGTCGGTAACGAGGATGGCCTGTTCCGGATCGAGCGCGATGGCCGTTTGGTCGATGTCGGCAATCTTGCTGGCATGGGTAATGCCCATGTTGTGTGTTTGTTGCAAGACGGTGATGGGTTGTTGGTGGGGACCTCGCAGGGGCTGTTCCGACTGGCCTCGGCGACTGCCCCGGCATCCCGCTGGGGAAGCACGGCGATGCGGACAGCGTCGATCCGTAACTTGGCGCGCGATCGCAAGGGGGGGCTGCTGGTCGCTACCGATATCGGCCTGCTCTGGCGCAGCGATGACGGTCAGGTGCAATGGCTGCAACGTGGAGAGCGTGTTGTGTCCGCGTTGCAGGACCAAGAAAACCAGCTCTGGATCACCATGTCCAACGGGCAACTGCTGCGGCGTTTGCCTGAAGGGGAGAGTGAGCAGATTCTGTCGATCTCCGGTGTTTTCAGCACAACCTTGATCGAGGATCGCGAAGGCCTGATTTGGGCAGGCAGCAGCGATGGTCTATATCGCGTTGCCAAGGGCGATGCTGGTGGTCTCACCCGGCGTGATGGATTAGGGAACAATTATGTGCGCGTAGTTCGGCAAAGCGCCGATGGCGCCATCTGGATCGGCCACGCGACCGGACTCGATCTTTGGCAGCACGGCCGCATCCGCGCGTTACGCATTGGTAATCAACCCGGTCGGGATCCGGCGGCGTTGGCGCTGGAACCGACCAAGGATGGCGGCATGTGGGTAGGGACCGACAGCCAAGGCGTGTTGTTGTTGTCGGCCGATGGCGCGATCAGGCAACGGCTTGGTGTCGAGGCCGGAGTTCCCAAGACCATGGTGCGCGCCGTGTCGCTCGATGCCGACGGTGGCCTGTGGATCGGTAGCAATGATGGCTTGCTTTATCGCAAGGGGGCTTATAGACGCGCCTATGGTACCGCCGATGGATTGCCTGGATCGCATGTGCAAACGCTGTACCGTGATCGCGCCGGAGTCCTGTGGGTCGGGACCAACCAGGGCATCGCGACAATATCGTCCGATGGTGCGCTGAAGGGCACCCCGAGCGGGAGTGGATTTCAGGCGCAGAACGTATTCGATTTCCTCGAAGATCCCGATGGCACCCTCTGGATTGCCACCGATCATGGCCTATTGCGACGAAGCGGCGGGCGGTTCCGTCTCTACGATCATCGCATTGGTCTGCCGCGCGATAAGTTATTCCGGCTTATCGATGACAAGCACGGCAATATATGGGCGACGAGTAACTTAGGTGTGTTCCGTATTCCGCGTGCCGATCTGACGCAATTGGATGCCGGCAAACGCACGAAGTTAGTGATAGACGTACTCGACCGCAGCGATGGCATGCCGGGCAGCCAGGTCAACGGTAGCAGTGCGCCGGCGGGCTGGCGCAGCCACGACGGCACGCTGTTGATCCCGACTTCCGAGGGCCTGGGATTGATCGATCCGACGTTGCCAGGACTACGCAGCGTGCGCCCGCCACCGTTGGTGATCGAGAGCCTACAGGTCAACGGCAAACCACTCGCGTTGCATCGTGATTACACCTTGCATGGGGGTGTCGCGCGGTTGGCGATTCGCTACGCCGGGCTGAGTTTCCGATCCCCAGACAAGATCCGTTATCGCTATCGCCTGTATGGGTCTGATCGCCAATGGATCGATGCCGGTAGCAGCGAAGAAGCGATTTATACCAACCTGCCGCCGGGAGATTATCGCCTGTGGAGGTGCAGGCGATCATCAGCCCATTGGATTGGTCGCGCAGCGAGCGGATTGGCAGCGTCTCGTTCCGTCTGCAACTGCTGCCGCCGTTCTGGCAGCGTTGGCCGTTCGTACTGTTCGCATCAATGAGTGTCAGCGGTTTGTTGCTGTGGTGGTATCGCGGCCGTACTTATCGTCATCGGCGCCGTCAACGTCGCCTCAATGCGATTATTGCTGATCGTACTCACGAGTTGCGGGCGAATAATATGGCGCTGACGGCGGCCAATCGCGAGCGTGACGAACTGGTGCGCAAGCTTGCCTATCAAGCTGGTCACGATGCGTTGACCGGCTTGCCGAATCGGCATACCGCCGAACCTTACCTCACCGCCGCCTTGGAAAAGGCCATGGCTACGTCCACAGCACTGTGTGTGGCGTTGCTTGACATCGATTACTTCAAGAAGATCAACGACGCATACGGCCACGAGGTCGGCGACGAGGTGTTGCGCCGGGTGGGCGACTTGCTGCGCGTTGCCCTGGGCGATAATGCCTTTGCGGCCCGTCATGGAGGCGAGGAATTTCTGTTGGTGTTGCCTGGTCTGGATCGCGAGCAGGCATTGGTGTGTTTGGATGCCTTGCGCGCTCGTTTCGCTACCCTCACCTTGCAAGACGGTGATGGGTGCGTCGTGCAGTTTACCGCCAGTATCGGTTTTGCCTGTCTTTCGCCGACGTTGTGTGCACGCCGCGACCTGTTGCTACAGGCCGACAAGCATCTGTACCAGGCCAAGCACGAAGGCCGCGATCGGGTGGTCGGCTAGAACTCTGCGCGTTAACTCTGCGCGTGCGCGTTGGTCGCGATTCGTTGCAAACGTCGTGGCGCCCGCGTGCGGGCACCACGGTTGCCAGCGCGCTCAGCGTACTGTCGCGCTCGCGACGCCGAGCTGCTCTAGGACCGCGCGTGCTGCGGCTTCGGTGGAAACGCCGTGGCCGGGCGCGGCCAGATCGGCAGTGAACACCTTTGCGTCCAGTGCGGCACCCACCGCCTGCTCGATGGCTTCCGCCTCGGCATTCAGGCCGAGCGAGTGGCGCAACAGCATCGCCGTGCTGAGGATCGTCGCGTAGGGGTTGGCGATGCCCTTGCCGGCGATGTCCGGGGCCGAACCGTGGATCGGTTCGTACAGGCCGATGCGACCGTCGCCCAGCGAGGCCGACGGCAGCAGGCCCAGCGAACCGGCCAGCATCGAGGCTTCGTCGGTGAGGATGTCGCCGAACATGTTCTCGGTGACGATCACGTCGTACTCGCGTGGCTTGGCCAGCAGGTGCATGGCCATCGAATCGACCAGTTGGTGTTCCAGGCGCACCTCGGGGAATTCGTCGCGGCCGATACGCGCGGCCACGTCGCGCCACAGTCGCGAGGTTTCCAGCACATTGGCCTTGTCCACCGAGGTGACGTGATTGCGGCGTTGTTGCGCAAGACGGAAAGCGCTGCGCAGCACGCGTTCGATTTCTTCGACGCTGTAGCGGCACAGGTCGCTGGCTTCGGTCGCGTTGCGGGTCTTGTCGCCGAAGTAGATGCCGCCGGTCAGTTCGCGCACCACCACGATGTCCACGCCGTTCAGCAGATGCGCTTTGATCGGGGAGGCGTCCAGTGCCGCCGGATGCGGCTTGACCGGACGCAGGTTGGCGAACAGGCCCAGGCCACGGCGGATCGCCAGCAAGCCTTGTTCGGGGCGCACCTTGGCGTTGGGGTCGGACCATTTCGGCCCACCGACTGCACCCAGCAGCACGGCGTCGGCCTGTTGGCACGCCTGCAACGTTGCCGCCGGCAATGGCTCGCCGTGGCGGTCGATGGCGATCCCGCCGATATCGTGCTCGTGGAATTGGAAGGTGTGCTGGTAGCGGTGAGCGATGGCGTGCAGCACCGAGACCGCCGCAGCGGTGACCTCGGGGCCGATGCCGTCGCCAGGCAGGACGACGATGTCAGCGTGCATGGGTGGCCTCGTAACGTTCGATATCGGGTTGGCGCAACAGCAGGTAGCCCATTTCGTCCACGCCTTCGAGCAGGCAGGTCTGCGAGAAGTTATCGAGCGGGAACGCATAGACGCGCCCGTCGGGCGTGCGTAGCTCGCGTGCGGCCACGTCCACGGTCAGTTCGTCGTCCGGACGCTGCATCAGCGTCTGCACGTCGTCCTCGGCCAGCACGATTGGCAGCAGGCCGTTCTTGAGGCTGTTGTTGCGGAAGATGTCGGCGATTTCGCTGCTGACGATGGCGCGCAGGCCAAGGTCGGTGAGCGCCCATGGAGCGTGCTCGCGCGAGGAGCCGCAGCCGAAGTTGCGCCCCGCCAGCAGGATCTGGCGGCCAGCGTTGTGCGGCTGGTTGAAGGCGAATTCCGGGTTCGGCGTGCCATCGGCCTGCAAGCGCCAATCGTTGAAGGCGTGGCGGCCAAGACCGGCGCGTTCGGTGGTGGACAGGAAGCGCGCCGGAATGATCTGGTCGGTGTCGATGTTGGTTTGGCGCAGTACCACGCTGCGCGAGGTGAGGGTGGCGAAGCCGGCCATCACGGTGTCTCCTGGGATACGGCGGAAATGGTTCCCGCCATGATGTGTTGCGGTGCCGGCATCAGCGCCGGAGTGGATACGTGCGCAGGTAACAGTGGCTTGCCGCGATGGGCAAAGGCGCGTGTGCTTGCCGCGACGAAGGTCAAGGTGGCCGCGAAGGTTGCGATGTGCAGGGTCATCGAGCGCCGTCCTTCGCATCGGCGAACAGCGTGCGCGGATCGCTGACCTTGCCGTTCACCGCCGCCCAGGCCGCTGTCAGTGGCGAGGCCAGCAGGGTGCGCGATCCGGGGCCCTGGCGGCCCTCGAAATTGCGGTTGCTGGTACTCACCGCCAACTGTCCCGGCGCGACCAGATCGCCGTTCATCGCGATACACATCGAGCAGCCGGATTCGCGCCATTCCGCACCCGCGGCGCGCACCACGTCGTGGATGCCCTCGGCCTCGGCCTGGTGCTTGACGATTTCCGAACCCGGCACCACCAGCATGCGCACGTGCTGGGCCACCTTGCGGCCGCGCAGCACCTGCGCCACCTGACGCATGTCGCTGAGCCGGCCGTTGGTGCAGGAACCGACGAACACCACGTCCACCGGCGTGCCGATCAACGGGTGTCCTGCTTCCAGTTGCATGTAGTCCAGGCCCTTCTGCGCCGCGGCATCCTGTGCGGCCGGGATCGGCACGTCCACCGCGATCGCGGTACCCGGGTGGGTGCCCCAGGTCAGGGTTGGGCGGATGTCGCGTGCGTCGATGCGCACTTCCACGTCGAAGCGTGCGCCAGCATCGCTGCGCAGTTGCGACCAACGTTGCACGGCGGCATCGAAGTCGGCGCCCTTGGGGCCGCGCGGCGTGTTGGCCACCCAGTCGAAGGTGGTCTGATCCGGCGCCACCATGCCGGCGCGCGCACCGGCTTCGATCGACATGTTGCACAGGGTCATGCGCTGTTCCATGTCCATCGCTTCGATGGTGGAGCCGCGGTACTCGATCACGTGGCCGGTGCCGCCGTTGACCCCGATCACGCCGATGATGTGCAGGATCACGTCCTTGGCGCCAACGCCCGGCGCGAGTGGGCCGTCGACGTTGATCGCCATGGTCTTGGCCTTGCGCTGCAGCAGGCATTGGGTCGCCAGGACGTGACCGACCTCGCTGGTGCCGATGCCGAACGCCAGCGCACCGAATGCGCCGTGGGTGGAGGTGTGGCTGTCGCCGCAGACGATGGTCATGCCGGGTTGGGTGAACCCCTGTTCCGGCGCGATCACATGGACAATGCCGCGGTTCGCCGAGCCCATGTCGAACAGTTCGATGCCATAGTCGGCGCAGTTGCGCGCGAGCATGTCCACCTGTGCTTCGGAAGCTTTGCTGGCGTATGGCAAGCTGCCGTCGGCCGCACGCGGAAGGGTGGGCGTGGAGTGATCCATCGTCGCCTTGGTGCGTTCGGGGCGGCGTGGCTTCAGGCCGCGCGTCTTGAGTTCGGTGAACGCCTGCGGCGAGGTCACTTCGTGGATCAGGTGCAGATCGATGTACAGCACGGCGGGGGCCGTGTCGCTTTCCGGGACGACGACGTGCGCGTCCCACAGTTTGTCGTACAGGGTGCGGGGGGTCGAAGACATTGCGAAACTACCTGGCAGAGACGCTTGGTGGGGGGAGGGGAAGGGGAGCGTACAAGAGGTCGATGACGGCGCGCTGGAGGTTCAGGCCATTGCGCCGGTGAAGTCGGTCCGCACACCCTGGCGCTGACGCAGGATGCGGTTGGCGACATCCAGCCAAGCCAGTGCGCTGGCTTCGATGATGTCGCGGCTGGTGCCAGTGCCTTCGTATTCCAGGTTGCCGTGACGCACGCTCAGGTTGGCTTCGCCGCGTGCATCGGCACCGATGCCGACGCTGTGGACCTGATAACTGTTCAGCGTCAACTGCACGCCGGTGGCGGCAGACAGTGCGGAGAACAGTGCATCGACCGGGCCATCGCCCTCGGCTTGTTCGCTGACGCGTTGGCCGTTCGGATCGGATAGTTCGACCTGGGCGCTGGCGCGCTGGCCGCGGTCGCTGATGGTCATCGACCACAGCCGATAGCCTTGGCTCTCTGGCGCTTCCTGCATCATCGCTTGCAGGTCGGTGTCGTTGACCACACGCTGCTGTTCGCACAGCCTCTTGAACGCGTCGAAGGCGATACCCAGTTCGGCTTCTTCCAGCACGTAGCCCAGCGCGCGAAGACGTTGCTCGACCGCGGCGCGGCCGCTGTGACGCCCCAGTACCATCTGCGAGCATTCCCAACCCACGTCTTCCGGACGCATGATTTCGTAGGTGTTGCGGTGGCGCAGCATGCCGTGCTGATGGATGCCCGATTCGTGCGCGAAGGCATTGCTGCCGACGATCGCCTTGTTGCGTTGCACGGGCATCCCGACCAGACGCTGCAGCAATTGTGAGGTGGAGACGATGCGCGGGGTGTTGATGCCGGTGTCCAGTTCGTAGAACGCGTTGCGTACCTTCAGCGCCATCGCGATTTCTTCAAGCGCGCAGTTGCCGGCGCGCTCGCCGATACCGTTGATGGCGCATTCCACCTGACGCGCACCGCCTTCCACCGCGGCCAGTGAGTTGGCCACGGCCAATCCCAGGTCGTTATGGCAGTGGGTACTGAATACCACGCGGTCGGCGCCGGGGACGTGGGCGATGATCCGCTCGAACATCCCGCGGATCTCTTCGGGTGTGGTGAAGCCGACCGTATCCGGCAGATTGATGGTGCTGGCGCCGGCGGCGATCGCCACGCTGGCGACCTCGGCCAGGAAGTCTTCCTCGGTGCGGGTGGCATCCTCGGCCGAGAACTCCACGTCGTCCACGTAGTTGCGCGCCAGCGCCACGTGCTTGCGCACCGATTCCAGCACTTGCTCGCGGTTCATCCGCAGCTTGTGTTCGCGGTGCAGTGGGCTGGTCGAGAGGAAGACGTGCAGGCGGGGATGGGCCGCCGCTTCCAGTGCGCGTGCCGATGTCTCGATGTCCGCAGTCAGGCAGCGCGACAGCACCGCCAGTGTCGAGCCGCGCACCTCGCGGCCGATCAGCGCCATCGCTTCGCGGTCGGACTGCGAACTGGCCGGGAAGCCTGTCTCGATGATGTCGACCCCTAATTCGGCCAGGGCGCGTGCCATCACCACCTTTTGTTGCGGGGTCATGCTGCAGCCCGGGGATTGCTCGCCGTCGCGCAGGGTGGTGTCGAAGATGCGGATGCGGGGGGGCTGAGGAGAGGCTGAAGTGTTCACCAGATGGGTTCCTCTACGGAGGCGGTGGCTAGCGGATGGTGGGGCGGTGGCGAGGCGAGTTGGGCGGGTGCGCGTGGGGCGGGACGTTGATTGCGAAGTCGTTCGATATTGCGTAGGCGCGGCTTGCGCGGCGGGCGCGGACGCACCTCCGACAGCAGCGTCGCCAGCACGCCGGCGTCGATGTTGCCACCGGACACCACGGCGCACTTGCGCTTGCCGCTGACGCGGCGTCCGGCCGCCAGCGCCAGCGCGCCAGCGCCCTCGGCGATGACGTGCTCTTCCAGCGCCAGGCGGACCAGTGTTTCGCGCAGTTCCGCCTCGCGCACGATCACCACGTCGTCGAGCTGGCTGGCGCACAGCCGACGGGTGATCAGCCCAGGGATTTTAACCCTGACCCCGTCGGCCAGGGTGGGGACAGGCTCCAGCGCGCGGATGTCGCCACGGATCGCGCGCGCCATCGCATCCACGCCTTCGACCTGGGCACCGACCACGCGCACGCCTTGCGAGCGCAGCGCCAGGGCCACGCCGGAGGCCAGGCCGCCGCCGCCGATCGGCACGATCACCACGTCCGGGGCATGTGCGGCCAGTTCGATCCCGACGGTCCCCTGGCCGGCGATCACGTCTGGATCGTCGAACGCGGACAGAAATCGGTAGCCATTTTGCTCGGCCAGTTCGCGGGCAAAGCCGTAAGCCTCGTCATAGCTGTTGCCGTGCTGGCGCACGGCGGCACCCCAGTGCGCGACGCCGGCGATTTTGGTCTGCGGCGCACCGTGCGGCATCACGGTGATCGCTTGCACTCCCAGGCGGTGCGCGGCCCAGGCCACGCCCTGCGCATGGTTGCCGGCCGAGGCGCAGATCACCGCGCGCTCGTCGCCGCGCTCCAGCCCGGCCAATAGCGCATTGAGTGCGCCGCGTACCTTGTAGGAGCCGGTGCGTTGCAGGTTTTCCAGCTTCAGCCACACCCCGAAGCGCTCGGCATAATGCACCGGCGTTGGCGTCAGGTAGCGGCGCAACCGCGCCTGTGCGGCCAGCACGTCCGCCACGCTGACCGCGACATGGTCGGTGTCCGACTCCTGCGCGGCGGGGCGACTGGTATCAGACATGGCGGCGGGATGTGCGCTGCAGGGCGCAGGATGTGATGGACGAGAGGCAAGCGCGAAGAAGAGACCTCCATGTCGAAAAGCGCTTGTGCGCCGCCGCGCGCTGTTGCCGTACCGTGGAGATGGAGGCAGCCGCTTGCACGTTGCCAGGGCCGTCGCCGCGTCCCACGTCCCGGTGCGTGGATCCCGATACGTTCATGTCGCCGCATCCAGCGCGGTCACGCGTACCGATTCGCAGTCGTAGACCTTTTCCATCTGCATCCGCAGCGTCTCGCCGGGACGATTGCCGTCCACCACCAGTTGCAGGTGCCAGCGGCCTGCGTCCTCCGCCACAGGTGCGCCGTTGATCGATACCGGGGCAAAGCCACGCCGTTCGGCCATGCCGATGGCGCGCAGAAGCGCGCCGTCGATGGGCTTGAGCACCAGGTCAAGCCGGTATCGCATGCGGTGCCTCCTGGCGCTGGTTCGCGGGATTGCTGTCCAGCATGGTGCTGTTGGCGGAATTTGGCGGCACCAGTGGCCATACGTTGGCGCGTGCGTCGATGACCACGTGCAGCAGCGCCGGGCCTGGGTGCGCCAGAAGCTCGGCCAGTCCGTCCTCGACCTGGTTGCGCGCGGTGATACGTTTGGCCGGAATGCCGAAGACCTGCGTCAGCGCGGCGAAGTCCGGGTTATCGGACAAATCGATTTCGCTGTAGCGCTCGGCGAAGAACAACTCCTGCCACTGCCGTACCATGCCCAGCGAGCTGTTGTCCAGCAGTACCATCTTCACCGGCAGTTTGCAGCGTGCGATGGTGACCAGCTCCTGCACGTTCATCATGAAGCTGCCGTCGCCGCTGACCAGCACCACGGTCCGGTCCGGACAGGCGAATTGCGCGCCCATCGCCGCCGGCAGGCCGAAGCCCATGGTGCCCAACGCACCGCTGGTCAGGTGATTGCGCGGATGATTGAAGCGGCAGTGCTGGGCCACCCACATCTGGTGTTGACCGACGTCGCAGGCGATGACCGTGTCGGCCGGGGCGAGTTCGCTCAGCCGTTTCAGCAGGCCTGGCGCGTAGATGTCATTGCCAGGTGCGTCGTAGCGCACGCCGAATTTCTCGCGATTGCCGATGCAGCGCGCGTGCCAGGCTTCGCAGGTGCTGGTCGCCGCACTCAGCGCGCGTAGCGCCTGGGCCACATCGCCGGGGATGGCGATGTCGGCCTGACGCAGTTTGGAAATCTCGCAGGCATCGGCATCCAGATGGATGATCCGCGCGAATGGCGCAAATTCGGCCAGTTTGCCGGTGGCGCGGTCGTCGAAGCGGGCGCCGACCACGATCAGCAGATCCGACTGCTGCACCGCCATGTTGGCGGCGCGGGTGCCATGCATGCCGAGCATGCCCAGGTAGTGCGGATGTGCATGTGGCAACGCACCCAGTCCGCGCAGCGTCAACACGGTGGGAATGCGGGTGACGTCCACGAACTGGCGGAATGCGTCCACCGCATCGGCCAGGGCAATGCCACCGCCACCGTAGATCACTGGCTTTTCGGCGCCGGCGATCGCGGCCAGCGCGTCGGCCAGGACGTTGTCGCGCGGCGCCGGGAGCGTTGGCACCTCGGCAGGCACGTGGTCCGGCAGGTGCGATGCGTCGGCCAGTTGCACGTCCTTGGGTAGATCGACCAGCACCGGTCCCGGGCGCCCCTCACGGGCGATACGGAACGCATCGCGCAGCACCTGTGGGAGGTCGTCCACGCGTCGCACCAGGAAGCTGTGCTTGACGATCGGCAGGGTCAGCCCGAACACGTCCAGTTCCTGGAACGCGTCGGTGCCCAGCAGTGGCGTGGCGACTTGTCCAGTCAGGCAAATCATCGGGACCGAGTCGAGCATTGCATCGGCGATGCCGGTAACCAGATTGGATGCGCCTGGACCAGAGGTGGCGACGCACACCCCGACCCGACCACTGGCGCGGGCATAGCCGTTGGCGGCGAGCGCGGCGCCTTGTTCGTGGCGGACCAGGATGTGCTTGAGCTGGCTGTCTACCAATGCGTCGTAGAACGGCATGATGGTGCCGCCCGGATAGCCGAACAGCGTGTCCACGCCTTCGGCTTCCAGGGCCTGCGTCAGCCAGCGCGCGCCGTTGCGGGGGGGCGTGCCTTTAGCGGAGGAGTTCATACGTGGCGACCTTTCGGTGGAAGCGGGTGGGGGAGCCGCGGTTTATGCGGCCTTGGTATTGCCAGCGGCCGGTTTGGCCGCGGCCTCGCCGTTGAGCCAGACCATCTTGGCGCGCAACTGCTTGCCGACCGCTTCGATGGGATGGTTCAGATCGGCCTGCTTGAACTTGGTGTAGTTCGGCAAGCCCGCGTTGTACTCGGCCACCCAGTTCTTGGTGAAGGTGCCGTTCTGGATGTCCGTCAGCACGTCGCGCATGCGCGCCTTGGTTGCCGCGTCGATGACCCGCGGGCCGCTGACATAGTCGCCGTACTGCGCGGTCTCGGAGACGAATTCGAGCATGCGGGTGATCCCGCCTTCGTAGAACAGGTCGACGATCAGCTTCAATTCGTGCAGCACTTCGTAGTAGGCGATTTCCGGCTGATAGCCGGCTTCCACCAGCACTTCGAAGCCAGCCTGTACCAGCGCCGATGCGCCGCCGCACAGCACCGCCTGCTCGCCGAACAGGTCGGTTTCGGTCTCTTCCTTGAAGGTGGTCTTGATCAGGTTGGCGCGTGCGCCGCCCAGGCCAGCGGCGTACTCCAGCGCGAGTTGCTCGGCCTTGCCGCTCTTGTCCTGATACACCGCCCAGATGCACGGTACGCCACGGCCGATTTCGTACTCGCGGCGCACCAGCGCGCCCGGACCCTTGGGCGCGACCAACACCACATCCAGGTCCGCGCGCGGTTTGATCATGTCGAAATGCACGTTCAGGCCGTGCGCGAACAGCAGGCAGGCGCCCTGCTTCATGTTCGGTGCCAGCACTTCTTCGTACAGCTTCTTCTGCACCATGTCCGGGGTCAGTACCGCGACCAGGTCGGCATCCTTGACCGCTTCGTCAGGGCGCTTCACCACGAAACCATCGGCCTGTGCCTTGACTTCGGTCGGGCCGCCGGCACGCAGGCCGATGGTGACGTCGAAGCCGGACTCGCGCAGGTTCAGCGCGTGCGCGCGTCCCTGGCTGCCGTAACCGACGATGGCGATCTTGGTGGTGGGCTGGGCGGAACTGCTCATGATGCGGATATCCTCGAAGGGGGTGGAGTGGAAAGGATCTTTGCGTTTGTGGTCACTGAAATGAAAAACCCCGCGCCGTTGCCAGTGCGGGGTTTGATCGAATCCTGGCTGCTTGATCGCTTAAATGCCAGTTCGTCCCGCAGATGTGGGCGAGCTAATAAGCACGAGTACAAGGAGCGAGGCCGCAACGTCCGCGCGAGGCGCGGCGGGCTGATGAGGCGGCTTCGGGCTGGTGTGGTATCGCAACATTTAGCGAGATAACCATGTGCTTTACGCGCCTGTCAACCAGGCTAGGCGTATCTGCGAGTGAATCTGCCGAAAACCGCGCCAATGCTGCATGGTTGCGCATGAAACGGAGTGCGCACGCGATGCGGAGCGCGTCGATTGCGCGGAAACAGTCGGTCCGCGCGATCGCGACGGGCAGGCGATGTGCCGCGCTTGTGGCTGTACCTGATTGTCACCGCGGCTATGACGTCAATCCCGATTGCAGCGGCCGCCGCTGCGGCGTCGGTGTGAAAGTCGCTAAAATCGGCGGTAGCGCCGAGGGAGACGACGATGGCCTTGTTCTCACGCAGTCCGGATGCCGGTGCCTTGCCGCCTGCCGGTTTGCCAGATGCTCCGATCGCCCTGCTACGGCTGGACCCGGACGGATGCGTCAGCGCCGCCAATCGTGCTGCGCTGGATCTGCTGGGGATCCCGGCCGATACGTTGCTCGGTGCGTCCAGCGAGGTGGTCTGGGGGCTGCCGCTTGCGGCGTTGGTCGGCTCTGAAGGCAGTTGGTTGGCGCCCGGCAACGATCCGTCGCGGCGTGTGCGCTACCAGTGCGATCGCGATCGCGATGGACAGGGCTGGTTGTTGTCGTTGCCGCATCCGGAGACCGCCGCGTTGCTGCGCGATGTCGCCTTGCTCGGCGCTGGGAAGGCCCAAGGCGCGATCAGCCCGGCGTTGCAGGCGGTCGCGCAGCACGTTCAGGAGGGGGACGCAGCGCAGGCGCTGCTGGAACGTGTCGGCGAGCACCTGACCGGCTGCGACCTGGATCTTGGGCTATCCACGCCGTTGTCCGAGCCCGAGGCTCAGGACATCCTGGCCCGGCGTTTGTCTGCCGGCTTTGGAAACCTGGCGGAGGCGATTCGCCAGGCGGTGGCATTGTCGCTGCAGATCGCGGCCGATGTGCCGCACGTGGTCGCCGAGAACGACGAACTGGCGCGGCAGTCGCAGACACAGTTGGATGCGCTGCAGACGGTGGTGTCCACGACGCGCCGGCTGTTGCAGGGCCTGCGCGAGATGGACCAGGAGCTGCGCACGGTGATCGCGGTGGCGGCCAGTGCGGACGATAGCGCGCGGCAGGGCGTGGAGGCGGCGCGTACCTTGGCTCAGGCGATGCAAGAGGTGGCGCGGCGCTCTGCACGCGCCAACGAAGTCATCCAAGTGATCGATTCGGTCGCATTCCAGACCAATATCTTGTCGATCAACGCCAGCATCGAGGCGGTGCATGCCGGTCCGGCCGGACGCGGTTTTGCCGTGGTCGCAACCGAGATCCGGCAGCTCGCCGAGCGTGCCGCCAATGCCGCGCGCGATGTGCGCGTCATCATCGGCGAGACCGGCACCGCCTTGCAGGACAGTGCGGTTTCGGCGCAACGCACCGAGCAAGTGCTTGGTGGTATCGGCGAGTTGCTCGGCCGCGCCAGCGCAGCGATGGAGGCGGTGGCAAGCCGCGTCGCTGCGCAAAGCGGAGAGATCGGCGGCATCGATCGTGCGGTCGAACACCTGGTCGGACTCAGTCGCAGCAACCTGGAGCATGCTGCAAGCGTGGTGCAGCGCAGTGAGGCGCTGGCGACCAGTAGCGCCACGTTGTACGACTGCGTGAATCTATTTCGCCTGCCGGAGGATCCGATGCGGCAGCCGCGCCATGCGCGCGTGCGCGATCTGGCCACAGCGACCGCCGCGCACATCGGTCAGGCGTTCGAGGCTGCGCTCGCGCGTGGCCGTATCGCCGAAGAGGCGCTGTTTTCCACCGATTACACCCCGATCAAGGGGGTGGATCCTGCAAAGTACAACACTGCTTTCGATGCGTTATGCGACGAGTTGCTGCCGCCGTTGCAGGAGCCGCTGTTGGCCGCGCATCCTTGGATCGTGTTCGCGATCTGTGCCAACGTGGATGGCTACGTGCCAACGCACAACCTGCGTTTCAGCCAACCGCTCAGTGGCGACCGCGCCCGCGATCTGGTCGGTAACCGGACCAAGCGCATCTTCACCGACCGCGTTGGCCGCACTGTCGGTCGTCATACCGAGCCGTATCTGTTGCAGGTGTATCGGCGCGATACCGGGCAGATCCTGTTCGACTTGTCGGTGCCGGTTTATGCGCGTGGACGCCATTGGGGCGGGCTGCGCGTGGCCTACGCGCTGGAGTGAGCCTGTGTGCCGGGTGGCGGCGAAAAAAATGCCGCCAGTGGTGCTGGCGGCAAATGAGAGAGACTTCCTAATGCTCGTGTGGCCAGGTTAGATCGGCCAGGTGGTCGGAGTTTGTCGCACCGATTACACCCCGATCAAGGGGGTGGATCCTGCAAAGTACAACACTGCTTTCGATGCGTTATGCGACGAGTTGCTGCCGCCGTTGCAGGAGCCGCTGTTGGCCGCGCATCCTTGGATCGTGTTCGCGATCTGTGCCAACGTGGATGGCTACGTGCCAACGCACAACCTGCGTTTCAGCCAACCGCTCAGTGGCGACCGCGCCCGCGATCTGGTCGGTAACCGGACCAAGCGCATCTTCACCGACCGCGTTGGCCGCACTGTCGGTCGTCATACCGAGCCGTATCTGTTGCAGGTGTATCGGCGCGATACCGGGCAGATCCTGTTCGACTTGTCGGTGCCGGTTTATGCGCGTGGACGCCATTGGGGCGGGCTGCGCGTGGCCTACGCGCTGGAGTGAGCCTGTGTGCCGGGTGGCGGCGAAAAAAATGCCGCCAGTGGTGCTGGCGGCAAATGAGAGAGACTTCCTAATGCTCGTGTGGCCAGGTTAGATCGGCCAGGTGGTCGGAGTTTGTCGCCGACCCACCGTATGTGGCAGTGCTGACACAAAAGGTTGCCTGTGTGCAGGCTCTCGAAATGAGGCCGGTTGGCGCTCGCGCCGGAAACGGGTCTAATAGCGTCAGAAGTGGGGGTACCGTTGGCCCAGGCTGCGGTTGAGACAGTCCCTTCGAACCTGATCCGGTTGAGACCGGCGTAGGGAAGCTTCGCAAGTCCGCTGTCGGCCTCATCCCGTTGCCAATGGACCCGCGCCGCCGCTTCGTCCCAGATGCGAGTTCGCTCGCGCCCGTTCCGCGCCCGTCGCGGGTCACCCGAACCAGGACGAATGCCGATGAACGCCATGCCCAATCCGCTGCAGCAGCAGACCGATACCCTGTCCGCCGCAGTCACCCGCCCCATCCCCGGTTCGCACAAGATTTTCGTACAGGGTTCGCGTGCGGACCTGCAGGTGCCGATGCGCGAGATCGTACTGACCCGCACCCCCACCGTGTTCGGCGGCGAGGAGAACGCACCGGTGACCGTCTACGACACCTCCGGCCCCTACACCGACCCGCAGGCGCGAATCGACCTCGGCGCGGGTCTGGCGCCGCTGCGCGCGGGCTGGATCGCCGAGCGCGGCGATACCGTTGGCTTGGCCGGGCTCAGTTCCCACTTCGGTCGCGAGCGCGAGGGTGACGCCCGCCTGCAGGCCGTGCGCTTCCCCGCGCGGCATCTGCCACGGCGTGCGCTGGGCGGTGCCAACGTCACCCAGATGCACTACGCGCGGCGCGGCATCGTCACTCCCGAGATGGAGTTCGTCGCGATCCGCGAGAACCAGCGGCTGGAATCGGTGCGCGATGCGCAACTGCGTGTGCAACATCCCGGCGAGGCATTCGGTGCGGGTATCCCTGCGGTCATCACCCCCGAGTTCGTGCGTGACGAAATCGCCCGCGGTCGCGCCATTCTGCCGTGCAATATCAACCATCCGGAAAGCGAGCCGATGATTATCGGTCGCAACTTCCTGACCAAGATCAATGCCAACATCGGCAACAGCGCGGTCAGCTCCGGCATCGCCGAGGAAGTGGAAAAATTGGTCTGGGCGATTCGCTGGGGCGGGGACACGGTGATGGACCTGTCCACGGGTAAGCACATCCACGAGACCCGCGAGTGGATCGTGCGCAATTCGCCGGTGCCGATCGGCACGGTGCCAATCTATCAGGCGCTGGAGAAAGTCGATGGCCGCGCCGAGGAGCTGACCTGGGAGATCTTCCGCGATACGTTGATCGAACAGGCCGAACAGGGTGTCGATTATTTCACCATTCATGCGGGTGTGTTGTTGCGCTACGTGCCGCTGACCGCCAAGCGCGTCACTGGCATCGTTTCGCGTGGCGGTTCGATCATGGCCAAATGGTGTCTGGCGCATCATCGCGAGAATTTCCTCTATACCCACTTCGAGGAAATCTGCGACATCATGAAAGCCTACGACGTGGCATTCTCGCTCGGCGACGGTCTGCGTCCGGGATGTATCGCCGACGCCAACGACGCGGCGCAGTTCGGCGAACTAGAGACGTTGGGCGAACTGACAAAAATCGCCTGGAAGCACGACGTGCAGACCATGATCGAAGGCCCCGGCCATGTGCCGATGCAGCTGATCAAGCAGAACATGGACAAGCAGTTGCGCGAATGCGGCGAAGCGCCGTTCTACACGCTGGGTCCGTTGACTACCGATATCGCGCCCGGTTACGACCACATCACCTCCGCGATCGGCGCGGCGATGATCGGTTGGTTCGGCACGGCGATGCTGTGCTATGTGACGCCGAAGGAACACCTCGGCTTGCCTAATCGTCAGGACGTGCGCGATGGCATCATGGCCTACAAGATCGCCGCGCATGCCGCCGATCTCGCCAAGGGGCACCCTGGCGCGCAGGTGCGCGATAACGCCTTGTCCAAGGCGCGCTTCGAGTTCCGCTGGGACGATCAGTTCCACCTTGGGCTGGATCCGGAGAAGGCGCGTGAATTCCACGATGAGACATTGCCCAAGGATGCGCACAAGCTGGCGCATTTTTGTTCGATGTGCGGGCCACATTTCTGCTCCATGAAGATCACCCAGGATGTGCGCGATTACGCCGCCGAACATGGTGTCGATGCGCAGGCGGCGCTGCAGGCGGGTATGGAGGAAAAGTCAGCGCAGTTCCGTGCCGCCGGGGCACAGGTATATCAGGCCGAGTAGTGCGTGACCGACGCGCGGCGGGCAGTGAGGTCTGGTCGGCGTGTCGACCAGACCGGTGTCGATGACGAGTCGCTTATACGTTGGCGTGCGTGGTGCGATCCACGACTGCCGGGGTGTTATGCCGAGTCCATTCCCATCAGGTTTTCCGCATGCTCCTGCCAGCTCGGTAGCTTATTGAGGACGCCGGTCTTGGCGAGGTAGTCCTCGTCTACCTCCGTGCCGCTGGCCAGCGCCATCGCCACGTGGACCGCGCCGGTGATCCAGAAGCTGCGAGTACTGGAGCGCTGTGGCTGGCGGTGGAACGCCACCGCTTCGATGATCGGCATCGGCAGGCCCCACAGACCTAGCAGGTAGGCGCCAGCCTCGGTATGGCCTGGACGCATGTCGTCCGCATCCACGAGTGGTTTGTACTCGTCGCGGATGCCCGGCAGCAGCATGCCGATGTCGGCCAGCAATGCCGCAGTCGAGCCGAGTTCGGCGCTGGATGCCGGCAGCATCTTCGACGCCAATTTGGATGCGAGCAGCGAGCGTTGTTGCAGCGCGTTGCGATCGGCGTTGGAGAGCGTCTGTACCGAGAATACCTCGCTGGCCAGTATCAAATCGCGCAGGGTGGCGATACCCAGCCGAGTAACGGCAGTACGCAGATCGGAGATGGTACGGCCGTTGGAGAAGAAGGCCGAATTGCATAATTGCAGGACCTTGGCCGCGATGGCGGGATCGCCCGAGACCAACTTGGAGAGAACGGCGGCATCGCTGCCTTCGTCCTGTTCCAGTGCGCTCATCAGGCTCAGGTACAGATGTGGGGGTGTCGGCAGCTTATCGATACGGCCAATGCTGGTGCGTAGTCGCTTATTGCCGAGCAGCTCTCGCAGCTCTTCGAGGTTGGTGATCGCCTCCAGCAGTAGCTCCGGCGATAGCGGCAGTGGCAGGAAACGGTGCGCCACGCCGATGATCCGTGCTGGCGGCGCGCGATTGCTCTGTTCGGCTTCAATCAGCGCGATGCGGATGGTTTCCGGGCTCAGCGTGCGGATCTGGCCGAGCAGGGTGGCGGTGGTCAGGTCCGGTAGCGTCGGCGCGGCGATCACCGCGTCAAATTGCACGGTGGCGGCCACCGCGATGGCGGTATTGCCATCCGCCGCGCTCTGGACTTGCCAACCCTCGTCAAGATCGCGGAGGTATTCCGTGATTTCAGCCGGAAGGCTCGCTTCGTCGCCGACGAATAGGATGCGCAAGTGAATTTACCCCGAAAAAACCGGATCGTCCCCGACCGGTGCGATCATTCCGTTGCCTAATTTACTCCAAAACTCTCCGGCACTTCTTTGTCGGCGATGGCAAAACGTGAAATGGCATTGGTCGCGGCGGAACCTGACGATCCAGCCGCGACCTCTGCTTAGGCGTTAGCGTCGAAGCGAGCGACGGCAGCGCGCAGGATATCCTTGGCTTCCGCGGCGTTGCCCCAGCCATCCAGCTTGACCCACTTGCCTTTTTCCAGGTCCTTGTAGTGTTCGAAGAAGTGGCCGATGCGTTCCATCCAGTGGCCCGATACCTGAGAGATGTCCTCGATATGGGCATAGCCCTGGAACACTTTGGCCACCGGCACAGCCAGGAGTTTCTCGTCGCTGCCGGCCTCGTCGCTCATCTTCAGCACGCCGACCGGGCGGCAGCGCACCACGCAGCCGGGCACCAGCGGTAACGGCAGTACCACCAGCACGTCGGCCGGGTCGCCGTCGCCGCACAGGGTGTTGGGGACGTAGCCGTAGTTGCACGGATAGCGCATCGGCGTGGACAGGATACGGTCGACGAAGATGGCGCCGCTGGCCTTGTCCACTTCGTACTTGACCGGTTCCGAGTCCTTAGGGATTTCGATGACGACGTTGATTTCTTCCGGCAGGTTCTTGCCGGAGTTGACCAGTTCCAGACCCATGGGTGAGCTCCAGTAGAGTGGCTTCTTGAAAAGGACCCGCATTCTAGTCGCTTGATTGTTGCAATGCAGAGTCCCTGGGCCTGGGGAGATTCCCACACTCTGTTCGGATTGCGGCCCCGAGCCGATGCGGGATAGTCCGATGGCGCTAGCACCGTGCGGTCGGCACGCTGTCTGTCCCCTCCTTATCGGAACAAGGCGATGAACGCAGTTCGGTATTTGTTAGGGCTGCTGCTGGCGGTGCCGGTGCTGGTCTGTGCTGGTGCGCGGGCTTGCAATGCGGCACAGGTGCAACCGGTTTACGTGGACGCGATGGACTATCCCGGCCCGGGCGAGGGCGGGGAGGCATTCGCTGATCTGGAGCAGCGATTGGCCCACGATTTCGAGCGGTTGTGCGGTGACACTTTTTGCGCGGGCGATTACAGCGCCTACCGGCCGTTGCGCTACCGCTGCTCGGTGCGTCAGCACGATGGGGTGATCGGGCAATGCGTGTGGACTTTCGGCGCCAGCGAGGCCAGCATCGACCCGGACACCGGTCGGGTGCTGGTCGATGCGCGGCTGTGGCAATGCACCACGCCCCTGCTGCCGCAGACCCGTCTGGCGGCGTTGTACAAGGCGCTGGCAGGCCAGCGGCCGTTGCTGGCGCCGTTGCCGCATCAGCGGCGCAGCATCAACGATGGTTTGATGGACTGCCTGTCGCCATAACCGACGCATGTTGGCTGCGGCCGATCATGGTGAGGCCTTCTACAACAGTGGTACCAGCAGCAGTGCGACGATGTTGATGATCTTGATCAGCGGGTTGATCGCCGGGCCGGCGGTGTCCTTGTACGGGTCGCCGACAGTGTCGCCAGTGACCGCAGCCTTGTGCGCCTCGCTGCCCTTGCCGCCGAAGTGGCCGTCCTCGATGTACTTCTTGGCGTTGTCCCAGGCGCCGCCGCCGGTGGTCATCGAGATCGCCACGAACAAGCCGGTGACGATGGTGCCGATCAGCAGTCCGCCGAGCGCGCGGGGTCCCAGCAGCAGTCCGACCACGATCGGCACCGCGACCGGCAACAGCGACGGCACGATCATCTCGCGGATCGCCGAACGGGTCAGCATGTCCACCGCGCGGTCGTACTGCGGCTTCCCGGTGCCTTGCATGATGCCGGCGATCTCGCGGAACTGGCGCCGCACTTCCACCACCACCGCGCCTGCCGCACGGCCCACCGCCTCCATCGCCATCGCGCCGAACAGGTAGGGGATCAGCCCGCCGATCAGCAGGCCGATGATCACGGTGTGGTCGGACAGGTCGAAGGCGAAATCCTCGCCGGGATGCGCGGCGCGCAGGTTGTGCGTGTAGTCGGCGAACAGCACCAGCGCGGCCAGCGCCGCCGAACCGATCGCATAGCCCTTGGTCACCGCCTTGGTGGTGTTGCCGACCGCATCCAGTGGATCGGTGACGGCACGCACCTCTGGCGGCAACTCGGCCATCTCGGCGATGCCGCCGGCGTTGTCGGTGATCGGGCCGTAGGCGTCCAGGGCCACGATCATGCCCGCCATCGACAACATCGCGGTTGCGGCGATGGCGATGCCGTACAGGCCCGACAGCGCGAACGCCGCCCAGATCGCCACGCACACCGCGATCACCGGCAATGCGGTGGATTTCATCGAAATGCCGAGGCCAGCGATGATGTTGGTGCCGTGGCCGGTGGTGCTGGCCGCGGCCACGTGTTGCACTGGCGCGTATTGGGTGCCGGTGTAGTACTCGGTGATCCACACGATCAGGCCGGTCAGTGCCAGCCCGATCAAGGCGCAGCCATAGAGTTTGCCGACGCCGGCCACGGTATCGCCCATCAATTGCTGGGTCACTGGCCAGAACGCCAGTGCGGCCAGCACCGCCGACACCACCACGCCCTTGTACAGCGCGCCCATGATCGAGCCGCCCGGGCGCACACGCACGAAAAAGGTGCCGACGATCGACGCCACGATCGACACACCGCCGAGGACCAGCGGATACAGCACGGCGTTGCGTCCTGCCTCCACTGCCATCAGACCGCCCAGGAGCATCGTCGCGATGAGCGTGACGGCGTAGGTTTCGAACAGGTCCGCGGCCATGCCGGCGCAGTCGCCGACATTGTCGCCGACGTTATCGGCGATCACCGCGGGGTTGCGTGGGTCGTCCTCGGGAATTCCGGCCTCGACCTTGCCCACCAGGTCCGCGCCGACGTCAGCGCCCTTGGTGAAAATGCCGCCGCCCAGGCGCGCGAAGATCGAAATCAGCGAACTGCCGAAGGCCAGCCCGACCAGAGCATGCAGGCTGTCGGCGACGCCATGTCCAAGCCATTGCAGCGTGCCGTAATAGCCGGCCACGCCGATCAATCCAAGCCCCACCACCAGCATGCCGGTGATCGCACCGCCGCGGAATGCGACGTTCATCGCCGGGCCTAGTCCGCGCCGTGCCGCTTCGGCGGTGCGCACGTTCGCGCGCACCGACAGGTTCATGCCGATGTAGCCGGCGACCCCAGACAGCACCGCGCCGATGGCGAAGCCACCAGCGGTGTACCAACTCAGGAACACCCCGACCAGAACCAACAAGATTCCACCGGCGATGGCGATGGTCAGGTACTGACGGTTGAGGTAGGCGCGTGCGCCTTCCTGGATTGCATCGGCGATTTGCCGCATGCGTTCGTTGCCGGCGGGTTGTGCCAGGATCCAGCGCGTGGATACGATGCCATAAAGGATCGCCAGACCTGCGCACACCAATGCCACGGTCACCGCATATCGTTCCAACATGACCCCTCCCAAGGATGTGGATGACGCCCAAGCGCTGGACATGCTGTGGGAACCCACCGCAGGAACGTCAACATGTAACGATTCCGCAGTCGTAAGGTGCCGCTGGCGCGGCTGGTCATCCCGACCTGGCTTGAGCATCCCGAGTATGCGCCTGGCCCCGCTAGGCCGCCAGCAACCCGCCGGGACGTGGCATTTTGGCATTGGGTTCAGTTGACGCATGGCAGCGTGGCGCATCGCTTCCGAGGAACAATTCGATGCAATCCATGCTTTCCCTGCGCACATGCGGATCGACGCTGGCCTTGAGCCTGTGCCTATTGGCGCCCCTGAGTGCGCTCGCTGCCGACCCCACTCCGGAATTGCAGCGCTCCGTCGGCGCGCCGCAAGCCGTGGGCGTAGTGCACACGATCCGGCAGATTCCCGAGGCCTGTGCGCGTTTCGAAGGCCAATACACCGGCGATGCCGCACAGCCGTATCGCTTTTCGGCAGTGCGCAGCAGCCCCACCTGCCAGCCGCGCGCCAAGCTGGTGGAGTTCGACCAGGCCAAGCCCAGCGAAGCGACCGGCTGGAAGTTCAACGATCTGATCCGCGTCCCCAGTGCGGCTTGTCCCACGCAGCAGGCGGTGGTGCGGGTCTGGCGCAAGCCGGTCGCGCTGAACACCGAGCGCGATGGCCAGGGCCAGTCGCGGATCTACCTGCAAGAGGCCAAGCAGCAGGCGGACGCCGGCAAAATTGCGCAGATACCGGAGTTCACCGCGCAAATGACCCTGGAAGGCAGTGCATGCCACTGAGTGGGTTGGTTTGATGCAGGTGCTCCGCACCGACGTCTTGCTCCAGCAGATGCCGCCTGCGCTGGGCGGCACTGCTGGTGGGCTGGCCTCGTCAGCCTATGGATGGTGGATGGTTCGTCTGTGCGTGCCCGATGGCATCGGACTTGGCGTCATCCTTCCCAGAGCGGTAGTTTTTTCTTCACCGCCACGTTCTTCAGTGTCACGTACTTGGGCATGCCATCGTTGCCATAGGGCAGCGACGCCTCGCCATGGATCAGTGGTTGTAGATAGCGGCGCGCTTTCTCGGTGATGCCGAAACCGTCCTTGCGCAGGAACGAGGCCGGCATTTTCTTCTCATGATTGGCGATCTTGCGTAGCGGCGCGGCCTCGATCTTCCAGCGGTAAGGCGTCTGGCTGCTGCGCACGATCACCGGCATCACCGCGTTCATGCCTTGCAGGGCGAATTGCACGGCCGCCTTGCCAACCGCTTGCGCCTGCTCCCAATCGGTGCGCGAGGCGATATGGCGCGCCGAGCGTTGCAGGTAGTCGGGCAGGGCCCAGTGCACCTTGTAGCCGAGTTCGGCCTTGACCTTGCCGGCGAGGTACGCCGCCACGCCGCCGAGCTGGCTGTGCCCGAACGCGTCGGTACCGCCGCCCGCATCGGCGACGAAGCGCCCGTCTGCGGTTCGAATGCCTTCGCTGGCGACCACCACGCACCAACCGACCTGGTCCACCACCTTGCGTACCTGTGCCAGGAAGGCTGCTTCGTCGTAGGCACGCTCGGGGAACAGGATGATCTGCGGCGCATCCTCCGGCGATTGCGCGGCCAGTCCGGCGGCGGCGGCGAGCCAGCCGGCGTGCCGGCCCATGGCCTCGTAGACAAAGACTTTGGTCGACGTTGCCGCCATGGCGGCAACGTCCAGCGCGGCTTCCCGCACCGCCACCGCAGTGTATTTGGCCGCCGAGCCGAAACCTGGGCAGGTGTCGGTTAGCGCCAAGTCGTTGTCGATGGTCTTGGGCACCCCGATGCAATGCAGGCGATAGCCGAAGGCCTGTGCCAGTTGCGCGACCTTCCACGCGGTATCGGCCGAATCGTTGCCGCCGTTGTACAGGAAGTAGCGGACATCGTGTGCCTGCAGCACCTGCAGCAGGCGCGCGTACTTGGCCTGATCGGCTTCCAGCGATTTGAGCTTGTAGCGGCACGAGCCGAAGGCGCCGCCGGGGGTGTGTGTCAACGCGCGAATCGCCGCCGCCGATTCCTTGGAGGTGTCGATCAGGTCTTCGCGCAGTGCGCCGAGAATGCCGTTGCGCGCGGCCAGTACCTTGACCTTGCGCGCCCGCGCCTCGCCGATCACGGCGGCGGCGCTGGCGTTGATGACGGCGGTGACGCCGCCGGATTGGGCGTAGAGCAGGGTGCCTTGGGCCATGGTCGAGGGTCGCTCCTGGGTGGGGACATTGTCGGGACATTGCCCGGATGCGGTAAGCTGGGAGGCTTGCGGCGCAGCGTTGGCCTGCGAGTCTAACGCTGCCGGTCATGCACGGTAATTTCCTTGAGGAGTCAGGTTGATGCGATTGGTTCTATTGGGACCGCCCGGATCGGGCAAGGGCACGCAGGCGGCCCGCCTGAAGGACACACTGCAGATTCCGCACATTTCCACCGGTGATCTGCTGCGCGCGGAAGTGGCCGCCGGCACGCCGCTGGGCGTGCAAGCCAAAGAAGTCATGGCGCGCGGCGACCTGGTCTCCGACGATATTCTGCTGGGCATGCTGGCATCGCGCCTGAGTCGCGAGGATGTGCGCAACGGCTTCATCCTCGATGGTTATCCGCGCAATCTGGCCCAGGCGGGCGCGCTGGATGAATTGCTGGCCAGACTCGGCCAACCGCTGGGCGCGGTGGTGCAGCTGGACGTCGCCACCGATCTGCTGGTGGAACGCATCGCTGGCCGCGCCAAGGCCGAGGGCCGCGAGGACGATAATCCCGCGTCGGTGCGCAAACGATTGCAGGTGTACAACGATTCGACGGCGCCGGTGATCGGCTTCTACGATAAGCGCGGCAAGCTCGCGCGCGTGGATGGTGTGGGCTCGCTGGACGAGGTCCTCGCCCGCATTCTGGCCGCGATCGGCCGCTGAGGCACCAGCGCAGTGACGTCTGCGGACGCGCTCGATGCCCGTCCGCCGGCAACCTCGCGGGCTGCCGTGCCGGCCGCTGCCGCGCTAGATCGTCGTATCGGGTCGCGTCGCGTGCAGTGTGGCTGGATAATGCGAGCGCCTGCTGAGCCTGTTCGCTTGTGCATGGCGCATCCGCATGCTGCCACTGTGCAGTCGCCACCGCCTCAGACGATTTGCCAGTTTGCGTGGGTCGGGGGATCGGCGACAATCGGTCCATGAGCAAGATCCATATTCTCGGCATCGCCGGTACGTTCATGGGCGGTGTCGCCGCGCTTGCGCGGGAACTCGGCCATGTGGTCGAGGGCAGCGACCAGGCGATCTATCCGCCGATGTCCACGCAGTTGGAGCAATTGGGTATCGCCTTGAAGCAGGGCTACCTGCCGGAGCACATCGATGCCGACTGCGCGCAGGTGATCGTCGGCAATGCGCTCTCGCGCGGCAACCCCGCCGTGGAGGCGGTGCTCGATGCTGGGCGCGCTTACATGTCCGGGGCGCAGTGGCTGAGCGAGCAGGTCTTGCCCGGGCGCGATACGCTGGCAGTGGCGGGCACCCATGGCAAGACCACCACCACCAGCATCCTGACCTGGTTACTGCAGGCAGCCGGTCGCGAGCCGGGGTTCCTGATCGGCGGAGTGGCCGAGGATTTCGGCGTGTCGGCGCGCCTGGGCGGCCGTGTCGCGGCCCCGCAGCGGCCGTTGTTCGTGGTCGAGGCCGACGAATACGACACCGCCTTCTTCGACAAGCGCAGCAAGTTCGTGCACTACCGGCCGCTGGTGGCGATCCTCAACAACCTTGAATACGATCACGCCGATATCTTTCCCGATGTCGCCGCGATCCAGCGTCAGTTCCACCACCTGGTGCGCACGGTGCCGCGCCGTGGCCGTCTGATCGTCAACGGCGAGGACGCGCATCTACGCGAGGTGCTGGCGATGGGCTGCTGGACACCAGTGGAGCGCTTTGGCTTGGATCCGGAATTCGATTGGAGCGCGCGTCTACTTGCCGCCGATGGCAGCCGTTTTGCGGTGCTGCATGCAGGCCAGCCATTGGGCGTGGTCGAATGGTCTTTGCTCGGTCGCCACAACGTGATGAACGCGCTGGCGGCTTTGGCGGCGGCGCATGCGGTTGGCGTGGCTCCTGCGCAGGTAATACCCGCGTTGGCGCGTTTTCGTAGTGTCAAGCGGCGGCTGGAAGTGCTTGGTCAGGCGCAGGGCATCACCGTGTACGACGATTTCGCCCATCATCCCACCGCGATCCGCACCACTTTGGAAGGATTGCGTGCCAGGGTCGGTGCGGCGCGTATCGTGGTGGCGATGGAGCCGCGCAGTAATTCGATGCGCTTGGGCGCGCATGCCGACGCGCTGGCGCCGTCGCTGGAGGTGGCCGATGCGGTGGTGTTCCTGCAGCGTCCAGAACTGGCCTGGGACGCTGCCAAGGTGATCGCCGCAGTGCGCGGTCAGGCGTGTGTCGCCGCCGACGTGGACGCGTTGCTGGTTGTCCTGCAGGCGCAGGCGCGCGCGGGCGACCATGTGGTGTTCATGTCCAACGGTGGTTTCGATGGCGCGCCGCGGCGCTTTCTGTCGGCGCTTCAATGATCCTGTTTGAACGCAGCGGAGTGTGCGAGTGAGCGCGGAGCGAACGACACTGCCGCTGTTCATGCTGCATAAGGCGCTGCTACCGGGCGCCTGGATGAAGCTGCGCGTGTTCGAACCGCGTTATCTCGACTTGGTCCGCGAGTGTGGCCGTCAAGACAGCGGTTTCGGTGTTTGCTTGATCCTCCATGGCAGTGAGACTGGTGCCGCAGCGTTACCTGCTGAGTTCGGCACCGAGGCGCGCATCGTCGATTTCGATGTCGGCCCCGATGGCGTGCTGCTGTTGAGTCTGCGCGGCGCGCGGCGCTTTCATGTAGCGCGTCACTGGACCCGCGACAACGGCCTGGTGATTGGCGATGTGGCGTGGTGCGAACCGGATCACGACGACGAACTGCGTCCGCAGCATGCGTTGCTGGCGACGCTGCTGGAGAGTCTGTTGGACCAGGCGGCTGCGGTGTATCCGGTGCCCGGTGCGCGCCTGCTCGATCAGGCCGCCTGGGTCGGCTGGCGTCTGGCCGAACTGCTGCCGATTGACGAACGGCAACGCCTGTTGCTGTTGCAGCAAGACGATCCGCATGTGCGGCTGGAGCAATTGCTGTCCTGGATTCCGTGAGTAGCGATTCATGGCGGCGTGCCGATTCTCGCGCAGGGTTCGGCACCAGTAATTCTGAGGGTGGCACATAAGCTAGCCATGCGCCGCGTGCCATGAGCACGAAGGTCGGCGGGCGACGGCATAGCTCGGGCGCGCCGCGCTCCCTGTGTGGATGATGATTGGTTGCCTCCTTCCGTATTGCGGCGGTGGCCGACACTGGCCCAGCGCAACGGATGATCGGACGCCTGCATCGCGTTTTCATCCATGATCGAGGACTTCGTATGACACGCTCTTTACTACTTTCAATACTTTCTGTCAGCGGTTGCGTGAGTCTTCCGGCCATGGCCGCAGGCACTGTGCGCTGCCGAGCCTAAGCCGCAGTTTTCCTGTTGCACGCGGGGTTCGCCTGCGCGCTTGCCGGGGCACGGTAAGCGCATAGCGATTCCACCCGAGTATCCAGCGCTGCAGGCAATATCGGCACCTGCGTGTGGGCCGTGTCGTCGAGCCACCAGCCGGTTTGTGGTTGTCCCGGTTAGGGAAGGTTTGATCAACGCGGCCTGAAGATGAAGCAAGCCACATCGACTGAGCTGAGCACGCTCAGATCCTCGGTTTTTCGCCGTTTCCGGCGTATTTCAGGCGTATTGCCTGGGTGACAGGCACACCTTTCCCGCAACAGGCATTAACTGTTTGCGCTTGAGCCACAGGTTCGACAGTGCAAACAGCGTCAATACCTGTGCGGTGTTTTTCGCCAGGCCGCGATAGCGCACCTTGACGTAACCAAACTGACGCTTGATCACCCGGAACGGATGTTCCACCTTCGCGCGCAGGCTGGCCTTGGTGTGCTCCCACCGCTTGGCCAACTTCAATTCGCGTTTGCTCGTGATCTGCTTCAGCTTCGAGGGCTTCTCGGCGATCAGGTAGCGCAACTTGCGCTTACCTTTCATCTCTTCGCGCTTGTCCAGCCCGGTATAGCCACTGTCCCCGCACACCGTGTCCTGCTTGCCGTGCAGGAGCTTGTGCGCCTGCGTGATGTCCGCTGCGTTGGCCGCCGTGCATTCCACGTGGTGGACCAGGCCCGACTCATCGTCCACCCCAATGTGCGCCTTCATCCCGAAGAAGTACTGGTTGCCCTTCTTGGTCTGGCGCATGTCCGGATCGCGCTCGCCGTCCTTCAAGAAAAAGTGGATGCGCAGCATCGTCTCCATCGGATACGGCTGACGCACCGGCTGCCCCGACTTCGGAGAATGCGGCTCGATCAGCGCCAGCAGACCCTTCCACGGCACCACCTGATCCATCTGCGCCAGGAACATCTCGCGCCGCGTCCGCTTGCGCTTGCCGTTGTACTCCGCGTCGCCGAAGGAAAGTTGCATCGTGATTGTCCCGTTGCCTCGATGCGATTGTCGCAGGATCAGGGAGAGTTGTTCAGGCATTCCCTAACAGAAACTGGCAATTCAGACATGCCTTGTGCTGCACAAAAGGCTTAGTGTTGGTGTGGATGCGCGGTTTTTCAGGGAATACTAGTTCTTCCATTGAATTTTCTTGGAAAACTTCGAGCATAAAAACCATATTGTTACTACTGGCAATGCTAATATTGCGTAAAATTTGCACCAGTCACTCGATTTCGTGGAGGTCATTAAAATGGTGGCAATGCTAATATTGCGTAAAATTTGCACCAGTCACTCGATTTCGTGGAGGTCATTAAAATGGCTAAACTGACCAAGCAAAGGCTGTATTGAATATTTTTTAATTTATACATATCAATTCCATGTTTCAATAAAATCCAAAACACTGCAATGCAGTGGGCACGCTCGGAAATCGAACATTCCACTATTGCTACCTTTACTCAAGCACTGAAGACCTGATCTTCAAAACGTGACATCTCAGGCGATTGCTGCGGCCTTAATTCTTGCACGATCCGTCCATGCTCCATCAGCAGGACGCGGTCAGCACTGGCAATGGTTTCAGGGCGGTGCGCCACGATCACCTTGGTCAGTTGCAAGTGCTTCACCGCCTCGTTCACCAAGCGCTCGCGGGTGACATCCAGATGGCTGGTGGCCTCGTCGAGGAACAGCAGCTTCGGCTGCCGATACAGTGCGCGCGCCAGGATCAACCGCTGCTTCTGACCGCCCGACAATGAGCTTCCCATGTCGCCTATCAGACTGTGATAGCCCATCGGCATCGCCACGATGTCCTCATGCACAGCCGCTAGGCGCGCCGCCGCCTCGATCCTGTCTTGATCCGAATCCGGTTGGAAGAAACGGATATTGTCGGCGATGCTGCCCGCGAACAATTGGTCGTCCTGCATCACCGCGCCGACCATGCTGCGGACTGTGCGTGGGCCGAGCTTGTGCAGGTCGTGCCCACCAATACGGATCGTCCCCGCGCTGGGCGTGAGTAACCCTAGCAACAGCTTCACCAGCGTTGTCTTGCCGCAACCAGACCCGCCAATGATGGCCACCGATTCTCCCGGCGTAATGGTGAAACAGCAGTCCTTGACCACCCACGGCTCGCCGTCGGCGTAGCGAAACGACAATCCTTCCACCTCGATGCGTGGCTCGGCGGGTGGTAGTGCGTGCGGTTGTGCGTGATGCTCCTCCGGAGGAGTCAACACGATATCGGCCAGCCGCTCGCCATGCAGACGCAGCATGCGGAACTCGATCCATTTATCGATCAATCCACTCACGCGCGTGGCGAACTGATCCTTGTAGGCCAGGTAGGCAACCAACATGCCGACCGAAAACACGTTGTCCAGCGCCAACCGCGCGCCGATCCAGATCACCGCGATGCGCTCCAGGCCGAACACCAACTGGCTGGCTGTGCTGAAGCCCAGCGACATGCGGGCCAGTTTCACGTCCTGATTGACCGTGTCGTTGAGCAAATTCTCGTAAGTGGAACGACGCATTGATTCTTCACCGGCCACTTTCAAACTTTGCATGCCACGCAGCGATTCCAGCAGATGCGTCTGTTGCTTGGCCGCGGCCACCAATTGTTGTTCGGTGCGGTCGCGCATGGGCCGATAGGCAATGGCGCGGATACCAAGATAAAACGCGACCGCCAGCAGCGTCACCAATGCCAGCTTCCAGCTATAAACCAGCATCAGCACCAGCGTCACCATCGCCATCACCCCATCGATCATCGCTTCGACGAAGCTGGTGGTGAGCGTGTGTTGAATGGTCTGCACCGAAGACATGCGTGAAGTGACATCGCCCAGGTGCCGTTTTTCGAAAAAATCCAGCGGCAACTTGAGCAGGTGCGCGAACACGTTGCCCATCCACTGCAATCCGAGTCTGGAGGAGAGATACACCACCGACCAACCACGCAACAGGCCAATGCCGACTTGCAGCAGCAGCGCCAATCCGAAACCCAGCCCCAGCACCACGAGTAAATCGCGGTCCGCCGACACCAGCACTTGGTCCACCACCCATTGCGTGTAGAACGGCGCCAGGATGACGAAGACCTGCAACGCCATCGACAACAGCGCGATCTGCGACAGCGCACTCCACAGCCCACGGATGGGGCCGGTGAGTTGGCGCGCGGAAATGGAAGGGGCTGCCTTGTGCTGCTTGAACTCGGCAGTTGGCGTCAGTTCCAGCGCCACGCCGGTAAAGTGCTGGGACACCTCTTGGAGCGATAACCTACGCTCACCGATGGCCGGGTCGAGGATCGTCGCTTTGGTTTTTCCAACCTTAGCAAGTACCACGAAGTGGTTGAGATCCCAGTGCAGGACGCAAGGCAGGGCGAGTTGATCCAGTTGTTCCATCTCCAGCCGTAGTGGGCGAGTGGAGAAGCCCAGCGTCTGGGCAATCTCGATCAACTGGTTGAGCTTGATGCCCTTGAGCGACAAGTGGAAGCGTCGGCGTAATTCCGGCAGGCCGAGTTGCATGCCATGCGCCGACGCCACCATCGCCAATGAAGCCAGCCCGCATTCGCTTGCTTCTGCTTGTACAATCGCTTTCATCGCTCAGATCGCTCCAGTTTCTGAAGATGCCAGTATTGGTTTTTTAAGCTCATGCTTGAACCCTATCTCCAATAAGCCAATCACAAGCCCCAACAGCCAACCCGATGCATGCGCAAACCAACTCGTGCGAGGAGAGAGCAATGAGGAAGCCAACATCGTTGCCAATGCGAAATATGCAAACATCCACCAGAGGGCAGGCGGGAATATCTGACGATTGCGTAGCGAGATGCCGACAATCCATCCATATAATGCAAATACTCCGCCGGAGATGCCAAGGAACGCATCCGAGCCGACCCAATGTGGGAGGAATGTCAACAAAAATGCGGGCAATAATACTCCGGATAAGAAAAGTATCCAGATAACCAGCGCCCGGCCAAGCGAGAAAGAAAGCCCGGCTGCAACCATGAGTAAAGAAAAGTTAGCGGCCCAGTGTGCAACACGGAAGCTCATGCTTGAACCCTATCTCCAATAAGCCAATCACAAGCCCCAACAGCCAACCCGATGCATGCGCAAACCAACTCGTGCGAGGAGAGAGCAATGAGGAAGCCAACATCGTTGCCAATGCGAAATATGCAAACATCCACCAGAGGGCAGGCGGGAATATCTGACGATTGCGTAGCGAGATGCCGACAATCCATCCATATAATGCAAATACTCCGCCGGAGATGCCAAGGAACGCATCCGAGCCGACCCAATGTGGGAGGAATGTCAACAAAAATGCGGGCAATAATACTCCGGATAAGAAAAGTATCCAGATAACCAGCGCCCGGCCAAGCGAGAAAGAAAGCCCGGCTGCAACCATGAGTAAAGAAAAGTTAGCGGCCCAGTGTGCAACACCGGAATGCAGGAAAGGCCCGCTGAGATAGCGCCATGGTTGGTGCGGCGCATCTTGGAAAACAAGCCCGTACTGCTCTATCAGATTGAAGAGGCTACCGGTGCGCGTCTGAAGGTAGAGCTGAATTCCACCGATCGCTATCATCATGACGGCGATTGAAAGTATTTGCTTGCTCGCCTGTAAATAACACCATGCGGAGAATCGAGAGTATTCGCGCAGGCTCGATAATTTTCGGAAAATAAGTAGATATTGAGAGATTAAGAATATTGCGAATAACGTGATTGCTGCGCTTGCTTTGATGAAATAAGTGCCATCGGTTTTGAAGCTTGCAATGGCGAAGCCTAGTGCCATGCATGACATCAGGGAAAATAATACAAGGAATTGGGAGAGCATTCTTTTTTGAATTTGAGGTGCCATGCGTGCAAAGCAAACAGGGGGTAGCATCGACTTTTCGCCCGGGATCGACACGATGATCGGGTCGAATGGATGCCATTGCCAGGTCGCGCGTCGTACTGCGGATTCACCCTCTAATCGACGTCCCCAAGGTGGTCGCCATGCTGACCATCTGTCTGGTGCACGGGGAAAACTCTCGTCTGAATTCCAATGCATGATGCATATTTCCAATGCGTGGAACTGCGCTATTGAACTTGTAGTCAATTAATCTGATTAAGAAAAAACCGAACTATTCGATTTAGCCTGGCTCTATAAGGCATCCAGGCGATATCCGACAAAGATCGTGTGCCGACGAGGTTGAGATGAAAAATCAAATCATGCATTTTGTTCTATAACCATTAAATTTTAAGGTTTACTATGGGGCGGATTTCCAGAAATTTTTTTATATATTAATAATGAAAATATAACGCCAACAAAAATAACGAGGCAACGAATGATGAGGTTTTCATGAAGGAGTGCGGAAGCTATCGTCGTCAGTAAGCATACGAATAGTGCAGCTAAGAGCGGAAGAATATTGTTCATTCTTGGATTCCTGAAATGGCGCGTGGAAATTGCTCCCCAATCGCCATTACGATGTCAGCCAAGTCTAACCATGTGTGCGTACCTTGGATGGCAACATACCTAAAAGTTATGTTGTCAAAGTTCAATTTTCGAAATTGAATTTCATGCATTAAAATTCAAGCTAATTCTGCGCAAAAATCATGGACTTTCTTGGAGATTAATTTTGGTATGATAACTTTGCAGCCATCTTTTACGTCGATTAATTTCACTGAATTTTCTTTCCATGATATAATCTTGGGGAGTTTGCTGAGGTATATAAATCCAGCCTGTTCCTCGCACTTTTTGTATCCAAGCTTATCCAATTTCCCTTGAACTTTATGGCAGAGTTCATTGGCGCTCATTCCTTCGACAATAAAGCTTTTGGGGATGACTTCGTAAAGTGGGAAAAAAGATAGGAAAATGGATGGGGCCATTATGAATATCTTGTCCTCAATATCTCCAGGGAGGATTTCTATTAGGGCAAAAACAAGTATTTCAGCGAAGAAAAGATAGAAAAAAAAGCTTGCTACTTGACTGATCGACTGAAAGGGGATAAATCTTCTTTTAAGGCTTAATTCCCAGCGGAAATCTTTAATTGGAGCCATTATTTCCTCCATTTTTAAGTGGCCCTCGCATTGGAGGACCACTGCTACTGGTTAAGATGCCGGTGTAGTATAATACCATATTACTCCGATGCCGGCTCCCACTGCTGCGCCACCAATCATTGCGATTGGACCGGCAACGCTTCCGACTTCAAGTCCTTCAAGAAAACCGCCAATTATAGCTGTTGCAGCACTGCGACCCAATGATGAAGAGGCAGCGCCTACTGCAGCATCGACGGGATCGAATCCGCCGCTCACTTCCATCATTTCCACAGCAGTCAATTCACGCATTGTAATATCCTTGTTAAGTCGACGCAGCACCCCTCCGTCACGGGATTTTGGGTTTTTCCCAAAAAATTAATCGGTGAATTCAGTTTTGAATCGCAATTCTCCTGAGAAAATTCTCATTTCGAAACCAATCATCTGCCAAGCGACAACAACGGCTCAAACACCCATTCGATCAACTTTCTCCGCTCGCCGATGATGTCGGCCTGCAACAGCATCCCCGGCTTGAGCATTTCGGGCTTGCCGTAGGCCATGACACTTTGCCGCCCCAGCGCAACGGTGACGCGGTAATACGGCTCCCCCTGCTGGACATTGCCGATCAACGCACCCAACTCACTCGAACTCAGCGCACTGCGGCTGATCCGGCTCAGGCGGCCTTGCTGGTGACCAAACTTCTGATACGGGAAGGCTTGATAGCGCAGCAGCACGGTATCCCCGGGAGCGATAAAGCCGATGGCCCGGCTGGGGACCAGTAATTCGGCTTCCAGGCGTCCATCGCCCGGCACCACGCTTAGTAGTGGCTGCCCGAGTTGGATCGCTTGCCCTGGTTTTGCCATCTGTGTGGCCACCACGCCTGCCACGGGCGCCGTCACCACTAACGCGCCACTGACCTGGGTTTGCACCTGTTCCTGTTCCACCACCGCCGCATCCCGTCGATAATCGGCTTGCACGCCCCCGCGCTGCCCCGGCAACACACGCAGTTGTTGTTCGATCTGCGCCGCGTTGCGTCGCATCTCTGTCGCCTGCCGCTGCAAGGCCTGCATCTGGCTGGTGTATTCCAGCGCACTGGATTCCTGTTGCTTGATTTGCAGCACGCTGACGTATTTGTTGTCTTGCAATTGGCGCCAGCGTTGCAGCACCTCATTGGAAAGGGCGATCTGGTTGCGACGGGTGGCGATTTCTGCGTCCACCTGCACCAATTCCTGGCGCAGATTGGCCAACTGCGCACGCAGGCCCTGCTCTTGCGCATCCAATTGCTGCAACTGCGCTTGCTCGGACGATTTCAAGCCTTCGCCGCGCTGACGCAATTGGTGTTGCAGTGCCGCTTCCGTGTCGCCGCTGCCCAGGGTCGCGCGCGGAACCGTGACCACGCCGAGCATCTGCCCGGCCTTGACCCGTTGCCCTTCGCTGACCTCCAGTCGGCTCACGACGCCGGTGGCCGGCGCCATCACCGTGGCCAGGCCCTTGATCGGCACCAGTTGCCCGGTCACCGTTGAGCGGTGGGCGTAGGTGCCCATGGACAAGAAGACCACGACGGATGCCGCCACGATGACGGCGGCGCTGGCAAGTACCCATACCCGCACGGGCTGCGCCAAGGAGATGCCGCCCAGCCAACTGTTCCGGCGTGCTTACAGCACTTCCTGGCGGAACAGGGTCATGGGGTGTTTCCTTGATCGGTGTTGCGGGCCGTGTGGTGTGCGGACACCATCATCTCGAGCAGGGTGAATGTGCCGATCAACGCCGCCTCCAAGATCGGTAACGCCTGCTGCGGTAGCACGGTGGCTGCCTGGATGCCGCGTGTGCTGAGCATCGCCGCGAGGATGGCAGCCAGCGTCACCCAATTGAGCCGGACGCCACGAAGCCGGACGATGCCGATGATCGGCATGGCCAAGAGAAGGCCGTCAAGCAATAGCGTGGAGATGGATTCAAACATGCGACGCTCGATCCTTCGAAACGGCTAAGAGTAGTTTTGGAGGGAGTTGGGCGTCTTAGCGGACCAACATTTGCCCCTTCGCAATCATTAATAAACATTAAATTTGCAGGTGTCAAGAAACAAGAGTGTGTCGAATCTCACGTTTTGAATTTTCATGTCGAGCAGTGATGCCAGTAGGTATCGGGGAGCTCTAAGTATTTGAGAGGCTAAGTCGCTGTCGCTTTGGGCGATTAATCATTTTGACTAATTTCTGGTGCTATGTCGTTTATTGATTTTGCAATTTTCTTCAACATGTAAGCGGGTCCAGTCACCATTACCCCGGATTTGGTTTCTTTGAAAATGATATTTTGAGCATCAAATCTAAGTAATCTATGTAGCCGTGGAACCCAGATATCATGCTTGGCTTGAGAATATCCAAGTTTGTAAATAGTCTCTTTCGTGTGATTTAATGATTCTGGCCCAATTTGGGTGCGGGAAATCCAGGTTATGCGAAGATGCACGATTAGTCCGATGCAGTAACCGATAGATGCCCCGCGGAAGCTGCTATGTTCAGGAAGGAACAGCAGTGTCGTAATTCCAACAAGTAACAGGCTGATATAGAAAGCCATTTTATAACGGTCGGCGCTCTGTATGCGCCAGCTCATGCTTTTTATTTTATTCATGAATTTTCCTCAAGATGACTGGTTTTTTTTGGGGGGCTGCGGCGTTTGAAAAAATTAAAATTTCCTGTAATTATTACGATTGCAGTACCAATGACTTCACCGATGCCTGCGCCGAAGATTGCCCCTTACTCTGCGCTTTCTGCTGCGCCAAGTATAGTTCTTAGGGTATTCTTAACTTGCAAGCGCAACACGTAAGTTGAATTGAGCGATCTCTTCTTCCTGAGTCTGATTTAGTGTCTTCCAGACGGACTTCTGGCGTGGTCGAGTGTTCATCAGGTCAGCGACATTATTGAGATATTCCTGGCTTGCCTTGGAAATGTCCGCTCCCTTGGGCATGAATTGACGCAGTATTTCGTTGATATTCTCATCGCTCCCGCGTTGCCAAGGTGCATGGCGCATTACCCTCAGCAAGTATGTGCTTAAAACGCAGGCGCGGCGACGCTGCCGATAGCGCTTGGCCGCGAGACTGGCGGTGCGCACAGAGGCGTTCTGTCGTGTCACGTCACACGATAACGTAGATGCACCTCGTCAGAGTCAGAGTCGGCGCGCGATGGAGCGGATGTTCGCACCGTTGCCGAGTTCGATCTGCAGCAACGCGTGTTCTTCGCAACTCAAATGGTGGTATTGCATTCCCAATGCCAACACCCGACGTGATTGCTGGGTGTTGCGCTTGGAAATTGAGTCTACGGATAAAATGTGCAAAATTATCCGATAGATCAGAAGGGTACATGGGCACATCCTGTCGTCATTCCGAGGAGAGCGGCACGATGTACACGATGGGATGGAACGTCAGAAGGTTGCTGCCAGGAGTCACGTTGGCGGTGGTCATTGCGCTGTTGGCGTGGTTGGTCGAGTGGGCGCAATTGCAGTGGTTGGGGCGGCGGTGGATCGATGCGCTGGTGTTTGCGATCGTGCTCGGCACGTTGCTGCGTACCGCATGCACGCTGCCATCGTGCGTTCATGACGGAATCGCTTTCGCCGCCAAATTGCCGCTGGAACTGGCCATCGTGCTGCTCGGGGCCACCGTCGGCCTTGCCGCCATCGGTGCGGCTGGCGGCTGGTTATTGCTCACGATTGCCGTCGTCGTACTGTTGGCCATCGGGATCGGCTACGGCATCGGCCGCGCGTTTGGCCTGCCGTCGCGCCTGGCGACGTTGGTGGCCTGCGGCAACGCGATCTGCGGTAATTCGGCGATCGTGGCGGCCGCGCCGGTCATCGATGCCGATTCGCAGGACGTGGCCGCTTCGATCGCATTCACCGCGGCACTCGGCATCGTGGTGGTGCTGGTGCTGCCGCTGACGGTGCCGTTGCTGGATCTGGATCAGCACCACTACGGCATCCTGGCCGGCATGACCGTGTATGCGGTGCCGCAGGTACTGGCGGCGACCCTGCCGGTCGGTGCCGTCAGCGCTCAGGTCGGTACGCTGGTCAAGTTGATGCGGGTGGTGATGCTGGGGCCGGTGCTGCTGTTGCTGGGTGTACTCAGTGGCCGCCGACAGACGCAGCGCAGACCGCTCCATGCCCTGGTGCCGTGGTTCGTGTTCGGTTTTATCGGCATGATGGGATTACGTGCGTGCGGACTGCTGCCGGCGTTGTTGGTGGACGTGGCGCAATCGGGCTCTTCTCTGCTGACCTTGCTGGCAATGGCGGCCTTGGGGTTGTCGGTAAACCTGCGGGCGATGTTGGCCTCCGGCGGTCGAGTGCTTGCGGCTGGGGCGTTGTCGTTGTTGGCGCTGGCGAGTATCAGCGTGCTGCTGTTGCGCTGGCTGCCCTGACCGCGAACGCATATTCGTTGTCTCGCAAGTACATTCCGGCGCATGGCATCGCCGCCAGGGTGTAATAGTCTCCGTGTTGGCGCCGGCGTATGGTGGTGTCCACTTTTCTTTATCGCTTCGTTGCCAGGTGTTCCATGGGACACGACCACAACCACGCGCCGACTCAGATCCGCCACGAAGCGCCTTTATGGTGGGCTCTCGGTTTGACGGCCATGTTCCTGATGGTGGAGGTGGTCGGGGGGCTTGTCACCAATAGCCTGGCGTTACTTTCCGATGCCGCGCACATGGCCACTGATGCGTTGGCGTTGATGATTGCCTTGGTGTCGGTGCGGCTGAGTCGGCGTCCGCCCGATGCCAGGCGCAGCTACGGCTATGTGCGCTTGGAAGCGTTGGGGGCGCTGGTCAACGCGGCGCTGTTGTTCGTGGTGGCCGGTTATATCTTGTGGGAGGCGTTGCAGCGGTTCCATCAACCCCAGCAGATCGCGACAGTCGGCATGCTCGGCATCGCCGCGTTCGGCTTGTTGGTCAACCTGATCGCGATGCGCCTGCTCAAGGCTGGCAGTGGCGATAGTCTGACCATGAAAGGCGCTTATCTGGAAGTGTGGAGCGACATGCTCGGTTCGGTGGCGGTGATTGTCGGCGCGTTGGCGATCCGTCTCACCGGCTGGAAATGGATCGATCCGGTCCTGGCGATCCTCATCGGGGTGTGGGTGCTGCCGCGGACCTGGGTGCTATTGCGCGAGGCGGTCAATGTGCTGCTGGAAGGCGTGCCCAACGGCGTCGACATGGCGGCGGTGCGCAGTCATCTGCATGCGGTGCCGGGCGTGGCGAGCGTGCATGATTTGCATATCTGGGCGCTGGCGTCCAGTACGCCGGCGTTGACGGCGCATGTGGTGTTTGCTCAGGGCATCGATGGTGATGGGTTGCGTGCGCGTTTGCGCGATGAGTTGCACGAACGTTTCGGTATCGATCACATCACCTTGCAGATGGAGGCCGGTCACTGCGGTGCGGCACCGTGCGGTACTCCGGCGGCGAGCGTTGACCACGACCATGATGGTCACGACCACGACCACGACCACGACCACGACCACCGGCATGGTCGTGCGCAGACGCCTCCGCATATTTGAATTGCTCTGTTGTGTGGCAGTAGCCGCGCACGGTTTCCACTGCGTTGCGTCGCGATCAACGTAGTTGGGAGTCAGTGCGCGACATGCGTCGCGAGATCGCCCAACGGTTCAATGACAAACTTCAATCCACGCACCCGCGACAGTCCCTCGCGTTTGCAAACATGTGGGCTTGGTGGAATCTCAAACCACCGTTTCGCGTAATGCCGGCGAGTCCCAACCTGGGCGCGGTGCAAAGCGCTCGCCGTAGCGCGCTTGCAGCATGCGCAAGCGTGCCAGCAGGGTGTCGGCACCAGTGGCACGGATGTGTTGGATGGGGCCGCCACGGAACGGCGCGAAGCCGGTGCCGAAGATCACCCCGGCATCCAATAGATCGGCATCGGCGACCACGTCCTCGTGCAGGCATGCAACGGCTTCGTTGAGCAACGGCAGGATCAGGCGGTCTTCCAGATCGTCCGGCGCGCGGTAGTCGTTGGATAATTCGGGTTTTTTGGCGCGACCGTTTTCCCAGACGTACAGGCCCTTGCCGTCCTTTTTGCCGCGCTTGCCCGGCTCCACCGTCTGCAGCGCCGCCGGAATCGGCAGCCCCAGGAACGGTGCCAGCTCCGCGCCGACGCCAGCGGCCACGTCCAGGCCGACGGTGTCCAGGAGTTCGATCGGGCCCATCGGCATGCCGAACTTCACCGCGACCTTGTCGATCGCAGGGCCGGGAATGCCTTCGGCATACGCGGTGGCCGCTTCCAGCATGTACGGGAACAGCACCCGGTTGACCAGAAATCCCGGCGTGCCGGCGACCGGCACAGGCAGCTTGTCGATCGCCTTGCAGAATGCGGCCAGGCGTTTTTGATTTTCCGTCGGCAGGCCGTCGTGGCAGACGATTTCCACCAATGGCATCTGCGCCACGGGGTTGAAGTAATGCAGGCCGCCGAACTGTGCCGGGCGCTGGAGGTGTTCGCGTAACTCGCTCAACGGAATCGAGGAGGTGTTGGTGCTGAGCAGCGCGTTGGGCTGCATCCGTGGTTCCAGTGTTTGATACAGGTCGCGCTTGGCCTGCGGGTTTTCGATGATGGCTTCGATCACCAAGTCGGCTGTGGACACGCCATCACCGCTCAGATCGCTCTTCAGGCGGGCCGCCACCTCCTGGCGCTTGCTGTCGTCCTTGACGCGCTTGGTGAACAGGTCGCCGGCACGGCGTAGCGCGCCGTCGATGAAGCGCTGTTCGCGGTCCTGCAGGGTCACCTCGAAGCCTTTGTAGGCCGACCACGCCGCGATGTCGCCCCCCATCACGCCAGCGCCGATCACGTGTACGTGGCCGATGCCGTGTTCCTTGCCGCCCAGCGACTTGAGTCGTTCGGTGAGGAAGAAAATGCGGATCAGGTTGCGCGCGGTCGGGGTGCCGGCCAGTTTGACCACCGCTTTGCGTTCGGCGTCCAGGCGTGTCTGGATGTCGCTGCCGCCGTTACGCTCCCATACGTCGATCAACGCATACGGCGCTGGGTAGTGTTCTTTTCGTGCCTTGCGCGCGACCTGCTTGCGCATCTGCGGTGCCAGCAGCTTGCGCGCCAGCCAGGTATTGGTGGCCCAGGCAGTGACACGTTGCGGCAATGGCCGTGCGCTGCCGGACAGCGCCAGCGCCACCGCGTGATCGGTCAGCACCGCTGGCGCGGCGACCTTGTCGATCAGGCCCAGCGTCCGCGCCGCTGTTGCCGATACGGTACGCCCGGTGAGCATCAGATCCATCGCCGCAGGTGCGCCGATCAGCTGCGGCAGGCGTGCGCTGCCGCCCCAGCCGGGGAAGATGCCGAGTTTGGTCTCGGGCAGGCCGATGCGCGTGGACGCATCGTTGGAAGCGACGCGGAAGCGGCAGGCCAGCGCGATCTCGGTGCCGCCGCCCATGCAGAAGCCATGGATCGCCGCCACGGTGGGGCAGGGGAGTTCCGCCAGCTTCTGGAAGGTGGCTTGGCCGCGCCGGATCGCGTCGTTGACGGTGCCGCGGCGGTCCAATTCCTGGAACTCCTTGAGGTCGGCCCCGGCGATGAAGCCATTGGACTTGGCCGAACGGATCACCACGCCCCTGGGCGGATCGATGGCAATGCGGTCGAGCAGCTCGTCCAGTTCCAGCAAGACGGCTTGCGACAGCGCATTGACGGGCGCGTCCTGGCGATCGAGGCTGAGTACGACGATCCCGTCGTCGCGGATGTCCGCTTGCCAGTGACTGAATCGGAGCCCATCGAAGCTTGAGAGCATGGGGGGACCATTCGTGTGTGTATGGAGAAGGCCGTTATCATCCAGAGGTCGTTTCCATCGCGTCAAATCCAAAGCATCGGCATTGACGCGGGTCTTGCGAGCGCTGGTCTTGCGCCAGCCTAACGGACTTCTGGTTAACGTGGTGGGGTGGTGGTCCGTTGGGGGCCGCTGAACTTTTTTCCGAATTGGCGGTCATACGGTCCGACGTAGGTTGGGCTGACAGGAGTGCGGCCCGTTATGGCCGATGTCGAAACATCCCAGGAGCTGGACTCGGAACTGGTCCGGCGTGTGCAGCGCGGCGAAAGCGCGGCGTTCGATGTGCTGGTGCGCAAGTACCAGCACCGGATCGTCGGCCTGATCGGGCGCTACATCGCCGACTGGAGCGAATGTCAGGACGTGGCCCAGGACAGTTTCATTCGCGCTTACCGCGCGATAGGAAGCTTCCGCGGCGATGCTCAGTTCTCTACATGGTTGCACCGGATCGCCGTGAATACCGCCAAGAATTACCTGATTGCCCATAAACGCAGGCCGCCCACCGACGATATCGATGTCCCCGATGCCGAGCAGCTCGACAGCGGCGCGCGTCTGCGCGACACCAATACGCCAGAAGGCGAGCTGATGCGTCACGAGTTGGAACGCACGGTGATGCAGGCGGTCGATGCCCTGCCGGAAGAATTACGTACCGCCATCACCCCCGAATTGGCGGTCATACGGTCCGACGTAGGTTGGGCTGACAGGAGTGCGGCCCGTTATGGCCGATGTCGAAACATCCCAGGAGCTGGACTCGGAACTGGTCCGGCGTGTGCAGCGCGGCGAAAGCGCGGCGTTCGATGTGCTGGTGCGCAAGTACCAGCACCGGATCGTCGGCCTGATCGGGCGCTACATCGCCGACTGGAGCGAATGTCAGGACGTGGCCCAGGACAGTTTCATTCGCGCTTACCGCGCGATAGGAAGCTTCCGCGGCGATGCTCAGTTCTCTACATGGTTGCACCGGATCGCCGTGAATACCGCCAAGAATTACCTGATTGCCCATAAACGCAGGCCGCCCACCGACGATATCGATGTCCCCGATGCCGAGCAGCTCGACAGCGGCGCGCGTCTGCGCGACACCAATACGCCAGAAGGCGAGCTGATGCGTCACGAGTTGGAACGCACGGTGATGCAGGCGGTCGATGCCCTGCCGGAAGAATTACGTACCGCCATCACCCTGCGCGAGGTGGACGGCATGCGTTACGAGGATATCGCGCAGAAGATGGGTTGCCCGATCGGGACGGTGCGTTCGCGCATCTTCCGTGCGCGTGAAGCCATCGACGCCGAACTTCGTCCCCTGTTGGATACCGACAGCGCCACCCGTGAGCGACACCGCGTATGACCGAGAACACGTCTTTTCCCCAGCCCACGCCGCCTCCCGGCACTGTGGTCCCGGACAAGTTCGAACTGCATTACCGGCAGCAGTTGTCCGCCTTGATCGATGGCGAGTTGCCGGCTGACGAGGCGCGCTTCGTGTTGCGTCGGTTGCAGCACGATGAGGAATTGGCCGGCTGCCACGAGCGTTGGCAATTGTGCGGGGAGATCCTGCGTGGTCGCGTCAGCGTACCGGCGCCAGCGGATTTCAGTGCCCGTGTGCGTGAGGCGGTCGCGGCCGAGGCATCGCAGCAAGTGCACGCCCGTCGGCTCGGTGCCGCCGGCAAGCGTCGGACATGGCGCTGGAGCGGCGGTGTGGCGTTGGCCGCTTCGGTCGCGGGGCTTGCTTTATTCGTGACCGGCGAGCGTCTGCCCGACGTGCCCGCCGCAGTGCCGCCGGCGCAGGTCGCCAGCGCGGTCACGCCGGCGTCTGCGGTCGTTGCATCGCCGTCGCGGCTTCCTGCGCCCCGGCCGACGCCGGTCGATCCGCAGGGCGATCTCGCCGCCGCTGTTGCCGCTGCCCCGGCGTTGGCGATCGCAACCCATCGACGTCAGGAGGCCGAGGCCCGTGACGATGAGATGCGCCGTGCACAAGTGGAGCGTGCCGCCGCCGCCGTTGCGCTTGAGCATCCCGCGCGTGCGGTTGCCGTCGCGACACCTGCGGTCGCCGCGCCGGTGCAGGCCGCTCCCTCGTTTGCCGTTCCTGCAGTCGCTGCGACGGCGATTGCGCAGCGCGAAGGCGATCCATTCGGGCATGCGACGCCCGCCTTGCAGCCGCGACCTTGGCCGCGCTCAAAGCTGCCGCAGGCAGCTTCCGGCAGCGAGTTCACCGCCAGTTTTCCTGGTCAAGGCAACTCCTCGGCGGCGTTTTACCCGTTCGAACCGCAGGTGTCCGCAGGCGCGGCTGTCGCTTCGCCACCTGCGCAACAGCCTTGATCGCGTGCGTCGGTCGGAGTCCTGGCTTCGTCCCGGCGCGCGTTGACTGCGGCATCGTCCCCCTCGTTTTTCCTCTTTCCGAACCGGAGGCTCGCGTCCGATGACTCACCGTATCCGCCACCATCTACTGGGCCTGTTGGCCCTGACCCTGCCGTTGGCCGCCTGCGCGCAGCAGCACGCACCCAGTGCGTCCACCGCGCCGCCGCCAGCCGCGCAGGCGGCGCCAGCGCCACAACTGGTCGGTGGCCTGCCCGATTTCACCCGGTTGGTCGAGCAGGTCGGGCCCGGCGTGGTCAATGTCGAATCCACCATCAGCCGTCGCGCCGCCGCTGCGCGCTCCGATGGCGGTATGCCCGACGACGACCAGATTCCCGAATTCTTCCGCCGCTTCTTCGGGCCGGACGGCATGCCGGGCATGCCTGCACAGCCGCGCGGGCGTGCGCCGGACGATGACGATGGTGCGCCCGCTGGCCGTTCCATGGGGTCGGGCTTCATCATTTCCTCCGACGGCTATGTGCTGACCAACCATCACGTGGTCGAGGGTGCCAGCGAGGTCAAGGTCAAACTCACCGACCGCCGCGAATTCACCGCCAAGGTGGTGGGGAGCGACCAGCAATACGACGTGGCGTTGCTGAAGATCGACGGCAAGAACCTGCCGACGGTGCGGATCGGCGATTCCAACCTGCTCAAGCCCGGTCAGTGGGTGGTGGCGATCGGCTCGCCGTTCGGTCTGGATCATTCGGTCACCGCAGGCATTGTCAGTGCCACCGGCCGCAGCAATCCCTACGCCGATCAGCGCTACGTACCGTTCATCCAGACCGACGTGGCGATCAATCAAGGCAACTCCGGCGGCCCGTTGCTCAATACCCGCGGCGAAGTGGTGGGCATCAATTCGCAGATCTTCTCCGCCTCCGGTGGCTACATGGGCATCAGCTTCGCGATCCCGATCGACCTGGCGATGAGTGCGGCCGAGCAGATCAAGGCCCATGGGCACGTCAGTCGCGGCATGCTCGGCGTGCAGGTGGGCCCGATCGACAGTCTGAAGGCGCAGGGCCTGGGGCTGCCGGATACCCGCGGCGCGCTGGTCAACAATATCCCGGTCGGCAGTCCGGCCGCCAAGGCCGGGGTCGAGGTGGGTGACGTGATCCGCAGCATCGATGGCAAGGATATTCAGTCTTACAGCGACCTGCCGCCGATGATCGGCTTGTTGCCGCCTGGCACCAAGGTGCGTCTGAGCATTCTGCGCGACGGCAAGCCGCGCGACATCAGCGTTCAGTTGACCGCGCTGACCGACGACCGCACCGCCAACGCGCGTAGTGCAGGGGCCGACAATGCCGCCCCGGCTCGTGGCGCCAATGCGTTGCTGGGCATCGAAGTGGCCGATGTGGATGCCGCTACGCATAAGCAATTGGGTCTGGAGCCGGGCAAGGGTGTGCGGATCACTGCAGTGACAGGCCGTTCGGCTCGCGACGCGCAGTTGGTCCCGGGCATGGTGATCCTGCAGGTCGGGCGCGCCACCGTCGGGAGCGTGGCCGCGCTGAACCAGCAACTGAGCGGCTACAAGAAGGGCGATGTGGTGATGCTGCTGATCAGCTACCGCAACACCACCAGCTTCGTCGCGGTGCGTGCCGGCGGCTGAGTCTGGCCCCCGGCTGCGGCTGGGCGGTGTTCCGGGGGCGGTCCAGGATGGGCCGTTCCCGGGGCTGGATGCGGTCGGCGACCGTCTGCCGCCGGCCGTGCGATAATGCCCCGTTATCCTGACGACGGTTCTGGCCGCCGCCCACCTCATGTCCTCTGATTCGATGCGGAACATCCGCAATTTCTCCATCATCGCCCATGTCGACCATGGCAAATCGACCTTGGCCGATCGCATCATCCAACTGTGCGGCGGCCTGCAGGCGCGCGAGATGGAGGCGCAGGTGCTCGACTCCAACCCGATCGAGCGCGAGCGCGGGATCACCATCAAGGCCCAGTCCGTGTCGCTGCCGTACACCGCGCAGGATGGGCAGGTGTACCACTTGAACTTCATCGATACTCCGGGCCATGTCGACTTCAGCTACGAAGTCAGCCGCTCGCTGGCCGCGTGCGAAGGCGCGCTGCTGGTGGTGGACGCGGCGCAGGGGGTCGAGGCGCAATCGGTGGCCAACTGCTACACCGCGGTGGAGCAGGGCCTGGAAGTGGTGCCTGTGTTGAACAAGATCGACCTGCCGACCGCCGACATCGAGCGGGCCAAGGCCGAGATCGAGGCGGTGATCGGCATCGACGCCACCGACGCGGTTCCGGTCAGCGCCAAGACCGGCCTGAACGTGCGCGATGTGCTGGAGGCCATCGTGCAGCGCATTCCGCCGCCGGTGCCGCGCGACACCGACAAGTTGCAGGCGTTGATCATCGATTCCTGGTTCGACAATTACCTGGGCGTGGTCTCGCTGGTGCGGGTGATGCAGGGCGAGATCAAGGCCGGCGACAAGCTGCTGGTGATGTCCACCGGCCGCACCCATCAGGTGGACAGCGTCGGTGTGTTCACGCCAAAACGCAAAGTGTTGCCGAAGCTGGCCGCCGGCGAGGTCGGTTGGGTCACCGCCAGCATCAAGGACGTGCACGGCGCGCCGGTCGGCGACACCCTCACCCAGGCCGGCGACCCGGCCACCAAGCCGCTGCCGGGTTTCCAGGAGATGCAGCCACGGGTGTTCGCCGGCCTGTTTCCAGTCGATGCCGAGGACTATTCGAACCTGCGCGAGGCGCTGGACAAGTTGCGCCTGAACGATGCGGCGCTGCGCTTTGAGCCGGAAAGTTCCGAGGCGATGGGCTTCGGCTTCCGCTGCGGCTTTCTCGGCATGCTGCACATGGAGATCGTGCAGGAGCGTCTGGAGCGCGAATACAACCTGGATCTGATCAGCACCGCGCCGACGGTGGTGTACGAAGTGCTGAAAACCGATGGCGCGATCATCAACATGGACAACCCGGCCAAGCTGCCGCAGTTGAACATGGTCGAGGAAATCCGCGAGCCGATCATCCGCGCGAATATCCTCACGCCCGAGGAATACATCGGCAACATCATCAAGCTGTGCGAAGAGAAGCGCGGCAGCCAGATCGGCATCAATTATCTGGGCAGCCAGGTGCAGATCAGCTACGAGCTGCCGATGGCCGAGGTGGTGCTGGATTTCTTCGACAAGCTCAAGTCGGTGAGCCGTGGCTACGCTTCGCTGGACTACCACTTCGTGCGTTTCGAGGCCGGTCCGTTCGTGCGCGTGGATGTCCTGATCAATGGCGACAAGGTCGATGCGCTGTCGTTGATCGCCCATCGCAGCCATGCCGACCGGCGTGGTCGCGAGTTGTGCGAGAAAATGAAGGATCTGATTCCACGGCAGATGTTCGACGTGGCGATCCAGGCGGCGATCGGCTCGCAGATCATCGCGCGCACCACGGTCAAGGCCATGCGCAAGAACGTGCTGGCCAAGTGCTATGGTGGCGACGTTTCGCGCAAGAAGAAACTTCTGGAAAAGCAGAAGGAAGGCAAGAAGCGCATGAAGCAGGTCGGTCGCGTGGAAATTCCCCAGGAAGCGTTCTTGGCTGTGTTGCAGATGGACAACAAATAAGTCATGGCGCAGGGTGCCGGTGGCCGTGCAAACGGTCTGGATCGACCGGGCTTTGGCGTCGTCACTCCCTCCACGTTTTGTCGCGGCCACTGGCTGCTCGTCCCGTTCCGAAGGAAGCAGAATGAAATGGTTTGAAATCGCGCTGGTGGTCCTGACCTTCGCCACTGGCATCGTGACGTTGCTCGACAAGCTATTTTTCGCCAAGCGCCGCGCCGCGCGCGCCAATTTGCTCGACACCGAGCCGGTGCTCGTGGATTACTCGCGGGCGTTTTTCCCGGTGTTGGCGGTGGTGTTGATCCTGCGTAGCTTCATCGCCGAGCCATACAAGATCCCCTCCAGTTCGATGATGCCGAATCTGTTGATCGGGGATTTCATCCTGGTCAATAAGTTCGCTTACGGTTTACGTTTGCCGATCACCAACAAAAAGGTGATTCCAGTGAGCGAGCCCAAACGTGGCGATGTGGTGGTGTTCAATCCACCGCAAAATATGGAAGAGAACTGGATCAAACGTATCATTGGCCTGCCGGGCGATCATATCGGCTTCCACGGCGACACCCTGTACATCAACGGTGCGCCGATGAAGTACAAGGTCATCGGCGAATACGTGGGTAAGGGCAAAGGCGTGGAAATGACCGGTGCGACCTTGCTCACCGAGTACCTGCCGGGTCGGACCCACACCGAGCTGGAGTGGCTGGGTCGCAATATGCCGGCCGGCCAGGGCGACTGGGTGGTGCCGCCGGGCAAGTACTTCGTGATGGGCGATAATCGCGACAATAGCGAAGACAGCCGCTTTTGGACCCAGACCCACTTCCTGCCCGAGGAAAACCTGCGTGGCAAGGCGTTCTTGATCTGGTTCAATTGCGAAGGGTGGTTGTGTAACGGCAGTTTCGATCCGTCGCGGATCGGAACGGTCATCCAGTAACGTGCGTGAGGGGAAACGCGATGCAAAATAAACAAAGTGGGATCACCTTGACCTCGTTCGCGGTCGTGTTGGCGGTGGTCGGATTCTTCATCTACATCGGCATGAAGCTGTTTCCGATGTACTTGGAGTTCTACGCTGTGCGTTCGGCGATGAAGGGGCTCGCGGCCGAACCTGGTAGTGCGCAGATGGATCCGGCAGAGGCGAAGAGGTCGTTGTTTCGTCGCCTGGATATCAGTAACGCGGACAACGTGAAGCCTGAAGACGTCACATTCGAACGTACCGACACAGGTGTGAAAATGCACGTGGGCTACGAAGTGCGCCGTCCGCTGATCGCTAACCTGGACGTGGTCGGCAAGTTCGACGCAACCCAGGATCTGACGACGCGTGGTGGGCAGTAAAACCGTGCTGCGTGGTGACCGCATCGGTCACCATTTCCTCCAGCCGCAGTTGCTGGCGCAGGCGCTGACCCACCGCAGCGCCGGCGCACCGCACAATGAGCGGCTGGAATTTCTTGGCGATAGCATCGTCAACTTGCTGATCGCCGAGGCGCTGTATCAGCGCTGGCCCAAGGCCGACGAGGGTGCGCTGACTCGCGCTCGCGCCGAATTGGTGCGCGAGGCATCGCTGGCTGCGATTGGTCGGCAACTGGAACTGGGCGAGCGTCTGACCCTGGGGCCTGGCGAGATGAAATCCGGTGGGCATCGGCGCGATTCGATCCTGGCCGATGCGCTCGAAGCGGTGGTCGCGGCGATCTATCTCGACGCTGGCTTCGAGGCTTGCCGTGCGAGGATCCTGCCCTGGTTCGAGAGCGGGTTGGCGGCGTTGCCGGTGGGCAAGCCGGAGAAAGACGCCAAGACCCGCCTGCAGGAGTGGTTGCAGGCGCGGCAGCGGGCGTTGCCGGCCTACGAGTTGATCAGCGAGACTGGCGACGAGCACGCCAAGCGATTCCGTGTACGTTGTGTACTCACCGAGCCTGTCCTCGTCGCCGAGGGCGAGGGCACTTCGCGACGGCTGGCCGAACAACAGGCCGCCGCCGCTGTCATCGAGCAATTGGATTCGAGCAAGTGAACGACGCAGTGACTCCATACCGTAGCGGCAGCGTGGCGGTGATCGGCCGCCCCAACGTGGGCAAGTCCACCCTGACCAACGCCCTGGTTGGCGCCAAGGTCAGTATTGTCTCCAACCGGCCGCAGACCACGCGACACCGGCTGTTGGGCATCGCCAGTTTTCCTGCTGGGCAATTGCTGCTGGTCGATACGCCGGGTCTGCATCGCGAGCACAAGCGCGCCATGAACCGAGTGATGAACCGCGCCGCGCGTGGTGCACTGGAAGGCGTGGATGCCGGCCTGCTGGTGATCGAAGCCGGACGCTGGGACGAAGAAGACACCCTGGCATTCAACGTTCTCGGCGATGCTGGAATTCCGGTGGTGTTGGTGGTCAATAAAGTCGACCGGCTCAAGGACAAAACCGCGTTGCTCCCATTCCTGCGGCAGGTCAGCGAAGGCCGCAGTTTCGCCGCAGTGCATCCGGTCTCCGCGCTCAAGCGCAAAGGCACGGATGCGTTGGTGCGCGATTTGCTGGCGCTGGTGCCCGAAGCACCGCCGATGTTCGGCGAGGACGAGATCACCGACCGCAGTCAGCGCTTTTTGGCCGGGGAATTGGTGCGCGAGCAACTGATGCGCCAGCTCGGTGAGGAACTGCCCTATGCCACCACGGTGGAGATCGAACGCTTCGCCGAGGATGGCGCACTGTTGCGCATCGGCGCGGTGATCTGGGTCGAGCGCGAAGGCCAAAAGGCGATCGTCATCGGCAAGGGCGGGACCCGCCTGAAGGACATCGGCGCCAAGGCCCGGCAGCAGATGGAGCGCCTGTTCGGTGCCAAAGTGTTCCTGGAGACCTGGGTCCGCGTGCGCGAGGGCTGGTCGGACGACGAAGCGGCGCTGAAGGCGTTCGGGTACGAATGAAGCCGGGACGCGGGACGCCGGACCCGGGGCCCGGGAGAAGCCTAGGCAGCGGTTTCTGCCATGTTTTTTTGCGTGCATCCCGCCATGAGCGCGTCCCGTCATTGCGACCGCGCGCTGCACTAATCGGAGAAATCCACGGCAATCGCGTTCTTGGTCGCGGTTGCTCGCGCGCTTTCCGGCGTCTGATTGCTGCTTTTCCCGCGTCCCGGTTCTCGGGTCCCGAGAACCGGCTTTGATAGAACACGAACCCGGCTTTGTGCTGCATGCGCGTCCCTGGCGTGAGACCAGCCTGTTGCTCGAAATCCTGAGCGTTCACCACGGCCGGCTTGGTGTGTTGGCACGAGGCGTGCAGGGGCCCAAAAAACAAGCGTTGCGTGCGACATTGCAACCGCTGCAGTCGATCCGCTTCAGTGCCCAGCGCCGTGGCGAGCTGGCGCAGCTGCGTGCGGCCGAACCGCTGGACACGGCGCCGCGACTCAGCGGCGAGGCGATGCTCGCCGGCTTCTACATCAACGAACTGACCCTGCGCCTGGCGCCGCGCGACGACCCGGCACCGGACGTGTACCTGGCCTACGCACGCGTCCGCGCGCGTCTGGCCGCCGAGGCGCCATTGGCCTGGTCGTTGCGGTGTTTCGAGCGCGATTTGCTGGAGGCGCTGGGGGTATGGTTCGACCTGCGCCACGACGGCGACGGCACACCAATCGATCCGGCGGCGCGCTACGCGCTCGATCCCGAACACGGGCCAAGGCGACTGCTGCGCGATCACGGCCACGACCAGCGCAGCGGTATGGCCACCGGACGTGCGCTGTTGGCATTGGCGGACGATACCCCGCCGGTCGCCGAGGACTTGCCCGGCTTGCGTCGCAGCATGCGTGTGGTGCTGTTGCATCACCTCGGCGGGCGTGGTTTGAAGTCGTGGGAAATGCTCGAGGATCTACTGCGCAAGCCGATCCCGCTGGGAGGCGCATCGTCGGATCTGGCAATGGGAACGCCAGAGTCCTAACGTGGTTGGGACGTCGTGGCGGGCAAGGGAAATAACGCAGCCAGCACAAGCGAGCATGGCAGTCTGTGCGAAGCAGGTGCCTGGATCGGTCGGAACGCCGATTCTGTGCCGGCGCGTATGCTGGTGTCCTCCTGCCGACAAAAGAGTCGCTCACAAAACGACTGCCTCCTCGCCGATGAAATGCGGGCAGTGCCCGGTGTCCTCATGTCTCCCAGCGGTTTCTGCGCGCTGTCCGCGTCCACAAGACAGTGCTCAGTGTTGTTTTTATCCACTGTTCGTGTGGTAGTGCATCCTGTCCCATCGCTGGGGCGAGCGAACGTCCATGCACGCATCTCGCCGCAAGTCGGCTATCCAGACCTAATGCAGCAACGCCGCCACGGCCTCGCTGAACTGGTGCTGCGCCTGTGTCGAGGTGGGGTCGCCGTGCAACTGGCGTACCGCACCCGCCAGCCGCGTGGCGCCGACGAAACCACAACTGGCCTGCAAGCGGTGCAGGTGGCCGCGTACCGCTTGCGCGTCGCTGAGTTGCAGTGCCGAGGCGACCGCGTCGCGGGCGCCGGGCAGTTCCGCCAGGAACAGTTCGCGTAGTGCGATCAGGTGGGCGTGTTCGCCGTTGAGCGCGGCAAGGGCCTTGTTTTCGTCCCAGTCCAGGGCGGACGGGGCGCTGGTGGCGTGCTCGCGCGCGAGCAGCCAGCGCACGCGTTGCAACAGGTGCTCTGCACTTAGAGGTTTCAACAGCACCTCGGCGAACCCGGCGCGTAAAAGTTGCTCGCTGAGAGTCGCGCTGGCGTCGGCGGTGTGTGCCAAGCCCTGTGTACCGGGGCACTGCCGCTGCAACTGCTGCAATAGCTCGGTGCCGCTGCCGTCGGGCAGGTTGGCGTCGATCAGCCACAGATCGTGGTCGCGTACTCGCGCCAGGGCGAGAGCGGTGGCGACGGAGTCGGCCAGGTCGATCTGTGCCGGCAGGGATTCCAGCGTTACATGAAAAAAGGCGCGGTTGATCGGGTCGTCTTCGACCAGCAACAGTCGCGTCACAGGGTCCTGATTCGATGCCATCTTTCGTTGCCTCCATGCGGCGTTGGTACATCGTAGTAGCGTCTGCCCAGACGCTGCGCCACTGTGCCGCGTCGTTGTGACCAGTGCAAGTCAATCCCTGCGCTGGTCATCTGCGACAATGGCCGCCCTTTTCAGCCCGCAGCCAATCGCCACGTGGCCCGATCCAGAAACCGCCTCGACCGTACCCCTTTCCAGACCGAAATCGCCGACCTGAGCCACGATGGTCGCGGCGTTGCCCGCCGCGAGGGCGAGAAGGTGGCCTTCGTCGCCGGCGCGCTGCCTGGGGAGACCGTTCTCGCCGAGCCCACGGCCCGTAACCGCCATTTCGATGAGGCGCGCACGCTGCAGGTGTTGCAGGCTTCGCCGCAGCGGGTCGCGCCGCGTTGTCCGCATTTCGGTGTCTGTGCCGGTTGTGTGTTGCAGCATCTGGCCGAGGACCAGCAGATCCTCGCCAAGCAGCAGGTGCTGACCGACAACCTGGAGCGCATCGGGCATGTCACTCCACAGACGGTGCTGCCAGCGCTGTCGGGCGCGTCCTGGGGCTATCGCCGCAAGGGGCGTTTCTCGGTCCGCCGCGTCGAGAAGAAGGACCGGACCCTGGTCGGCTTTCGCGAGCAGGATCCCCGCTTCGTCGCCGACCTGTCGGTGTGCCATACGGTGATTCCGCAGATTGGGCTCAAGATCGCGGTCTTGGCCGAGCTGGTCGAGCGCCTGGACGGCAAGCGCGACATTCCGCAGATCGAATTCATCGCCGGCGATGCCACAGTGGCGCTGACCTTTCGCCATATGCAGCCGCTCAGCGAACATGATCAGGCTGCGTTGATCGCTTTCGCTCAGGAACACGACTTCGCCATCTTCCTGCAACCGGTCGGTGTGGACAGCGTGCATCCGCTGTATCCGCACGCGGCGCCACTGTCGTTCCGGTTGCCGCAGTGGGACGTGGAGTTGGCGTTCCGGCCATTGGACTTCATCCAGGTCAATGCCACGCTCAATCAGCAGATGATTGCGCATGCGTTGACCTTGCTCGATACGCAATCGGACGATCGGGTGCTGGATTTGTTCTGCGGCCTGGGGAATTTCACCTTGCCGCTGGCACGGACAGTGCGCGAGGTGGTGGGGGTGGAGGGCGATGCCGGGCTGGTGACGCGCGCGCGCGAAAACGCGCAGCGCAATGGTCTGGATAACGCGCAGTTCTTCGCTGCCGACCTGACCCAGGATCAACGTCAGGCAGCGTGGATGCGCCAGGGGTTCGACAAGCTGCTGCTCGACCCCCCGCGCTCCGGTGCGCTGGAGGTGCTGCAGCAACTGCCGCTGACGCAGTTTCAGCGCATCGTCTATGTGAGCTGCCATCCTGGCTCGCTGGCCCGCGACGCCAACTATTTGGTCAATACGCAGGGTTTCGTGTTGAAGGCGGCGGGAGCGATGGATATGTTTCCGCATACCGCGCATGTGGAAAGCATCGCGGTATTCGAGCGCTAGATTTCTCGCGGTGTGTGGAAGGGCGGTTTGTACGGCGGTAGTGTTTTTTCGTCTTCGTCAAATCAGTTGATCACGTTGTAGCTGTGCGCATCACTGACTCGTCTCACTCTCCCCATTTTCGCGAGTGTCCCATCATGCCGATCGAAATCGAACGTAAATTTCTGGTTGCCTGCAATGGCTGGCGCACGATGACGCATGCCGTCATCCCGATGGCGCAGGGCTACCTCAACGATCCAGTGGCGCTGGCCAGTGGGGCGGAGAAGGCGTCGGTACGGGTGCGCGTACAGGGCGAGCAGGCATTTCTCAACTTCAAGTCACGCGAGTTGGGGCATACCCGCCAGGAATTCGAATATCCGTTGCCGTTGGACGATGCACGCGCATTGTTGGCGTTATGCGTGGGCGGGCTGATCGACAAGCGTCGGCATTTGGTGCAACACCAGGGGCATCTATGGGAAGTGGACGAGTTTCTTGGCGATAACGCAGGCCTGGTCGTGGCCGAGATTGAACTGGATAGCCCCGATGAGGTGTTCTCCAGGCCCGACTGGATCGGTGTCGAGGTCACTGATGATCGGCGTTACTACAACGCCGCCCTGGCCGCGCATCCGTTTTGTCGCTGGTCGCAGGGTGGAATCTTGTGAGTTGTATGTAGAAAACGGCGACGGTGCTTCGGCAACCGTCGTCGTCGTGCAATGTCGTATGCTGTCTCGCATCCCATCGTGTATGAGTTTCGAGGCTTTCCAATGCGCATCGATATCTGGTCCGACGTGGTCTGCCCCTGGTGTTGGATCGGGCGGCGTCGCCTGCAACAGGGTATCGCGCTGCTCGGCGCCGATGCAGCGGCGTTGGACATCCACTGGCACCCGTATCTGATCGATCCCGAGGCCGATTTCACGCCGGTGCCGCTACGCGAGGCCTATGCGTCCAAGTTCGGTGGTCCTGCGCGGACCGAGCAGATTTTGATGCAGACCCAGTCCACTGCGCGTGCCGATGGCCTGCCGTTGGATTTTGGGCGTGGTCAGGTGCGAGTGACCACGTTGCCGGCGCATCGGGTGTTGTGGCTGGCCGCGCGCGAGGGCGACGCCGATGCGGTTGCCCAAGCGCTGTTCCACGCGCATTTCGCCCAGGGCCGCAATCTGGCCCAGACGCAGACATTGCTCGATGCTGGCGCCGCCGGTGGCCTGCCGCCAGCGCGCGTGCAGGCGTTGCTGGACGGTGACGAGGGTCTGGTCGAAATCCAGGCGCAGTTGCAGCAAGCGCAGGAGATGGGGATTGACGCGGTGCCTGTGTATGTCATCGATGGCCGCCAGGCGCTGCAGGGGGCGCAGCCGCCGGAGGTGTTCGCTGCGACCTTGCGTGGTCTGTTGCCGGATGCCTCTGCATCGGGACGCGATTGCGGCGCGGATGCCTGCGCGCCCTAGTTGCTCATCCGGTTGTCCTGTTGCCGCTTTCGGCATCTGCGACAATACCGGCCCAGACGCGCTCCCACAGCGCTGGCAGGAGATCCAAGCATGCTCGCGATCGGCGTTGCCGGTACCGAACTCACCGCGCAAGAACGCGACTGGCTGCAGCATGACGCGGTGGCCGGCGTGGTCCTGTTCAAACGTAATTTCGCCTCGCGCACGCAGGTGGCTGAACTGAGTGCGGCGATCCGCGCCACTGCGCCACGGCCGCTGCTGATCTGTGTGGATCAAGAAGGCGGTCGCGTGCAGCGCTTCCGCGAAGGCTACAGCGCATTGCCGCCGCTGCAGAGCTTAGGTGCGCTTTATGCGCGCGATCCCGAAGCCGCCCTCGCACTGGCCGAGCAGCATGCCTGGCTGATGGCCAGCGAGGTGCGTGCGAGTGGCGTGGACCTGAGTTTCGCCCCGGTGGTGGATCTGGCGCGCGGCAATCACGCGATCGGTGATCGGGCCTTCAGCGACGATCCGCACGTGGTGGCCGCCTTTGTCGCCGCCTACGTGCGTGGCATGCACAGCGTGGGCATGGGCGCTACGCTCAAGCACTTCCCAGGCCACGGCACGGTGCGGGAAGACACCCACGTCGACCGTGCCGAGGATCCGCGCGCGCTGGACACGCTGCTTCAGGAAGATCTGGTCCCGTTCGCCGCCGGCATCGCCGCCGGTGCCGATGCGGTGATGATGGCGCATGTGGTCTACCCGCAGGTGGCACCGGAGCCGGCTGGCTATTCGTCGCGCTGGATTGGGCAGATCCTGCGTCAGGAAATCGGCTTCCGTGGCGTGGTGTTCTCCGACGACATCGGGATGGCCGCTTCATTCGCCGTGGGCGGCGTCGCTGCGCGCGTGAGCGCGCATCTGGACGCCGGCTGCGATGTGGTTCTGGTCTGCCATCCGGAACTGGTCGCAGAGTCGTTGCTGGCCGTGCGTGATCGTCCGTGCAATACCGCTGCGCTGCTCGGGTTGATCGGTCGCGGCGGCCTCGGTTGGGATGGCTTGCTGGCCGATACCCGTTACGGCCACACCCAAGCCCATCTGCTCTCCACTCTCGGGAAAATCGCCTGATGTCTACCTTCACCATCGCCCAGGTCCATGCCCATGCCGACCTGCTGGTCGATCGTCCGCAGCTCGATCAGGCCATCGCGCGCATGGCCGATGCCATTGCCGCCGACTACCGCGGCGATATTCCGGTCTACCTGACCATCATGCATGGCGCACTGCCGTTTGCCGGGCAATTGGCGTTGGAACTGGGTCGCCGTGGTCAGGATCTGGAATTGGATTATCTGCATGCCACTCGCTATCGCGGCGAAACCGTCGGCGGCGAGTTGGTGTGGAAGCATCGCCCAGCCACCGCGCTCTACGGTCGCCGCGTGCTGCTGCTGGATGACATTCTCGACGAAGGCTTGACCCTGCTGGCGGTGCGCCAATGGTGCCTGGAGCAGGGTGCCAGCGACGTCCGTATCGCGGCGCTCGCGGTCAAACGTCACGACCGCTGCGTCGACGGCTTGAGTGCTGACTACAGCGGCGTGGACGTGCCGGATCGTTACGTGTTCGGCTTCGGCATGGACGTCAACGAAGGCCTGCGTAATTTGCCTGCGATCTACGCGATGAAGCAATAGCGCGCGATCCGCGCATCGCCCTGGGCGTCGGCGTTTGGCCGTCGGCGCGCTCACGTTCTGCAAGAGGATTGGCATGGACCACATCGCATTGGCCGTCATCGGCGGCACCGGCGTCTATAAGCTCGCACAATTGGACGAGGTGGAGACCCGCGAAGTCGACACGCGTTACGGCAGCCCATCCGGTCCACTGCGGATCGGCACACTGCTCGGCCAGCGCATCGCCTTCCTGGCCCGCCACGGCGAAGGTCACGCGCTGCCGCCGCACAAGATCAACTATCGCGCCAACCTTGCCGCGTTAAAACACGTCGGCGCGACACGGGTGCTGGCATTGAACACGGTGGGTGGCATCACCGAGCGTTTCGGTCCGCGCGTGTTGGCGTGTCCGGATCAGTTGATCGACTACACCTGGGGGCGTATCTCCACGCTATGCGAGGAGCCGGGCAGCGAGGTGCTGCATGTGGATTTCGGCCACCCGTATTCGCCGTTGCTGCGCAGCAAGATATTGGCTGCCGCACGCGTGAGCGGTGCCGTGTTGGTCGATGGCGGTTGCTATGGTGCCACCCAAGGGCCGCGCCTGGAGACCATCGCTGAAATTGCACGGCTGCGCCGCGATGGCTGCGATCTGGTTGGCATGACCGGCATGCCGGAGGCAGGTCTGGCGCGCGAACTTGGCCTGGACTACGCCTGCCTGGCGATCGTGGCGAACTGGGCGGCCGGTTGCGGCGATGCAGAGGAAATCACGCTGGCCGAGGTGCTGGCCAATGTGGACGCAGCTTCGGTGGGGTTGCCGGAGTTGATCGGTGCGCTGGCGCGTGGGTGATAGGCTTCGTTACGCTGCCTGCACGCTGTCCGCGCCGGCCCGATAGCGATTCGCGGCGATTCGCGGCGTTTTGTGGCTCACTCCTGATGTCATGCCGATTGAGTCAGCGTTTACGTAGATTCGGCTTGTGTTGAATCCCGCTGCAACCGGGTTTCTTGCAATATGTGTGGTCTTGATGGGGATTTCCGGTTTCAGTGGATACGATGAAACGCGCGATGCAGATCGCCATCGTCGGCTATGGTACGGCGGGTCAGACGTTGGCGTTGCTGCTGGCGGGCGATGGTCACCGAGTGCAGGTATTCGAGCGTGCGCCGCAGCCGGGTCCGGTCGGTGCCGGCTTCCTGCTGCAACCGACTGGGTTGCAGGTGCTGTGGCGGCTTGGTCTGCTCAAGCAGGCGTTGGTCTACGGCGCGCCAGTGCGGCGTCTGTATGGCGAGACACCCGGCGGCCGTGCGGTGATGGACATCCGCTATCGCGACCTGGATGCGTGCCTGTTCGGGCTGGGCATGCAGCGCGGTGCGTTGTTCGCGTTGCTGGCTCAGGCGTGGGATGGCGACGCCGAGCTGCAGCGCGACACGCAGATTGTGGCGATCGATGATGGCCTGCGCCGGGTGCAGGATCAGCGCGGTCACTGGCATGGCCCGTTTGATTTGGTGATCGCCAGCGACGGCGCAGCCTCGGCGCTGCGTGCACAGGTGCAGGGCACGCGCTTGGATCGCGCCTATCCGTGGGGTGCATTGTGGTGCCTGTTGCCACACGGCGACTGGGCTTTCGCCGATGAACTGCGCCAGCGCTACGTGGCCGCGCGCAAGATGATCGGCCTGTTGCCGGTTGGCACACGACCGGGTGATGCCGAGCCACGCTTGAGTTTCTTCTGGAGCTTGCCTACTGCGGGTGGCTCACTCCTGATGTCATGCCGATTGAGTCAGCGTTTACGTAGATTCGGCTTGTGTTGAATCCCGCTGCAACCGGGTTTCTTGCAATATGTGTGGTCTTGATGGGGATTTCCGGTTTCAGTGGATACGATGAAACGCGCGATGCAGATCGCCATCGTCGGCTATGGTACGGCGGGTCAGACGTTGGCGTTGCTGCTGGCGGGCGATGGTCACCGAGTGCAGGTATTCGAGCGTGCGCCGCAGCCGGGTCCGGTCGGTGCCGGCTTCCTGCTGCAACCGACTGGGTTGCAGGTGCTGTGGCGGCTTGGTCTGCTCAAGCAGGCGTTGGTCTACGGCGCGCCAGTGCGGCGTCTGTATGGCGAGACACCCGGCGGCCGTGCGGTGATGGACATCCGCTATCGCGACCTGGATGCGTGCCTGTTCGGGCTGGGCATGCAGCGCGGTGCGTTGTTCGCGTTGCTGGCTCAGGCGTGGGATGGCGACGCCGAGCTGCAGCGCGACACGCAGATTGTGGCGATCGATGATGGCCTGCGCCGGGTGCAGGATCAGCGCGGTCACTGGCATGGCCCGTTTGATTTGGTGATCGCCAGCGACGGCGCAGCCTCGGCGCTGCGTGCACAGGTGCAGGGCACGCGCTTGGATCGCGCCTATCCGTGGGGTGCATTGTGGTGCCTGTTGCCACACGGCGACTGGGCTTTCGCCGATGAACTGCGCCAGCGCTACGTGGCCGCGCGCAAGATGATCGGCCTGTTGCCGGTTGGCACACGACCGGGTGATGCCGAGCCACGCTTGAGTTTCTTCTGGAGCTTGCCTACTGCGGATTTCGACGCCTGGCGGACGCGTGGCATGCCCGCCTGGTTGGAGGAGGTGGCGCAGTTATGGCCGCAGGCGCGTGAGCGCCTGGCGCAGGTGGAGGTGCCGACACAACTGGCACGCGCCAGTTATCGCGATACGGTGCAGCGGCATTGGTACCGTGGCCGTCTAGTGTTGGTTGGCGACGCCGCGCATGCGATGAGTCCGCAACTTGGGCAGGGAGTCAATATGGCGCTGATGGATGCCTGGACGTTGAGCGTCTGTCTGCGCGAGGCGCCGGATCTGGATGTGGCGCTGGCTCAATATCAGGCGCAACGTCAGGCGCATGTGGCGGTCTACCAATTCTGGAGCCGTTGGCTGACGCCGCTGTTCCAGTCCGAGCGCGACCTTGCCGCGCGGGTGCGTGACATCGGCCTGCTGCCCGCAGGGCGCCTCCCTGGTGGCCGTGGGCATATGCTGCGCGTGCTCACGGGGACCCAGCGTGGTTGGTTCGGCAAGCTGATGCTTGAGCCGGAATTCTTGCAGTCGTTGAGCGAAGCAGCAGCGTCTTTATCCAGCATCGCGATGATCCCGGATGCGAGCCCCGTCGAGCCGATGCGCTGAGTGCAGTTGTGATTGGCAGAGGCTTGGTTCTTGATGACACAGCGTAAACGCACGGGCAAGGTCGTGGCGAAATCGCCTGGCGACGGCAGTGCATCCAGCAATGCAAGTTCTGCATCTTCGACGCAAGTGAGTAGCCGTTCTTACGGCAGTGTCCACGTAATGCAGGCGGTGAACTGCGAAAACATTGGCGTAGCGCCATTCACCGAACCAGCTAGCATCTGACCTGAGTGCGTTTAAGTGGGGATCTTAGCTGCCCGCACAGCAGGTGTTCGCTGTGCGGGCTGATCAATACCCTTTGGCTCAGGATGCAAGGCCCCATTTTCCGTTTGTTTTTTCCGTGCTGGGCAATGGCGATGTCTGGTCCTTTGCCAACAGGACATCACCGTGGTTCTGGGCTATCCCCATGCGTCCCGGCGGATGGCACCGCTCGCTCCTAGAGTTTCCCCCGTTTGCCGTTCTTCACTGGAGTCGCCTCCACCGAGAGGGTGAACGTGCGTTCCTCGCCATTGAGCATGGCTCCGACCCCGACCAACTGGCGCTTGATCTCCTCGCCGCGGCCGTTGCGAATACTCACCAGCACGCTGTACTCCCACGCGGTGCCATCTGCGGGATGGCGGATGGTGCCGTCTACGCGCAGCGGTACCATCGCCGACGGTGCCGATTGCTGCAGCACCGCCGAGTCGAAGCGCAAATGATGCTTGCACGCCGGGCAGACGCTGGCACTTTCCAGGATCGTGGCCCTGCAGTGCGGGCAGGTCCGGGTCGCCCCCGGGGTACCAGGACGCGGACTACTCATGCGCCGGTGTCAGACTCCGTGGCCTTGGCCGACTTGCGGCCATGCTTGTCGTCATCCCAACCGAAGTCGGCCTGGCCGCGCATCCGCGAGCCGGCGGCGACAGTCAGTGAGCCGGCTTTCACATCGCCGATCAGCACGCCGGAAGTCAGTAGTTCCACCCGCGAAGCCGATTCGATATTGCCTTCCAATTCGCCCGCAATGATGACCTTCTCGGCGCGCACGCCGCCGCTCAGCTTGGCACCGGTCTCGATGGTCAGATCGCCTTGCACGTTGACGTCGCCCTTGAACTTGCCGGCAATACGAATATGGCCGCTGCCTTCGATCTTGCCTTCGATACTGATGTCGGCGGCGATCAGCGATTCCTTGGCTGCCGGTGCCGCTGAGCGGACAGGGGTAGGGGCGGGGGTTGGTGTGGGAGCGGCTGCCGTAATGCTGGTCAGCGGTTCGTTGCTGAGTGCGTCGCTGGCGGGGTGTGAATCCGCTGGCACGGCACCGTTGCCGGGGACGGGGGGGAGGCCGTCCTTGCGCGTTGAACTCTGATCTTTCCAAATGGACATGGTGGTCGTCTCCAGTCGGGGGAAGACGCCACTATGGCTGCTCTATCGCGTCGATTTTGTGACTTTTATCGCCAATTGACGCCTCCGTCACGCTCGTGAAAGCGCGGTTCAGTCGGCGTCATCCAGTGCCGAATCGTACTGTTGCACCTGGTTGCGACCGCTGCGCTTGGCCCGGTACAGGGCCGCATCGGCTTTGCGCAACAGGGTCGTGGCGACGGTGCCGTCACGTGAGTAGCTGGCGAGTCCGATCGATAGCGTAACCCCAGGTAATGCTTTGCCGTCCAGATTGGCATTGATTTGTTGGGCGCAGGCACGGATGTGCTCGGCGATCCCCAGTGCTTCTTCTGGGCTGGTTTCGGGCAGGATCACGGTGAATTCCTCGCCGCCGTAGCGGCAGGCGATGTCTTCGCCCCGTAGTCGCGAGGACAGCATCTGCCCGACCGCCGCCAATAGGCTGTCGCCGCCGCTGTGGCCATGCAGGTCGTTGAATTGTTTGAAGTGATCCACGTCCAGCATCAGCAGCGACAGTGGCATCGAATGGCGTTCGCAGCGGGCCAGTTCGTGTTGCAACGACTCTTCCAGGTAGCGGCGATTGAACAGGCCGGTGAGCGGGTCGCGGATCGATTGCAGCCGCAGCGACTCGCGTAGGCGCAGATTGCTCAGTGCCAGCGACAACTGCTCGGCCGCGGCTTCGACGATGGCGATGCGCGGCAGTGGGCCGGGGCCAGCGCCCGCCAGGAAAACGAAGCCCAACTGCGTGCCCTGCGCCGACAACGGAATGCAGGCGGTACTGGCGGCGATGTTCTGTGGATCGTCGCGCATATGCGTACAGGCCGAGTCGTGCCGCTGTGCGTTGACGAAGTGGCTCTTGTCGCGGCGTAGCGCCCAACAATCCTGCGGTGCCACCATCACTTCGCTGCGCACTGGCGACTGCCCCCAGGTGACGATCTGCTCCGCTTTGTCCCGCGAGGCGCGCAGCAGATAGATGCTGCCGCCGCTATTGGGTATCAATGTGGCAAGCAGGCGCGTAGTCACTGCCAATGCCTCGGTCGGATCCATGCAGCTCTGTAGCAGGCCGGAGTAGCGGCTGAGTGCATTGAGGTCGGTACTGGTGCGCTCAAGCTCCAGGATGCTGGCTTCCAGCTTTTCGTTGGCGACCGAAGCGGCCTGTTCGGCCGCGCTGCGGTTGCGCAATTCGCGGAACAACAGCGCGTAGACCACGCAGACGCTGCCCAGGCCGAATGGAATGCCAGCCAGCGCCAGACCCAACAGCAGGTCGGAGTTGCGTTGGTTGGAGCGATCACGGCTTTGCAATAATCGTTGCTCCAGTTCGATCATCTGCTGCATATGATCGCGGATCGCGCTGGAATTCTGGAAAACTTCCGTGCCCATCGCGCGCTGCAGGCCGATGAGGCCCGTACGCTGGTAGATGTCGAGTAACTGTCGCATCTGCGTCAGGCGTGTGTTCGCCAGTTGCTGCAGGGCGCGGAGGTTGGCGATCTGCACCGGATTATCCGCCACCAATGCGCGTAATTGCGCCAGTTGCCGCGGTACGCGCTCAGCGCTGTCGCGGTAGGTGCTCAGATAGGCTTGGTTGCTGGTCAGCTCGTATCCGCGCAAGGAAGATTCGGTCAGCAGCAGCGTGGACTGCACCTCGTCGATGTTGCGCAGCACTTCGTGCGTATGCGCGACCAGCGCGGCATTGGAAAGCGCATGTTGCGCACCCGAGAACACCCCAAACCCGATCACCACGAATACCGTGGCCGAGAAGAGGAGAGCAAAACGGGTTCTGGCCTGCACGCGATGAAGAGTCGACATTGACAAAGTGAGCGCTCCGCGTGAACCACATTCGGCCTATGTCACGAAAAAAGGCCGCCGGATGCTGGCCGTCGCATAAAATCTGCGCTCCCTCGTCCGCGCAGGTGAAGGCGCGGGCGCGGGCGCAGCTCAGTGATGTTCTCGGTGAGCGTTATGCGGATCTGCGTCGGCGTTTTCGCGGGCTTTTTCGGCAACTTTTTTTGCAGCCTCGGCGGTGGCCTCGCTGGCATCGGCGGCCATCTCCTTGGCTGCGGCCGTGGCATCTTGCACCGACTCGGAGTTGGCCGCGCGATGCGCGGCGTCGCGGGCGTCGGCAGCGACCTGGCGTCCGGTCTGCGCGACCTGGTCTGCGGCTTCCTTTGCGGCTTTACTGGTTTCCTCGGCGGCGGCCTTGGCGTCGCGCTGCGCTTGTTGTGCTTCCGGGCCTTGGCAGGCGGTCAGCGTCAGCACGGCTAACACGGTCAAAATTGTTGTTTTGTTCATGCGCGTTCTCGGTCGACATGGTGCCTGATGCAGCATGGTTGCCACGGCATGCAGTCTGCGTCAAGGCGAGGTGTAGGTGCGTGCTCACATTCAGAAATCTGTGTCGCCGTAGGCAGGTCCTGCCACAGATGATCCGGAGTGCGTCGGCATGTCGCTGAGCGGATTGGTGGTGGTGGGCGTTGCCGTGGTTGGCGCAATGGTCGATAGCGAACGCGTGGTGCGAGGTCGATGCCAACGAGGATCGCGTGGCAATTTTTGTTGCTGCCGCAAAGCTGTTGCAGTAGCCCAGACGATAGCGGCTTCTGTGGATCGGTATTAAATTGCTTGGCAAAGAAAAAGCCGCTGGTCAACCAGCGGCTTTCTCAGACTTGCCTGAAGCGAGAAGTGATTACTTCTTGGCCTTTTCGGCAGTTTCCTTGGCCTTGTCAGCGGTTGCTTCCGCAGCCTTGGCGGTGTCGGCAGCCTTGTCGGCAGCGGCTTCGGTCGGGGCAGCGGCGGCGGCGGCCGAGGCATCGGCAGCAGTGTTGGCAGCGGTCGCGGCGGTGTCAGCAGCGGCCTGGGCGGCGTCTGCGGTCGGGGCAGCGGCAGCAGCGGACTGGTCAGCAGCAGCCTGCGCTTCGGTGGCGGACTGGTTAGCGGAAGCCGCGGCGTCCTGGGCCTGCTCCTGCTTCGAGCACGCGGCCAGGGCCAGGCCTAGCGCCATTGCGATCAGCAGCTTGTTGATGCTCATTGTGTCTATCCTCGTCGTTTAGTTAGGCAACGCGCGAGTGCGCGCCCTTCACATGATGACAAGCCAAAGTCGGCTGTCAAGCGTGTGCGCATTCATTTTTGTATTGCAGGGGTTAACTCTAATTAAATCAATTCGATGGCGACTGCGGTCGCCTCGCCACCGCCGATGCACAGGGTGGCGATGCCGCGGCGGCCGCCGCGGTTGCGCAACGCATTTAGCAATGTCACCAATAACCGTGCGCCTGACGCGCCGATGGGGTGGCCAAGCGCGCAGGCCCCGCCGTTGACGTTGACCTTGGCGTGGTCAATGCCCAGTTCCTTGATCGGTACCATTGCCACCACGGCGAAGGCTTCGTTGATTTCGAACAGATCGACCTGGTCCAGGCTCCAGCCTACCTGGTCGAGCAGCTTGCGGATCGCGCCGACCGGTGCGGTGGTGAACCATTCCGGTGCCTGCGCGAAGGTCGCGTGGCCGGCGATACGCGCCAGCGGCGTGATGCCGCGTCGTGCGGCATCGTCGCTGCCGAGTAGCACCAGTGCTGCCGCGCCGTCGGAGATACTGGAAGAACTGGCGGCGGTGACCGTGCCATCCTTCTTGAACGCTGGCTTCAAGGTCGGAATTTTGGCGATGTCGGACTTATCCGGTTGTTCGTCGCTGGCGACCTGCACTTCTCCCTTAAGGGTGGCGATGCGCATCGGAACGATCTCGGCATCGAACGCACCGTTACGCTGCGCGGCCTGTGCACGGGTGACTGATGCGATCGCGAACGCGTCCTGGTCCTGGCGGGTGAAGCCGAACTTCTCCGCTGTCGCTTCACCGAACACGCCCATGGCTTGGCCGTCGTCGGGATTGGTCAGGCCGTCCCAGGCCATATGATCGATCGCTTGAAAATTGCCGTAACGGTTGCCGATGCGCGAATTGGGCAGCAGGTGCGGCGCGTTGCTCATCGATTCCATTCCGCCGGCGACGACGATGCTGGCCGAGCCGGCCTTGATCAGATCGTGGCCCAGCATCACCGCCTTCATGCCCGAGCCGCAGACTTTGTTGATGGTGGTCGCGCCGGTGGCGTCGGATAGGCCGGCTGCGCGCGCGGCTTGCCGCGCGGGCGCCTGGCCGAGGTTGGCCGGAAGCACGCAGCCCATGATGACTTCAGAGACGTCGACAGTGGCGATGCCGGATTGCTCCAGCGCGGCGCGGATGGCGGCGGCGCCGAGCGTTGGCGTGGGGACGCCATTGAACTGGCCCAGGAAGGCGCCGATGGCAGTGCGCTTGGCCGCAGCGATGACGATCTCGGTCATGTCAAACCCTTGGGGGATAGGTGGTATCGATTATCGGTCGCACTGCGGCTGCTGCCAATGCCAATCCGAGTTTGGATTGTGCATCGTCGCGAGTGTGCCATTTCGGTGTAGAGTTCGTTGCGGTTCACGTGGGGCGTTGGTTGTTGTTAATTGAGCGACGACTCAATATCAGTGCGCGCATTGACGCGCGGCTCAGGGCAAAGGGGAACAATATGCGGACATTGATGGCGCGGTCGCTGCTGGCGGCCGCTGTTGCAGTTGCGTTGACTTCTTGTGGTGGTGGGCATGGCGGCGGCAGTCCCATGGTCCACGGCGGCAATCCGCCGCCTAACTCGCCACCACCACCACCACCTCCTCCTCCTCCGCCGCCGCCAAATTCTCCGCCGCCGCCGCCACAACCGGCGTTCGACGCGCATCTGGTGCTGACCAATGCCCTGACGGCACAGGCGGCCGGCTACGACGGCAGCGGCTATCGCATTGGCGTCGTCGATACCGGGGTCAACCGCGACCATCCGGCGTTGGCCGGACGTGTGGTGTCCAACTTTGTGTACGTCGATCCGTCCAAGAACAACGTCAACGTTGACGATGTCGTCGGCCATGGCACCACCGTCTCTCAACTCGCCGCTGGTAAGCCAGTCGGTGCCTGGCCGGGCGGCATCGCGCCAGGCGCACAGATCGTGTCGGCGCGCATCATCTCCGACACCCAGCCCAAGGATGATGGAAGCGGCAGTGGCAATCAGGTCAGCGGTGGGCTCGGCTTAAGCGGCGTGCACCAGGATCTGATCAATGCCGGGGTCAAGGTGATGAACAATTCCTGGGGAGGGGTCTACTGGACCGATCCCAACGCGACCAACGCGATCGCCGATGATTACCGTCCGTTCGTACATGGCAACGGCGGTTTGGTGGTGTTCGCGGCGGGCAACGAGTCCAAGGCCACGCCGTCTGACATCGCCTCGTTGCCGAGCCAGCCTGGACCCGGCGGGACGCTTCCGGCCGCAGACCTGGAGCGCGGCTGGCTGGTGGTGGCTGCAGTGGATTCGACGACCGGGACGCAGTTAGCCTCCTATTCCAATGCTTGCGGCGCGGCGATGCGTTATTGCCTGGTTGCGCCAGGCACCGAAGTGTTCGTCGATCCGAAAGCGACCACGTCCACCTCCAGTCCAACCTACTACTACGGCAGCGGTACCTCGTTCGCGACTCCGTTGGTATCCGGCGCGGCGACGCTGGTGTGGCAGGCCTTCCCGTACTTCACCAACGATTTGGTCCGGCAGACCCTGCTCGGCACCGCCACCGACCTGGGCGCGCCCGGGGTGGACTCCGTGTTCGGTTACGGCCTGCTCAACATCGGCAAGGCGGTGAAGGGGCCGGCCCGGTTCGACTGGGGCGATGTCACTGTCGCGTTCGATGGCGGTTCGACCTGGGCCAACGATATCTCCGGTAGTGGCGGCCTGATCAAGCAGGGCAACGGGACCTTGACCTTGAGCAGTACGCACAACACCTACAGCGGCGATACCCAGGTACAAGGTGGAACGCTCAGCGCGGCGAGCCTGGGCAACTCGAACGTGGCGATCAGCAATGGCGCCACTTTCATCGGGACAGGGGCGCTGGGCGGCAATGTCGTCAATGCCGGTACTTTCCAGGTCGGGGCGGCGGTCTTGAGCCTGAGCGGTAGCTACGTGCAGGCCAGCAATGGTCGGTTGGCCCTGTTGGTGGGCGACAAGCTCTCGGCCGGCGGCACTGCGACCTTGCAGGGCGGTGCGTTGTACGTGCTGGGCAAGCACGACTACGTGGCCAATAACACCGCCTACAAGGTGTTGGAAGCCAGCGGTGGTTTGACCGGTACGTTCGCGTCGGTGACCTCGCCGTCGAACGTGTTCGTGACCGCGTCGCTGTCCTACGATGCCACCAGTGCTTCGATCACGCTGCAGTCGTTGAGCGTCACCGCGGCTGCGGCTGCTTTCGGCGTCAACAATGCGGCCACCCTGGCTTCGGCCAGCCGTGTGGATGCGGCGTTCGCGCGACTCAATACGCAACTGCAGAAGGCACCGGCGACGGTCGATGGTGACTTGTTGAAAGCCGCTGGCGCGGTACAGCAGTCGCCGACGGTGGCGGCGGCCACGGCAACCTTGCGCAGTCTGTCCGGCGAAGCCCACGCCGCTGCCGGTGCGATGACATTCGACACGATGGATCTGCAGCGGCGCGCACTGTCCAGCCGGTTCGATCTGCTGGTCGCGCGGCCGCGTGCGGTCGGTGCCTGGAGTCAGCAACTGGGCGAGACCGGGCAGGGCAGCTTTGCCGGCAGTCAGTTCCAGTTCGATGGTTGGCTGATGGGTCAGGATATGCGTCTTGGCGAGCATACGGTGGCCGGTGTCGCCTTCGGCGAGAGTCACGCCAACGATGCCGGTCGCCTGGATCGTAGTCGCAATCGTCAGGTGCAGGGTCAGGCGTATTTCGGTGCCATGTCCGGCAACACGTATGCGTTGGCGCAACTGGGTAGTGGACAATACCGCCGCCAGCTCGATCGCAGTCTGCTGCTTGGCGATAGCGTTGCCGATGCGTCCAGTCGCTATAGCGGGCGCTTCCTCTCAAGCAGTGTCGAGATTGGTTATCGCCTGGGCCGTGGCCCGGCTTGGCTGACGCCGTATGTCGGCGCCGACTACAGCCGCATCGACAGCGATGGTTTCCACGAGCAGGGCGGTGACGGATTCGGGCTCATGGCCGATGCCGCGTCTTCCTCGCGTAGCCAAGCGCTGGCGGGTCTGCGCACTGGCGTTGGCGGCCATGGCTGGTCGCTGCAGGGTTATGCCGAGTGGCAGCAGACCCTGGCCGCGCAGGGATTGGATCGCCAGGCCCGCTTTGTCGGCGTGGACGCGTGGGCGCCGTTGGTCGATCTGCAACCGGCACGCGCCGGTGGTCTGTTCGGCGCGAGCCTGCAGACGCACTGGAACACCTCGGTCCTCGGGCTGGGCTACGACCAACGCTTCGGTCCGCGCGGCGACGATCACGTGTTCTCGCTGCGCTACCGCCTGGGGTTCTGACCCCGGGCGGCAGTGCGCTGCCGAGGGATTTGGATCGCGCTGTTCCGGTGCGGACCGTGACAGTGCGTTGGCGTATCGGCGCGTGGGTCAAGATGCTTGTGGTGACCTCGGTCGGCCGCGATCCGGCCGAGGCTTTGCGCCATTGGCGGTGCGAATTATTCGCCGCGCAGATGCCCCATCGAGCGCGGTACGGTGCGGCCCAGTGGGAGTTTGAGCTTGCCAATGGCTTGCATGCGTGCTTCGGCGATGCGGTCGGCAGCCTGTTGCGTTGGGATATTCTCGCGCTCGGACAGGTCGAAGATCTTGCCGAGGTTGTGGTACATGCTGCGGATCAGGCGCATCGCGCGTTCGCGGTTGTATCCGTCGATCTCCAGCGACACATTCATCACGCCACCGGCGTTGACCGCGTAATCCGGCGCGTAGAGGATGCCGCGGCGATGCAGTTCCTCGCCCACGGCGGCGCTGGTCAATTGGTTGTTGGCGGTGCCGCAGACGATCTTCGCCTTCAATCGTGGCAGCTTGGCTTCGTCGATGGCGTTTTCCAGCGCGCACGGTGCCAGTACGTCGGCGGCGACGTCGTAGATTTCCTCGGGCGTCACCGCTTCGGCGCCGTATTCGGCGACTGCGCGCTCGACCAGTGCCGGATCCAGGTCGGTCACGTACAGCTTGGCGCCGCGTTCCTTCAGCAGCTTCACCAACTCCATGCCAATGTGACCCAGACCCTGCACCGCGATGCTGATCTTGCCGATTTCTTCGTGGCCGAATTTACGTTGCAACGAGGCCAGCAGTGCCTGCAGCGCACCGTAGGCGGTGAACGGGGCCGGATCGCCGGAGCCGCCGTGGACCTGATGCACGCCGGTGACGTATTCGGTCTCCAGGTAGATCTGCTCCATGTCGTTGACGTCGGTGCCCACGTCCTCTGCGGTGATGTAGCGCCCGCCCAGTGAATCCACGTAGCGACCGAAAGCGCGCAGCAGCACCTCGGATTTATCGGTTTTCGGATCGCCGATGATCACGGCCTTGCCGCCGCCGATGTTCAGCCCGGCCAGCGCGTTCTTGTAGGTCATCGTGCGGCTGAGCCGCAGTGCGTCCTGCAGCGCCGATTCAGTGGTGGCGTAGGGACGCATGCGCACGCCGCCCAGCGCGGGGCCAAGGACGGTGTTGTGGATGGCGATGATCGCTTTTAAGCCGATATCGTGGTTGTGACAGAAGACGACTTGTTCGTGGCCGCTGGTGGCAAGTGTTTCGAAAAGCATGGGGGCTCCGCTGGCGTTACAGGTGTCAAATACCGTGTTTCCAGGAACTTGCCTAGTTTAAGTGGCGCAAAACGAAAAAACGCGACGGTTTCGGAACTGGCCCTGATCGTCGCGATACGGCATCTTAAATCAATTGTGCGCCGATGTAATGACCCGCTGAAATCCTGCGTGGGTGTCACGTTTCGAAGCAGACACCGATGACTTGAGTCATGCAGGAGAAGCGGATCGAGTGTTGGATTGTCCGGCGCAAGTCGGCGGTCATGGTGGCGCTTTGCCAAGTCAAGACGAAGCTGGCACAGGCTAGCGGTGATTGGACCTGACCCCGCCGCGGATCGAGCGGGCATTGGCATCTAACCAAGATGGGCAATCCTCCGTGTTGCATGCCGCACTGTGGCATGCAACACGGTTGATGCGATTACGGCAGCCCGGCCAGCCAGTCGTCGTCGCTGCCTTCGTTGATGTCGGCGAACAGCGGTGTGGAGAAGTAGCGCTCGCCAGTGTCCGGTAGCATCGCCAGAATCACCGCGCCGGGCGTGGCGGTTTCGGCCACCTGCAATGCGGTGGCGACGGTGCCACCACCGGAAATGCCGGTGAAAATGCCTTCCTCGGCGGCGAGGCGGCGTGAGACTGCGATGGCTGCGTTGTCCTCCACGCTCAGTACCGCGTCGTACACCGAGCGGTTGAGGACTTCGGGGATGAAGTCGGGTGTCCAACCCTGGATCTTGTGCGGTTTCCATTCCTGGCCTTGCAGCATGGCCGCGCCGGCCGGTTCGCTGGCGATGATGCGCACCTGCGGGCGTGCGATGCGCAGCACTTCGCCGACGCCGGTCAGGGTGCCGCCAGTGCCCCAGCCGCTGACGAAATGGTCCAGCCGGCGGCCGGCGAAATCGCGCAGGATCTCCGCAGCGGTGGTGTTGCGGTGGTAGGCGGGATTGGCCGGGTTGGCGAACTGCCGTGCCAAAAACCAACCGTGTTCCTTGGCGAGTTCTTCTGCTTTGCGCACCATACCGCTGCCGCGTTCGGCGGCCGGGGTCAGGATCACCTTGGCTCCATAGGCGCGCATCAACTTGCGCCGTTCGATCGAGAAGGTCTCCACCATGGTCGCGACAAACTTGTAGCCGCGAGCGGCAGCGACCATCGCCAGGGCCACGCCGGTGTTACCGGAGGTCGCCTCGACGATGGTGTCACCGGGTTTGAGCAGGCCGCGCGCCTCGGCGTCGAGCACGATCGCCAGGGCAAGGCGGTCTTTGACCGAGCCGCCAGGATTGAACGCTTCGACTTTGACGTACAGGCTGATGTGCTTCGGTGCCAGTCGTTGCAGCTTGACCACTGGCGTGTGGCCGATGGTGTCGAGGATGTTGTCGTAGATCGCCATGTGCAGTGTCTCCGGAAGGGGGCGGGTCAGGCGGTGTGCATGAGTGGCGCCGCCAGCCTGCAGATGCGCCCGCGACACGGCCACAATCCGTTGTTCCCGTGCCAATGCGCTCTCGGGCAGTCTATCCGGCGCGGCCTTGCGGTGCAGGCCCAGCGACTGCGCATGGTCATGATTGTGGCAATCACAGAAGGACGCATGCTGAAGCGTAATACGAGAGATAGGGAAAGCAACGAGATAGGCAAAGCAGCGACGACCTTAGCGTGCGTGCCTGATGGCGGGAAATCATCTTCTGTCCGGGCATATTGCCCTCGGTTATGAGCTGAGGCCGATTTCCACTACAGTCGTGATTCCTCCACCAGATGTCGCCTTGCCTTTGTTCCGATGACACTGATCCAGCTTCGTTACCTCATCGCCATTGTCGATGCCGATCTGAACATCACGTTGGCGGCGGCGCGCGTGCATGCCACGCAGCCGGGGTTGTCCAAGCAACTCAAACAACTCGAGGACGAGTTGGGTTTTCTGTTGTTCGTGCGCAAGGGGCGTAGTCTGGAGGCGGTGACTGCGGCAGGTCGGGAGGTGATCGCGCGCGCGCGCGCGGTGCTGGCCGAGGTCAACAATATCCGCACCTATGCCGCTAACCAGTGTCGCCAGAGCCAGGGCCAGCTCACCCTCATCACCACGCATACCCAGGCGCGTTTTGTGCTGCCGCCGGCGGTGGCGAGGATCAAGCAGCGCTATCGGCAGGTCAGCGTGCATTTGCAGCAGGCTGCCGAGAGCGCTGCGCTGGATCTGCTGAGCCAGGGGGATGCCGACATCGCCATCGTCAGCACGGCAGGCAATGCGCCGGGTGCTGGTATCGCGGTGCCGTTATACCGCTGGCGGCGCCTGGTGCTGGTACCGCGCGGACACACGTTGGATGTGCCGACGCGGGCGCCGGACATGGCGGCGTTGGCGGCGCAGCCGTTGATCAGTTACGAATCCTCGGTCCGTGCCGAATCTTCGTTGCGGCGCGCATTCGCTGGCCTTGGCTTGGAGCCGAGTATTGCGTTGACCGCGCTCGATGCGGATCTGATCAAGACCTACGTGCGTACCGGGCTGGGTGTTGGCTTGCTGGCGGAGATGGCAGTCGGCGCCAACGACACGGATCTGCGTGCATGGCCGGCGCCGGCGGAGATTCCCGAATGCATCGCCTGGGCCGTGCTACCGCGCGATCGCGTGTTGCGCGACTATGCCTTGGAGCTGGTGCATGCGCTTGCTCCGCAAATCGATACACGTGACCTGCGCCGGGTCATGAAGGGCAATCAACCGCCGGATTGGCCGTTGCCGCCACGCTGGGAAGCGCTGACTCAGGCCCGCATCGACTGACGTTGTCGCCGCGTCGGTGGCTCAGCGTTCTGTCTTTGCTGGTAGCTTCACTGTGAAACGGCTGCCGTGCCCTTGGCGGCTGCGAACCTCGACGTTGCACCCGAGGGTGTCCGCTGCCCGGCGCACGATCCATAGGCCAAGGCCGAGTCCATCGCTGCGCGGATCGGCCTGACGGAAGGCCTGGAACAGGGTGCGCAGGCTGTCTGGATCCATGCCGATACCGCGGTCGATGATCTCCACGGCCACCGTGTCGCCGCGCCGACGGCAGCCGACCAGGACTTTGCCATGCGCGGTGTACTTGACTGCATTTCCGATCAGATTGCCCAACAACGTGGACAGCAGCGGCGCGTTGCTGTGTACGCGCAGCGTGGTCGGCACGTTGCGCAGTTGCACTCCATTGGCTTTGGCCTGGGGGCGCCAGGTTTCCAGGATCGGTGCCAGCACCTCGGCCAGGGGCAGGGAGTGCAAGGTCGGCAGGCTGAACTCGCCGCTGGCCGCGCTGGTGGCCAGCGTATCCAGCCCGGTCGCCACCTGGTTCAAGGCGGCGCGGGCGGCATCCAACGGCAACGCGCCGGCGTCGCCGAGTTGGCGTTGCACCTTGGCCAGTGCATAGGAGGCGGTGCGTAAGGGCGCTTTCAGGTCGTGGCCGGCGATGGCCAGCAAGCGACTGCGGTAGTGGTTGGACTCTTGCGCCAGATGCAGCGCCTTGCGCAGTTCCAGTTGTGCCATCGCCTGCCGTGCCAATGCGCGCAGTGCTTCGATCTGTTCGTAGGAGAGGTGCCGTGGGCGATGGTCCAACACACACACTGTGCCCAGGGGGAGACCGTCGGAGGTCTTCAACAATGCGCCCGCGTAAAAATGCAGGTGCATCTCGCCGGTTACCAGGGGGTTGTTGGCGAAGCGTGGGTCTTCGCGTGTGTCCGGCACCAGCAGTAGATCGTCTTCCAGCAGCGCATGCGCGCACATGGAGATGGTCAGTGGGGTTTCCCGTATGCCCAGCCCGACCTCGCTCTTGAACCATTGTCGTTCGCTGTCGATCAGGCTGACGACAGCGATTGGAGCTTGGCAAATCAGTGCGGCCAGCCGAGTGATATCGTCGAAAGCGGGTTCGCGTGGCGTATCCAGGATCGCGTAGCTGTGCAGTGCATCCAAACGCAGCACTTCGTTGTGCGGCTTGATGGCGCAATGAACAGGGAGAACGGCGGATTCGTTGGTGGACATACGGCGCGGTCCGACGGCATAGGGGGCCAAGTCTAGGGTATCGCGCGCGGTGCTGCTGGCATCGTGCCCTGGGTGACTGGCGCGGGTGGCCTGCGTTTCGTACTGGTCAGGCCATACGCCAGCGGATGCTTCGTCTCACGGGTGTCGGTGAAGCGCGCATGCGCGCCGTGTTGTGTGGGGAGCGTCGATAGGCGGTTGCCGCGCGGGCTGCGACCACGCGTCGCGTTGGCGTGCTGGTGAGCGTGGACTAGACTGGGATCATGTTCCGTTTCCGCCAGCCATCATCCTTGTATGCCGCCCTCGCCGTGTTGGCGGTCGGGTTGTTGCTGTTGGCGCCGTTGATCAGTCGTTGCCAGCAGGCGCTCTCAAGTGAAGTGACGTTGCAGGGCCAGGCGTTGTGTACCAGCAGCGGCCTGCGCCTGCCGGGGCGCGCGGGCAGTGTGCTAGCGGCGCAGGACGAGGACGGGCATCACCATGACGCTGGGCTGGCGCACGCGCCGGCTTGCGATTACTGCTTGCTGGTCGCGCGTCTGCTGCCGTGGGTGGCGCTGTTGCTGGCATTGTTGCCCTGGCGCTGCAGCCCGGTTCCGGACGTGGCTGTACGCAGTGTTTTCGCTGCGGCCGACCTGCGTTGCGCACACCCCGCACGCGGCCCCCCGCTGTTCTGTTGATCCACAGGTTGGTTGTTTCCGTGCTGCGACGTTGTCGTGGCACGTCCTTCCTTTGTATCGATGGAGTCATCGATGATGCGTTTTCTTTCCATGCCGACGGCGGCGTGTTGTTGTGTCTGTGTCGCGGTGCTCGCCCCTGCTCATGCCGAGGTCGACGCACTGCCAGTGGCTGCCGGCGACTCCGTGTTGACGTTGGGCAAGGTCCAGGCCGCCTCGCCACTCGCCGTTGGTTCCAGTGCGCGCAACGTGTTCAGTTCCGTGGACATCCTCGACGGCGATCTGCTGCAGGATCAGCAGGTCGATAACACGTCGTTACTGCTGCTGCGCGCGCCTGGTGTGCAAGTCACTCAGTTCAAAATGGGAGTGGAGGGCGGTCGGTTTTCTTTCCGTGGCTTCAACGGCGAAGGTCGGGTCAATGCGGTCAAGTTGCTGATCGATGGCATTCCCAGTAACGACAATAACGGCGCCATGCCTTACCTGGATGCGGTGTTTCCGTTGGAGATCGCCGCGCTCGAAATCGTGCGCGGCACCAACGATCCGCGTTATGGCCTGAACGCCATCGCCGGCAGTGTGGAAGTGCTGACGCGCAGTGGCGGCAACGATGGCCATGCCAGCGTCACCGTCGGCAGTTTTGGTACCCGCGAGGTGCAGGCGCTGCAGGGCATCGAGCATGGCGGCTGGAGCCAGAACTACTTCGCCGCCTGGCGCGATAGCGACGGTTACCGCGATCATGACGACGCGCGCAAACGCGCGTTCGCCGGCAAGTGGTTCTATACCGACCCGGATGCGCGTTGGCGTGCCGGGCTCAGCGCGCGTTACTACGACGATGCGGCATTGGAGGCAGGGTATCTGGATGCCGCCACGGCGCAGAGCGCGCCGCGCAGTTCGCCGGATTACGCGCGCGATGACCGTAGCGCGCGTCAGACCGGGCAAGTCGGGCTGCACCTGGATGCGCGCCTGAGCGATACCGTGCAGAGCAGTACGACGCTGTATTGGAATCGCTACCAGAACCGGCGGTGGGTGCGCTTCACTGCGGCTAGCGCGCAACAGGAACGCGATACCGACGAAACCCAGCGTGGCTTCCTGAGCAAGCTCAGTTGGGTGCCGCAGGTGGATTGGGCGGAATCGTTCGCGCTGGAGGGCGGAGTCGATGGTCAATGGCAGGACAGTACCTCGCAACGCTATCGCACTGTGGCACGGGTACGCACGATGCCATTGCGCGACTGGGATTTCGACCTGCACACGCGTGGCGTCTACGTGCAGGCGGTGCTGCGCCCGAGTGCGCGTCTGCAACTGGTGCCCGGTTATCGTGTGGATTGGGTAGGTGGGCAGTTCCGCGACCTGTCCAGTGGAGCGCGTTATCCGGCCTACGCCTACGGCACCATCCGGCAACCCAAGTTGAGCGCGGTGTACAGACTGACCGAGCAAACCAGTGCCTACGCCAACATCGGTCGCAGTTTTCAGATCGGCAGCGGCAATGGTGCCTATCGCACCCAGTCGCGCGATCTGGCGCCGTCGTTCAACGACGGCTGGGAGACCGGATTGAAGTTCGTCGGTGCGCAACAGCGTTGGGACGCGCGTGTGGCGTACTGGGAACAGCGTGCCTCCGACGAAGTGGCCACCATCTTAGGCGTCAACGGCAGCGTCGGCACGGGTGAGGTCGGTAACGTTGGCAAGACCCTGCGCCGTGGCTGGGACGCGCAACTGAACTTGCATCCGGACGCGCGCTGGATGCTGTGGCTGGCATATTCGCGGCAACGTGCGCTGATCGAGACCCCGGACCCGAGTGCGCCGATGACACGTGGTAAAGAGATCGAAAACGTGCCGCACTTTCTGGCCAGTGCCGGTTTCGACTGGCAGGCGACATCACGTTTGAAGCTCTCGGCATGGGGCAACGCGCAGGGCGATTACTACGTTGAGCGAAGCAATACGCTGGGTCGCTACGGCGGTTATGCGTTGGCCAATCTGGGGGCGAGCTGGGACTTGGGTGCGCAGCGCGAGATTTCCGTGCAGTTGAAGAACCTGACCGATCGCCACTACGTTTATGTCTGGTACGACAGCGGTTCCTCCGGTCAATCGCCCGGCGACGGCCGCGCCCTGTACGTCACCTTGAGCTGGGGTTGGTGATGACACGCGCCATGATGGCGGAGGCTGTACCAACCGCGCGGTTTTACCGTGCGGTGTGGCGCTGGCATTTTTACGCTGGCTTGCTGGTGCTTCCGCTTCTGGTCTGGCTGGCGCTGACCGGTGCGGCATTCGTCTACCAGCAGCCGATCGACGGCTATTTCCATCGCGGGCTGAAGACAGTGATGGTGCCCGCTGACGCACACGCGTTGCCGCCGCAGCGGCTGCTGGATGCGGCGTTGGCGGTGCAGCCGGGGCAGGTGCTGCGCTACACCACGCCGGTGCGGCCCGCCGCTTCGGCGGAAGTGACCGTTGCCGCCGCCGATGGGCGTCACCAGGTGGTGTACGTGGATCCGTATCGGGGGCGGGTGTTGGGTCGTTTGCCCGAGCATGGCACTGTGTCCTGGACGATCCGCCGTTTGCACAGCCTCGACTACGTCGGCTGGTTCGCCAGAGCGTTGATCGAAGTGGTCGCGGGCTGGGCGATCCTGCTGGTGTTGACCGGGATCTATCTGTGGTGGCCACGCGGGCGTCGTGGTGGTGTGACCCAGGTACGCGGACGGCCGCCACAGCGGCGGTTCTGGCGCGATGTGCATGCGCTCACCGGTAGTGTCGTCGGCGCGATGCTGTTGTTTTTGGCGCTGACCGGATTGCCGTGGTCGTGGTTCTGGGGCGCGCAGGTCAACCGGCTCGCCAATGGCCATCACTACGGTTATCCGGCCGGGTTACGGGTGGATCTGCCGATGTCCACGCAGCGCCTGGGCGAGACCGAGGTGCCCGCCTGGTCGCTGCGTCAGGCGCGCGTGCCGGAATCGATGTTGCCGTCAGCCGTGCCGACGACTGCGCATGCGATGCGCCGGGCCGAGGATGCAAGTGCCGCGATGACCGTTGCCAGCCCGCCCGCCACTGCGATTGGTCTGGACGCGGCGGTTGCCCACTTTCGAGACCGTGGTATCGCCGCCGGTTACAGCGTGGCCTTGCCGCGTGGTCCTCGTGGCGTGTACACCGCCTCGGTATATCCGCCTGACTTGGCGCAGCAGCGCGTGATTCATCTGGATCAGTACAGCGGCAAGGTCCTGCTGGATATGTGCTACGCCGACTATGGCCCACTGGCCAAGGCACTGGAGTGGGGCATCAACGTGCACATGGGCCAGGAGTATGGAGGGTTCAATCAGGTGGTTTTGATTGCCTCGTGCCTTGGCATCGTGGTGCTGTGCGTGAGTGCCGTGCCGATGTGGTGGAAGCGGCGTCCAGCCGGTGCGCTGGGTGTGCCGCCACCGCCTGACCGGCGCACCTTGCGCGGTGTGATTGCGTTGTTGGCGCTCGGCGGTGTGCTGTTCCCGTTGGTCGGCCTGTCGCTGATGCTGATGCTGGCGCTGGATTGGTTGCTGGTGTTGCGGCACGAGTGAGCGCACTGGCGATGGAGGCGTCACTGCTTTCGCAACGGTTCCGTTTGCGCTGTGGCAGGGAACTCGTTGCGATCTGCCATGCTGGAAGTGTCGCGATGGTCGCAATAACCAGCAAGTCGCTCAGTCCGCTTCTCGTGGTGCTCTTGCATGTTGACAGCGTCCAGCGACCGAGCGCCGATGTCTTGCGATAGCGCGCGACGTGGTGCTGATGGCACCGGATCCAGCTTGCGCATCAGGTGGTGCTGTCGGGCGTCTCGCTGGCGTTTGCGGCAGCCTTGGCGGCGTCGCGCGCTTCGCGTTTGCGCGCATCTTTCTCGTCCTGCTGTTTCTTCTTGGCCAGTTCGCGCTGACGTTTTTCAAAGGAGTAGTTGGGCTTGGCCAAGTGATGTCTGCTTGTCGGTGGGAGAGAGGCAGTGTACTCGCTACGCGATTGGCGGGGTGAGAAAACGACAGGCGGCCAAGTTGAGGCAGCCTGTCCTAGTGCAGCAACAGCAGTGCGGTATTCCCGGCTGCTGGCTTACCTGCTCAAGTATTTCCGGATGGATGGATACACGTCCGAGAAACGCGAGTAGTAATCCGGCTCTTTCGGCGTTTTGCAGGACGAGCCGCCATCGAACAGGCCGCCACGTAATTGGTAAGCGCCGTTATCTTTGACTGTGAACAGGGCCGAACCGGACGAGCCATCCTCGGTGACACCGGCCTTCCATTCCACGCGGTACAGCGGCGACTTGTTTTCGAATGAACGGGACAGGGCGGTCACGTTGCCCAGCGAATATTTCTTCACGTCGCCTTGGGGATGGTGGATGCCGATGATCGGGGTGCCGGTCGAATAGATCGCCTCACTGCTCCATCCGGCGAAAAATGCTCCGCTCGGCGGCGCGATTTTCAGCTCCAGCAAGGACACGTCGCGGGTATCGTTGGTGTAGCGCACATAAGCACCGCCGCTGAGCGTGGCGTATTCCGGATTGATCTTGGAGCCATGACAGGTGGTAGCGTCGTAGAACCAATAGGTCTGCAGGGTGTTGGCGACATCCTGGGTGCTGATGCAGTGGGACGCAGTCCAAAACAGGAACCTCTTCGGCGTATTGCGGTTGTTGAGCAGCGTGCCGGTGCAGGTGAAGGTGGAGCCGTCTTGATTGGTGATCAGCATGCGTGCCACCGACCTGGCTGCAGTGATGAAGCCGGGCGTCGGATGGGTGCGGCACGCGAGGTCGTGCTCGCATGCGCCGCTCTCGCCGCTCATTGGCTGCATCATCGCGTCGTTGGCGACAGGGCTGATCTCCATGTGCGATACCTTCGGCATCTTCAGTGCGAAGTTCTGTGGAGACTGGCTTTTGGCTAGTTCGATCTCCACCATCATGCGCGCACCGGCGACCACGGCCGACCAGCCAGGCGTGCTGCCGGCGAAATCGCTGCCGTTCTGTGCGAATACGCGACCATCCTGGCCAGCGAAGCGTAGCGTCGCTTGGCTCGGATCGCCGGGCTGAGCGCCGCTGCCACCCAGTTGCAGTGCCACGCGCAGCGCTGCGGCATTGGTGGAGGTGATCTGGAAGCTGGTTGCCTGCGCGCCGTTGGACAGTGTCTGCCAGTTGAGATGGCGCAAGTCGATATCCGGTTTGACGATATCGCGGGAGAAACCGATTTGCAGTGGCTTTCCCTGTTTGCTTTGTTGTGCACGTAATTGCTGAATTCTAGCGGTGTTGACGTTGTCGGGCGGGGGCAATGCGATCAGGGTGGGTGGGGGCGTACTATCTGCGGCGACGCTATGCAGTTCCGCTCCACCCAGCGCCGCGATGTTCGGTGCAGTTTCGACCGGTGCGGAATCCATCTCGTCGGCCAATGGGGGAGGATGCGCGATAGCCCTTGAAGACAGGCCAGCGATGCTGGCGAGCAATGCGATAGACAGTGCATGTCTTCGATTCATGGATCATCCTGATTGCTGATTACGTCAGTCGGAGGAGGGACCATCCGGTGCGTTGCCCGATGGGTGCCATTGCTGTCGCTATGTTCAATGTGCGTTTGCAGCCTAAGTCAGTCCTCGTCGCGATGGTGTTTTGTGGGCATATTTTTTGTGTCCTTCGCGTTTGCGGCACGCGTCAAGCGATTGTGCGAAGCCTGGAAGCTAGGCTCGTTGACGATGTAATGGCCTTCGTGCGCCAGTAAATGCAGGTTTCGCCTAGCGTGGTGAACAAAACGTTGCCAGCCGCCGCCAGGCGGGTGCGGATGGCGCGCAGGAGCCGTGGTGTCCGCGTGGTGCATGAAGATTCCGAGCTCCGTGCGCCCCGTTTGGTGGCGGCGCATTCGTGTTGTGAGCCGCTCTCAGTTGAGCCCCGGTCTACCTTGGCGCAAAAACAGCAATGCCCCAGACCAGCGGACTTTGGCCGATTGCCCCAGATACTGCTTGATCAATGGATACACGTCCGATAAACGCGAGTAATAATCTGGATTGTTCGGTTTGTTGCAGAATGAATCGGCGCCAAGCAGGCCGCCGCGCAACTGATAATCTCCATTGCTGTTGACAGTGAATAGGCCTGAACCAGATGAGCCGGGTGCGGTAACGCCGATATTCCATATCACCTGGTACAGCGGTGACTTGTGCAAATACGAGCTGGATAGGGCGGTGATATTGCCCAGCGAATACTTCTTCACACTGCCTCTGGGTTGGTGGATGCCTTCGATTGCGGTGCCGATCGAACTGATCGCCGCACTGCTCCAGCCAGCGAAAAATGCCCCGCTCGGTGGTGCATTTTTCAGCTCCGGCAATGACGTATCGCGGGTGATGTTGGTGTAGCGCAGATAGGCGCCACCGTTGAGTGTGATGTAGTCCGGATTGATCTTTGAGCCCCCGCACTTAGTTGTCTGCTAGAACCAGTAGGCCTGTACGGTATTTGCGACGGATTTTTTGCTGATGCAGTGCGCGGCGGTCCAGAACAGGAATTTCTTCGGTGTGTTGCTGTTATTGAGCAGGGTGCCGGTACATAAATAGGTGCCCTTGTCGATAGTGAATAGCATAATGGCCACTGCTTTGGTGGCCGAGGTGAAACCGGGTGTCGGATTGGCGCGGCAAACGATGTCATGTTGGCACGATTCGCTATCGTCGGTCATCGTCTTTATCGTCGTGTCGCTGGCGACAGGGCTGATGTCCATGTGCGAGATTTTCGGGATTTTCAATGCGAGGTTCTGCGGGGACTGGCCTTTCGCTAGTTCGATCTCTACCAGCATGCGCGGGCCAGCGACCGCCGCTGACCATCCAGAAGTGGGACTGGTGAAGTCGCTACCGTTCTGTTCGAACACGCGACCGTCCTCGCCAGCAAAGCGTAGTGTTGTGTGTTCTGGATCACGTTCGCTCGCACGCAACCCTTCCGAGCGAATCAGCCGATGCACGCGATGACGAATGCAAAGCCCCTCCTGCCTGCACAGGAGGGGCCACATGTGTTTTGCTGTAGAGGCTGGGTTACTCGTGCTCAGTGATGCTGTTGCATCGTTGCGGGGACGAATTTGTACAGCTTGTTGACCCCGGTGCCGAAGTTGAAGCGGCTGTAGCCTGCGCCCCAGTACACCGCACCATCGACGATGGCCGGAGCGCTGGCGACCGAACCGCCGGCATCGAAGCTCCACAAGGTAGCGCCAGTTTGTGCGTCGAGCACGTTCATCGTGCCGGACATGGAGCCTGCGTACACCAGCCCCGGCGAGGAGGCCAAGGGACCACGACCACCTGCGCCGAATGTGGGACTGACCGGATCGGTGCCCGGTACCTTGATTTGCCAGACGATCTTGCCGGTGGCTGCATCGAGCGCGGCCCAGGAGCCGGCGTTCCAGGTCTCGGTGCTGTAGAGGCTGGGTTACTCGTGCTCAGTGATGCTGTTGCATCGTTGCGGGGACGAATTTGTACAGCTTGTTGACCCCGGTGCCGAAGTTGAAGCGGCTGTAGCCTGCGCCCCAGTACACCGCACCATCGACGATGGCCGGAGCGCTGGCGACCGAACCGCCGGCATCGAAGCTCCACAAGGTAGCGCCAGTTTGTGCGTCGAGCACGTTCATCGTGCCGGACATGGAGCCTGCGTACACCAGCCCCGGCGAGGAGGCCAAGGGACCACGACCACCTGCGCCGAATGTGGGACTGACCGGATCGGTGCCCGGTACCTTGATTTGCCAGACGATCTTGCCGGTGGCTGCATCGAGCGCGGCCCAGGAGCCGGCGTTCCAGGTCTCGGTATATTGCCAGGCGCCAGCGTGTAGCTGCTATGCAAGTTATTGTTGATGGCGACGTAGACACGTGACTTGAACGGGTCCACCGAGGAGCCCCATTCGATGCCGCCGTTGATACCGCCGGGGCCGACTTGCGTCGACCACACGGTCTGCCCAGTGTTGGCATCGAGCGCCCAGTAGACCCCGCTCTTCTGGCCGACGCCGACCAGTGGCTGTGGCTTGCCGTCGCGGATCGCGATGAACAAATTGGCGCCGCCGCCGCTGAAGTCGTAATCCGGTCCCTGCGGATCCTGGCACAGGCCGTTGGTAGGCGCGTACAGGCAGGACAGCGACCAGACGTCCGCACCTTGCATGCGACGCGTCCACACCGGCTTGCCGCTGCTCATGTCCAGCGCCAGCACCGAGTCGACATAGTTGTCTGGAGCCATGCATGCCAACTGCGCGTCCTTGTCGTCGTTGGCGTTTTTGACGCAGGTGGCGACATCAAGTGGTATCGAGTAGTTGTTGCCGGTGGTGGCGTATACGCGCTGGCGCAGCGGGTCGATCGCCAGTGTGCCCCATACTGAAGCGCCGGTGTAGCCTTCGGGCGCGGTCTGGAAACGCCACAGCACTTCACCGGTCTTCAGGTCCAGCGCGGCCACGCTGCCGCGGAAGGAATATTTGTAGCCAGGGGTCAACGTGGTCCAGTCGCCGGAGGACACGCCGATGTAGACGCGGTCGCCGTAGACCACCGGCGAGGCGGTGATGTGTGCTGTCGGGTTGGATTCGACCAGGGTCTTCCACAGCAGTTTGCCGGTTTCCTTGTCGATCGCCAGCACCGTGCCACTGGCCTGGTCGCCGACCAGGATGCGGTCGCGCGCGATCGCCGGACTATTGCGCGACAGCGAACCGGCGATGCCGGTGTAGTCCGACAGCTTGACCTGCCAGACCGCTGTGCCCAGGTCGGTGTCGATGCGATAGAGCTCGCCACCCCAGTCCGGCACGTACAGTGCTTTGCCCTGTACGGTGGGCGTGGCCGAGACATCCCCCTGTGTGGCGAAAGTCCAGGCGATCTTCAGATTCGCGGCATTGAACGGGTTGATCTGCCATTCACCGGGTGCGAAGCGGGTGTTGAGAAAGCCACCGCCGGCACTGTCCCACAGGGTGTGGGTGGCGAACGGAGCACCATCGACAGGCCAGTACGCATTTGTCGCGACGGTGTTCGTTGATGCAGGCGTGGCGCCTGCAGATTGCGTCATCGCCAGCGCGCTGAGCATCAAGCCTGTCAGCAGAGCCAGTCGCGGGCGGTGCTGGTTCCGGTGTGCAGCAAGGATTTTCATTGGGTGTCCTTAAAAATGAGAGTGGGGATCCCCCCGTCACTTCCCTTGTCATCCTATGAGTGGAAATCCTTGAATGTCATGTACTTACGGGAAAGTTAGCGATCAAAATAAGGTTGCGGCGATAGCGAAAAACGATGGTGCCTTCTTCTCGGTGTCATCCCTTCTGCATTTGCGTGATGCAACGCGCATGGTCGTCGTTGTGCGACTCACGTTGTGTCCAGGTAAGCGCACGCAGACGCCGGCTTGCGATATGCAACATCGATCCATCGCATGGCGTTTGCTGTGAGCGATGGCCGAACGCGCGGTGGGATCGACATCGCGCTTGTATCGCCGCATCGCTGCGGCAATGCGGCATCGGGGCAATGGCGTCTTGCTTACACTTTCTCTCTACTGAGATCGACAAACGGAGTCCGACGATGAAATGCCCGCTGTTGTTGTGTGTTGTCCTTGCCTTGTGCGTCACGACGCTGGATGCCGTATACGCCGCACCGGCGCCTGTCGCCGCGCTGGAGGGCAAGGTCGATCCTGTCTACACGCGTGCGCCTGACGCGCTCAAACCCAGCGACGTGGTGGAGATGCAGCAGCGCTTGTTGGATTGGGCGCAATTGCAACGCTATCGTGCCGACAACGCCGCTCTTGCCGCGCCGACCATGCGCGTGCCGCGTGTGGTGTTCTATGGCGACTCCATCACCGATGCCTGGGGGCGCGCGGAAGGGACGCAGTTTTTCCCTGGCAAATCCGGCTACGTCAACCGCGGTATTTCCGGGCAGACCACGGCACAAATGCTGGTGCGCTTGCGTCAGGACGTGATCGACCTGAAACCGGCGGTGGTGGTGATCCTGGCCGGAACCAACGACTTGGCTGGTAATACCGGGCTTTCCACGCTGAGTATGATCGAGGACAACCTACGTTCGATGACCGAGTTGGCCCAGGCCAATCACATCAAGGTGGTGCTGGCATCGGTGTTGCCCGTGAGTGACTATCCGTGGCGACCGGGTTTGCAACCTGCGGGCAAGGTCCGCGCGCTCAATGCCTGGATGCGGGAGTACGCGCAGCGCCAGGGGGCGGTGTATCTGGACTACTACAGCGCCTTGAGCAACCGCGAGGGCGGCATGGATAAAACCGTGGCGATTGATGGTGTGCATCCCAACAGTGCCGGCTATGCGCTGATGGCGCCGTTGGCCGAGCAGGCGATCCAGCGCGCGCTGGGCAAACGCTGAGCGTGGGTGGCGCGCATGCTGGGCTGAGTCGTGCGCGCCGCCATAGTTGCCGAGATGGTGCGGATATCTGCTGTGCCGGCGCGCCTCAGAAGCGCTCGCTGTTTGGCAGATAGCGCCACTCGCCCGGCACCAGTTTGCCCAGCGCAATGCGACCGATGCGCAGGCGTCGTAATCCGACCACCTCCAGCCCCACTTGCGCGCACATGTCATGCAACTGTCCGGGTTGCACGTGCTTGATCGCAAAACGCAGGCTGTCCTCGTTCTGCCAGCTGACCTTGCAGGGGGGCAGTGCGCGCGACCCATGGCGTAGACCGTGGGCGAGCCGGTGCAGGCCATAGGGCTGCAGGTCGCCGCGCACCTGGACCACGAACTCCTGTTCGATGGTGGCCGCGTCCTCGTTGAGTCGGCGCAGCACGCGGCGGTCCTGGCTGAGCACCAGCAGCCCGTTGGCTTCCTGTTCCAGTGGCAAGGGCATGCTCAGGCGCAGGAAGTGGCGTTTGAGCATGCGCCTGTCGGTCGTATCGAGCACGCTGCGCGTCGTGGGACTGGCCAGTGCCAGCGCTTGTGCCACCGTTAGTCCAGCGGGTTTGTGCAGCAGCAAAGTGGCCGCGTCGTCGGCTCCCAGTTGCGCATCGGGTGCCAGCGTCACTTGCTGTGTGGTGATGCTGGCCTGGGGTGTCTCGACCACGATGCCGTCCACGCTGACCCAGCCGCCTTCGATGTACTGCTGCGCTTCGCCGCGCGAGCACGGCAGCATGGCAGCGAGGTATTTGTCGAGGCGAACGGGGGCGGACATCGGCGGCGCTGCAATCGGTGGTCGAGCAGTGTACGGGCGCGGCGGTTGTCCCGCCACGCGGCCGGATTCCGATGCCGGACTGGATTCAACCGGACGAGCTGCTGGCGCAGATCAAACACCAATCGGAGCGGGCACGATGCGAGCGCATCGTGGGTGGATGCAAGAGATTGCGGTGGACGCTTTTTCGGCGGCATTGGAATTGGCGCACGGCGCTCACGTCATCTGCTTGCGTCCTGTGGCTGATGCTAAAGCGTGCAGCGGGTATCATTCGGCTTCTAGATATCTAGATAGCGCCTACGCGGAAGGTTTCGATGCGCAATCCCTTGCAGGAGCAATTGCTCAAGGCCGGTTTGGTGAAGAAGAGCCAGGTGGCCCAGGTGGCGCGCGAACAGGCCAAGGCGCGTCAGGGCAAGTCCCCGCCGCCGCCCAGTGCCGAGCAAGTAGAGAACGAGCGGCTGCGCCAGGAGCGGGTGGAGCGCGACCGCGCTCTGGCCGCCGAGCGCAATGCGCAACTGCGGGCGCAGGAGCGGCGCACACAGGCGCGGCAGATCGTGGACAACCACAAGCTCAACGCCGATGGCGAAATCGACTATCACTTCACCGACGCCGGCAAGATCCAGCGGTTGCGGGTGGATGCGGCGTTGCGCGCACAGTTGATCGCCGGCAGCGTGGTGATCGCGCGGCTGGAAGCGGGCTATGTGCCGATTCCGCGCGCGGTGATGGACAAGGTCAGCAGCCGTGATCCGGCGGCGATCGTCTTCGATGCGTTGGCGGCGCCGCTGGCCAGTGGCGAGGACGATCCGTTCTACAGCCGGTTCCAAGTACCGGACGATCTGATCTGGTAAGTGTGCGGATCAGCGAGCGTGATGCATGAACGCGCTTTGTGGGATCGCAGAGGGAGCAATGGCAACGAGTGCAGCGGTGACAAGCTCGGTGTGCTTGCAAGCAGCGGCAGTGACGCTGAAATGGCACGTCTTTCAGTCCAGCCTCGGCGGTGCTGGATGGCCACGCCAACGGCGCGTACTGCGCTGAAAAAACAGGCTGTTGGGAATCTGCAGCACGCTGTCGCCGCCATCGCGGTGTTCGCGCAAGGTGGTGTAGATCAGGTTGATATCGATCACCTCGCCCTGCAGTCCAGGCTTCTCGCCGTTTTCCAGTAGTTCGATATGGTCGTGCAAGCGGAACGGCCGTGTGGCGAAGATCAATAGCGTGCAGAAGATGTTGGAGAGCACGCTCCAGGCGGCGAAGAACGCCACTGCGGCGACTGCAGCGAAACCGGTGAGGGCGGTCCACAGGACCGTGACCGACACTCCCAGGCGATCCAGGATCAGCAAAAGCGCGGTGCTGTAGATCACCAAGCCACTGCCGCGGCGTGCGATCATCACTAGCTCAGGTGGCAGTGCATGGTGTTCACTCACTTGCCGGATCAGCCGACGCAGCAGGGCACGCAGCAGCCAGGCGGCGAGCGCGATTATCACGATCTGCTGCACACCTGGTGCGGTCGGATCCAGCCAATGCTGAATCCAGGGAGGCAGTATGGGGTCTAGCCAGGGCATCGCAGCCTCGCGGGAAGGTAGAGCAGAACCGATGCTCGCAAGCCGGGCTGGCGCGGGCAAGTGCATGCGCCGATATGGGGCTGATCGGCAATACGTTTAGCCTGTGCTTTCCAGGCGTTTCCACAGTGCGGCGGGGATGCGCGGCAACGCTTCCAATGCGGGCTTGGCGAATAGGTAGCCCTGGTATAGGTCGATTCCCAGCGTGCGCAGGGCATGGTACTCGGCAGGCGTTTCCACGCCTTCTGCGAGCACGGTGCAGCCGAGTGCGGCGGCGATTTGCACGATACCGCCGACGATGTGCCGACGTGCTGTGCTGGTATCGATCCCATGGACCAGGCCGATGTCCAGTTTGATTAAGTGGGGTTGGAAATCGGCGAGTAAGTTGAGACCGGAATGGCCGGCACCGAAATCGTCGATCGCGGTGAGAAAGCCACGCTCCGCGCAGTGGTTCAGGATCCGCATCACTTTGGGTAGGTCGGCGATGTGTTCGGATTCGCTGAGTTCGAAGATCAACGCACTGACCGGCATGCCGAAGCGCTCGGCGGCGGCCAGAGTCGGGCGAATGCAGGTCGCCGGTTCATACATCGCGTTGGGGATGAAATTGATCGACAGGCGCGTGCTCAGGCCCAGGCGAGTCGCGCTGGTAATGGCTTGCATACGGCAGGTCTGATCGAAGCGATACAGCTGCTCAGGCTGGATACGCTCCAGCATGGTCGCGGCGCTGCTGCCGTCCTCGCCGCGGACCAACGCCTCGTAGGCGTAGATCGTGCGCGTGGAGGCATCGACGATCGGCTGAAATGCCGTGTGCACGGCGAAATCCAATGGCTCTGCGCCGCGGCAGTTGCCGCACGCAGGTTGGCCCAGTTCCGCGGACGCAGAGCGCAGTATCATACTGGATCGTGATGGCCGCAGAGAGCGACAAGTATGCGCAGTCGCTGTGAAGGCCGTGCATAGTACCGGCGTATTTAGCTGGCTTGGAGTTCGTCGACTTTCTTCAGCACGCGGGTGGTACCGAGCACTTCGATGCGGCCGCCGGCCTTGCGGAAGGCGGCCATATCGGCCTCGATACGCTCGCGGCTGAGACCCTTCTGCGTCTTGTCGACGGCATTGGCGCCGCGCCCGAGCTTGTTGCTGGACGAAGTGGTCTTGCTGATGGGACGTGCCATGCTCGAATTCCTCAAGTCAGTACATTGTCAACGGAATGCCACGCCGCAACTGGTCGTTGTGGATGCGGCGGATGTCGCGGCAGTACGGACCTGCCATCGTGAACTTGCGGCACACCGTTGGGCGTTGCGCGTAGATCGAGCAACACATGCGCTTGCTATCCACGGCCACGCACCAGCCCTCTTCGTCGCGGGCCATTGCGAGCAGGCCGTCGCGGGTGTACTCGGTGAGGTGTTGGGGGATTTGGTCATCGGGCATCAGCAGCACGGTCAGACGGCAGCAAATCGCATCGCAGCGCTCACAAGAAATGCTGGTTTCGCTACTGCGCGGCGGTGCCGGTGGCGTCTTCATGGATGGTCACCACTGGACGCACAGGAAGCGGTGGCGTGATCCGTCGAGGCAGGTTGGTGCGGTGTGTAAACAACGACGGACACGGGCGCTCCCGATGGGGCAGGCTCGGCGATAGGGCAGAGGCTGGCGCGAGAAATGGGGCGAGTCGGGCGACAGATAAGGAAGGGCCGGACGAGACGCGTGTAATGACGTGATGCTGAGGCGTATCAGCGCATATTACGCCAGTCGTGACGGGCACGTATGAACGCGGTTGGCTTATCCCGGACCACGCTTCCGCCTTCTTGCGGGATAACGGCTTTGGCGCTGATGTGGCGGCCGAGGGATGGGCGGGGTTGCCGCTCAGCCGTGTGCTGCGGCCAGCGCCAGGCCCTGCACCACGCCGAACGCGGGATCGCCATGGACCAGACGCGCCTGTGGGAATGCGGCGGCGACCAGTCGCTGCAAATCGTTGGCGCGCGACATGCCGCCGGTCAGAAAGACCGCGGTCGGATCGCCGCCGATCTCCTGGCGTACCTGCGCGAGTAGTGTTTCCAGCGCGTCACGATAACTGCCGGCGGCCTGCGATAACTCCTCGGCACACACCTGCACCTGTAGCCCGGTTTCGATGTATTCCAGAGTTTCACTGTGCTGGGTGGCGTCGCTGAGACGGATCTTGCTGCGTTCCACCGCGCGGTACAGGCGCGCGGTGTTGCCAGCGTGCTGCAAGGCTTGCAAGCGCGTGTCGTAGGGCGATGGCACCGCGTCGTAGCGATGTTGACGAAAGTCGCGCTGGCGGGTGGTGTCCTGCACCATCGCCGCCTCCACGTAGTGGTGCGACGGGACTCGGGTGATGCCACGGCCGAACAGCGGCATGAAGCTGGCCAGGTTCAGCGCCAAATCGATGTCGGTGCCACCACGGGCGATGCCCCAGGCGCGATGGACCTGCGGCGCGGCGTCGCCGCCGACGCTGGCGTGGGCGATGTCGGTGGTGCCGCCGCCGATGTCCACCACCACCGCATCGTGTCGCTCGCGGGTGACGGCGTGGTAGTGCATGGCCGCCGCGGCCGGTTCTTCCAGAAACGCCACATCGTCGAAGCCGGCGGTGATCGCCGCACCATGCAGAATCTCCAGCGCTTGCGCGTTGCCGGCTTCGCCGATCGAACTGCGGAATTGCACCGGGCGGCCGAGCAGGGCGCGCCGTACCTGCATGCCGAGCTGTTGCGAGGCGGTCAGGCGGATGTGTTCGAGGATGTGCGCGGCAATGCCGGCGATGGTCTGGCGTGCGCGCGGATGCAGGTTGTAGCCCAGCATTGATTTGGGACTCTGCACCAGGTTGCCTTCTCCCTCGACGAAATACGCCTCCAGTGCGGCATCGCCGTAGACCGCATTCTGCAGCAGTGCTGCGGAACTGCGCGGTTCGCGTATCTGCGTTTCCATCCATTGCCGGCGCACCACCCGGATCGCATCGCGGCGCAGTGCATCACGGCTGCGTTCGCGTCCAGCGGCGACAGTATCGCGGTGACCGGCGTCGATCAGTTCCTGCACCTGTTGTTCCAGCGCAGGAGTCAGGTCGAAATCGGCCGGGTCGCGCATTGCCTCGGGGAAGTAAACCGTGGTGCGGAACTGCAGTTGATCGCCGAAGCCGATCTGCACCACGCGGCCGTCGATCACTGCGGCGGCGGCGGAATTGCTGGTGCCAAAGTCGATGCCGAGTCGCATGGCGTTGCCGGGAACGGGACGGGCGCGCACTGTGTGCCAAGCGACGCGGCGATGCAAGCGTCGTCGGTCATGCGCGCGATCGGTGTCGGTGGTCCATGTGCTGGCAAGGCCAGGCGCTGTCGTGGCGCTGCTCGATCGCTTCGCCCACGCCGAAGGCATTCCCCGCGATAGCGGGTCGCGGGGAGTGCCAGCCAGGTACTGTGCGCGGTGGATCGGGTCACTTGAACAGGTTGGAGAACTGCTACGACAAGGTGTTTCCCGTGCAATGCCCGAGTGCCGCCGCGGCAACGCTGCGTCGCCGCCTGCATCGGTCAGTCCAGCGTTGGGTAGTCGGTGTAGCCCTTGGCACCGCCGCCGTAGAGCGTGTCTGCATTCAGCGTGTTCAGCGGAGCGTTGCGGCGCAGGCGTTCCACCAGGTCCGGATTGGCGATGAAGGGACGCCCGAACGCCACCGCGTCGGCGCGGCCTGATGCAATCGTCTCCTCTGCCATGGCCTTGTCGTAGCCGTTGTTGACCAGCCAAGGGCCGTGGAATTTGGCACGTAGCGCGGCATAGTCGAAGGCGATGTTGTCGCGTGGGCCGCCGGTGGAGCCTTCGATCACGTGCAAGAAGGCCAGGCCCAGCGGGTCCAGGCGTTCCACCGCACGTTCGAACAGCGGCTGTGGATCGCTATCGTGCGCATCGTTGGCCGGAGTGACCGGCGATAGACGCACACCAGTGCGCTCGCCACCGATTTCCTGCGCCACCGCCTGCACCACCTCAAACAGTAGCCGTGTGCGGTTCTCGATGCTACCGCCATAGGCGTCGTCACGGTGATTGCTGCCGTCGCGCAGGAATTGGTCGATCAGATAGCCATTGGCCGCATGCACTTCCACGCCGTCGAAGCCGGCGGCGATGGCGTTGCGCGCGGCGCGGCGGTAGTCCTCGATCAGCCCGGGAATTTCGTCCAGGCGCAGTGCGCGTGGTGTCGATACGTCGGTGAAACCTTCGGCGGTATAGGTCTTGGCATCGGCGCGTAGTGCGCTGGGCGCCACCGGTGCCGCGCCTTCCGGCAGCAGGCTGACATGCGAGATGCGGCCGACATGCCACAACTGCAGCACGATGTTGCCGCCGCCTCGATGCACGGCATCGGTGATCGGCTTCCAGGCTGCAACCTGCGCGTCGCTGTAGATTCCCGGGGTATCTTTGTAGCCTTGACCCATCGGGGTGATCTGGGTGGCTTCGGCCACGATCAGGCCGGCGCTGGCGCGCTGGCCGTAGTACTCGGCGGCCAGTGCGCTGGGCAGTCGGTCCTCGCCTTCGGCGCGGTTGCGGGTCAGTGGCGCCATCACGATGCGGTTGGCCAGTGCGATTGCGCCTAGGCGCAGTGGCTTGAACAACGGGGACGTGGTCTCGGTCATCGGGATTCCTCTGTGTGGGTGGGCCAAGGTGCCTGCAGCGCGGCGCTTTCAGCGCTTGCAGATTGTCGAGATGGGGATGGCTGCGCCGATTTCGCGTCGGTTTGGTGGGACAGTGCGTTGCTGTTGCACGAGGGGGATGCAAGCGTGGCGTGGCGGGCTTGGATGCGCAACATCCCCTTGCGCGGATTAGTGCGGGGCGGCCCATGACGGGCATGGGTCTTGCTTGGTCGCACGCATCTGCTGCGCAGGCTTCGCGATGCCAGGGTTGCATCTACATCTGTCATGGGCGAGCGCGGGGCAAGCGTTTGCATCACAGTCGCTAACAACACTGCTGCGTTGTCGGCGGGCAGTGACGGGTCGTACGAGTACTCGGAATCCTCTGGCCGAGCGAATGATCTAATGCGCGCGACGCGACGGTGTGGCGGCGTGTGCCAACCGATGTCGCATGCTTGGCTGCGTGGTCGTGACGGTTCCCCGCCGTTGCAGTTGCGATAATGGGCTGCGTCCTGCCGAGCGCGGCCTGCCATTGTGGAGTGCTTTTGTCCGATGTCCGATTTCAATGCCTGCGCCGATCCCCAGCCGCAACCGCCCTCGCCCCCAGCCCTGGGCGACTGCTGCGACAGCGGCTGCCCGCTGTGCGTCCATGATCTCTACAGCGATCAATTGGCATGCTATCGGCAAGCGTTGGCGCAGTGGCGCTTGCGCCATCCCGAGGCGGTCGTGGATGGCTGACCCGGCGGCAGGTGGGCAGGCATGGTTGCCCACCTGCCGTGCCTTGCATGAACCGGGTCGTAAGTTGCGCTTCGCGCCGCTGCGGTTCGGGATTATCTTTAGCGTGCTTTTTCAGGATTGCCGGATGATGCAAACGCGTAGCGGTTGGAGATGGGGATGGGGACTGAGCGGACTGTTGGCGCCGATGCTGGCTGCGTCGGCCCCGGCTGTGCCTGCGGTGCCACCGAACGCACCCTCCGGTGTACCGGTGGCCGTGCCGGAAAAGCTCAGTCACGGTCGCTTCGAGAAAGTGCCGGTGCTGTTGCCCAAGGGCGATGCGCAGCGTGTGGTGCTGTGGTTCGCTGGCGGCAAGCGCGGCGACGCCGAACGTATGCGGCAAGTCGAGGCCCTGCGTCAGGATGGCGCGATGGTCGTGCTGATCGATAGCGCGCACCTGCAGGCGGTGTTGGCCAAGATCGACGGCACCTGCGACTTCTCCGCTGGCGACGTGGAAAACTTCTCGCGCTACGTGCAGGCCTACTTCCACGTGCCGACCTACCGTTTGCCGTTGCTGGTTGGCGATGGCGATGGCGCCGCATTGGCCTATGCGATGGCCGCGCAAGCGCCCAAGCACGTGCTGGCGGGCCTGATGACGGAGGATTTCTGTCCGGTGGAGGTTCTCGACGATCAGATCTGCGGTGCCGGCATCGCCGCGCCGGCGCGTGCGCTGCAGCCGACCAGTTTGCCGGTGCCGTGGCTGGCCGCGCTCGATACCCAAGCTCAGCATCGCTGTCGCCAGCAAAGCGATACGTTTATACAAAAAGTGCCGCAGGCACGTCAGTTCCGCCGTAGCGTCAGTGGCGACGCGCTGCCGGGTTTGCGCGCAGCGGCGCGTTCGCTGGGTGCGCGGCCAGGTGTGAGTTTGCCGCCGATTCCGGCCGACCTCGCTGGCCTGCCTGTGGTCGAGGTGGCGGCCAGCCCGTCCGCGGCGAACGCGGTGAACGATAATGTGTTCGCGATTTTTGTTTCCGGCGATGGTGGTTGGGCAGGGCTCGATCAGCAAGTTGCTGGTGCGCTCGCCAAGTCGGGTATCCCGGTGGTGGGTGTCGATTCGCTGCGTTATTTCTGGAGCGAACGTACTCCGCAGGGTTTTGCCGCCGACTTGGATCGCATCTACCGTCACTACAGTCGATTGTGGCAGCGCGGGAAGGTGGTCTTGATCGGCTTCTCGCAGGGCGCGGATGTGCTGCCTGCTGCCTACAACCAATTACCCGAGCCGATGCAGGACCAGGTCAGGCTGACGGCGTTGCTGTCGATAGGCAAGACAGCCGACTACGAGTTCCACGTTTCCAATTGGATCGGCTCCGGCGACGACGATGGCCTGCCGATCGCTCCGGAAGTGGCGAAGATGCCCCCAGCGCAGACCTTGTGCATCTACGGCGAAGACGACGATGATGCGTTGTGCCCAGGCTTGCCGAAGGGGCGGGTGCAGTCGGTCAAACTTCCTGGCGACCATCACTTTGAGGGCGACTATGAGGCACTCGCCAAGCAGATTCTGCAGCGGGTGAATTGAGCTGCTGTTGTGGAAGTGTGCCGCCAACGTTTGGCATGCGCGATGTTGGTGGTTTCGTAAGCGCTTGGCATCGCCTCAGCGTTAAGGCAGGCGCTGCGCGCGCTGCGACGCTTTACCGATGGAGCGTCGCGCGCCGCGCCGCACTGGCCGTAGACAAGCAGGCCGTCATATCCCAAGTCACAACATGACGCTTTTTGCGCAAGCGTCGCCGATTTTTTCATCGCCTCGTTTGAGCGCTATTTGCGGGTGCGCCACGCCATGTCGCTGTCCCCACTCCAGCCTTTACTCCGGCTTGCGCGGGTCGAGCGAAATCAGTCGGGTGACGTCCAGTAGTGCGGCTGGCAGGTGCATGCCGCCGGGAGCTGCCAGGTAGCGGGTGCGCCAGGTCGGGGCGAACTTGGATTTGAAGCGACGCAGCCCGCTGAAGCCGTAGAAGCGCTCGCCGTGGCGCACGATCAGGTTGCCGAAGCGGTTCCAGCGTCCGGCCAGACGGTGCTGGGCCAGGCCCGACAATGGCGCCATGCCGAGCGAGAAGCGCTTGTAGCCCTGGTCGCGCCCCCACAGGAAGAGTTCGATGAACAGGAAGTCCATGGTGCCTTTGGGGGCGTCGGCCAAATGCCGCATCAGGTCCACCGACAATTCCTTGCCAGCCGTTGCATGCCACAGGTTGGCGAAGGCCACGACCTTGCCCTCGCACTCCACCAACGCGATCGGGAACCGACGCAGATAGTCCGGATCGAAGCTGCCCAGAGAAAATCCTTTTTCGTCACCTGCCTTTTCCTCCAACCACTGTTGCGAGATGTTGGCCAGGACCGGGATCAGCGTATCGACGTCGGTGGGTGGAACGATGCGGAAACTCAGCCCGCTGCGCTTGCCACGGTTCCATGCCTGGCGTAGATCGGCACGCTCACGCCCCTCCAGATGGAAATCTTCCAGCGAGACCAGCGCTTCCTCACCCAGCTTCACCAGGGTCAAGCCCAGATCCAGATAGGTCTGCCAATGTTGCTCGCCCACTTGGTAGAACACCGGGCGCAGGCCCATCCGATCGGCTTCTTCGCGGAAACGCCAGATCAGTGCACGGGCGATGTCCGGCGACCCCACCGGGTCGCCCATCGCCACCAGCGAGCCGCCGTAGCGCTGCATCATCACAAAACCGCGGCCGTCTTCGCACGGCAGCAGTGCTTTGTCGCCGGTCATGACCAGGCAGGCCTGAGTATCGGTGGCGTCGGCCAATACGGGCATCAGTGCGTCCAATTGCGCTGCATCGGCGGACGGCAATGGCGAACGTGTGCTGTGCAGCAACCGCGCCATTCCGAACACCACCACCGCCACGCTGACCAACAGCACTGCGCGCAGCGCACGCGGGGCATTGGCCGAGGTGGCGAACTCCCACCACAGTTCGTTTTGGTATTCGACGTGGCTGTAGACGAAAAACAGCAGCCACACGGTGGCGATCAGCACCAGTCCCAGGTTGCGCAGCCAGGGCCACGACCACGCTTCATCGAGCAGTGCGCCCTCGCGATAGAACTCGCGTCGCGCCCCCCACAGGCCGATTGCCGCCACCAGCGAGGACAACGCCACCGAGACATGGCCGCCACGTAGCCACGCCGGTAACGGCAACAGCACGCAGATGCCGATGGCGACGATCCAGGCCGAATGGCTGCGCCGTTGCAGGCCCTGGCCGATCAGCAGTAGGACCACGCCGCCGAGGCTGGCCAGCAGGTGCGATGTTTCCACAATCGACAATGGCGCCACGCCCTGGCGCCGTTTCGGGGTGGGCAGGGTGCCGTCGATGACCAACGCTGCACCGACCGCGAACACCGCGATGGCGATGATCTGCGGCAGCCACGGACGCAGCGTGCGCCAAGCGACGCGCACGCCCCCGGCACTGGCGACCAGCGGCCGGCGCAGACCGGAAACCGAGGCCATCAGCACCGAGAGCAGCAGCGGCACCACGTAATAGGTGACGCGGTAAATCAGTGCCGCAGCCAGTACCGCCGCCGGCGCGACGCCAGGTAGCAGCTTGAGCAGACTCCATTCGAACACGCCCAGGCCGGCCGGCACGGTAGAGACCAGGCCAGCCACCACCGCGACCAGATACAGGCCGACGAAGCCGACGTACTCGATCCCCGATTCGTTCGGCAACAGCACGTAGAACGCGGCGCTGGCCAGTCCCAGTTCGACCACGCTCAGTAAGGTCACGCCCAAGGTGGTGCGACGGTCTGGCAGCCAGAGGGCATGCTCGCGCCAGCGCAGTGTGCGCCCGTCGCGTCCTGCCAGCAGCAGCATCGCGGCGAAGCCGAGCAGCAGGGCGATACCGATGGCGCGTACCGCCGATGCGCCGACCGGCAAGGCCAGTGCGGCCGCGTCCGGTTCAAGGGTCAGCGCCAGCGCCAGCAGCAGCCAGGCGCCGAACACGAAGCCGAGTGTGCTCATCAGCACGACCTGGCCGATTTCGGCCAGGCTCAAACCGACCCGGCCGTATCCGCGCAGGCGCACCGCCCCACCAGTCAACGCGGCGAAGCCGAGCGTCTGCCCGACCGCGTGCGCCAGGAACGCAGTGACGCTGATCCGCATCGGGTGCAGGGTGCGACCACTGCGGCGCAGGCCGATTGCATCGAAACCGATCAGGCAGGCATAGCTGCTCAGCCCCAGCAGCAGGGTCAGCACGATCTGGCTGAGTCCGAGCTGGTTGAACGCATGATGGATCGCGCTATAGCCATGGGTGCTGAATTCGCTGTCCAGCGCATGCAGCGCCATGGCCAGGATCGTCAGGCTGGCCAGTACCGGCAGCGCGCGGCGCCAGCCGGAGACAGAGGAAGCGGAGGACGCGGCGTCGGTCATTGCGAGTGGGTGTGGGCAGAAGAGAATGGTGGCGCAGAGCGGACAGCATGCCACGGGGTCAGGGCGGAACTGCAAGCGGCACGGGAGAGACGGTCCATCGTGATACAGGTTGACCAGCGCTGTACCAGCATGCCGACGATGCGCATGATAGTGGAATGGCACGTGGGCACGGCGTCTATGCTGCGGTATCGGTGGTGCCGGTCGTGATCTGCGGTACCTTCTTCCTTTTGCGCGATCTGGAGCCGCGATGCCTGTATCCGCCTTGTCTCGCCCCGTCTTGCCGCCGCGCTGGTCGCGCTTGGCCGCTGCGGTGGCGCTGGTCTTTGCCTTGCTATTTCTTGGGGTGGCGTTGGGATTGCAGGCCACGCGCGTCGATCTGCACTGGCAGCAGGCCACGCTGAGCTTGTACCTGCATGGCCCAGGTGGCTTGTTGTTGAGGATCGCCTATGTCCTGTTGGCCGCCGCAATCGCGATACTGGCCGCCGGGCTGTATGCGCAGGCACCGTCGCGAACGCGTAGCGCTGCACCGGTGTTGTTGTTCGTCGTGGCGGCCCTGGGCCTGTGTGTGCTCGCGATCGGGGAAAGTTACCTGCCGCAGCAAGCCCCGCTGCTTGCGCCGTTGGTGCATGCCTTATCGGCGCAGGCCGCGTTCCTGTGCATGACCAGCGCGATGCTGTTGCAGAGCGCCTGGTTGCGTCGGCAGCTCGTGTGGCAGCGCAGCGCGGGAATTGCACAGGGATTGGCGTTCGCGGCGTTCGCGGCGATGTGGTTGCATGTGCTATGGCGCACGCCGCTGCGCGGGCTGACTCAAAAACTGACCATCGTGTTGATCCTGGCGTGGCTGGTGTTGGTCGCCTATCGCCTGTGGCGACCGTCGCCTGCAGCCGCGACGCAATCGCGCGACAATGGCCAGATATTTCCACTTCAGGACACTGCACCATGATCCAGCGTTTCGATACCGGCCCACGTATGTCGGAGATGACCGTGCACAACGGCGTTGCCTATCTCGCCGGCCAGATCGCCGACGACGCCAGTGCCGACATCGCCGGCCAGACCCGTCAGGTGCTTGAGGCGATCGATCGCTTATTGGCCCTTGCCGCCACCGATAAAAGTCGGATCCTGCGTGCGGAGATCTACATGACCGATCTTGCCGAGTTCGCCGAAATGAACAAAGTCTGGGAAGCCTGGGTCAGTCCAGCCAACACGCCGGCGCGTGCCACTGTGCAAGCCAAATTGGCAAATCCGCAATGGAAGATCGAAATCGTCGTCACCGCTGCGGTATAGGTGGCGCGGCAGTCGCCTGTGGAGTTGCTGGTGCATGCTGCGTGAGCAGTCATGCCCAGCAGTCACCTCGGTGGCGACGCATTGCCGGTGGCGCGTCGCTGCCGAGGCTGCCCGCGTGGCGGAAGACAGCATGCGATTGCGGCCAAACCTGCGGGCGCTCACTGCAATGGCGGCCATGTTGGATTGCCAGCGTTCGATGGCGGTTCGGTCCGGACACCATGCCGCGCGTTGCGGCTTCTCAGCCGCGCACGAATCGGTAATGTGCCACGCCCCACTGCTGGCCTTGTTCGTAGCCGAATAATTCCGCGCAGGCCATCCAGAACATGCGCCAGCGTTGCCACCAGATCTTGGCATCCTCGCCATAGGTGGCCTCCAGCACTGGCATCAGTTCCTCGCGGTGCCGGTCCTGGTTCTGTAGCCAGGCGTTGGCGGTTTTCTCGTAGTGTTGGCCGGACAGCAGCCAACGCTGATCGAGGGTCAGATCGTCCTGGAACTGCAGCAAGGTATCGGCCGCCGGCATCAGTCCGCCGGTGAAGAAGTGCCGTCCCATCCAGTTGTCCTCGCCTTGCACCTCGAATGGGTAGGCCAGGTCGCGGTGACAGAAGATGTGGACGAACAACTGGCCGCCCGGTACCAGCCAGTGGCTGATTCGCGCGAGCAGCTCGCGATAGTTGCGCATGTGTTCGAACATTTCGATCGAGACCACGCGGTCGTAACTGGCGGCGGGCAGGGTCAGCGTATTGGCGTCGTGGGTGATGACCTTGACGTTGTCCAGCCCGCGTGCACGGCATTGCGCCTGGATGTGTTCGCGTTGCGGGCGCGAGTTGGACACCGCCGTGATGCGCGCACCAGGGTACTGCTCGGCCATCCACAGCGTCAGCGAGCCCCAGCCGCAGCCTAATTCCAGAATTTGCTGGCCATCGCGCAATTGGGCGCGTTCGGTGTACAAGTGCAGCATCCGCTCCTCGGCGGCATCCAGATCGGCGGTGCTCGCATCCCAGTAGCAACTGCTGTACTTCAGACGCTTGCCCAGGCATAGCTCGAAGAAGCGCGGTGGTACCTCGTAGTGCTGGCGATTGGCCGCGTCGGTTTCGATCGCGATGGCGCTGTCGCGTAGCGAGGCGATGAACTTGCGCTGGCGTTCCCAGGCGGCGTCGGCGCCACCGGCGCGCTCCTCGTGCAGGCGTTGCGTGCACAGCCGACGCATCGCGGCGCGCAACAGCGTGTCAGGCAGTAGGCCGGATTCGGCCAGTCGCGTTGCCAGGGGTTCGGCCGGCAAGGCGGTAGGGGACGAGGTGGTGATCGTGCTGGACATCTGTATTTCTCCTGAAATGGGCTCAGTGCCGCGGCGGCAAGGGGAAAAAGGCGCTGGTGCTGCGTTGGTAATCGGCATAGTCGTGGCCGCGCGAACGCAGTGCCTGCATTTCGGTGTAGGGAATGCCGGTGATGCGGTAGAGGAAACCGAACATCAACAGCGGCCCCAGTGCGGCTATCGCGACCCACAGTGCACCGCTGCCGACCGCCAGAAAGACGTAGGCGAACCAATGCACGAATTCGAAGAAGTAGTTGGGGTGCCGCGAGTAGCGCCACAGACCCTGGCGGCAGGTTTTGCCACGGTGCGCTGGATTGGCGCGGAACGCGGCCAGTTGCCGGTCGGCCAGGCTTTCGCCACCGACCGCCAGTAGCCAAGTGGCCAGTGCCAACGTGGTCCATACATTCCACTGTGGCTGCGGATTGTGCGCGGCCACCGACAGCGGTACCGCGAACGCCACCACCACCAGCGCCTGGCCGAGGAAGAATGCCAGGAACAGTCGCTGGTCGTCTTGCCAGTGTTCACGCAGCGCACGATAGCGGCCATCCTCGTGCGGATCGCCGAACACACGCACGCCCAGATACCAGGCCAGACGTGCGCCCCACAGACCACCCATCGCCGCCGTCAGCACGCGTGGCAACGCCGCGCCGTCCGCGCGCCAGGCGCAATACACCGCCGCCAGCGTCATGCATGTCGCCCATAGCACGTCCACTACGCCAGCGTTGCGGCTGTGCCGTTGCCAGGCCCAGCCGGCGAGCATGATCAGTGTGGTGAATATGCCTACGTGCAGCAGCGGCCAGGCGTTCATTGCGCCGCTCCTGCGATGTGCCTTGCCGCCGCTGCGCTCGCTGCGAAACGCCGTGTCGCCAGACTCAACAGCGTCAGTGCGATGGCCCAGCCCAGCGCCAGCGCCAGCAGCGCATGCGGCAGTGGTGGTGCCAATGTCACTGCGTGCCAGCCGTGCGCAGCCAGCACATAGCCCAGTGGGCCACAGGTGGCACCGAATAGCGCCGCGCGCCAGGGATGACGCATGACCCAGGCCAGCGAGTGATTGAACGTCAATGCGAAGCCGGCCCACAGCGCCAGAATCCACAGCGGTGGCCATGGCGCTGGTGGCGCGGCGCTATAGCGGACCCAGCCACCGGCACGCAACACCGCGTCCACGCTGGCACCCAGCGGTAGCGCCAGTGCCATCAGCGTCGCATCGCCGTGCGCGCGGCGGCGCTGATGCAACTGGTACAGCGCGAACAACGCCAACGCGGCTGGGCCAGCCCAGACCATGCCACGGCTGGCACCGGCCACTGCGGCCAACCACAGCCCTTGCAGGGCAAGGTAGTTGACCAGATTGTTCATTCCTCGCCCGCCAATGCCGGTGCGAACTGCGCCGGACGCGCCAGCGGCTTGCTCAGCCACAGGTGCACGTCGCCGATGGAACGCTCCAAGAAGCCACCCTCGCAGTACGCCAGATAGAACTCCCACATGCGGATGAAACGCTCGTCGTAGCCGAGCGCACGCACTTGCGGCAACTTGGCCATGAAGCGCTCGCGCCAGGCGCGTAGCGTCAGTGCGTAGCTGGGGCCGATGTCTTCCAGGTTGAACAAGCGCAGGTCGCTGGCGCGCGCGACCGCGCCGGTCATCGCTGCCACCGAGGGGATGAAACTGCCCGGGAAAATGTAGCGTTTGATGAAATCCACCGACTTCAGCGCCTGCGCGTAGCGGTGGTCTTCGATGGTGATCGCCTGGATCAGCGCCTGGCCGTCGTCCTTGAGCAGTGCGCCGACCTTGCCGAAGTAAGTGTCCAGGTACTGATGGCCGATCGCCTCGATCATTTCGATCGACACCAGTCGGTCATAGTGCCCGTCGAGGTCGCGGTAATCGCGCAATAGCACTTCGATGCGGTCCGACAGCCCGGCGGCCTCCACGCGTTGCCGCGCCAGAGTGTACTGTTCCCGCGAAATGGTGGTGGTGGTGACGCGGCAGCCGTGGTGCTTGGCCGCATGCAGCGCGAATCCGCCCCAGCCGGTGCCGATCTCGATCACGTGGTGATGCGGTTGCAGGTCCAGTTTGGCGCAAATGCGCTGCAGCTTGCGCTCGGCGGCGCGTTCCAGTGCGGCTTCGCCGAGGGCGGCATCGCTGTCGCGGAACAGCGCCGAGGAGTACATCAGGTTTTTGTCGAGGAACAACTCGAATAACCGATTGCCAAGATCGTAGTGCGCGGCGATGTTGCGACGGCTGCCGGCACGGGTGTTGCGCGCGAGCGCATGCAGACCGCGCATGGCCATGCCGCCGAACCGGGCCAGGCCGGTCTCCATCGCATCCAGGCGGTCGCGGTTGCGCACCAGCAGGCGTACCAGTGCGACCAGATCGTCGCAGTCCCACAGCCCGTCCATATAGGCTTCGCCGACGCCGACACTGCCGTTCAGCGCGGCCTGGCGGTAGAAGCGTGGGTCGTGGATGCGCAGATGCGCGTGCAAGCTCTCCGGTGTGGTGCGGCCAGCATCGCCGAGGGTGGTGAGCGTGCCGGCATCCTCGATGCGCAGTTGACCGTCGCGCACACCGTCCAGCGTAGCCAGCAGGCGCTGTCGCAGGAACCGGTCAAAACCGCGTGGCGGCGGCGTGGCGGCCATCAGCGTGTTGGCGGAAGAGGATGCGTGCGGAGCGTTCATTGGCATTCTCGCTGAGTGGAAAGGTCGGGATGGTCATGCACTGGATTGCCGCGCAGCCATAGCCGCAGTGCCTGCCAGTGGATCTTGGCCAGCACCTGCAGGGTCATTGCCGGATAGCGCAGCAATGCCCTCGCCAGGTTGGTGCCGTCGATCTTGCGCCGCTGCAATACCAAGGTGGCATCGAAGCGCCGCGCTGTGGGCGTTGGATCGAGCACGTCCATGTGTACGCGCAGTGCTTGCCCAGGCTCACTGAAGCGCCAGGCATAGGTGTGCGCCATCGCCATGAACGGCGAGACGTGGAAGCGTTTGTCGAAGCGCCAGGCATGCACGCTGCCGTGGTGATGCGCTTGGGTCAGCGGCAGCACGTAGGTATGGCAGTTGTCGCCATGGCGTGTTGGTGATCTCGGCGACGATGCTGTGCAGGCGCTGCTGCGCATCGTGGCAATAGTAGAACGTGACCGGATTGAAGCAGTGGCCGAAGTAGCGCAGGTGGGTGAGCATGCGCACCGAGCCGAGTGGGCGTTCGCCGGTGTGCTGTTGCACGCGGTCGCGGACCGCTTCGTCCAGGGGTTGTGCTGGGTCGCCGAGATAATCGCTGCGGCGGAATTCGGCCAGATTGCGGCGGCCCACCGACCACAGCCAACGCCGTGTAAAAACCTGGTCTAGTTCGCCCAAGTCCAGATACATCAGGAACAGCGGATAGCGGAACGCCAGTGCCTTGGGCGCATGCCGTCGGTGCCGCACCCAGCCGGTGTATATCGCGCTGTGCAATCCGGTGTGGGTCGTGACCGCCACCGCCGGCGTTGTCGAGACGGCGCCAGCCGGCGGGGCGGACACGGAAGCACGCGGTAGCGCGGTCATGGCCATGAGATCCCGAGCGCGGTGGCGACCTCGACAGCGCTGCGCAGGCCATCTTCGTGGAAACCGAAACCCCAGCCGGCACCGGCGAACCAGGTGTTGTTCTGGCCTTGGATCTCGCCCTTGCGCGCCTGCGCCGCGACCGATCCAGGCGTTTGCAGCGGATGCCGGTAGCGCATGCGTCTGAGAACCTTGGCCGGATCGATCGCGTCGTTGCAGTTGAGGCTGACGATGAATGGCTGCGGCGCTTCGATCGACTGCAGTGCGTTCATCCAGTAGCTGACCGTGCACGGTGCATCCGGATCGGCTGGCACGTGCGCGTTCCAGGCGGCCCAGGCGCGTGGATCGCGTGGCAGAACGCTTGCGTCGGTGTGCAGGACGGTCTCGTTGTCCTGGTAATGGAGTGCGCCGAGGATGTCGGTTTCGGCAGTGCTGGGGTCGGCCAGCAGACGCAATGCGTCGTCGGCATGGCAGGCCAGTACCACCGCGTCGTAGTGCTCGGTGTCGGCATCGGTCTGCACGGAAATGCCGCCCGCTGCCAAACGCTGCACTGCGCGCACCGGGGTGGCGATACGCTCGCGTACCCGCCAGCGTTTGCGCAGCGCACGCACGTAGGTGTTGGAACCACCGCGCACCACCTGCCATTGCGGGCGGCCGCTGAATTGCAGCATGTGGTGATTGGCCATGAAGCCGATCAACTGGCGCATGGGGAAGTCGAGGATCTGCCGCGATGGTGAAGACCACAGCGCCGAGGCCATCGGCACCAGGTGTGCGTCGCGGAATACGTCGCAATAACCGTGGCGTTGCAGGAATTGGCCCAAGGTGAGTTGCGCCAGCGTGGGGTCGTGCAGAACCTGCGGTGCGTGCTGGTAGAACCTGCGCAAGTCGCGCAGCATGCGCCAGAACCGCGGCGAGAGCAGGTTGCGACGCTGGCAGAAAAGACCGTCGAGCGTGCCGGCGTTGTATTCCAGGCCGGTGCGCGCTTCGTGTACCGAGAAGCTCATGGTCGTCGGTTGCGACGCCACGCCCAGTTGCGTGAACAACGTGCTCAGCAGTGGATAATGCTGTGGATTGAATACGATGAAGCCGCTGTCCACCGCGTATTCCACGCCGTCCAGCGTGATGGCATGAGTATGGGTGTGTCCGCCGAGGTAGTCGGCGGCTTCGTACAACGTCACCTCGTGGCGCTGGGACAACAGCCATGCCGCGCCGAGGCCGGCGATCCCCGAGCCCACCACCGCGATATTACTCATTGTGCCCGTTCCTTCGCACGCAGCAGCCCGGTCGGTACCGGCTTGAGTTCGCGGATCAGGCCGATCCACGCCATGGCCTTCAGGCCGTACCAGGTGGCATCCACTTCCCACCAGCGGAAGCCTTGGCGCGCCGCACCGGGGAAATGGTGGTGGTTGTTGTGCCAACCCTCGCCTAAGGTCAGCAGCGCCAGCCAGAGATTGTTGCGGCTGTCGTCGTGGGTGTCGAAACGGCGGCTGCCGAAGCGGTGCGCCAGCGAGTTGATGGTGAAGGTCGCATGGAACAAGGCCACGGTGGAGACGAAAAAGCCCCACACCAGCAACTGCGAGCCGTCGGTGCCGAGTTGCGGCACATGCCGATGCAGCCATTGGCCGAGCGCAAACAGTGCCAGTGCCAGCAGCACCGGCAGCACTAGGTCGAAGCGGTCGAGGAAACGGAGTTCCGGGAAGCGACGCAAGTCGGGAATCGCTTCCCAGTCGGTGCGGAAACCGCGTGGGGTCAGGAACCAGCCGCTATGGCTCCACCAGAACCCATGCTGACGCGGGGAGTGCGGATCGGCCGCGGTGTCGGTGTGGCGATGGTGATTGCGATGATGCGCTGCCCACCACAGTGGCCCGCGTTGTACGCAAGTGGCGCCGAGCGCGGCGAACAAGAACTGCAGTGCGCGCGAGGTCTTGAACGCACGATGGGCGAAATAGCGGTGGTAGAAGCCGGTGAGGGCGAACATGCGCACCGCGTACAGGGCCAGCGCCACACCCAACGCGCATCCGGACACACCGACCCAGAATACGCCCAGGCAGGCCAGGTGCAGGCCGATATAGGGGGCCGCGCGCAGCCAGTCGATGCGGTCGGCGCGGGCCGGGTCCAACTCGACCTGCGCATTGCTGTCGAACCACTGGCGTAGCGTGCGCAGCACGTGGTCACGCCGCGACGCGACAGTCGAAATGGGGGGATGCTCGGCAAAGGATCTCGGCACAAGGGCATCTCATTAGGGGCTCGGGAAAAAATACGACCGAACCGATAGAACGGATGCACCTGCGTGACCTGGTTTGCAGGGGTTTCTATGTTGACTGCCGCATGGGCCTTTGCCTTCCGCGACGGTCGATTGACAGCATCTATCAGACGAAGGCAGTGGCCGACAGTGGCGAGGATGCTGTCTGAACAGGGGGCTGGTTGAGTGAGTATGCTATTGCGATGGTCACATCTGCACCAAGGCGAAGCTTCCTTGCTCGGACAGGGAAATCGTAGACGTTGATTGTGCGACTCGGCACCGTCGCGGCGACGCGCGATGCCGTTTAAGGGACCAGACGCAGGCTGCTGATGCCGCCCTTGGCGACCACCGGGCCGGTAGCAACGCCGTGGGGTGCCCCGCCGGGCGGCTCCATGGTCACCGCCAGCAAGGCTCCCTCCCTGAGCAAGGGCATCAGTTTTTCCGGAATGTGTGCCACACGGGTCTGCATATCGTCGAACACGCCCATCGAGCGGGCCTTGCCGTCGGCTGGAATCAGCCACAACTCCGGCACGCGTCCGCTAGCGTGGGCGCCGGCCAGTGGGGTCATGGTGATGCGTCGTTTGTCGGCGTCCATCAGCACCACGTAACCGGGCTTGCCGTTGTCTTGCATCAGCGTGGAGGTCATCGCAATGTCGCTGGCGTTGGTCCGCGCTGTTGTCGCGACAGGCGATGCCGTCTGGTGCTGTGGTGGCAGCGGTGCGCGCGCCAGGATCAAGGCGAACAGGCAGGCGGCGGCGGTGGCGAAGCCGCCGGCACTGAGCCAGCGCCAGGTGCGCACGTTATCCCACACACTGGCGGTGGCAGCGCGTGTGCGCGGCGCTGGCGCATCCAGGTGCAGCGAGGCGCTGATGCGCACCCACACGCGTTCGGGAACCGCAACCGGGGCGATTTCGTCGGCCAGTGGCATCAGGTGCTGTTGCCACTGCGCCACGGCAGTGGCGAAGGCGTGGTCGCTATCGATGCGCTGTTCGGCGGCGCGGCGTTCCTGCGCGTCGAGCACCCCCAGCACGTATTCGCCGGCCAGCACGTCGCGCGGCGGCAGGGTTTCTTGCGGATCGGGCAGGGAGGTGTTCATTGTTCCAGGCACGCTTTCAGTTTCGCCAGGCTGCGCCTGATCCAGCTCTTGATCGTCCCGAGTGGGGTGCCGCTGCGATTGGCCAGTTCTTCGTAAGTGATGCCTTCGAAGAATGCGGTGCGGATCAGTTCGCCGCGCGGTGGCTCCAGTTCGCCCATGCACAGGTCCAGGCGCCGCCCAGCCACGCGCCATTCGGTTTCGGCCAGCGGGTCGCGGCCGTCCTCGGGTAGTTCGCCTGCCTCCTCAAGTGCCACCGACTGCCGCGTCGGCGCTCGTGCGCGCAGGTAGTCGATGGCCTTATTACGGGCGATCATGGTGAGCCAGGTCAGGCCGCGTGCCCGCTGCGGATCGAACTGGGTTGCTTTGCGCCAGACGGCGGAGAATACCTCCTGCAGTACGTCCTCCGCCTCGGCGCGTTGCGGCACGATGCGCAGGCACACGCCGAACAAACGCGAGGAGGTGGTGCGGTACAGACGTTCGAATGCAGTACTGTCGCCGGCCGCGGTGGCCAGCAACAATTGTCCTGCTTCGTCGTGATCGGGCGTTTCGATCATGTGGGCCAACGGTGGCGAATGTTGCCGCGATGCTACAGGCTTTCGACGTGTGCGTCGCTCATGCGCGCTGCCGGCGCCAGAGCGCGACTGCGGCGAGCAGGAGCAGGATCTCGAACGCGGCCAGGCCGGTGGTGGTCGTGCCGACCGGCCACAGCCGCAGCAGGCTGGCGCTGCGGTACAGCACGATTGGCACATAGAACGCCAAGGCCAATAGCAGGCCGTTGCGCAGTTGTCCGCTGCGGGCGAAGTAGCCGAACAGGAACGCCATTCCCCACTGTAGACCGCCGTAGATGACCAGGTATTCGGACTGACCGGAGCGGTCCAGGCCCACATAGCCCACCGCCACTGCGGTTGACGCTGGAAGGACGGTGCACCATAGGGCCAGCAGTGCGTAGAGCGCGGCGTTGAACCACAGGTATGCTTTTGCCATAGGGAATTCTCAGCGATGGGTGGGCGATGCGGTGGCATGGTTGTCGCCTTCGCAGCGGAATTTGCCGTGAACGCGGCGCCTGTCCGGGTCAGTGTACGTTGCACTGTGTGACCAGAGGTTGTTGCAGCGCTTGGTCCCAGGAGGCTGCGTCGGCTTGGCCGCGTAGGCGATCAGGGAAGGTGATGCGGACCTGCGGGTAGCGGCCGCGCGCATCGCGGATGTTGCCGACACCGCTGAATTCGAGCAGGTGCCGCTCCTGGCGCGCGTAGGCGACGTTGATGTTGGGCAGCAGGCCGCCATACCAGGCTGCCAGGCCCAGGGTGTAATGCTGCACGTTGGCGTCGGCGGCGCCGGGGGTGATCTGAAATTGCAGCGTGCGCTGGCTGCTCGGCAGCGCGAAGGTGATGCGCTCCGGCTTGCCGCTGGCCAAGGTATCCCAGTGCTGGCGCAGATAGGCGTCGAACCCGGCGTCGATCACCAGCGGGGCATCGGCGCTGGAAGATAGCGCCGCGTGGTGCTCGGCCTGTCCCTTGACCTGGCTGAACATCTCGCGGCCGTTGCCGGTGCTGCGGACCCCTTCGCGATAGCCGCTGCGTGCGTCCACCAGTTCGAAATCGGGGGCAATGCCGCCATCGGCCACGCGCTTGCGTGCGAATGCAGCGCCGTTGGGGCACTGGTACAGCACCAGTCGCGCACCGTTTTCACGCACCCAGTGGCTCTCGCGGTACAGCAGTTGTTTGCCGTCGGCGGCGTAGGCCTGGCCCTCGTAGTGCAGCATCGCCCGTGCCGGTGCGGCGGCGACCAGGGCGCACACGGCCAGGCTCAGGGCCAGGTAGAACGCATGATGTGGATGGACAGACCTGAAGGAAACGGTCGACGCTTGCATGGACGGCGCTCCGTTGGGATGACACTAGGACATACGCGGCGGCCACCGATCCGGATGCGCAGGCCGGCCGTGCGGCTCACGGGGGTGTTCAGCGCAGTACGATGCAGTCCACCGGACAGGCCGGCAGGCATAGTGCGCAGCCCGTGCACAGCGGTGCCAGCACCGTATGCATGTGTTTGGCGCCGCCGACGATGGCGTCCACCGGGCAGGCTTGGATGCATTTGGTGCAGCCGATGCAGTCGGCCTCGATCACCAGCGCCACCTGCGGCGGTGTGTGGGTGCCGCGGCGACGGTCATAGGGCAACGCGGGAGTGCCGAGTACCCGTGCCAGCGCCCGCGCACCGGCGTCGCCGCCGGGCGGGCAACGGTCCACCTGCGCCGCGCCACGCGCCATGGCCTCGGCGTAGGGGCGGCAGCCATCGAAGCCGCACTGGCCGCATTGGGTCTGTGGCAGCAAGCGGTCCAGGCGTTCGAGCAGGGCGTCTTGGGCGGGATGCATGGCGAAAGGGTTTGCCCGATGCAGGGCGTCGGGTGGAGCGCACCAGGACCACGACCGCAGCATGGTCGTACCGGGATGGGCAAGGCTAGTGTAACCCGCTCGCCGTCGCTGTCAGGCGCGATCTGCGCGGGCCTTGATCGCGGCCTGGACGGCTGTCCGCGACGCGATGAGGTGCGTCCGTGGCAATGGGGCGAATGGCCGCCACGATGCCCAGGAGTGTGGCATCAGGCGATGCGGCGGCCGCGGTACCAGCGCTCGTGCGCCAATGCCAGCATCGGTCGATCTTCGCGGCTATCGCCGTAGGCATAGATGCGTCGATAGGCGGACAGGGTGTAGCGCGCGCGGACCAGTGCGGCCTTGTGCGGGCCGCAGTCGCCGTCGGCGTAGCGCCCGGTCAGGCGACCATCGCACGCTTCCAGGCGGTTGCAGATCAGTGCCAGTCCATGTTGCGCGCACCATGGCCGCAGATATAGGTCCAGCGATGCGGAGACCAGCACGACGTGGTGGCCTTGTCTGTGATGCCAGTCGATGCGTTGCATCATCTGCGCTCGCAACAGCGGCGGCAGCGCCTGCTGCGCGTAGGCCGCCGCCTGTGTCGCGATCTCCTCGGCGGCACGCCCGGCGAACACCAGACGGGTGGCCCGTTCGCGCATCGCCACGGACGAGACCAGGCCGAGCCGGTAGCCGATCAGCCATGGTCCGATCGTCCAACGCGCGCTGGCCTGCTGCGCGGGTGTGGCGACGCGGCGCAGGAAGCCCGAGTAGCTGTCACCGCTGGTGACCGTGTGGTCGAAGTCGAACAGGGCCAGTGCGCTGGGTGTGGTCATCTGCGATGCGGGAGCGACACGGGCAGGGACGGATGGGCGGGCGCGGCGGCGCCGATGTGCGCTGCCGCCCGCACTCAGCGCACCGGCATGCCCGGCTGCGCACCGCTGTCGGCGTCGAGCAAGGCCAGTGCGCCACCATCGAAGCCGGCCGATAGGATCATGCCTTCGCTGATGCCGAAGCGCATCTTGCGCGGTGCCAGGTTGGCGATGAAGACCACGCTGCGGCCAACCAGTTTGTCCGGTTCGGCGTAGCTGGCGCGGATACCGGAGAAAATCTGCCGCTTGCCCAGTGCGCCGGCATCCAGTTCGAAGCGCAGCAGCTTGTCCGAGCCATCGACGCATTCGCAGGCCAGCACTTTGCCGATCCGCAGGTCGAGCTTGGCGAAATCGTCCATGCCGACAAGTGCGGGGCCGGTCGCGGGGCTGGCGGCTGCGGTGTTCGGCACGACAGGCGCGGTTGGCTTGGCGGCGGGTGTCGTTGCGTTAGCGGTAGGGGCGAAGGTGTCCTTGGAGGCGTCGGTCATGGCGTCGATCAGGCGGGGGTCGATTCGGGTGAACAGGGGGGTGTAAGGTTGGATCGCGTGTGCCAGCAGCGGCGCCTGCAGTGCGTCCCAGGTGCCCAGCGGCGCGACCAGGAACGCCTCGGCCTCGGCGCACGTGCGTGGCAGCACCGGCTTGAGCGCGGCGGCCAGTACCCGGAACAGGTTCAAGCCCTGGGTGCACACCGATTGCAGCGAGGCGTCGGCGCCGTCCTGCTTGGCCAGCACCCACGGCTTGTGTTCGTCGATGTATTTGTTGGCTTCGTCGGCCAGCGCCATCGTCTGGCGGATGGCACTGGCCGGGTCGTTGCGCGCATACGCCTCGCGGATTGGCGCCAATGCGGCGAGGAAGCGGGCGTATTGCGCTGGATCGGGCAGCGTGTCGGCGAGCGTGCCGCCGAAGCGCTTGTCGATGAAGCCGGCGCAGCGGCTGGCCAGATTGACGAACTTGCCGACCAGATCGGCATTGACCCGCGCCACGAAATCGCTGAGGTTCAGGTCGAGGTCGTCGACGCCACCGGAGGATTTGGCGGCGAAGTAGTAGCGTAGCGCTTCCGGTTCCAGGCCCGCATCGAGGTAGGTGCGGGCCATGACGAAGGTGCCGCGGGACTTGGACATTTTGGCGCCATCGACGGTCAGGTAGCCGTTGACGTGCAGCCGGGTTGGCGCGCGGTGGCCGGTACCGTGTAGCACCGCCGGCCAGAACAAGCCATGGAAGTTGACGATGTCCTTGCCGATGAAATGGTGCAGTTCGGTGCTGCTGCCAGCGGCGAGGTGCGCTTCGAACGATTCGCCCAGGCGTGCGCACAGGGTCTGGAAGCTGCTCAGGTAGCCGATCGGCGCATCCAGCCACACATAGAAATATTTGCCTGGCTGCCCAGGGATCTGGAAGCCGAAGTACGGTGCATCGCGCGAGATGTCCCAAGCACGCAGGCCGCCTTCGCTGTCCAGCCATTCCATCAGCTTGGCCTTGACGCCGGGCAGGGCGACATCGCCGGCCAGCCAGTCGCGCAGGAAGCTGTCAAAGCGTCCGACTTCGAAGAAAAAGTGTTCCGAGTCGCGCAGCTCCGGCGTGGTCCCGGAGATCACCGACTTCGGTTCCTTGAGTTCGGTTGGCGCATAGGTGGCGCCGCAGACCTCGCAGTTGTCGCCGTATTGGTCGGCGCTGCCGCAGTTTGGGCAGATGCCCTTGATGTAGCGGTCGGGCAGGAACATGCCCTTGGCCGGGTCGTAAAACTGGGCGATGGAGCGTCGTGCGATATGGCCGCCAGCGTCGAGGCGGGCGTAGAACGCTTCGGTCAGTGCGCGGTTGGCTGCGGAGTTGGTCGAATCGTAGTGGTCAAAGGCGACGCCGAACGCGGCGAAATCGCGCTCGTGGCTGGCCTGGATGCTGGCGATGAAATCTTCCGCAGTGACCCCGGCTTTTTCCGCCGCCAGCATGATCGGCGTGCCGTGGGTGTCGTCGGCACAGACGAACCAGGCGCGGTCGCCTTGCAATCGCCGCGCACGCACCCAGATGTCGGCCTGGATGTAGCCGACCAGATGCCCCAGATGCAACGGTCCGTTGGCATAGGGCAGAGCGGTGGTGACGAGAGCGGTGCGGGTCATGGCGGCCGGCGATTTGGGGGAGGGCGATTATTGCATGCACGCTGGGATGTCGGGTTTGGGGAGGCATGATGCACAAGCGTCACAGTTCGACGCTCCGAGCAGCAAAAAAGGCGCCTGTGCGGGCGCCTTCGAGGGGATGCGTGGGTGCGCTGGCGTGTCCGTGCGCGCTTGCGGCTCAGCCGTGTCGCGGTGCGCGTCGGTGTCGCGGCGTCATTGCCTGATCCAGGTCTGCGTGCGACCCAATACCTCGATGCCGATGTAGCCACGCATCTGCAACTGCTTGCCGTCCTTGCTCAGGGTGATCTTGGCTTTGTAGATTTTGCCCTTGACCGGGTCCAGGATGGAGCCGCCGTCCCACACTGCCGTGCCGTCGGGCTTGAGTCCCCACAGGATGGTCATGCCCTTGATCGGCTGGTCCTTGCGTTCGCCCTCGCACGCGTTGCACATCGGGTTCGGGCCACGGTCCGATTGCAGGATTTCGCTCACCTTGCCGCTCAGCGTGCCATCGGCCGTTTGTGTGATTTGTACGATTGACTTGGGTTTGCCGGTTGTGTCGTCGATGGTCTGCCAGCGACCGACGGGCGAGGTGTCGGCGGCGTGTGCGACTGATAGCGCGATGCTCAGTACCAAGGTCAATATCAGGGTCTTGAAGATGGTCGACATGGGCCCCTCCCAGGGATGTCCGGAGTGGCTGACACCATGCCGGCCACGCTGAGAATGTATCTCTGCGTTGCAGGTATTGGAAATCCGCATTGCGGCATGTTCGGGGTGGCGTATGCGTTGGATGCGCGCCGCGCCTATGGCAGCGGCGCGACCGGCCCGGTGCAATCTGCGACACTGCACTGACAGGTATCGCGCGAGGACATGCCCATGCCGCACAATCCATTGTCCGCGCTGTTGGCGCAGCACCAGTGCATCGTACTCGATGGCGCGTTGGCCACTGAACTGGAGTACTGTGGTTGCGATCTCGACGATCCGCTGTGGTCGGCGAAGGTGCTGCTGGAGCAGCCGGAACGTATTCGCCAAGTGCACCTGGACTATTTCCTTGCCGGCGCGCAGTGCGCGATCACCGCAAGCTATCAGGCCACCACACTGGGTTTTGCCGCGCGTGGCATCGACCCGTTGCAGGCGCAGCGATTGATCGCGCGCAGCGCGGAACTGGCGCAGCAAGCGCGGCAGGATTACCGCGCGGCGCATCCGCAGGCCGGCCCGTTACTGGTTGCCGGTTCGGTCGGGCCGTATGGCGCGTATCTGGGCGATGGTTCGGAATATCGCGGGGATTATGTTGTCGCCTCTGCGCGCCTGCGCGATTTCCACCATCCGCGCATCGCCGCGCTGGTGGCTGCGGGAGTAGACCTGCTGGCGTTCGAAACGCAGCCATCGCAGGCCGAGATCGCCGTCTTGCTGGCGTTGCTGGAGCAATTTCCGCAGAGTGTTGCTTGGTTCGCCTGCACGTTGCGCGATGCCACCCATTTGAGCGATGGCACCGCTTTGCGCGAGACCGTGGCTTTGCTCGACGGGCATCCGCAGGTCGTTGCGCTGGGCGTCAATTGCATCGCACCGGCGCTCGCCACTGCGGCGCTGGAGTATCTGTCCACGCTGACGCGCTTGCCGTTGGTGGTGTATCCGAACTCGGGGGAACGCTACGACGCCAGTGACAAACGCTGGAGTGCCGATGCGACTGCCGCATGCGCTTTAGTGGAGCACGTGGATCGCTGGCGTCAGGCCGGTGCGCGTCTGATCGGCGGCTGTTGCCGCACCACGCCGCAGCAGATCGCGCAGTTGGCGCGGCATCTGGCGATGCCGCACGGTTGAGTCGTTCTACGGCTTAAGCGGTTCTTGTCCGAGTGGCGTTCAGTTTTTCTTGCTCGCCACCCAGCGCTCCATCTTTTCCTGTAGTACGTTCAGCGGCATCGAGCCATCCTTCAGGAGTTCGGCGTGGAATTGGCGAATATCGAACTTGCTTCCCAACTGCGCGCGTGCGTTGTCGCGTAGTTGCATGATCTTCATCTCGCCGATCTTGTAGGACAGCGCATGCCCGGGAAGCGCCATGTAGCGCTCGGTCTCGGCTTCTGCGTCGGTGCGGCTGATGGCCGAGTTATCCAATATGTAGGTGATCGCCTGCTCGCGGGTCCAGCCCTGGCTGTGCAGACCGGTATCCACCACCAGTCGGATCGCGCGCCATAACTCATCATGCAGATAACCGAAATAGTCGTAAGGGTCCTGATACAGATCCAGGTCTTTGCCCAAGGATTCGGCGTACATGCCCCAGCCTTCGATGAAGGAGGCCTCGCCGCCGAAACGGCGGAACCTGGGTAGATTCGTCAATTCCTGCTGCAGGCCCAGTTGCAAGTGGTTGCCGGGGATGGCCTCGTGCAGATACCGGTTCTCTGCATCCCAGCTCTTGCGATTGGTTAGGTCGGACGTGTTGACGTAGAAAATACCGGGTTGGTGGCCGTCCTCGCTGGGCGGCATATACGAGTTGCCAGCGGTGGATTGCGCCCGATTCGGTTCCATCGGGCGGATTTCCAGTCTGGCTTTCGGCATGAGCGTGAACATCGGTGGAATCGCCGCATTCACCTTGTTTTGCAGGTTGCGGTAATAGTCCAGCAGTTCGTTTTCGCTCTTGAAAGTGAAACGTTTGTCGTTCTGCATGGATTTGAAGAACTTCTGCATCGAACCACGGAAACGGATCTGCTTCATCACCATCTGGATCTGGCCCTGGAGGCGTGCCACCTCGTCCAGGCCGATCTGATGGATCTGCGCCGGGGTCAGATCGGTGGTGGTGCTCTGGCGCACATCGTGGGCATACCATGCTTCGCCATTGGGCAGCGCGCCGATGCCGGCACTGCCGCGCGTGGCCGGCAGGTATTGCGTGGCGATGAAGCCACGCAGGGCGCGATAAGCGGGCATGATCCGATACTCGATCATGCGCTTGTACTCAGCGGCGATGCGCTGTTTGTCGGCTTCCGGGATGTCCGCTGGCAGATTGCGCACCGGCCCCCAGAACAGGCTCTCCTCGGCGCTGGGCTTGATGACCGCATCCAATTGCGGCAGGACTTTCTCCATCAGCGCGCGTGGCTGCACGACGCCAGCCCGCATGCCTTCGCGCATGTTGGCGATGGCCTGGTTGAACAGTGTCGGGATGCCGAGTGCGCGTCGCGACCAGTTGTCGTAATCCTTGACCGTATGGAAGGGTTGCGCGCCGGTACCGGAACCGAGCATCGCCATGATGCTGCCGACGTTGTAGAACTGGTTCACCGGCTGCATCCAGCTCGGATATTTCTCTGCCTCCAGCGCGTTGCGCGCGTCGCTGACGAAGATCTCGTAGCTGAGCAGGTCCTGCCCGCTGAGTCCGTCCTTGCCGATCGCCTCGGCTTTGCTCAACCACTCCACGGTGAAGTCGTGCGATTGCTGGCGGAAGGCCGCCGAGAGGAAGTTAGGTAATTGGTCGTTGTAGCGACTGTCGCCCTGGAATGTCGCCTGTAGAGGGTTTTGTTTGAGCGAGGCTTCCCAGTAGTCGTCGTACAGGCGATTCAGTCGCTGGGCCTTGGTCAGCGCTACCGGAGCCGGGGCATGCGTCACTGCGCGCGCCTTGTGCGTCTTGTTGGTTTTGGACTTGGTTTGCGTGGTGTGCTGTTTAGCGGTTTTTTTCTTGGTCGCGTCCGCCGTTGCCGTCAGCGATAGGCTCAGGGCGGCGGCGATGGCGAGGGACAATAGACGGGAAAATCGGGATGGCATTGCGGACTCCAACGACAAGCGAGGGTGGATATCCCATCCGGATCGCAGCGGTGACGCGTCGCGGCGATAGGAGAGGGGACGGCCTCAATCGGCTGCGGCTTCCTCGCGTAACTGTTCGGCCCGCTGGGGGGTCAGGTAATCGGTGATCAGGCGGCGCATCAGATACAGCAGTGGCAGCAGCACGATCGCCAGCACCAACTTGCAGATGTAGTTCAACGTGCTCACCGCAAGGAACAACGGAATCGACCAGTGCTGCGGACCCAGCACGAACGCGATGTAGATGACCACGTAGCTGTCGATCAATTGCGACACGGCGGTGGAGCCGGTGGCGCGCAACCAAACGTGTTTTTCCCCGGTGCTGCTGCGGATGTGATGGAATACGGCCACGTCGATCAACTGACCGGCCATGAACGCGACCAACGAGCCGCCGATGGTCCACAACCCTTGTCCGAAGACGGCGGCGAATGCGGCCTGGTAATCCGGTACGCCTTGGTTTTGCGCCGCGCTGACCCAGAACCCGGCCGGTGATAATGCGATCGCGGCGAACGCGAACAGGAAGCCGTAGCCGATCAACCCCACCGCCAGCCAGGAGATGAAGCGCACCCCGCGGCGACCGAAGAACTCGTTGATGGTGTCGGTGAGGATGAACACCAGTGGCCACAACAGGGTGCCGGCGGTGAAGTTCATCGAACCTTTCTGGCCGAACAGGTTCCAGTTCAGCGGTGCGATGCCGAGCGTATCCTCCAGGGCGAAGATCTTGACCCCGATGAATTCGGCCAGCGCTGCATTGACGCAGAAGAACGCGGCCAGTGCGATGAAGAGTCGAACGGCGCGATCGTCTAGCGTGCCAGTGCGCATGTCAACGGTCCATGGTGCGGGTGAATGGGACGCTGTCCGGGGCGACCGCGCCGCCGGAAATGATGAAGCTCATCGCCTGGTCCACGCTCCAGTCGGTCGGGGTGAGCCGTTCTACCGGGACGATTTCCAGATAGCCGGAGGTCGGGTTCGGCGTGGTCGGCACGTAGACCGCGGCCAATTCACGGCCGCTTTCTTGCTCGCGGATCACCCGCGTCACCAGGCCCACCGCTTTCATATCGCGATGGGGGAAGTCGATCAGCACCACGCGTTGGGTGCTGCCGGGCTGTGTCTGCAGGATGTCCAGCAGCTTGCGTGCGCTGTCGTAGACCACACTGGCCAGCGGAATGCGCCGCATCACCGCCTCGAACCAGCCCAGCAGGCGTTGCCCGATCATGCGCCGGCTGAGAATACCGACCAGCAGGATCGCCGCCAGCGTGGCGATCAGCGCGATGGTGTCCTGCACCCACAGTGCCGTTGCCCAGCCCAGTGCCTGCGGGAACGAGGCGGCAATGCGTGCCGAGAGCGGCACGACCCACGGGCTACTGATGCCCGACAGCAGTACAAACACGAATTTGACCACCACCCAGGTCAGCCAGATTGGCAGCAGGGTGAGCAGGCCGGTGAGGAAGAGCCGTTGCAGGGACGGGCGCGGAGACGATGTTTGGGGGTCGGGTGACATTCCCCTAGTGTAGTGGAGCGTCGTGCCTGCGGGGATAGTCGCAGGGCACTGGCGTCCGTGGAGATATCGTTCGGTCAGCGTTGATTGCTCGACTCGACGGTTTGCGGTTGATCTACAGCAGCTTTCGCGTGCGCGCCGCCAACATGCCACGCGCAACTATTCGCTTGGCAATGGACGCGCGGCCAGGCCGGGCATGCCGTGCGTCGGTACAGCGGCATCACCGCCCGCGCGGGCATTCCCGCCGACGGCGCGTCATGCGGTGGGCTTCAAAACAGCAAGGCCGACATCTTGCGCCGGTAGCGCCCGACCAGATCCGCATCCTCGATGACCCGGAACGCATCGATGAGCGATTTTTTTGCCAGTCCATCGGCGAAGTTGCGGTCCTGCCGCAGCATTTCCAGGAAGTGCTCCAGTGCCGCCTCGTCGTCGCCGTCGACCAGATGCCGCACTCCTAACAGATGGCGTGCCGCCAGGTCGTTCGGGTTCTGCGCGAGTGCAGCCTGCAATGCCTCTGAAGGCGGCGCTGACTGCAGCGCGCTGACGAAGCCCAGCCGTGCCCGCGCTCGCACCGCGCGTTCGTCGGTCGCCAGGTTGGCTGGTAGGGCATCGATCAGCGCCTCGGCCTCGCTGACAGCGCCGGTCTTGATCAGCGCCAGGGCCAGATCCAGCTTCAGTTCTTCCTTGTCCGGCTCGGCCGCTACCGCCTCGCGCAGGCGGTGCACCTCGGCATGCGGGTCCAGCGCCGTAGCCGGGGCGTCGTCCTGCTCGGGGCTGTCCTGTGCCGCCAGCGGTTCGATGCCGTGCTGCTTGAGGAACGCGCGCAACTGACCCTCCGGCAGCGCGCCGGGGAAACCATCGACCAGTTGCCCGTCCTTGACCAGGAACACCGTCGGCACCGAACGGATCTGGAACGCCGCGGCGATCTGCTGTTCCTTGTCTACGTCGACCTTGGCCAACACGAAGCCACCGTTGTACTCGGCGGCCAGCTTCTCCAGGATCGGGGTCAGGGTTTTGCACGGGCCGCACCAGGGGGCCCAGAAGTCCACCAAAACCGGGGTTTGCAAGGAATGCTGCAGCACCTCGGTTTCGAAGGTCTCGGTCGTGGCGTCGAAAACGTAGGGCGTGTCGGACATAGAGGCATCAGTGTCAGGCAGGAGGTTGGCTTCTTCATGGTGGCAGCTCCGCGCCGATGCAAGAGCGGTCGCGGCATGTCATGTGATGTCGGGGCGACCGACAACCGCCACACTATGCGGATTCGGCTAGTGGCGGCGTAGGGCGCGGGAGCGAGCAATGACGAAGATGGACGCATGCGTGCTGCGCTGGGTCGGTCCCTTGCTGGCACTCGGCGCGGTCGTGGCGATGGTGGGGTTCGGCATGGCGTTGCCCGGCTATTTACCGTGGTCGCATCCGCTGGCCCTGCTGGGTGCGCGCGGGATTCCACATGCCTGGGCCTTCAATCTGCTGGCCTTCGTGCTGCCTGGTGCGTTGGCGATTGTGCTGGCGCTGCGTCTGCTGCTGCAGGCTGGTCGTGGCGCGATCTGGTCGTTGCGTGTGGGCGGGCAGGTGTTATTGCTGGCCGGGCTTGCGTTTGCCTGCATCGGCCTGTTGCCGTTGGATCCGCTCGATCTGGAGTCGCGCGCCACGCAAATGCACGCCAGTGCTTGGCTGCTGTGGGTGGTGGCGCTGGTGGCGTCGGCGGCGCTGTTGGGCGTCGGTGCCTATCGCGATCCCGCCGCGCGCGTCTGGGCGACCTTCGCGCTGGCGGTTGCGCTGTTGGCCGCGCTGGGTGCCTTCGCCTTGGATCGACTGTTGTCGCCGCCGTTGGCGCAACGGCTGGTGTTCATACTGTGGTGGGGATGGCTGGCGCTATTGGCCTGCTGGCCTGGCCCGCAGGCGCCACCGCAGCGCCGCTGAGCCGTGGAAACTTGTCATGCTGTGGTGAGCGAGGCGTCGGTGCTGTGCTGCCGTGTGGCTGCCGTCTGTCGTGCGGGATTGGAGCGGCTTGCCGCGCTACGGTACCCTTAGCTGCTTTGTTGCCGCCTGGCCCTGTCCGTTTCCATGTCCGCCGTCGAGCCCCCCGTCTACGATCCGCAGCAGGTCGAATCCGCCGCCCAGCAGTTTTGGGACACCACCCGTGCCTTCGAGGTCGATGAGACCTCCGACAAGCCCAAGTTCTATTGCCTGTCGATGCTGCCGTACCCGTCCGGGGCGTTGCACATGGGGCATGTGCGCAACTACACCATCGGCGATGTGATCAGTCGCTATCAGCGCATGAACGGCAAGAACGTGCTGCAGCCGATGGGCTGGGACGCGTTCGGCCTGCCGGCCGAAAATGCCGCGATCAAGAACAAGACCGCCCCGGCGCAGTGGACCTACGCCAACATCGCGCACATGCGCAGTCAGCTCAAGTCGCTGGGTTACGCCATCGACTGGTCGCGCGAATTCGCCACCTGTCGGCCCGAGTACTACGTGCACGAGCAACGCATGTTTACCCGGCTGATGCGCAAGGGCCTGGCCTACCGCCGCAACGCGGTGGTGAACTGGGACCCGGTCGATCAGACGGTGCTGGCCAACGAGCAGGTCATCGACGGTCGCGGCTGGCGCTCCGGCGCGCTGGTGGAAAAGCGCGAGATCCCGCAATGGTTCCTGCGCATCACCGACTACGCGCAGGAACTGCTCGATGGCCTGGATCAGTTGCCGGGCTGGCCGGAATCGGTCAAGACCATGCAGCGCAACTGGATCGGTCGCTCCGAGGGGCTGGAGATCCAGTTCGAAGTGCACGATGCCGACGGGAGTGCATTGGATCCGCTGCGGGTGTTCACCACGCGTCCGGATACGCTGATGGGCGTGACCTTCGTGTCCATCGCCAGCGAGCATCCGCTGGCCCTGCATGCGGCCAAGTCCAATCCGCAGTTGGCGGCGTTGCTGGCCGAACTGAAACAAGGCGGGGTTTCCGAGGCCGAGCTGGAAACCCAGGAAAAACGCGGGATGGCCACCGGCCTGACCGCGGTGCATCCAATCAGCGGCGAACGCGTGCCGGTCTGGGTCGCCAACTTCGTGCTGATGGGCTATGGCACCGGCGCGGTGATGGCGGTGCCCGGTCACGATCAGCGCGATTTCGAATTCGCCAACAAGTATGCGCTGCCGATCCGCCAGGTGATCGCGCTCAAGTCCCCGCGTAACGACGACGAGCGCCATTACGATCCGAGCCGTTGGCAGGATTGGTACGGCGACAAGACCCGCGCGCTGGAGCTGATCAATTCGTCCGAGTTCGACGGGCTGGATTTCCAGGGCGCTTTCGAAGCCCTGGCCGAGCGCTTCGAGCGCAAGGGGCAAGGCCAGCGGCGCGTCAATTATCGCCTGCGCGACTGGGGCGTGAGCCGCCAGCGTTACTGGGGCTGCCCGATCCCGGTGATTTATTGCCCCAGTTGCGGCGCGGTGCCGGTGCCGGAGGATCAGTTGCCGGTGTTGCTGCCGGAGAACGTCGCCCTGAGCGGCACCGGCTCGCCGCTGAAGACCGACCCGCAATGGCGCAAGACCACCTGCCCGCAGTGCGGCGGCGCGGCCGAGCGCGAGACCGACACGTTCGATACCTTCATGGAGTCGAGCTGGTACTACGCGCGTTACACCTCGCCCGGCGCCAAGGACATGGTCGATAAGCGCGGCAATTATTGGCTGCCGGTGGATCAGTACATCGGCGGCATCGAGCACGCGATTCTGCACCTGATGTACTTCCGTTTCTTCCACAAGCTGTTGCGCGATGCGCGTCTGGTGGACAGCGACGAGCCCGCGACCAATCTGCTGACCCAAGGCATGGTGATCGCCGAGACGTTTTATCGGCAGAATCCGGACGGTTCCAAGGACTGGATCAACCCCGCCGATGTGGAGGTGCAGCGCGACGACAAGGCGCGGATGATCGGTGCGATCCACAAGGGCGACGGTCTGCCGGTGTTGATCGGCGGTACCGAAAAGATGTCCAAGTCCAAGAACAACGGCGTGGACCCGCAGGCGATGGTCGGCAAGTACGGCGCCGATACGGTGCGCTTGTTCTCGATGTTCGCCGCGCCGCCGGAGCAGTCGTTGGAGTGGAACGAGGCCGGTGTGGACGGCATGGCGCGGTTCCTGCGCCGGCTGTGGGCGCAGGTGCACAGGCATGCCGCCGATGGCACGGCCCCTGCGTTGGACCCGGCCGCGTTGGGAGGCGAACACAAGGCGCTGCGGCGCAAGACCCACGAGACCATCGACAAGGTCGCCGACGACTATGGTCGCCGCCACAGCTTCAACACCGCGATCGCGGCGGTGATGGAGCTGACCAATGCGCTGGCCAAGTTCGACGATGCCAGTGCGCAGGGCCGCGCAGTGCGTCAGGAGGCGTTGGAGGCGGCGGTGCTGCTGCTCAATCCGATCACTCCGCACACCAGCCATGCCTTGTGGCAGGTGCTGGGCCACGCGCCGACGCTGCTGGAAGATGTGCCGTTCCCGCACGCCGACCCGGCTGCGCTGGTGCGCGAGGCGGTGACCCTGGCGGTGCAGGTCAACGGCAAACTGCGCGGCACGATCGACGTGGCAGCGGACACCGCGCGCGAGCAGATCGAGGCGCTGGCGCAAGCCGAGCCCAACACGGCCAAGTTTCTGCAAGGTCTGAGCATCCGCAAGATCATCATCGTGCCCGGCAAGATCGTGAATCTGGTGGTGGCGTGAGTCCGCGCGGCGCGGGCGCTGTCGCGCTAGGTTTGCGTGCCTTGGCCGCATTCGCGTGGCGCGGCGTGTCTCAACCCGCGTTCACGCGCCATCGGGCAGGCTAGCTTCCTGTTGCCGCGCCCCATCAGCTCCTCCAGACTGTGTCCATGACCCGACTCCTGCTTGCCCTTGTCTTCGTAGTCTCCCTGGCGGCCTGCGGCTTCCACCTGCGCGACAAGCTGACCCTGCCGGCGGATACGCACGCGGTGAAAGTGGTGTCCTCGGCGCCCTACAGCGAGTTGGCCAAGCTGCTCAAGCGCGGCCTGCGCGCCGCCGGTGCACAGATCGCGCCGGAGGACGTCGACACGGACGTGGCGCGCTTGGAAGTGCTGTCCGAGCGCTGGGGCGACTTGCCGATCGCGCTCGACGCCCAGGGCCGCGCGCAGGAGTACAGCTTGCGCTATGCGGCGATCTTCCTGTTCCGCCGGGCCGACGGCAGCGTGCTGGTGCCGCAGCAGGTGATCGAGCTGTCGCGCGACTACGTGGCGCCACCCACCGATGCCACCGGCACCACCACCGAGCGCGAGATCCTTGCCGACGAGTTGCGTCGGGAGATGTCGGCCTCGATGCTGCGCCGGATCGACAGCGTGGTGCGTGCGGAAGTGCGCGCGGGCAAGAACAACGTTGCGCCGCCAGCCGTCACCGGTACACCGGTCGAAGGCAAGCCGGCGCCTTCGCCGCAGCCTTGAGCGTCTGCCGGCTTTCGCCGCTGCGCGCGGTGCAGGCAATGCCTGGCGTCGTCGCCGTGCCGATGATCGGTTGCGTGCGCCACACCGCTACGGCGTAGGCTGTCGTCATGGAACTGCGTCCCGAACAACTGCTCGCCCAGCCTGCCACGCAGCCGCTGCATCCGGTCTACCTGATCGCCGGCCCGGAGACCTTGCGCGTGCTGGAGGCCGCCGATGCGGTGCGTGCCCGTGCGCGCGCCGCCGGCATCGGCGAGCGCGAGGTGTTCGATGCCGATGGACGCGACTTCGACTGGGACCAACTCTATTCCAGCTTCAATTCCCCCAGCCTGTTCAGTCCGCGACGGCTGATCGAGTTGCGCTTGCCCAGCGGCAAGCCCGGCAAGGAGGGGGGCGAGGTGATCGCCGCGTTCTGCGCCGATCCGCCGCCGGACGTGGTGTTGCTGATCACCTGCAATGAGTGGAGCAAGGCGCACCAGGGTAAATGGGCTGACGCGGTCGGGCGCATCGGCGTGATCGCGGTGGCTTGGTCGATCAAACCGCACGAATTGGGCGATTGGATCGAGCGGCGCTTGCGCGGCAAGGGCCTGCGTGCCGATGCCGGCGCGGTGCAGCGGCTGGCCGAGCGGGTCGAGGGCAATCTGCTGGCGGCGGCGCAGGAAATCGACAAGCTGGCTTTGTTGAGTGATGGACAGGGGCTGGACGTGGCGGCGATGGAGTCGCTGGTCGCCGATGCGGCGCGCTATGACGTCTTTCGGCTGGCCGAGGCCACCTTGGGCGGTCAGGCGTCGGCGCTGCGGCGCATGCTCGCCGGTCTGCGCGCCGAAGGCGAGGCGGTGGCGGCGTTGCTACCGATTCTGATCAAGGAACTGCTGCGCACGGCGGTGCTGGCCAAGGTGCAGGCGGCTGGTGGCAATCTGGCGGCGGAGATGAAGGCGCAGGGCATTTGGGAAGCGCGGCAGGCGCCGTTCAAGCGCGCTTTGCAACGCCATGGCGCGCCGCGTCGCTGGGAGCGCTTCGTCGTCGAGGCTGGACGTATCGACCGCATCGCCAAGGGGCGTGCCGATGGCGATGCCTGGGTCGCGCTGGAACGCCTGTTGCTGGCGGTCGCCGAGGCGCGTGCGGTGCGGTTGTTGGTGGTATGAAAGCCGGGCCCCGGGACCCGGCACTGCAGACCCGGGAGAGCGGGATTCCCGAAAGCACGAACGTCGCGGGCGCCGACACCACAGGCGTCGTGACCCGCGCATCGCCGGATCGCTGTGCGGATGTCGTTGCGGCAGGCGTATCGGGCTCTGCCACGCAGGGGTTGCACCTCATCTATGGCGGCACGTTCGATCCGGTCCACAACGGACATTTGGCGATCGCCCGTGCCGCGCGCGATGCGCTTGGCGTCCCCGTGCGGATGATGCCAGCCGCCGATCCGCCGCATCGCCCCGCGCCGGGCGCCACTGCGCAGCAGCGCTGTGCGATGTTGGCACTGGCGATCGCCGATGAGCCGCAGGTGCTGCTGGATCTGCGCGAAGTGCGCCGCGCCTTGGCTCAGCCCGGGGTGGCGTCCTACAGTATCGAGACGGTGCGCGAACTACGTGCTCAACTCGGCGCCGACGCACCGCTGGCTTTGCTGATCGGTGCCGACAGCCTGGTCGGCTTCACCGGATGGCGCGAATGGCGCGCGCTGCTCGATGCGGCCCATCTGGTCGTTGCCGACCGTGCTGGTGCTGGCTGGGAGCAGGCACTGCCGGCAGTACTGACGCAGGCGTTGGCTGGGCGTTGGGCTGCTTCGCCGCAGGCGTTGGCCGCTGCGCCGGGTGGCCTGTTGTGGTGTCTGCGGCAGCCGCTGCGTAGCGAATCGGCCAGCCAAGTGCGCGCATGCCTGGCCGCTGGCGGTGATTGGCAGGCATTGCTGCCGGCGCCGGTTGCCGATTACATCCGCACTCACCGTTTGTATGCGGCAGATGCCGCCACAGTCGGCTGAATACGCTTCGTCGCAGGCTCCCCTATACTTTTCCCATTCCATCGAGTTCGCCGCTTTGTCCAGTCAAGCCCACGTTATCAAGACCCAAGTTCCCAACCCACCGCCACCGCTGCCAGTCCTGCTTGCCCACGTTCGCGAGGCAGTGGAGGAACTCAAGGCCAAGGACGTGGTGGAAATCGATGTGCGCGGCAAGTCCAGCGTCACCGATTACCTGGTGATCGTCTCCGGCACCTCCACGCGCCACGTCAAGTCGATCGCCGATGAAGTCGTCAAGTACGCCAAGCGTCTGGAGCTGATGCCGCTGGGCGTGGAAGGCGAACGCGAAGCCGAATGGGTGTTGGTCGATCTCGGCGACGTGGTGGTACATGTGATGCTGCCGCGCGTGCGCGAGTTCTATGCTTTGGAACGGCTATGGACGGTTGGCGACCAGCCGCCGAGCGATGCCGACGAGCATGCGGCCCGCGATGCCTAAACGCCAGAGCGGCCTGCATGCCGCTGGCGGCCAGATACTGCCCGTTGTGCGGCTACGCGCGAGCGAGGGCGAGCCACGCCCGACCCCGGCACGCAAGCGCTTCAATACGCTGGTCGAACGTCTTGAAAAAACCCGCCTGCAATTGCGTGCCTGGCACGAAGCGTTGCCGCGTTGGGAGCAGCGCTATCACGAACAGGTCGAGCCATTGCTGCAAGCGCGCGATGCGGCGCAGGCGCAACTGGTGCTGGAACTGGATGCAGCGTATGTCGCCTACAAACTGAGCAAGCGCGACCGGGCCGATCTGTCCGATGCGATCTGCGAACTCGCCGTTTTGCTCATCGAGGAAGGTGGTTTCGACGATCTGAAATCGGTCTATGACCGCCACAGTGAGGTGGCTTTCGAACAGCAAGTGGCCGAGTCCGATGCGAGGTTGAAGTCGTTGATCGGCGCACAGTTCGGCTTGACCGAGGAGGAGCTGGAGCATGTCCAGTCTCCCGAGACTCTGTATGCACAAATCCAGCAACGCGTGCAGGAGCAGCAGGCGCATGCGGCTGGGCGCGCGCAGCAGCGCGCCAAGGGACGTCGTGCCGGTGTGCGCAAGGCGTCGGCGGGCCCGCTGCTCGATCCGCAACAGGCCTTGCGCGTGCTGTACCGCAATCTGGTCGCCGCGCTGCATCCGGATCGTGAGCCGGACCCGCAGCAGCGCGAACGCAAGACCGCGCTGATGCAGCGGCTCAACGGTGCCTATCGCGATGACGATCTGCTGGCCCTGCTGGAATTGCAACTGGAGATTGGTCAACTCGATCAAGCCGGAGTCGCTGCCATGGCCGAGCAACAGATTCGCGACTACAACAGCATGCTGGCCGCGCAGTTGAAGCAAATCGAACAGGAATTGGCGCAGTTGGTCGATGCCTTCATGGGCCGCTACGGCCTGGCCGAAGCGCGCCGACTGCAACCGCAACGTCTGGACGCGTTGATGGCGCAGATCAAGCGCCAGTTGCAGCAGGAGTGCCGCGACTACGCCGACGAATGTGCCGCTGTTCGGCAGCCTGCCACGTTCAAGCAATGGCTCAAATGGCAGCGTGCGCACATGCAGGAACAGGCGCGCGCCGCAGCCATGCTGGACGCGATGTTCGCGTGCGAACGCTGATGGTGTGCATGGTCGGCTTGCGGCGATGAAGGCGCGCCTCATCGCCACCGGTGAACGTGCCCCGGCCTGGGTAGCCCAGGGTTTTGCCGAATACCGCAAGCGTCTGTCGCACTGGCTGCCGCTGGAGTTGGTGGAAATCGAGCCAGGACTGCGCGGCAAGGGCCGCGATGCGCAACGCGCGATCGAGGATGAAGGGCGCCGTGTGCTCGCGGCATTGCCCAAGAGTGCGTTGGTGGTTGCGCTGGATGTGCCCGGCAAGCAGCACAGTTCCGAACAGTTGGCGCAGCGGATGGAACACTGGCGTGGGCAGGGCCGCGATCTGGCGTTGCTGATCGGTGGTCCCGAGGGCCATTGCAGCCAGGTGCTGGCGGCTGCCGATGAATCCTGGTCGCTGGGGCCGCTGACCCTGCCGCACATGCTGGTGCGGCTGATCGTGGCCGAGCAGTTGTACCGTGCTGCGGCGATGCTGGCCAACCATCCCTACCATCGCGCCTGAGCGCACCATCATGGTGAGTGTGTGTCTTGCCGCGAGCCATGCGCGGCAAAGATGCACGCGGCTTTCGTGTGCCCGCTTTCGTCAGCATATCGCCCGTTCTGCCGGATTCCGCTGACAGATGATGTAGGCGCTATCGCTACGTCCTGTGGTGCTGCGTGCGTGCATCCGCGCTGCATCCTGTGTTGCTCACCTTGGGCCTGCCGTGGCCGCCGCTCCCATCCCATGGCCGAGCCCACGCCACGTATTCATCACTCAATGCCTCGCGATGGTGCGAAATGCCGATTGCTGCGGCGTTCTGCACCTTTATGGGTCTAGCTGATTTTTGTTCGGAAGTCATGAGATAGGAGTTGCAAATTTGTCTAGATTTTGCTCTAAATTAATCACCTGTTAATGAAAGTTTTTCTTGAAACAAATTTGTCCATAAAACGTCAGCTTCTTGCCCCCTCGCTGCTGCGCGGCTGAGGTTTTTCTAGGTTTCCTTACTTACTCTGGGAGAGAGATAGATGTCCAAGCACCATCCGCGTTGTGTCGTGCGTCCAAGCGTATTGGCGGTGTTTCTGGCGGCGGCCCTGACGCAAGGGGTTGTTCATGCGCAGAGTACGACGGGTTCCATCTATGGCGCGGCCCCGTCGGGTGACACCATTACCGTCCAGAGTGATTCCGGACTCACGCGCACCGTCCCGGTGGATAGTGCCGGCCGCTTCAATATCGGCTCGCTGCCAGTAGGAACCTATACCGTCACCTTGAACAAGGATGGTCATGCCATCGATACACGCAAGGGCATCGGTTTGCGGGTGAATTCGGGAACTGAAGTCTCCTTCGCTAAAGCCGATGGCACCTCCACGCTGGATGCGGTGACGGTCAACGCCAGCAATGTGGCGCCGGTGGACGTCACCACGGTCGACTCGCGCACGGTCATCACCGCTGAGCAGTTGCAGCGTCTGCCGTTGGCGCGCTCGGCGGAAGCGATTGCTTTGCTGGCACCCGGTGCCGTTTCTGGTAGCGGCTATTTTAACAATGGGAATGCCGTGTCCTTCGGTGGTTCTGGCGTGTCGGAGAATGCGTATTACGTCAACGGTTTTTCCACCGGCAATCCGCTCGACAACATCGGCGGCGTGAGCCTTCCCTATGGTGCGATCGACCAGCAGGAGGTCTATACCGGCGGCTACAGTGCGCGTTATGGCCGCTCCGATGGTGGCGTGATAAACCAGATCGGTAAGCGCGGTACCAATGAATGGCACTTTGGCGGGCAGGTGCTGTGGCGTCCACGCGGTACCTCCGAGTCACCGAAGGACGTGTACTACCCCAATGACAACCTGCCCAGCGGCTATGCGTATCAGAAACCGGCACTGGCCGGTACGCTGTATCGCTCGGGCAAGGACAATCCTACCTGGAGTAACGTGTACAGCGCTTACGCTGGCGGCCCGTTGATCGAGGATCGTCTGTTCCTGTTCGCTGCGGTCGAGCAGGAAAAAATCGACGGTATCTCGACCAATTCGTCCGACGGTACCTCGATCAATTCGTTAGGTACTGGCGTCGTGGCGCGCAACCATTCCGACGAGAGCAAACCCAAGGTCTATACGAAGATCGACTGGAACATCAACGACAGTAACCTGCTCGAGCTGACCGGGATCAAGAGCAACGACCGCACCGGCGGCTACTACAATGCGTTCGACTACGCCACGCTGTCCGAGGGCGCGCGCAATTCGATGGTCGCGCCGAATATCGTCAAGCAGGACAGCACCTATTACATCGGCAAGTACACCAGCTATTTGACCGACGATCTGACCTTCAATGCGACCTACGGCAAGAGCACCTTCGAGAATAAGGATTATCCTGGCATCGTCAGTCCGGATCCCTATCTGAGCGGTCAGGTCTTCCAGGATCCCTCGATTACTGGCGGTCAGCCGATCTATAACAACCAGGGTTCGCGCAACAAGCGCGATGGTCAGGACAAAACCCGCGGTCTGCGTCTAGACTTCGATTACCACTTGGGTAACCACGATATTGCCTTCGGTCTCGACAATATCTACTACTCCGCCAAAAACGAAGGTCAGTCCACGACAGGCCCGGGCTATGCCTGGTATTACAATAAGTTAAAAGATCCGGCCAGTCCGATCAATTCTGCGCTCGGCGTCGGTGCCCCCGGTGGTAACGGTTATTATGTGCGCAAGCTGATTTTCAGCACCGCTACGTCGATGTCGGTCAAGCAGAAAGCCTACTTCCTCGAAGATCGCTGGCAGGTCAGCGACAAGGTGTTGTTGTCGCTGGGCTTGCGCAACGACAAGTTCGTCAACAGCAACAGCGACGCAAAACCCTATGTCGATAGCGGTAACCAGTGGGCGCCACGTCTCGGTGCCACCTGGGACGTGCATGGCGATTCCTCGTTGAAGGTCTATGCGAACCTGGGTCGCTATTTCCTGGCGTTGCCCAACAGCGTCGCGATCCGTGGTGCTTCGGCGTCGACCTACACCAGCGAGTACTTCGCTTATAACGGCATCGACGCCAAGGGCAACCCGACCGGCCTGCGTGCGTTGGGTCCGGGCCCGGTTTCCGCCAATGGCGAGTACGGTGTTGCGCCGGATCCACGCACCTTCACCCCCACCGATTTGAAGTCGATGTACCAGGACGAGCTGATCGTGGGCTTCGATCAGGCGTTCGCCGAGAAGTGGGCTTTCGGTGCCAAGGCGACCTACCGCAAACTGGAGTCGGCCATCGACGACGTGTGCGATCCGGATCGCATGCGCACCAAGCTGCAATCGCTGGGTGTGGATCCCAGTACCGTCACGATCCCGGGCTGCATCCTGTTCAATCCGGGCAAGACGAACAACTTCAGTCTTGCCAATAGCAACGGTGGACGCACCAACTTCAGTATGAGCAAATCCGACTGGGGCTTCGACAGTTCGCCCAAGCGTGATTACGCCTCGGTCAACCTGTATCTGGAGCGTCCGTTCGATGGCAAGTGGAGCACGCGTGTCGACTACACCTGGTCGCGCAACTTCGGCAACACCGAAGGTCAGTTGAAGTCCAATATCGGTCAAACCGATGTGTCCAAGACCCAGGACTGGGACGCGGCGGCGTTGATGTCATGGGCTGGCGGTTATCTGGCGAATGATCGCCGTCATCAGTTGAAGGTCTACGGGGCATATCAGGTTGCACCGGAATGGATGGTGTCGGCCAACCTGCGTATCCAGTCCGGTACGCCGCGCGATTGCCTGGGTTACTTCAGTGCTAATGGCACCGACGAGAGCTCGACGGCGGGTAATCCGGTCGGTTACGGCTCGGCCTATCACACCTGCGGCGGCAGCCCCTCGCGTCCTGGTGATGCGGGCCGCACACCATGGACCAAGCAGGTCGATCTGGGTCTGATCTACCGTCCGGCGTTCGCGGACCAGAAGCTGGCGTTCGGGTTGCAGGTGTTCAACCTGTTGAACGAGCGCAAGCCGACCCAGCAGTACGCCACATGGGAGTCTGGCCCGTACACGGTGCTCAATACGTATGGCATGGGCAATTACTTCCAGGCGCCGCGTTACCTGCTGTTGTCGCTGTCCTACGACTATTGATCCAGGCATCGCGCCGTTCGCGGCTCGACGTCGATCTGTCAGGCCCGCTCCCAGTGATGGGGGCGGGCGTTTTCGTAGGGGGGGTCTGCCATGGCGTGCATCCTGCGTTGCGCCGGATTACTTGCTGACACGACGACGGCGCCCGCTGGCGCCGTCGTGATCTGGCATGCAATGAGTCAGCAGCTTACTTGCCCAGTTCGAACACCACGTCCAGGTTGACCGAGACGCTGCTCTCGCCTGGTACCACCGGCGTTTCGGTTCTCGCATTCATTGTCACCGCGCGCAGCATCGGCATTGGCAGGCGCACGCCGCCGCTGTTGCTTTCGGAGATGCTGACGATACGGCGCACACGCAGGCCCAGCGTTTTGGCGTAGTTCTGCGCGCGGGCCTGGGCTTTCTTCAGCGCATCGCCGCGGGCCTGGTCGTACAGCGGTTCCGGGTTATCGATCTCGAAACTCGGACCGTTGAGCTGATTGGCACCCTGTGCGGCCAGAGCGTCCAGTACTTTGCCCAGCTTGGCGATATCGCGCACCTTCAGGTGGACCGAGTTGTTCGCCTGGTAACCGATGATCTGCGGTGCCCGGTTCTCGGCGTACTTGTACTGCGGGTTGAGGCTGACGCCGCTGGTTTGCACGTCCTTGTCGGGGATGCCAGCGGCGTGGATCGCGGCCAGGACCTTGGTCATCTGTGCGGCGTTCTGGTGCATTGCGGTGCCGCTGTCGGCGGCCTGGCTGACCACACCGGCCGACAACGTGGCCATGTCCGGCGCGTGCTTGGCCTCGGCTTGCGAGGTGATGTTGAGTAAGGTGCCGTCGGCGGGCACGGCATAGCCGGGCGTAGCCGGTTGCGCATTGGCTGTGATTGTGCATCCCAGCGGCAGGGACAGAGCCAGCAGCAGCGAGCGAAGGAGCAGGGTACGCATCGATGTTCTCCTCGAAGGATGCGGCGAGAGTGTTACCGTGACGATGAACGCGCGATGATCTTCCCTGGCGGTCAGGCGATGGCTCTGCAATCGTAGATCGTTCAGTCATGCCTGTCGGGTTATCCTTCAGACATGTTGTATCTCGCTTCCCGTTCTGCGCGTAGAAACGAACTGCTGACCCGCCTCGGTGCGACGTTCCGGATCCTCGACCTGGAGGTGCCGGAAGTGCGTGCGGCCGAGGAGTCGGCGGAGGCTTACGTGCGCCGGGTTGCGCTGGACAAGGCGCGTGCCGGGCTGGTGCAGCGGGCGGGGGAGATTGATGCGGTGGTGCTCGGTGCCGACACCGAAGTGGTGCTGGACGATCGCGTGTTCGGCAAGCCGGCTGACGCCGAGGACGCCGCCGCGATGCTGGCGGCGCTGTCCGGGCGCACCCATCAGACGTTGACCGTGGTGGCGCTGGTCGGCGCCGGCCGCGAGGAACTGGTGTCGGTACCGACCGCGGTGACTTTCGCTCCGCTGTCGGCGCGCGACATCGCCGATTACGTCGCCAGTGGTGAGCCGATGGGGTGTGCCGGCGCATACGCGATCCAAGGCGGTGCCGAACGTTTCGTCAGTCGCCTGGACGGCAGCTACTCCGCCGTGATGGGCCTGCCACTGCACCAAACTTTCCACCTGCTGCGCATCTTCGGAGTGCTCTGATGTCGCAAGAGATCCTGGTCAACGTCACGCCGCGCGAGACCCGGGTGGCCGTCATCGAGAACGGCATGCTGCAGGAACTCCACATCGAACGCGGTTGGCGGCGGGGTGTGGTGGGCAACATCTACAAGGGCCAGGTGCAGCGGGTCATGCCGGGGATGCAGGCGGCCTTCGTCGAGGTGGGGCTGGAGCGTGCGGCGTTTCTGCACGCCAACGACGTGGTGCGACCGGCGCCAGTCTGCAATGGCGACACCGACGAGACACCACCGTTGCCGGTGCCGGCGGCGGTACCGATCGTGGAGCTGCTGCGCGACGGTCAGGAGATCGTGGTGCAAGTGGTCAAGGATCCGATTGGCAGCAAGGGGGCGCGGCTGACGACGCAGATCAGCATTCCCTCGCGTTATCTGGTATTGCTGCCGCAGTCGCGGGTGATCGGAGTATCGGCGCGGATCGAGGACGAGGCCGAACGGCTGCGGCTCAAGACGCTGGTCGCCGATCTGGCGGCCAGCCACGGCGGCTTCGGCTACATCATCCGCACCAATGCCGAGGGGCAGCCTGCCGAGGCGCTGGCCGAGGACATCGCCTATCTGTCGCGGGTCTGGAACGTGGTCGAGCGCCGTGGTCGCGACGGCAACCCGGCCAGCATCATCTACGAGGATCTCAGTCTGCCGCTACGTGCGGTACGCGATCTGATCCGCAAGGACGTGGAGAAGGTCAAGGTCGATTCGAACGAGACCTTCGAGCGCCTGCAGGCCTTCGTCGCCAAGTACATGCCGGTGTTGGCCGAGCACATCGAGCTGTACACCGGCGACCGCCCGATCTTCGATCTGTACGGGGTCGAGGACGAGATCGCGCGTGCGTTGGACAAACAGGTGCCGTTGAAGTCCGGTGGTTACCTGGTCATCGACCAGACCGAAGCGATGACCACCATCGACGTCAATACCGGCTCGTTCCTGGGGCAGCGCAACCTCGAAGAGACGGTATTTCGCACCAACCTGGAGGCCGCGCAAGCAGTGGCGCGGCAATTACGTCTGCGCAATCTCGGTGGCATCATCATCATCGACTTCATCGACATGAGCGATGCCGAGCATCGCCGTCAGGTGCTGCGCACGTTGGAGAAGGCGCTGTCGCGCGATCATGCCAAGACCACGGTCTACGATTTCTCGCCGCTGGGGCTGGTGGAGATGACCCGCAAGCGCACGGTGGAAAGCCTGGAGCGGCAATTGTCCGAGCCATGTCCGCAATGCGGCGGGCGCGGCTCGATCAAGACCGCCGAGACCGTCACCTACGAAATCTTCCGCGAAATCACGCGCGCGGTGCGCCAGTTCGATGCTGCAAGGCTGTTGGTGATCGCCTCGACCAAGGTGGTGGCGCGGATCACCGACGAGGAATCCTCGGCGGTGGCCGAACTGGAAGAGTTCCTCGGCAAGACCATTCGTTTCCAGGCCGACGAGCAGTATCTCCAAGAGCAATTCGACGTGGTGTTGCTGTGATGCAGGCGGGACCCGGAACTCGGGACCCGGGACTCGGTAAGTCAGAGCGCTGCTGGGTGTGCATCCATTGGCGTGGCCGTGGTGTATGGGCGCTGACGGATCCCGGCTGCTGATGCACACACCGTTGCGTCGCCGCTTGCGTCTGGCACGCCGTTTCGCGTTCTACGCGATGGCGATCGGGCTGGTGTGTGTGGCACTGGTGGTGGGCGGGTTGAGTCAGGCGTTACCGTTGGTGGAACGGCATCCGCAGCAGGTGGCCGCCTGGCTGAGCGCACGCGCCGGTCACCCCATCCGTTTTGATCGGCTGGAGACCGCTTGGACCCGGCGTGGTCCGCTGTTACGCCTGGATGGCTTGCGCATTGGTGGCGGCGACGGTGTGCGTATCGGTCAGGCAGAGATCCTGGTGTCGATGTATTCCGGCATGTTGCCCGGTCGCTCGTTCACCGAGTTGCGTCTGCGCGGTTTGACCTTGACCTTGCTGCGCGGCAGCGACGGCAACTGGTCGGTGCAGGGGTTGCCGACTTCCGGGCAGGGCGGCGATCCGCTGGATAGCTTGCAAGGCTTGGGCGAATTGCAGGTGATCGGTGGGCGCTTGGCAGTCAGTGCGCCGAGTCTGGGCGTGGCGGTGCAAGTGCCGAAGATCGACATGCGTCTGCGTGTCAACGGTGATCGCCTGCGCGTCGGTGTGCAGGGTTGGAGCGATCTGCGGCAGACGCCACTGACCGCAGTGCTGAACATCGACCGCCAACGCGGCAGCGGTCGTCTTTATGTCGCCGTGAAGCCGACCGACCTGGCGGTCTGGTCGGGCCTGTTGCACGTTGCCGGGATCCAGGTACAAGGCGGCACTGGCGAGATCCAGGCATGGCTGCAATTGCAGCAGCATCGCGTCGCCGCTCTGACGGTGCAGGCCGCCTTGCGCGACCTGCGCCTGCGTGGTGCCGCGTTGGCCGATGGGCGTACACGCCCGCAATTGGTGTTCGCCACCTTGCGGACAACGGCGCGGTGGCGCCAGATCGACGGTACCGACGGCTGGCGTCTGGATGTGCCGACATTGCAAATCGATCAAGCCGGCTTGCCGCCGCAGCGCCTGGATGGGTTCACCCTTGCCATCGGGCGGCGTTTCTCCGTGCTGGGCGATCATCTCGATGCCGCGCCGCTGATTGCCGTGGCGGCACTCAGCGACCGTCTCTCACCCGGCCTGCGGACCTGGCTGCAACTGGCGCGACCGCGCGTGCAACTGACCCAGCTCGCACTGACCGGAACTCCGGGCGGTGCGTTGTACGGACAGGGTCAACTGGCCGAGTTGGCGTTCGCACCGGCTGGGCAGTCTCCGGGCGTTAGCGGCCTGCGCGGTCGCTTCCAAGGCGATGCGCAGGGCGGCGAGCTGGTGCTCGATGCCAGCAGCCCGGTGCGTGTGGACTGGCCCAGTGGGTTCGGCGTGGTGCACCAAGTGCAATTGGCTGGTCGTATTGTCGCTTTCCGCGATCACGATGGCGTGCGCGTGGCGACCCCGGGCCTGCGCGTGCAGGGCAGCGACTACGGCGCCGATGTGCGCGGCGGGCTGTACTTTCAGAACGACGGCTCGCGACCGTGGATCGATCTGGCCGCCGACACCCAGGATGCCCCGGTGGTGGTGGCGAAGACGTTCTGGATCCATTCGAAGATGCCCGCTGCCCTCACCGATTGGTTGGACGCCGCGCTGCAAGGCGGGCGCGTGCACGATGGCCACGTACTGATTTCTGGCGATCTCGACGATTGGCCCTTCGTCGAACACGATGGCCGTTTCGAGGCGACCGCGCGAGTGGAGGACGCCAAATTGCGCTTTCACCAGGACTGGCCGGCAGTGGAGCATGTGGACGCCAATGTCGCCTTCATCGGCAACGGCTTCCAGGTGCATGGTCGCGGCATGATGGGCGGGGTGGCGGTGGAGCAAATGTCGGCGACCCTGCCCGATTACAGGGAAGGCCAGCTCAGCGTGTTGGCCAGCACCCGCGCCGACACGGACAAGTTGCTGGCGATGTTGCGGCAGAGTCCCCTGCGCGCACATTACGGCGACACCTTGGACGCGCTCAGTGCGTCGGGGCCGGCCGATGTCAGCTTCGATCTGTTGCAACCGCTGCATGCCGATGTGGGCGCCTATCATCTGCGCGGTACGGTGAACCTGCTCGGCGCACACATCGCCGACAAGCGCTGGGACGTGGCGTTCGACGACATGCACGGCAGTGCCACCTACAGCGGTACCGGCTTCGCCGCGCAGAAGCTGAGCGTGGTCCACGAGGGCCGCCCAGCCGAACTTGCGCTGCGCGCCGGCGATGGTGTGCTGGACCGGCAACAGGCCTTCGAGGCCGCGCTGAGCGCATCGCTGGATGTGGACGAATTGCTCGATCGTGTGCCGGAGATGGCCTGGATCAAGGCCTATGTGGAAGGACGCTCGCGCTGGGATATCGCTGTCGGTTTGCCCAAGGCCGCCGATGGCGGTGTGCAGCCGCCGACCCGGCTGCAACTGCATTCGGATCTGGTCGGCACGGATTTACTGATGCCGGCACCGATGGACAAGGATGCCTCGACACCACTGGCGACCTCGGTCAACGTGCCGTTGCCGGTCGGCAGCGGGCGTATCGAGGTCGCTTTCGGCAAGTTGATGGCGCTGGCCGCGCGCAGCGAGGGCGGCAAGACCGGGGTCAGGGTGGTGATGGGCAGCGATCACGTCACCGACGAGCCGCCCAGCAGCGGCCTGGTGGTGAGCGGGCATGCCGCGGCGCTGAACGCGATCGACTGGATCAGCCTGGTCAGCCGCCCCGATCCGAAGGCCACCGCCGCCCCGGGGGGCGAAGATCCCATGCCGCTGCGCCGGATCGACCTGCTTGCCGATCATCTGCTACTGCTTGGCGGCGTGTTCGACAACACGCGCCTGCATCTACAGCCGCAGGCCGATAGCATCGACGTGCGCCTGGACGGCCCGGCGCTGTCGGGCGAGCTCAGCGTCCCCAGCAAGGAGGGCGGTGTCGTCGGTGGGCGTTTGGCGCGGGTGTATTGGCGTGCGGCGACCCCGCCTGCCCCTGCGCCGGAGGGCAGCGTGCCCGCAGCGCCGACCGGGCCGCTTGCCGACAGCATGGATCCAGCGACGATCCCGGCGCTGGCGTTGGATGTGGACGATCTCCGCTTCGGCGCGATGCATCTCGGTGCGGCCTCGCTGCGCACGCACAAGCTGGCCGATGGTATGCAGGTGGACCAATTACACCTGCGCTCGGACCAACAGCAGATCGACATCAGCGGCGATTGGCGTGGCAAGGGCGCGGCGGCGCATACCCAACTCAGCGCCAGCGTGGAGAGCCAGGATCTGGGGGCGCTGATGCAGAGCCTGGATTTCGGCGGTCAGTTGCGCGGTGGCGAGGGGCGCCTGAATCTGCGTGCGGCCTGGCCGGGCAATCCGGAAGCGGCGCAGTTGTCTGCTATGCAGGGGCAGCTCGACGTGGCCGTGCGCAATGGCCAGTTGTTGGAGTTGAATCCCGGTGCCGGGCGCGTGCTCGGCTTGCTCAGCGTGGCGCAGTTGCCGCGCCGGCTGATGTTCGATTTTCGCGATTTCTTTTCCAAGGGGTTCGCGTTCAACCGTATCGACGGTCAGGTCCGCTTTGGCGCTGGCCTCGCGCGCAGCGACGACTTGGTCATCGACGGACCCGCGGCGGAGATCAAGGTGCGTGGCCAGGCGGACCTGCGCGCGCAGCAGTTTGACCAGACCATCGACGTCAATCCCAAGTCCGGCAACTTGTTGGCCGTGGTCGGCGCGGTGGCCGGCGGCCCGCTCGGCGCGGCGGTTGGCGCGGCCGCCAATGCGGTGCTGAGCAAGCCGTTGGACATGATCGGGGCACGCACCTACCGCGTCACCGGGCCATGGAAAGACCCGAAGGTGGAGGTGATGGAGCGCGAATCCGCGCGTCCTCCCGCTCCGGCAAGCGTTCCGCCTGCGTCTTCTGCCACACCGTGACGCGCGCGGTACTTCGCACCCTTGCACTCCGCACTTCTGTCCCTCATGTTGAGACGATGAACGATCACACCCTCCAGCTTGCCGAAACCCGCCTGTTGCTTCCCGCCGGCCTTGATGCCTCCACCCTGGAGCGTGCCTTCGGCACATTGCTCGGCCCCGGTGTGGATTTCGGCGATCTGTATTTCCAGCATTCGCGCCGCGAGAACTGGAGCGTGGAGGACGGTATCGTCAAGGATGGCGCGCACTCCATCGAGCAAGGGGTGGGCGTGCGCGCGATCTCCGGCGAGAAGACCGGCTTCGCCTATTCCGACGATATCCACCACGATGCGTTACTGGCCGCGGCACGGTCGGCGCGGGCGATTTCCCGCGATGGCGGTGCGCAAGCGACGCAGGCGCTGCAGCGCGGTGGCGCGCGCGCGCTGTACCCGGCGTTGGATCCGGTCGATAGCATGGACCATGCGCGCAAGCTCGAACTGTTGCGTCACCTGGACCAGTTCGTGCGCGCCGCCGATCCGCGCGTGCAGCAGGTCATGGTGAGCCTGACCGGCAGTGTGGACACCGTGTTGGTGGCGCGTAGCGACGGCGTGCTCGCTGCCGACGTGCGTCCGTTGGTGCGACTGAATGTGCAGGTGATCGTCGAGCAGCAAGGACGCCGTGAATCCGGCTATGCCGGCGGCGGTGGTCGCTACGACTACGCGGTGCTGTTCGCCGATGGTCGCCCGGAAGCCTATGCCAAAGAAGCGCTGCGCCAGGCGTTGGTGAACCTGGAGGCGGTGCCGGCCCCGGCCGGGGTGATGCAGGTGGTGCTGGGGCCGGGATGGCCCGGCGTGCTGCTGCACGAGGCGGTCGGACACGGACTGGAGGGCGATTTCAACCGCAAAGGCACCAGCGTTTATGCCGGTCGCATCGGCCAGCGTGTGGCTTCGCCCGGGGTGAGCATCGTCGACGACGGCACCTTGGATGGCCGTCGCGGTTCGTTGAACGTGGACGACGAAGGCACCCGGACCCATTGCACCTCGTTGATCGAGGACGGCGTGTTGGTCGGCTATATGCAAGACACCTTGAATGCGCGGCTGATGGGCGTGGCGCCGACTGGCAATGGCCGCCGCGAATCGTTCGCCCATCTGCCGATGCCACGCATGACCAACACCTACATGCGCGCTGGCCAGCACGATCCGCAGGACATGATCCGCTCGGTGAAGAAAGGCCTGTACGCGGTGAACTTCGGTGGCGGTCAGGTCGATATCACCAGCGGCAAATACGTGTTTTCGGCCACCGAGGCCTACCTGATCGAGGACGGCAAAATCACCGCGCCGGTCAAGGGCGCGACGCTGATCGGCAACGGCCCGGAGACCATGCAGAAGGTCAGCATGATCGGCAACGATTTAGCCTTGGACGAAGGCGTTGGCGTGTGCGGCAAGGATGGACAGAGCGTGCCGGTGGGTGTGGGCCAGCCGTCCTTGCTGATCGATGGCCTGACCGTGGGCGGGACGGCGTAAAGCACGTGATATACGTTGCGCTGAACTGCGCGGTCGTAGGTGGCGGGTCGGGACCGACGGCGCTGTCGAGGCGCGCTACGCTGGTCGCGCGTGGTGTTCAGGCGCACACGCGTGCGCGTCGCCGTCGGGCAGGTCGGTGTCGTCTTGGTCGCCGCCGTGTTTCAGCGGTCTGCGTCGTCTTCGACGTCCTCGTCCGTGCCGGCGCTTTGCGCGTGCGCGGTGTCCGCTCCCGCGCCAAGCACCAGTTCGCGCAGTTCCCGGAACAACTCGCGATACGCATGCGGCGGTTTGTTCTTCAGCCGTTCTTCCTTGGCGTTGCGCAGCAACTGGCGCAGTCGCTGCCGGTCGGCGTCGGGGTGCTCGGCGAGCAGCGCGGACAGGGCTGCGTCACCGTCGGCGAGCAGGCGTGTGCGCCAGTCTTCGACCCGATGCAGGGCCGCTACCTCGCGGCGCGCGCCGTCGCTGTTCACGTCCATCGCTTCGCGGATCGCCTCCAGCGCCGCCTCGTCCTCGCGGCGCATCTGCTTGGCCAGGAACGCCAGTTGGCGTTTATGCGCGATGTGCGAGGTGATGCGCTTGGCCTCGGCAATATGCGGCAGCAGCGATTCGGGAACCGGCAGTTTGGCCAATTGCGCCGGGGTCAGTGCCACCAGTTTCTCGCCCAGGCTCAGCACTTCCAGCGCCTCGCGGCGCTGCTGGCTGCGGCTTTCGCCGCGGAATTCACCGGTGTCTTCGTCGCGTCCGCGCATGGTCGTGCTACTCGGTCAGTCTGCAACATCACATCTAAACGTCCGGCCATGGAGGCCAGGGCCGCTGCGAAGGGATTCGCATGACAAGGATAAAGCATTGAACGCGATCTCCCCCGACCTGCACCACGATGACAGCCAGCAGCGCCTGGAGCGTCTGTCCGACATTGCCGAGCGCTTGCTGGCGCGCGCACGCGCGCTTGGCGCCAGCCAGGCTGAAGTCAGTTGTAGCGAAGACCGTGGTATCGATGTCAACGTTCGCCTGGGCGCGGTGGAAACTGTGGAGTCCACACGCGACCGCGGCATTGCTGTCACCGTGTATTTTGGCCAGCGCAAGGGCAGTGCCAGCACGGCCGATCTGCACGACGCCAGCCTGGAGGCGACTGTCGCCCAGGCCTGCGCCATCGCCCGCTATACCGAGGACGATGCCGCCGCCGGTTTGGCCGATGCGGCACTGATGGCGCGGCAGATGCCTGATCTCGATCGTTGGCATCCGTGGGCGCTGCAGGCGGAGGAGGCGATCGAGCTGGCGCTGGCGTGCGAGGCCGCCGGACGCGATGCCGATGCGCGGATCAGCAATTCCGATGGCGCCTCGGTTGGCAGCAGCGAGAGCTTGTCGGTGTACGCCAATTCGCATGGTTTCGTCGGTTGCGAGCGCAGCACGCACCATGCGATCAGTTGCGCGCTGATTGCGGGGCAGGGTGACGGCATGCAGCGCGATGGTTGGTACAGCAGCGCGCTGGCGCGCGAGGAACTGGAGCGGCCGGCGGCGATCGGTCGCCGTGCCGCTGAGCGGACGGTAGCGCGCCTGCAGCCGCGTTCGCTACCCACCGGCGAGGTGCCGGTGCTGTTCGCGCCGGAGATGGCGCGCTCGCTGATTGGCTATCTGCTGGGGGCGGTGTCTGGTGGTGCGTTATACCGTCGCGCCAGCTTTCTGCTCGACAGTGCGGGCACGCGTTTGTTTCCGGAGTGGTTCGCGATCGACGAATTGCCGCACCTGCGTCGCGGCCTGCGCTCGGCGTCCTTCGATGGCGACGGTGTGGCCACCCGCGAGGCGCCGCTGGTGAGTGGCGGAGTGCTGCAGCGCTACGTGCTGGGCAGCTATTCGGCGCGCAGGCTCGGCCTGCAGACCACTGCCAACGCTGGTGGCGTCCATAACCTCAAGGTCGCAGCCAATGTGGCGGATCTGGCCACGATCATCGCGGGCATCCCGCGCGGCCTGTTGGTCACCGATTTGATGGGCAATGGCGTCAACCTGGTGACGGGCGATTATTCGCGCGGTGCGGGCGGTTTCTGGATCGAGAATGGCGCCATCGCCTATCCGGTGGATGAAGTCACCATTGCCGGCAACCTGCGGCAGATGTTCGAGCGCATCGAGGCGGTGGGAGCCGATATCGACGTGCGTTCGCACCTCCACATCGGCGCGACCCTGATCGGTGCGATGACGGTGGCCGGCGCGGCATCCTGATCGCGATGTATTCTCGGCATCACAGACATGCCTCGACGGGCTTGCCGCCGCCGAGAGTGGCGTCTTGATGTTTTGGTGTTTTGTCCGCTTCACAACCGACGGAAATGAAGACCGATGAACGAATTCGACAACATCACCGCTCCGCCACCGCCGCCACCGAATTCGTCAGGCTCGCAGGAGGATCGCCCCATCGCCTTGATGATCCATCTGTCTGGCATCTTCTTCAGCTTCGTCGTCCCGCTGATCGTCTGGTTGATTTATAAGGACAACCCGAGCAAGGTGTTTCTCAACGACCAAGCCAAGGAAGCGTTGAATTTTCAGATCACCATCGCCATCGGTTACCTGATCTGCAGCGTGCTCATCATCATTTTGATCGGCATTGTGGGCATGAAGATCCTGTGGGCGCTGAATCTGGTGTTTTGCATCCTCGCCGCCATCAAGGCCTACGAGGGCGTCGCTTATCGTTATCCCTTCGCGTTGCGGTTGATCAAGTAACGCGCAATGTCTGCGCTCGCGAGAAGGCCCGGCGTTCGACGGGCTTTTTTGTTGTTTTCAGCACAGATGGGTGAGGTCGGCTGGCTTGTGTATCGACGTGCCTGGAGCAGCGGTGCATGCTGCATGGCCGTATCGATGCTTGCGTTTTGTCGTGCGCGTGCAGGCTGCCGAGCACGGGACGGCGCTGTTGAGTCAGTGCGCGCGATCCACCGCCAACTGCGCCAGCGTCGCCAGGGGTTCGGCGTGCGCGCCATAACCGTGTAGACCATCGCGCATGGTGTGCGCCAGTTCGGCGAGCTTGGTCTTCGCCCCGTCCATGCCCAGCAGCGCCGGGTAGGTCGATTTGGCCTGGGTCGCGTCTTTCCCGGCGGTCTTGCCGAGTTGTTCGGAGCTGGCTTCCACGTCAAGGATATCGTCGCGGATCTGGAACGCCAGCCCCAGGGCGCTGGCGAAGGCATCCAGGTGGTCCAATGCGGCGCGGTCGGCGCCGCCGCCCAATGCGCCCAGACGCACGCTGGCGCGGATCAGGGCACCGGTCTTCAAGGCGTGCATGCGTTGCAGATCCGCCAGCGGTTGCACGCTGCCGGTGGCGTCGATGTCCAGGGCCTGACCGCCGCACATGCCGGCCGCACCGGCGGCCTCGGCCAGGGTCTGCAACCACTGCACGCGCAGCGCCGCATCGGCGCCATCGGCCTTGGCCAGCAGTTCGAACGCCAGGCTCTGCAGCGCATCTCCGGCGAGGATCGCGGTGGCCTCGTCGAAGGCGATATGCACGGTGGGCTGGCCACGTCGCAGTGCATCGTCGTCCATGGCGGGTAGATCGTCGTGGACCAGCGAGTAGGCATGGATCAGTTCCACCGCCAACGCCGGCGCATCCAGGTGCGCCGCGTCGCTGCCGAACAGGGCGCCGCTGGCGTAGACCAACAGCGGACGCATGCGCTTGCCGCCGCCGAGCGTGGCGTGGCGCATTGCTGCGTGCAGGCGCTGTGGTGCCTGTGCGGTTGCGGGCAGGTGTGCGTCCAGGCCAGCTTCAACCCGTTGCCGCCAGCGTGCGAAGAGGGCGTCAGCCGCCATGGAGCGGGGTGGGATCGAACGGTTCGGCGCGGTCGGGTTGCTCTGGGTCGCTGAGCAGGCGCACACGCAGCTCGGCCTGTTCCAGTGCCTGCTGACATTGTCGGTACAGGCCGACGCCGCGTTCGTAGGCGCTGAGCGATTGTTCCAGACTCAGGTCGCCTGCTTCCATCTTCTCGACCAGCACTTCCAGTTCTTCGAGCGATTGCTCGAAGCGGGCGATCGGGGAGGCATCGTCGTGTTGTGGCTTCTTGGGCATCGCGAAAGTGTGCGCGGCGCCGGGGATACGGTCAATGTGCGGCGGCCGCGTGGTCGTCCAGCACCAGGCGTGCGTTACGCGCCTGCAGCCAGGCGTGTAGTGGCGCGGCGAGCAATGCCGGGCCTGCCGCCAGCAGTTGTTCTGCGTCGAACAGCAGGGGTAAGCGCGTGCGCTGCCACGGCGGCACCGCCTGAGCTTGCAGCAGATGTTTGAGCGCCTGCGAATGGTGGCGCCCGGGCAACTGCAGGCGCTCGCCGCCGCGGCGTTGTCGTACCAGCAGTGGTGTGTCGAAGCCGAGTGGCGCGGTGGCCTGTAACCGTAACTGGCGGCCATCGGGCAGGCATAGCGGTGCGCGTCCGTCCCAGTGGGTTTGCCAGTCGGCAGGCCATGCGGGTGGATCCCATTCGGCATACAGCGCTTCGCGCCAACTGCGCACGCGGGCGCCATGCCAGGCGAATTCGGCGGCGGCGTCGGCACGGGGATGCAGCAGCGTGCGTTCGATTGCCGCCAGGCCCGCCGCTGGCAGTGGCGGTAGGCCTGCGTCGCGGATCCATCGCCGCAGCACGCGTGCGCGGCGTGCGCTGGGGAGTGCGCGTAGCGGTGGCAGCGGCAGCGCGGTGCCTGGCGTGTACCGCCAGGCGTCCAACGTTGCCCGATCGTCCGCATCCAGCAGGGTCACGGTTTCAGCGCACAGTTGCGCGCTGCGGGCGAGTGCGGCGTCGGCATGCGGCCAGCGCTGGCGTAGCAATGGCAGCACCCGCAGGCGTAAGAAATTGCGGTCGAAGCCGGGATCGGCATTGCTGGGATCGTCGATCCAGCGCAGCGCGTGCTGTTGCGCGTAGGCGTGCAGCGCGCTGCGCGGCAGTGTCAGCAACGGTCGCCACAGTTTGCCGTTGGCGAAATCGGACAGCGGCTGCATCGCGGTCAGGCCGTCCAGGCCGGAGGCACGCAGTGCGCGCAGTAAGAAGGTTTCGGCCTGGTCGTCGCGATGCTGCGCCAGTGCCAGCCATTCGCCATGCGCCATCACCTGAGCAAACGCCGCGCGTCGTACCTGCCGTGCCGCCGCTTCCAGGCCATCGCCGCGATCGCGTGGCACGTCTACGCGGAGTACCTGCAGTGGTACTTCCAGAGCCGCGCTGATCTGTTGGCAGTGCATCGCCCAGGCGTCGGCATCGGGGTGCAGGCCATGATGCACGTGCACGGCGCGTAGGCCGCGCTGGCGATAGTGCGGCTGTTGCGCCAAGGCGTGCAGTAGGACCGTCGAATCCAGGCCGCCACTGAAACCGAGCAGCACCGACGCTGGCGCTGGATTGGGTAAGGCGTCGGCGAGGGCGGATAGCGGTGGGGTGGGCATACGCGAACTCATCGCGCCACTGTAGACGCAAGCGAGCGTGCGGCGAAGTGCGTTGTGCGGATGGACGCACGCCTAAAATGGTGCTGGGGCGCACGCTTCCAGTCGTGCTGATGCCGTCAGGTCGAGCTGTGTTCAAGCCATGGCATCGTCGGCGGCGCCGAGGTGCGCTATGGTGAGAAATCGTAGAGTTCTCTGGATAGCGTCAATGAGATTGGTGACGGCCTGGTTACGCATCCCATTCTGGCAGCGTGTGTTGGCCGGTTTCGTGCTGGGCGCGTTGGCTGGCTGGGCACTGGGCCCGGCTGCGGAGACATGGTTCAAGCCGCTGGGTGATCTTTACGTCACCTTGATCAAGATGATTGCGGTGCCATTGGTGTTTTTTGCGGTCATCAACGCGATCGCGTCGCTGCATGGGCAGCAGTCGGTGGCCAAGTTGGGTGGGCGCACCTTCCTGTGGTTTATCGTCACTGCGGCCTTGGCGGTGGGCGTCGGTCTGACCGTGGGCACGTTGTTGCAGCCTGGCGCCGGTCACCTCGGCTTACGGGTGGACAGCGCCTGGGCGCCGCACGATGTGCCCAGCCCGATGCAGGTGCTGCTGGATGTGGTGCCATCCAATCCGTTCTATGCGCTGACTGGCATCGGTGCTCACATCAATGCCGCAGGCGAGAGCGTGCTGGTGGCCGGGCGCGGCTCGATCCTGCCGGTCATCTTCTTCGCCGCATTGCTTGGTTTTGCGATGGTCAAGCTCGGTGCACGCGTGGCCGAGGCGCGCAAGCTCTGTACGCAAATGAGCGAGATCATGATCCAGGTCACGCGTCTTGTGCTGGAGATGACCCCGCTGGGCACCTTCGGCCTGATCGCTGGGCTGGTCGGAGGCTATGGTTTCCAGAAACTGCTGCCGTTTGGTCATTTCGTGTTGGCGCTGTATTTGGCCTGCGCACTCCACATCGTGGTGGTGTATAGCTGTCTGCTGTTGGTGCACGGGCTCAATCCGTTGAAGTTCTTTCGCGGTGCTGCGCCCGGGATGCAAGTCGCTTTCGTCAGTTCCTCCAGCTTTGCCGCCATGCCGGTGGCGTTGCGTTCGATCACCCACAATCTGGGCGTCGACAAGGACTATGCCGCGTTCGCGGTGCCGCTGGGCGCAAGCATCAAGATGGATGGCTGCGGTGCGATTTTCCCAGCGCTGTGCGCGGTGTTCATCGCTCAGTACACGGGGGTGCCGTTGACGGCCAATCAGTATTTCGTGGTGCTGATTGCCTCGGTGCTGGGCAGCTTCGGTACTGCCGGCGTGCCTGGCACCGCCGTGGTGATGGCCACCGTTGTGCTGAGTGCAGCCAATCTGCCGCTGGAGGTGATCGGTTATCTGTACGCGATCGACCGCGTGCTGGACATGATGCGGACCATGACCAACGTGACCGGGCAGATGCTGGTGCCTGTGCTGGTCGCCAAGGAAACTGGCCTGCTCGATCGTCAGGTGTACGAAGCCGCTTCCAGCAACGTCGGTTTGGAGTCGTCGCCTGGCGGCACACCGCAGTGAACGCCAGGCGCTGCGCTACGGCAGCCGTATTTTCCGTGGCGGTGCATCGCGCACGCGCGAACAGTCGGGTAGGCGTAATCGCGCATCGCGCTGGACAACTTGCTGTTTGCTGTTGTCGGTCGCCGCTGTGGCGCGTTCTCGCATTGCAGCATCGGCCCATGGCAGACTGCGGACTCCTTTTGATTCATGGAGGCCCGATGAGCGGCACGCAACGCGACCTGACGTTTCGTTTTCTGGCCGAGCCGATCGACGTCAACTACGGCGGTAAGGTGCATGGCGGGGTGGTGATGAAGTGGATCGATCAGGTCGGCTACGCCGCTGCGGTTGGCTGGAGCGGGCACTACAGCGTGACTGTGGCGGTAGGCGGTATCCGCTTCGTCTCACCGATCCGGATCAGCGACATGGTCATGGTGAGCGCCAAGCTGGTCTATACCGGCACCACCAGCATGCATTTCGCGATCGAAGTGCGCGCTCGCGATCCGATGGGCGGCGAAGCCCGGTTGTGTACCCATTGCATCATCGTGTTCGTTGCCCTGGACGGCGTGGAAGGAAAACCGATCCCAGTGCCGTCCTGGCACCCGGACACGCCGGAAGATCATCGTCTGGCCGAGTACGCCCAGAAGGTGATGGAGTTGAGCAAAGGTATCGAGGACACCATCGCTCATTACCAGAGCTGAGGTTCTGGCAGTGTCGCTGCTGCATCCATCGCAGCGGGCCAATTCCCAGGGTTTCTCCGTGTGGCGTTAGACCGGAGCGTGAAGAGTGGCTGGCAAAACGTCGCCAGTCGCTGTCGGCTGGGCGCGGACAGCGCGCAGCAACCGCCGTGATGGGATACGTGAGGATTCCGAGCACTGCCCGCGCCCGTCCGGCGGTGACGCAGTCGTTTTGTTAGTGACTCAACGTCTGCCTGCCCGCGCAGGTTCCTGACGTTGCTGGCGCTGCGATAACGAAAAAAGCCGCTGTCTCCAGCGGCTTTTCGTCCACCAGATGTGCTGGGGCTTACATCGCCACGCGTCGGGCCTGCATGAACTTGGCGCTCCAGTACCCCGAGCTGAGGGTATCCACGCGCACATCTTTGCCGCGGCTCGGGGCATGCAGGAAGCGGCCTTCGCCGACGTACAGGCCGACATGGTCAACCCGGCCCTTGCGACCGAAAAACACCAAATCGCCCGGTGCCAGTGCGTCGCGGTCCTTGATCAATTCGGCATTGGCCTCGTGCGCCATCTCGCGCGACACGCGGGGCAGTTCGATGCCCAGCGCGGTACGGAATACGTAACCGATCAGGCCACTGCAATCGAAGCCTTCGGTATCCTCGCCGCCCCAGCGGTAAGGCGTGCCCAGCAGCGCCATGGCGCGCTTGAGTACCGATTGCACCTTGTCGCCGCCCGGAACGACGCCTTCATGCAGGGTCGGTTGGGAGATATCGTAGTTGGCCAACAGGCGGCTGATGTCACCGGCGAACATCGCCGAGCGATCCATGAGCGGGATAGTGTCGTTGCCGGCCAAGTGCGGCAGCAGGGCGGCCAGAGTGGCGGTGGCGGCGATGTCTGCCTTGCTGCGTGCTGGAGCTGCCGCCTGCGGTGTCACTGTCGGTGTCGGCTTGGCGGCGATGGTCGCAGTCGTTGTCTGGTGTACGTTACCAGTAGCAGTGACCGCAACGGACACCGTTGAGACTGGTATCGGATTGGGAGCGAAGGGTGCGATCGCTTCCCGGACGACGGTGTCGGTGGATGGGGACTGCGCCAAGGCTGGGAGAGCCGTGAGACAGAGCGAGGCGGTGCAGAAAAGGCGGAGCGCGGTCCGATGGGGAACAGCAATCTTGCCTGTGCAGGTCTGGGCTTCAATCGTCACGCTTGGATCACAGAATCATAAAGATGGACGATCATCCTCTGGATGGGGCAAGGAAAGGTTTAAATAAAGTTAAATTTTTGTAATTGTGAATGCAGTTTAAGTAATGAACATCACATTTTAATGCAAAACCCGTTTAGCACCAGTGTAATGATCGCGCCAGTAGGGTCCGTCGAGTGAGTCCAAACGCACTGTTCCACCAGTGTTGGGAGCATGCACGAAGCGGCCCTCTCCGACGTAGATGCCGACGTGGCTGACGCTGCCTGCGCTGCCGAAGAACACCAGGTCGCCGGTGCTCAGGCGTTGCGGGTCGATCTTCGGCCCCTGGACGGCGGCCAGTTCGCGCGAGGTCCGCGGCAACCGCAGGTCGAGCATGTCGCGGTAGACGTAGGCAACCAGCCCGCTGCAGTCGAAGCCGGATTCTGGGGTGTTCCCACCATAGCTGTATGGCGTGCCGACCAGGCCCAGGGCGCGGATCAGCACCGCGTTGGCGGCGTCTGGGTTGGCCGGGACGACCTGCGGCCAGTCGCGCACCGCCACCCGCGCCGGCCGTGTCTGACGAGCAGCGTGGTGGCCGCAGGCGGCCAGCGCCCCCGCGCACAGCAGTACAGCGCATCTGAGAAGCGCGCGGCGTGCATGCGCGGAAACTGGCGTGTTGTGCATGGAGCCGGGATAATGCGCCACCTTTAGAAGGCCACCATCATGGCGGCCCTCCCGGCGGCCGACAAGTCGCCCATTCCATCTGCCCCGGCAGACCTAGCGCAGAGTGCACATGAAGATCGAAAAAGACCGCATCGTCCGTTTCCACTACACCGTTTCGGAAGTCGGTCAGGCGCCGATCGAAAGTTCCAGGGACCGCGATCCCCTGGCGATCCTGGTTGGGCACGGCAACATCATCCCGGGTTTGGAGAGCGCGATGCTGGACAAGACGGCCGGCGACAGCTTCGCCGTGGACGTGGCGGCCAAGGACGCCTACGGCGAGCGTCGCGAGGGCCTGACCCAGCGCGTACCGAAGAAGCATTTCGGCGCGACCAAGTTGCAGCCGGGTAACCAGGTGATCCTGCAGACCAACTTCGGCCCGCGCGCGGTGACCGTCCAGAAGGTGGGCATGAGCGTTGTCGACGTCGACCTCAACCATCCGATGGCGGGCAAGGATTTGCACTTCGACGTGGAAATCCTCGAAGTGCGCGAGGCCAGCGCGCAAGAACTCGAACATGGCCACGTGCATGATGAGGCCGATGGCGACCACCAGCATTGATTCCTGATCGTCGCGGCACCGGATGATCCGGTGCCGTTGACCGCCGCCGCAGTACGCTGCGTACGCGGCGGCGTCAGTGTCGTCGCGGGCCTGCCGCGACGATGGATAATGACCGTTCTCCCGTCCGGTGCTCGCCTTGGTCGCCCCCGCCGCTTCCGTGTTGCAGCCCATCGCGCCCGCCGAGCGTATCGTCGCCCTGGACGTGCTGCGTGGCTTTGCCTTGCTGGGCATCTTGCTGATGAACATCGAGGGTTTCGTTGGTCCGCTGGATGCCGCAATGAGTGGGCTGGACCCGGCACTGCGCGGTGTGGATCGTATTGTCGATGCGCTGGTGTACGTGTTGGTGCAAGGCAAGTTCTACACCTTGTTCTCGTTGTTGTTCGGCATGGGGTTTGCGGTCATGGCGCAGCGCGCCGAAACCGCGCGAGGTTCCTTCACCGGCTTTTTCTTGCGTCGTAGCGCGGCATTGCTGTTGATCGGTGTGCTGCATGCGCTCTTGCTGTGGTCCGGCGACATCCTGGTCAGCTATGCCTTGCTGGCCGTGATGCTGCTGGCGTTCCGCGAGGCGCCCACGTCCTGGTTGCCGTGGATGGCGCTGGTGGTCTATCTGTTTACGCCATTGTTGTGGTTACTGATCGGTGCCATGGCATCGGTGGCGCAGGCCGACCCGCATGGCGCTGTCCGGTGGCGGCACGACATGGCCGAACACGTGCAGCGCAGCGCGATAGCCTTGGCGCAGCAGCGCGAGGCGTTCGGTCATGGCAGCTATATTCAGGCCACCGTGCAGCGCGGACGTGATTTACTCGATGCCCTTGGCGCGCTGCTGCTCAATGCATCGAGCATCTTCGGCATGTTCCTGCTCGGCGCTTGGTGCGTGCGCAGTGGTTTGGCCGCGCAGCCGCGGCGGTTTGCGCGATTGCTGGCGGTACTGCGTTGTGGCGTGTTGCCGCTGGGGTTGGCGCTGATGCTGTGGAGTTTCTGGCTGGAGCCGTGGATGGATCCGGCGCGGTTGGACCTGCGCTTGAGCGGCGCGTTCGCCATGGCCAATGTCGCCAGTGGGCTCATGGCGTTGGGGTATGCGGCCTGGTTGTTGCGCGCGGTGCCAGCGTTGCAGTGGCTGGCGCCGGCCGGGCGAATGGCGTTGAGCAACTATCTGTTGCAGTCGCTGGTATGCACCACGCTTTTCTATGGCTATGGGCTGGGTTATTTCGAGCGTCTGCCGCGTGCCTGGCAGATCCCGTTTGCGTGCGGGCTGTTCGCACTGCAGGTGGTGTTGTCGCACGTGTGGCTGCGTTGGTTTCGCTTCGGTCCGGTGGAGTGGCTGTGGCGTTCGGCCACGTATCTGCGTTGGCAGCCCTTGCGCCGCCTCGACACGGCCTAGCACGGTGCCGCCTGTGCGCAGTCCCTGGGCGCGTGCACCCTGGAATGGCGACATGTATCCATGCCGCTCGCGCCGCTGCATTGCCTGTCAAACGCCGCTGCTGGAACGGCGGGCATGAACCCGCGCCGTTCGCCGTTGGCTGTGGTGGAGCCGGTCGTGGCCGATCCCCATGCGCGGATATTGGCGGTGATCCGCGCGATTCCTCCCGGCCAGGTGCGTAGTTATGGCGAGGTGGCGATGCTGGCTGGGCTGCCGGGACGGGCGCGGCTGGTCGCGCGCTTGCTCGGCGGGCATGCCGAGGCGACATTGCCCTGGCACCGGGTGCTGCGCAGCGACGGCAGTATCGCCTTCCCGCAGGGATCGCGTGGGTATCGCGCGCAATGCCAGCGCTTGCGTGCCGAAGGCCTGGCGGTGCAGGGTGGGCGAGTGAAGAGGGCCCCGCTGCCAGTGCGGGATCTCGACGCGGTGTTATGGGGGCCGCAATAGCAAGCGGCTATGATGGGGAAACTTGCTACGGACATGATCCATGTTTCCCAGACTTCCGCCCGTCACCCAAGCGCTTCTGATCAGCAATGTCGTGGTGTTCCTGCTGCAGATATCGCTGGGCACCGCGACCTTCGCTCCCCTCATGCTATGGCCGATCGGCTTGTCCGATCCCTTCTCGTCGGGGCAGAGCTTCCAGATCTGGCAGTTGCTGACCTATGCCTTCCTGCATGGTGGTTTCTCGCACCTGCTGTTCAATATGTTGGCTTTGTACATGTTTGGTGGTCCGCTGGAGCAGACTTGGGGCAATAAACGTTTCTTGACCTATTACCTGGTCTGCGTCATTGGTGCCGGTCTGTGCCAGTTGCTGGTTGGCTGGTGGATGCTGAGCAATGGCAGTGCGCCGTATCCCACGCTGGGCGCGTCCGGTGGCATCTTCGGCCTGTTGTTGGCCTTCGGTATGCTGTTTCCCAATCAGCAGGTCATGTTGCTGTTTCCGCCGATCCCGATGAAGGCACGCACGTTCGTGATCGTGTTCGGTGCGCTCGAACTGGTCATGGGCTTCGCCGGTTGGGAGCCAGGCGTGGCGCATTTCGCGCATCTGGGCGGCATGCTGTTCGGTTGGTTGATGATTCGCTACTGGCGCGGGCAGCCGCCGTTCGGCAAGCGCAAACCGCCGCGTCCGCGCATCGTGCGCTGAGCAGCGCTGTTGGGGATCCACATCGTTAGCCGCTAAGCCGACGTCAGCGGCGGCGGCGCAGACGAAATTGCCGTCAGGCGCTTGGGTCTGCGCCGCCGTGCCGATGCGCCCCTGGCCGCCAGCGATGGGCGACCAGGGGCACAGGGAGTGGCTCAGAAGCGGTAGCCGATCTTTCCGTACCAGTAACGGCCATTGAAGCCGAACGGCGATAGCGCAGAGTATTGCTTGCGTCGTAGCGCGGCATTGCTGTTGATCGGTGTGCTGCATGCGCTCTTGCTGTGGTCCGGCGACATCCTGGTCAGCTATGCCTTGCTGGCCGTGATGCTGCTGGCGTTCCGCGAGGCGCCCACGTCCTGGTTGCCGTGGATGGCGCTGGTGGTCTATCTGTTTACGCCATTGTTGTGGTTACTGATCGGTGCCATGGCATCGGTGGCGCAGGCCGACCCGCATGGCGCTGTCCGGTGGCGGCACGACATGGCCGAACACGTGCAGCGCAGCGCGATAGCCTTGGCGCAGCAGCGCGAGGCGTTCGGTCATGGCAGCTATATTCAGGCCACCGTGCAGCGCGGACGTGATTTACTCGATGCCCTTGGCGCGCTGCTGCTCAATGCATCGAGCATCTTCGGCATGTTCCTGCTCGGCGCTTGGTGCGTGCGCAGTGGTTTGGCCGCGCAGCCGCGGCGGTTTGCGCGATTGCTGGCGGTACTGCGTTGTGGCGTGTTGCCGCTGGGGTTGGCGCTGATGCTGTGGAGTTTCTGGCTGGAGCCGTGGATGGATCCGGCGCGGTTGGACCTGCGCTTGAGCGGCGCGTTCGCCATGGCCAATGTCGCCAGTGGGCTCATGGCGTTGGGGTATGCGGCCTGGTTGTTGCGCGCGGTGCCAGCGTTGCAGTGGCTGGCGCCGGCCGGGCGAATGGCGTTGAGCAACTATCTGTTGCAGTCGCTGGTATGCACCACGCTTTTCTATGGCTATGGGCTGGGTTATTTCGAGCGTCTGCCGCGTGCCTGGCAGATCCCGTTTGCGTGCGGGCTGTTCGCACTGCAGGTGGTGTTGTCGCACGTGTGGCTGCGTTGGTTTCGCTTCGGTCCGGTGGAGTGGCTGTGGCGTTCGGCCACGTATCTGCGTTGGCAGCCCTTGCGCCGCCTCGACACGGCCTAGCACGGTGCCGCCTGTGCGCAGTCCCTGGGCGCGTGCACCCTGGAATGGCGACATGTATCCATGCCGCTCGCGCCGCTGCATTGCCTGTCAAACGCCGCTGCTGGAACGGCGGGCATGAACCCGCGCCGTTCGCCGTTGGCTGTGGTGGAGCCGGTCGTGGCCGATCCCCATGCGCGGATATTGGCGGTGATCCGCGCGATTCCTCCCGGCCAGGTGCGTAGTTATGGCGAGGTGGCGATGCTGGCTGGGCTGCCGGGACGGGCGCGGCTGGTCGCGCGCTTGCTCGGCGGGCATGCCGAGGCGACATTGCCCTGGCACCGGGTGCTGCGCAGCGACGGCAGTATCGCCTTCCCGCAGGGATCGCGTGGGTATCGCGCGCAATGCCAGCGCTTGCGTGCCGAAGGCCTGGCGGTGCAGGGTGGGCGAGTGAAGAGGGCCCCGCTGCCAGTGCGGGATCTCGACGCGGTGTTATGGGGGCCGCAATAGCAAGCGGCTATGATGGGGAAACTTGCTACGGACATGATCCATGTTTCCCAGACTTCCGCCCGTCACCCAAGCGCTTCTGATCAGCAATGTCGTGGTGTTCCTGCTGCAGATATCGCTGGGCACCGCGACCTTCGCTCCCCTCATGCTATGGCCGATCGGCTTGTCCGATCCCTTCTCGTCGGGGCAGAGCTTCCAGATCTGGCAGTTGCTGACCTATGCCTTCCTGCATGGTGGTTTCTCGCACCTGCTGTTCAATATGTTGGCTTTGTACATGTTTGGTGGTCCGCTGGAGCAGACTTGGGGCAATAAACGTTTCTTGACCTATTACCTGGTCTGCGTCATTGGTGCCGGTCTGTGCCAGTTGCTGGTTGGCTGGTGGATGCTGAGCAATGGCAGTGCGCCGTATCCCACGCTGGGCGCGTCCGGTGGCATCTTCGGCCTGTTGTTGGCCTTCGGTATGCTGTTTCCCAATCAGCAGGTCATGTTGCTGTTTCCGCCGATCCCGATGAAGGCACGCACGTTCGTGATCGTGTTCGGTGCGCTCGAACTGGTCATGGGCTTCGCCGGTTGGGAGCCAGGCGTGGCGCATTTCGCGCATCTGGGCGGCATGCTGTTCGGTTGGTTGATGATTCGCTACTGGCGCGGGCAGCCGCCGTTCGGCAAGCGCAAACCGCCGCGTCCGCGCATCGTGCGCTGAGCAGCGCTGTTGGGGATCCACATCGTTAGCCGCTAAGCCGACGTCAGCGGCGGCGGCGCAGACGAAATTGCCGTCAGGCGCTTGGGTCTGCGCCGCCGTGCCGATGCGCCCCTGGCCGCCAGCGATGGGCGACCAGGGGCACAGGGAGTGGCTCAGAAGCGGTAGCCGATCTTTCCGTACCAGTAACGGCCATTGAAGCCGAACGGCGATAGCGCAGAGTATTGCAAGCCGTTGGGGCGATCGTCGTAGATGTTGTTCAATGCCGTGCGCGTCGGGTACTGGTTGGTCATGTTGTCCACGCCAACGGTGAAGGTGATGTCGCGCCAGGTATAGCTGGTGGACGCGTTCAACAGCCAGCGTGCGGCGAAGGCTTGATCCTGGCTGCCGTCGGCGTTATCGCCGCGGCGGGTGATCGCGCCGTAGCGGGTGGCGTCGCCGTGCAGGCTCCAGTTTGCAAGGTTCCAGTCGGCGCTCAGGACATACTTGGTATGCGGTGTGGCGTCAGTGAGCAGGCCCTGGCTGGCACGCCTGAAGTTGGGGTTGGAGACTTCCAGGATCTCGGTCTTGTTGTAGTTGGCGCTGAAGCTCAGGTTGAGTTTGCCGGCTTGGTCGAGATCGAGCAGATAGTTGTTCACCCAATCGATGCCGCGGGTGCGGGTGGTGGCACCGTTCACGAAGAACTGCGCCGCAGCGACCTGTCCGATCGGCACGGCCAGTGCCAATTGGTCCGTGTATAGGATTTGATCCCAGATAGATGCGCACTTGGTACAGATCCAGCGTGGAGCTGAAATTCGTGCCGGATTGCCAGACCGCGCCCAGGCTGTAGTTGCTGGATTTTTCCGGCACCAGCGGTTTTGCGCCCAGTGCAATGGCCACGGGGTCGGAGGTGCGGTAGGTGCCGATCTGATTCAACTTTCCGTTCTGCAGCAGTGACACCACCGAGGTGTAGTTCTGCTGTGCCAGCGACGGTGCGCGGAAGCCATTGGAAACGGTGCCGCGCAAGGCAAAGGCGTCGTTGATCTGATAGCGTGCCGACAGCTTGCCGGAGCGTGTCGCGCCTGCGTCGCTGTAGTCTTCGTAGCGCGCGGCCAGACCACCGGAAAGTTTTTCGGTCAGGTTGGTTTCAAGATCGGCATACACGGCTTTGCTGTGTCGCTCGAAGTCCCCGGCCAATGCGGGCGCCAGCCCCGGGAACACCTGTGAGCCACCCGGATAGGGTCTACCGGTGTTCGGGTTGATGGTGTTCTGGTTGAAGAAATACGAAGCCGGCGTACCGGCCACGACCATGTATTTGTCTTGCCTATATTCCGCACCGAAGGCGAGATTGACCGGATACGCCAGGCCCCAGTCGAAGGATTTGCTGACGTCCGCGTTGAATACGCCCTGTTTGGCGCGGAAACCACCGGCGTTGAAGCGCGTTGGCGAGCTGCCGGTGCTCCAGTACAGATTGGTGTTGATGGTGTTGAGTAGATCGAACGTCACGTCGTTCTCGCCGTAGTCGGCGGAGACGTCCCAGTTCCAGCCGCTATCGGTATTGCCTTTGATGCCCAGGACCGCAGCACGGTCGTTGGCTGGGTTGTAGATCTGCGGCAGGAAGCCGTTGGGGTAGACCGCCTGCACATTGCGGTTGGTGTTGTTCCACGCGCGGTAATAGCCGTTGGACAACACTTCCCGGCGGCTGAAATTGGCATAGCCGTACAGGCTGATGTTGGGCGTCAGTGCGTAGCCGAAGTTGAGCAGACCTTGATAGGTTTTGACCGCCGGATCGCCGTAACGCTCGTAAGGAATGCCGCTGGGATTGTTCGCGCCCGCCAGGGTGGTGGACTTGTTGGTGTTCTCGGCGCGATTGGTGTTCATCGCGTTCTGGTAGTTCCAGGACAGCCGTGCCCAGCCGGGGGCCTCGCCGCTGCCTTGTGCGCCGCCGAACGCTAGCCCATAAGAGCCATCCACGCCGTTTTGCGCACCGTCGCCCTTGTCCATGATGCCGCCGTTGACCGAGACGTTGTTGCTGCCGGGTTTGGCGCCGTGCTTGAGCACGATGTTGATGACGCCGGCGATGGCATCCGAGCCGTATTGCGCCGAGGCACCGTCGCGCAGCACTTCGATGCGCGCGATCGCCGACACCGGGATCGAATTCAGGTCCGCCGGCGCCGAGCCGCGACCGACCGAGGGGTTGTAGTTGACCAACGAGGTGGTGTGGTAACGCTTGCCGTCGAGCAACACCAGCACTGCATCCGGCGACAGGCCGCGCAAGGTTGCCGGACGTAGTGCGTCGTTGCCGTCGTTGATCGCCGGGCGTGGGAAATTCAACGATGGCAACAATTTGCCCAGGGCGCTGCCCAGGTCGGTGGCGCCGGATTCCTGGAGCGCTTCGGGGCTGATGATGTCGATGGGCGACTGCGATTCGGCCACCGTTCGGTCAGTGATGCGGGTACCGGTGACGATGACGTTGTCCAGGGTCTTGGGGGCCTGGTCTTCTTGAGCGAAGCTAGTGCCTGAGGCGAGAACGAGCAGGATGGCGCTGAACAGGGGAGCGGGGCGATGCAACATCGGTCGTAGACTCCAGTGGGCCGGGGGATGGCGGGGCTGAGGGATTCCCGTGAAGAGAGGGGCGTGCTGCACTGCAGTGGCAGCCTCCTGATTGAAATCTTTTTTTAACGTGAGTGTGTATACAAATTGCGACGCTCGGTCGGATGGGGGTGCTGTCCCTCGTTTTGGCTGTCGCTCGACCGCGCTGGTGGGCCATCGCGAGCGAAGCGGATACACTGCCGCCTCGCTAGCCGAGTGCCCTGCCTTGATTTCGTTACGTAATTTCGCCTTGCGCCGCGGCGAGCGGCTGCTGTTGTCCAATGTCGATTTGACTCTCCATGCCGGTTATCGCGTGGGAGTGGTGGGCCGTAACGGTGCCGGCAAGTCCAGTTTGTTTGCCGCGGTGAAGGGCGAGCTGGAGGCCGATAAGGGCGATGTCGACCTGCCTGGCAAAGTGCGCATCGCCAGCGTCGCGCAAGAGACCCCGTCGTTGCCGGACCCCGCGTTGAGCTTCGTGCTCGGTGGCGATACCGTCGTCGCGGCGGTCCTGGCCGAAGAAGCGGCGGCGAGCGCGCGCGAAGATTGGGAAGCGGTGGCGACCGCGCACACGAAAATGGCCGAACTCGGCGCTTACGATGCCGAAGCGCGGGCCGGTAAATTGCTGCATGGTCTGGGTTTCCCGGCGCAGACCCATCACCGCGCGGTGTCCTCGTTCTCCGGCGGCTGGCGGGTGCGCTTGAACCTGGCGCGCGCGTTGATGATGCCCAGCGATCTGTTGCTGCTCGACGAGCCGACCAATCACCTGGACCTGGACGCGGTGTATTGGTTGGAGCAGTGGTTGTTGAAGTATCCGGGTACGTTGCTGCTGATCTCGCACGACCGCGAGTTCCTCGACAACGTGGCCACCCACACCATGCACCTGCATGGCGGTGGTGCCAAGTTGTACACGGGCGGTTACACCGATTTCGAGCGCCAACGCGCCGAACAACTGCGCCAGCAGCAGATCGCCCACGAGAAGGAACAGACCGAGCGCGCCCATCTGCAAAGCTTCATCGACCGATTCAAGGCCAAGGCATCCAAGGCCGCGCAGGCGCAGAGCCGGATGAAGCGCTTGGAGAAATTGGCCGGCACCGAGGCGGTGCGGGCCGAGCGCGAATTCCGCATCGAGCTGGCGCCGCCGGCCAAGTTGCCGTTTTCGTTGATCCGCCTGAACCAGGTGCAGGCCGGTTATGGCCGTGATGCGGTGATTCTGCACAACGTGGGTTTTGGTCTGGAGGCTGGCCAGCGCATCGGCCTGCTCGGCCCCAACGGCGCCGGCAAGACCACGTTGGTGAAGACACTGGTTGGTGAACTGCAGCCGATTGCCGGCGAGCGTATGGCGCATCCGGATCTGCGCATCGGTTATTTCGCTCAGCACACGGTGGAGTCGCTGCACGAAGGCCAGTCGCCGATGGAGCACTTTCGCGAGATCGACAAGGAAGCGAGCAATCAGGCGTTTCGCGATTTCCTCGGCAAGTGGAATTTCCCTGGCGACCGCGCGTTCGAGCCGGTCGATGGTTTTTCCGGTGGTGAACGCGCGCGTCTGGCGCTTGCGTTGATCGCCTGGCAGCAGCCCAACGTGCTATTGCTCGACGAACCGACCAATCACCTGGATTTGGAAATGCGCGAAGCGTTGGCCGAGGCGCTGAGCGACTTCGAGGGGGCGATCGTGATGGTCTCCCACGACCGTCACCTGATCGGTCTGGTCTGCGACAACTTCTGGCGCGTGGCCGATGGAGTGGTCGAGCCGTTCGACGGCGATCTGGACGAATACGCCGCCTGGCTGCGGACACGTCCTGCCGCGCAAGGCACCAAGCAGAAGCTGGCCGAGGCCGCGCCGACTCCGCCGCCAGTGGTCAAACCGTTGCCGACGAAGAAGCCACAAAATCCGCACAAGCTCGCGGCCGCCGAGAAGCGTGTGGGCGAGCTGGAGACGATGCTGGCCGAACTCGATCGTCAACTCGCCGATCCCCGCCACTACGCCGATCCGGAGAAGATGGCGGTGCTCGGTCGCGACCGCGAAGCCACTGCGCAACAACTGGCGCAGGCCGAGCAGGCATGGATGGAGTTGATCGACGGCGGTTAAATCGCTTCGCGCAGGCACCGTCATGGGTGGTGCTCGCACGCATCCGGCGCGATCCGGCGGCGCAGATCTCATGACGGCAGGCGGTCGCCATGAGCGGCGGCGGCATCGGCGCGGGCCGGTATCTGCGTGCGGTGAAGTTATCCCGGACTCAGTCTGTGGTCTTGGCTTGCTCGCGTTGCAACCACTCGCGCAAACGCCGGACGGCGTCGCTCTCGGCGCGCGAACGCAAGCGGGTCAACCAGTAGCGGCCCAGGTCGATGTGGAGCGGGAACGGACACAGCAGGCGTCCGGCGTCCAGATCCTGCGTGAACAGCCGCAGCGGCAGCAGGGCCACGCCGTGACCCGCCACGGCCATGCTCGCCAGGGTCAGCGAGGCGTCGCAGATCGGCCCGTTAGCCTGCACCTCGGTTGCGCCGGCAGCGTGCAGCCAGCGCGGCCACTCGTCCTGTCGATAGGAGCGCAGCAGCGTCGTCTCGGCCAAGTCCGTCGGTGTGCGCAGGGCGTGTGCCAGTGCCGGTGCGCAGACTGGCGCAAATGGCGCGTCCAGGATAGGCGTGGCGCATTGGCCCTGCCAATCGCCGTCGCCGAAACGGATCGCCAGATCCAGGCCCTCGCCGGCCAAATCGACCCGGTTGTTGTGGGTGTACACGCGCAGTTCGATGTCCGGATGCGCGATGTGGAAGGCCTCCAGGCGCGGCAGTAGCCAGCCCACCGCGAAGGTGCCGACGACGCCCACGCGCAAGGTCTCGCGGTAGTGGCCGCCGGCAAAGCGTTGCAGGGTGGCGGCAATGCGGTCGAACGCCTCGGTCAGCACAGGGTGCAGGCGTTGCCCTTCGTCGGTCAGTGCCACGCCGCGCGGCAGGCGTTGGAACAGGACCACGCCCAGGCGTGCTTCCAGATGCTTGATCTGATGGCTCAGCGCGGCTTGGGTCACGCACAGTTCGGCCGCCGCACGGGTCAGGTTCTGGTGCCGCGCGGCGGCCTCGAAGGCGCGCAGGGCATTCAACGGCAGATGCGGACGACTCATCGCAAGGCATCAATTTTTCTTATGGTAGTAATGGAATAACCTCGCTGGTCGGCTTGGGTCAAGCCGGCCATCATCCGGGCTGCTAACGGAGGTGGACGATGCTGACGAGACGACGGTTCTTGCAAGGTGTTGGGGTGGGCGCAAGCGCGCTGGCGGTGGCCGCAGTGCAGGGGAAACCGCTTTCAAACAAGACGCTGGCGCTGCAACAGCGGCTGGCCGAGATCGAGCGCCGCAGCGGTGGCCGGCTGGGCGTTTATCTGCTCGATAGTGGCACCGGCCAGCGCATCGGTCGACGCGAACAGGAGCGTTTCCCGTTATGCAGTACCTTCAAATTTCTATTGGTTGCCGCGGTGCTGCAGCGGGTCGATCGTGGTGAGGTGGGGCTGGATCAGCGGGTGCGGGTCCGCGCGGCGGACGTGGTGTCCTACGCGCCGGTGACCAAGCCGCATGTCGGTGGCACGCTCAGCGTCGATGCGCTGTGTCGGGCGGCCATGATCTTCAGCGATGGCGGGGCGGCCAATCTGTTGTTGCGCTTGGTCGGCGATCCGCCGGGGCTGACCCGCTTCCTGCGCGCGCATGGCGACACCCAGACCCGTTCCGACCGTAACGAGCCATCGATGAACGGCTTCGCACTGGACGATCCGCGCGACACCACCACGCCCGCCGCGATGGCGACCACCATGCGCACGTTGCTGTTGGGCGATGTGTTGCAGCCGGCTTCGCGCCAGCGTCTGATCGATTGGATGATCGACAATCGCACTGGCGAGGACTGTTTACGCGCGGGCTTGCCGGCAGGTTGGAAGATTGGCGACAAGACGGGCAACAACGGCAGCGACAGCCGTAACGACATCGCCATCGTGTGGCCGCCGGGCAGGTCGGCTCCCTTGTTGCTGACCGCCTATTTGAACATGGCGACCGTCGACAGCGATGCACGCGACGCGGCGCTGAAAGCCGTGGCGCAAGCGGTGGTGGCGTGGTGGCCGGGGTGATTCCGTGCACGGTGGCAGTCAGCCCATTGGCGAGGTAGGCGCGGCTTCAATCGGCGGGCATCGAAGTCAAGTGTGATCGCGTCAGCCAGCAAGCAATACCCCTTGGAATCAGCCCGGTTGCTTGCTCACCTCGGACTGGTACAGCCGCGCCGGACCGCCGAGCGCCGGATCGGTATGGCTCGGTCGTCCGGTTTCCACGTGGCCGGCTAGGCGTTGCGCGCCGCCGTCGTCGTGTAGCAACCAGACGTCGTACCAGCCGGCGCTCGGTGCCGCTGACCAGTGTCGTTCGACGGTTTTTCCAGGCGCCAGTTCCAGTTCCAACGCTGGCATTGCGTCGGCGTAGGCACCGGGGCGCACGCGAATGCGTTGTGGGTGCGTCGCAGTGGACTGCAGGCGCAGGCGCAGCGTGTCGGCCGTGGGGGTGGCGGCTTCCACCTCGGCGATCAGTGCCGGTGTGGCGTGTGTGCCGCGGTAATGGCGATGGAAGCCGTTAGCGCCGAGCAGCCACAGATCGTAGTGGTCATCGTGGAGTGTCCAGGTGCCTTCCAGCGTGGCGTCGCGGCCGAGTGTGTAGCGGCGTGGAATCGCGTCCAGGGCATGGCGGTCGTACACGTGCAACACGGTCGCCGCGCCGCTGTTGAGCATGCGCAGCCGCACCGTGCGGTGCGCGGCGTCGGTCTGCAACTGTACGCTGGGGCGATACGGCACGGCACGCGCGCGGCGCACGCCGAAGGGCTGCCGTGGCGCCTGTATCTGCGCAGGCGTCGGTGGCAGTGCGTGTTCGCGCAATGTCGCCGCGCGCGCCGCCGCGGCACGCACGTCGGGTAGGCTGGCGACGAATGGACGCGTGTCGGTCTGGCGGAAATCGAAGGCATCGACCAGGTCGCCGCAGACTGCGCGGCGCCATGGTGTCAGGCCGTGGGCGACGACGCCGAAGCGGCGTTCCAGCAGGCGCAGTACCGAGGTGTGATCGTAGACCTGCGAATCGACCCAGCCGCCACGGCTCCACGGCGAAATCACGTACATCGGCACGCGCGGACCCAGGCCGTAGGGGCGGCCGCGCAGTTCCGGCGGATCGACCTTGTCCTCGCCGGGCGCAGGATGCAGGTGGTATTCGCCATGGGTGTTCACGCTGGATGCGCCGGCCCAGCCGCCGGCCACGGACGGGTCGGGCGAGGGCGGTGCGGGTGGCGGGACGTGGTCGAAGAAACCGTCGTTCTCGTCGAACATCAGCAACAGTGCGGTGCGCGCCCAGACCTCTGGAGCGGCGGTGAGCGCATCGAGTACGCGCGCGGTGTAGGCCGCGCCTTGCGCTGGACTGGAGGGTTCGGGATGCTCGCTGCCGGCGGCGTCGGCAATGATGAAGCTCACCGACGGCAGGCGCGCGGTCAGCACGTCCTCGCGCAACTGCGCCAGGGTGCGGGTACCGACGCCGCGTGTGCGCAATTGCGGATCGTGCCCTGGGGCACCGCGCCACGCCGCGCGAAACGCGGCGAATCCGGCCAGCGGGTTGTCGGTGAAGTTGTCGGCCATGTCCTGATAGATCTGCCAGGACACGCCGGCTTGCTGCAGCGCCTGGACATAGCTGTGCCAGCGGTAGTCGTCGGGATCGCCGCCCAGTTCCGGGAAATTGTCGTGCGAGTTGGCGATCACCGGCCCGCCAGCGCGTGCGTGCGGATCGTTTTGCCCGGTCCACAGGAACACCCGGTTCGGATTGGTGCCGGCCTGGATCGCACAGTGGTAGGCGTCGCATACGGTGAAAGCGTCAGCCAGGGCGAATTGGAATGGCAGGTCGGCACGTTCGTAGTGCGTCAGTGCGTGGTCGCGCTTGGCCGCTGGCCAGCGGCCCATGCGGCCGTGGTCCCAGGCCTGTTGCGCGTTGGGCCAGGTATGCGGCGTGCCCTGCACGCGCATGGTGGCGAAGTCGCGCGCGGTGTGCAGGGGAAATGGTGCAAGCAGTCGTTGGCCATCGGCGCTGGGCTGTAGCCACACGCTGCGCGGCGGCGTTCCCGGCAATGGCGGTGCGGGAATCGGAAAGCGGTCGCCGAAGCCGCGCACGCCGGCCAGGCTGCCGAAGTAGTGATCGAACGCGCGGTTCTCCTGCATCAGGATCACCACGTGCTGCAGGTCGTTCAGGGTGCCGCTGCGCACATCCGGCGCGATCGCGGCGGCGCGCGCGATGCTCGGTGGTAGCAGGCTGGCGGCGCTGGCGGCAAGGCCGGCGCGGAGTAGGCGGCGGCGAGTGAGGTCGGTCATGGCAGGCATGAAACGAAAGCGGCACCGACCATGATAGGCCGCTGGCGGGAGCTTGGCATGTGGTCGGCGATACAGTGCTGAAGGATCGACGATGAATGCGTCTTCGATGCGACTGGGCTGTACGATGAAGGGGCTGTCGCGGTTGTCCACGCCGGTGCGATGTCGCATGTCGATGCGCTGGTCGCTTCGCGGGTTTTCCCTGAATTTTTTGATGTGGCGCGGCGATGGGATGGTGTGACGAAAGCGCGTGTCGCGTGTCTGCCGTCGACGCAGGCTTGCGCTGTCGGTCGCGATGGTGCGGGGCGATGGCACGGGCACGGATGCAGCGTCATCATCGCCATTGCCCTCGCAAACGAATCCGCGACATCACCTGCGGCATCCTCGCCGCCGAGCGCGACAAGGTATGCGCGACAGGACGGACTGCTCGATGTCTCACGAACTGATCTATCTGCTGTTGATCTTCGCGTTGTTGGTCATTCCGCGTGCGCTTCAGCGTTTCGCGATGCCCGCGCCGTTGAGTTGCCTGTTGTTCGGCATCGTGGCGATGCTGGCGATGGGGTCCAAAGCGCATGACCAAGTGGTGAGCCTGCTGGCGACGCTCGGTATTTCCTCACTGTTCCTGTTCGCGGGTCTGGAGGTGGAATTGAAGGCGTTGCGGCGCGGATTGTGGCCGTTACTGCTGCACCTGCTGGTGCGCGGCGGCACCTTGTTCGGCACCGGTTGGTTGGGCTGGCGCTATGCCGGGCTGCCGTGGCAGGCCGCAGGTCTGCTGGCCCTGGCGCTGCTGACGCCGTCCACGGGGTTCATCATCGAGTCGCTGGGGAGGCTGGGGCTCGACGAGGAGGAGCGGTTCTGGGTCACCAGCAAGGCCATCGCCGGCGAATTGCTGGCGCTGGCGGCCCTGTTCGCGATTTTGCAGGCCAGCGATCCGTGGCGGATGGGGCTTTCCACTCTGGCATTGGCGGCGATGCTGATCGGTCTGCCGTTGCTGTTCGTGGGGCTGGGCCGTTGGGTCGCGCCACAGGCGCCGGGATCGGAATTTTCGCTGCTGGTGATGGTGGGTCTGATCGCGGCCTACATCACTTACTGGCTGGGCGTGTACTACCTGGTCGGTGCGTTTATCGCGGGATTGGTGGCGCGCCTGTTGCGCCAGCGCATGCCGTTGCTGGCTTCCGACGAGAATTTGCATGCGGTCAGGTTGTTCGCTTCGTTCTTCGTGCCGTTCTACTTCTTCAATGCGGGCACCAAGGTGCCGAGCGGGGCGCTGAGCTTGCATGCGCTGGGGTTGGGATTGGCAATGACTGTCTGCGTGCTGCCGCTACGCATCGGCATGGTCTGGCTGCAGCGGCGGATGCTGTTCGGCGAGGACGCGCGCAGCAGTCTGCGGGTCTCGTTGGCGCTGACACCGACACTGATTTTCACTCTGGTGCTGGCCGGCATTTTGCGTGATCGCTTCGCCATCGCCGATGCGCTGTTCGGCGGGTTGCTGTTGTATGCGGCATTGAGCACGTTGTTGCCTGCGCTGTTGTTGCGCATGCCCTTCGATGTGACGTTGGTCGAGGCCACGCCCGTCTCCGCAGCACCAGGGCATGCCAACGTCGCGCCGACGTCCGACCAGGCGCGGGCCGTCACCGCGGCCGCGCCATCGACGGCCGCGGCGGCCATGCCGTTGGAGGCCCCGGAGGAGTCGCCGCGGTCGTCATCCGGCTCCATCTGAACCTTCGTGCTTGAAAGTGGGCGGCTGGCCCTCATATTCGCCTTCCCGTTCCTGTTGCGTTTTTGCCGCCATGCCGATTTATGCGTTCCAGTGTGCTGCGTGCGGTCACAGTTTCGATCGCCTGCAGAAGTTGTCCGATCCGGATCCGGAAGTCTGTCCAGCCTGCGCCGCGCCTGCGGTCAAACGTCAGCTCAGCGCCCCGGCGTTCCGTTTGTCCGGCAGTGGCTGGTACGAGACCGATTTCAAGAAGGACGGGGACAAGAAGCGCAATCTGGTCGAATCCGACAGTGGCGGCGAGACAAAGCCGGTGGCACCCTCCGAGCCCGCGCCGAAGCCAGCGGCTGCGCCGTCGAGCCCAGCCTCGGCGCCTGCAGTCTCGACCAAGCCTGCCGCGCCCTAGAACGCCGCACTGTTTCGCAGGGCGGGTCGTCAGCCAACGCGGCTCCACGCAGCGTGGGCGTGACATTGCTGGCGATGTCGCTTGCGGCCAAGGCCGGTTGTGGAAGCGGCGATTTGCCCGGGCCGGCGCGCCGCCGCAGAATATCCGGCTTGCCGGTGCCTTCTGCGCCGGTCGCCCCCCTGCTTGGAGCTTGCGATGCGTACCCACTTTTGCGGCCTGGTCGATGAGACGCTGATCGGCCAAACCGTCACCCTGGCCGGCTGGACCGATGTCGCGCGCAATCTCGGCGGGGTGTGTTTCATCGATCTGCGCGATCACGAGGGCATCGTCCAGGTCATGGTGGAGCCAGAGAACGCCGAGGTGTTCAAGGTCGCCGCCAGTCTCGGTTACGAGGATGTCCTGCAGGTCGAAGGTGTGGTGCGTGCCCGCCACGCGGTCAACGACAAGCTGCGCAGCGGCAAGGTTGAAGTGATCGCCAGCGCCATCACCGTCCTCAATAAAGCCGCGCCGCTACCGTTCCATGCGCATGAGAACCCGGGCGAAGAGACTCGGCTGAAGTACCGCTATCTGGACCTGCGCCGCCCGGAGATGCAGCGCATGCAGCGCACGCGTATCAAGCTGGTGCAGGCGCTGCGCCGCTACCTGGATGAGCGTGGATTCCAGGACATCGAGACGCCGATTCTGACCAAGGCCACCCCGGAGGGCGCGCGTGACTTTCTGGTTCCGGCGCGTATGCATCCGGGCGAGTTCTACGCCTTGCCGCAGTCGCCGCAGTTGTTCAAGCAAATTCTGATGGTGGCCGGTTTCGACCGCTATTACCAGATTGCGCGCTGCTTCCGCGACGAGGCGTTGCGCGCCGACCGCCAGCTCGAATTCACTCAGCTCGATATGGAGTTCGCCTTCGTGCGCGAGCGCGACGTGCAGGATTTCGTTGAAGCGATGATCCGCGCCATTTTCAAGGATGTGGTGGATGTCGAACTGGATGCCAGCTTCCCGCGCATGACGTGGGCCGAGGCGATGCGCCGTTATGGCTCGGACAAGCCGGATCTGCGCATCGAGCTTGAGTTGGTGGACGTGGCCGAACAGGTCAAAGCGTGCGATTTCGCGGCGTTTGCCGGTGCGGCCAACGATCCGGATGGCCGCGTCGCCGCGCTGCGGATTCCAGGCGGCGCCAGCCTGTCACGCAAACAGATCGACGAATACGCCGCGCATGCCGCCAAGTACGGCGCCAAGGGCCTGGCCTACGTCAAGATCGCCGACACTGGCGAGATCAGCTCGCCGATCCAGAAGTTTTTCAGCGAGGCCGTGTTCGCCGCGCTGCTTGCCCACGTCGGTGCGGTTCGCGGCGACATCGTGTTCTTTGGTGCTGGTGGCTATAACAAAGTGTCCGATTTCATGGGCGCATTGCGACTGAAGGCGGGCAAGGACTTCGGCCTGATCGCCGAGGGTTGGCGCCCGCTGTGGGTCACCGATTTCCCGATGTTCGAATGGGACGAGGAAGCGCAGCGTTACGTGGCCCTGCATCACCCCTTCACCGCGCCGGCGGTGGACGATATCGCCACGTTGCGCGCACATGCCAAGACCGCCGTGTCGCGTGGCTACGACATGGTGCTCAACGGCAACGAAATCGGCGGCGGTTCGATCCGTATCCATCGTCCGGACATGCAGAGCGCAGTGTTCGAGCTGCTGGGCATCGGGGTCGAGGAGGCGCGGGCCAAGTTCGGCTTCTTGCTCGATGCGCTGAACTACGGTGCGCCGCCGCACGGTGGCATCGCCTTTGGCATCGACCGTATCGCGGCATTGATGGCTGGCACCGAGTCGATTCGCGACGTGATTCCGTTCCCCAAGACCACCGGCGCGCAGGACCTGATGACCGATGCGCCGTCGCCGATTGCCGACACGCAATTGGCCGAGGTGCACGTGCAGGTACGGCCACGCGCGCTGTAGTTTTCTTTATCTATCCACCTGTCTTAGCGAAGAGAGTCACATGAGCGAGAACGCATTCAATCTGGAGTGGGAAACCCTCGGTAATGACGGTGCAGTGGATGCCATCGTCACCCAGCGTGCGCGCGTATTCGGCGGATGGCTGGTGCGCGTGGGTCAAGGCGCCAACGCACCGCTGGCCTTCGTAGAGGATCCGGAAGGCCGCTGGGATGGCGAGGATTTCGGCGAAGACGATTACGAATACGAGGAAGACGAGGACGAGGAATACGACGAGGACGAAGAGGGCGAAGAGGGCGAGGAAGAAGAAGGCGAGGAGGGAAGCGACGACGAGGCCTCCGACGCAGAACACACGGCGCGCTGAGCGGTGCGGATTCGCCGCGCCGGGCTCGACGATGCCGAGGCGGTGACGCGGATCGCGACGGCGACGTTCAGCGAAACCTTCGGTCATCTCTATCCCGAATCGGACCTGTGTGCCTTCCTGGAAGAGGCGTATTCGCTCGCGCGTGCGCAGGTCGTGTTGACGCATCCGGACTATGCGCTCTGGCTGGTCGAGCACGATGGCGCGGTGATCGGGCATGCCGCGGCTGGCCCGTGCGGGTTGCCGCATGTGCAGGTGCGGCCCGGCGATGGCGAATTGAAGCGGCTGTACCTGCTGCGCGCCTACCAGAACAGTGGCTGGGGCAGTCGTCTGTTCGAGACCGCATTGGCTTGGCTGGAGCGCGATGGTCCGCGCACGCTGTGGGTGGGCGTGTGGTCGGAGAATCTCGCTGCGCAGCGCTTCTATGCGCGCTACGGTTTCGAGAAGGTGGGGACCTACGAATTCCCGGTGGGGCAGGTCCGCGACCTGGAGTTCATTCTGCGCAGGCCGTCGCTGCGTGGCTAATCGAGACGCATGAAGCGGTTGTGCAATGACGGTCGCGCTTGGCGTGTACGCCAGATCGCCCTGGTTCAAGCCATGCCTCGCGACCTGCGCCAGGATCGTTGTGGTGTTTTTCTAGACGACGGCGCTTGCCTTGTTGGCGTCACTCGTGGCTGAGCGCATGTCTTCGCAGGTGCTGTTGCTGCATGGGATATGGAATGCGCGGCCATACCTGTTGCCATTGGCGCTGCGGTTGCGTCGTCAGGGGTTCCAGGTGACCTGTGTCGGCTATTCGACGGTCTTCGGTGGTGCCGAGGCGGCGTTACCGCAGTTGCATGCGCACATCGCGCGTCTGGCGGTCTCGGGGCCAGTGGCCCTGGTCGGGCACAGCTTGGGTGGCCTGATCGCACTGCATGCCTTGCGCCAGATGCCCGCGCTGCCAGTGACAAGGGTGGTGTGTCTTGGCAGTCCATTGGCAGGCAGTGCTGTCGCTGGGGCCTTGGTTCAGCGCGGCCTTGGCGTGGTGTTGGGGCGCAGCGCCGCGTTGTTGCAACGCGGACTGTGCGGCTGGGATGGCGCAGCGCAGGTCGGCTCAATCGCCGGAACGCTGCCGCGTGGGTTGGGGATGCGTTTTGCTGCCTTGGGTCCGGCTTCCGACGGGACCGTGGCCCTCGCCGAGACCTGGGTGCCGGGGCTCAGCGACCATTGCCAGGTCCGGGCCAGTCATAGCGGCCTTTTGCTCTCCTCGCAGGCCGCGCGCCAGGTTGCCGCGTTCCTGCGCGACGGGCGCTTCGCCGGATGAATCGCGCACAGCGATGGGGCGTGGCAGCGCAATCGAGTAAGATTCGCCGTCTGTCCTTACAGATGTCCGGAACGCCCCATGGGTAGAGGCCCCTCGATCGAAGCCCGCAAGAACGCATCCGATGCGAAGCGTGGCAAGATTTTCACCAAGATCATCCGCGAGATCGGCGTTGCCGCGCGTGCAGGCGGCGGCGATCCGTCGAACAATTCCGCGGCTGCGGGTGGCGATGGACAAGGGCCTGGCGTCTAACATGTCCAAGGACGTGATCGAGCGCGCGATCAAGAAAGCCACCGGCGAGCTGGAAGGGGTGGAGTACGAGGAAATCCGTTACGAGGGCTACGCGCCGGGCGGAGTGGCGGTGATCGTGGACTGCCTGACCGACAACCGTGTCCGCACCGTGGCCGATGTGCGCCATGCCTTCAGCAAGTGCGGCGGCAACATGGGGACCGAAGGTTCCGTGGCCTTCATGTTCAAGCGTCTGGGCGTGCTCAGCTTCGCCGCCGGTGCCGACGAGGAAAAAATCACCGAGGCGGCGATCGAGGCCGGTGCCGACGACATCGTGGTCTATCCAGAGGATGGGGCGATCGACGTGCTGACCGCGCCGGACACCTTCCAGGCGGTCAAGGACGCCATGGACGCGGCCGGACTGGTTGCCGACCATGCCGACATCACGTTTCGCGCCGACAACGATATCGCGGTGGATAGCGATACCGGCATGCAGGTGCGCAAGTTGTTGGACATGCTGGAAGACCTCGACGATGTGCAGAACGTTTACTCCAACGTGGATCAGGCTGCATTGAGTGGCGGGGGCTGATGGTGTGTTCGCCGGGATCCGGTGGGCTTGCCGGGAGCGCGACGCGATACAGCGCGTTGCCAGCGCCTGACGCGCCCTCGTCGTGGCGTGCCTTGCCACCATCCGGTCCTCGCGCGGCAAGCCCTTCGCGTCCTACGTCGCCGGTCTTCAGTCCTGGCGACGTTCGCATTCTCGGCATCGACCCCGGTTCGCAGCGCACAGGTGTGGGCATCATCGACGTGGACGCTGCTGGCCGTGCTCGGCACGTCTACCATGCGCCGTTGCGGTTGCTCGGCGAGGGCGATTTCTCGCAGCGGCTCAAGCGTCTGCTGCACGGACTCGATGCGCTGATCGAGGAGTATCGGCCGCAAGAAGTGGCGATCGAGCGGGTGTTCATGGGCAAGAGCGCCGATGCGGCGCTGAAACTTGGTCATGCCCGTGGCGCGGCGATTTGCGCGGTGGTGCTGCGCGACCTGCCGGTGCACGAGTACGCCGCCAAGCAAATCAAGCTGGCGCTTGTTGGTAAGGGCGCGGCGGAGAAACAACAGGTGCAGCACATGGTCGGGTTGATGTTGAGCTTGAGCGGGAAATTGCAGGCCGATGCCGCCGATGCGCTGGCGGTGGCGATCACCCATGCGCATGTGCGTGCCACTGCGCAACGCTTGGGCGTGGGCGCGCAGCAGGCATGGAGTAGAAAATGAGCGAGCATCGCGGAATCGGACGCATGGGGGGGAGGCGCACTGCGTGCCGCTCGGTCGATGTGGGTGCGCATGATGCGGTGCTGGCCTTGCGATCCTTGCCTGTCGCACGGTTGGCTGTTGCGCATTTGTGTTCGCACCTCGCGCATTGTGTCGGGGTGCTGCGATGATCGGTCGTCTGCGCGGCATCCTCGCCTACAAACAGCCGCCATGGCTGGTGATCGACGTCGGCGGGGTCGGCTACGAACTGGAGGCGCCAATGTGTACCTTCTACGACTTGCCCGACGTCGGTCGCGAGGTGATCCTGTTCACCCACTACGCGCACAAGGAGGACAGTGTCGCGCTGTACGGTTTCCTGCGCGAGAGCGAGCGGCGCCTGTTTCGTGATGTGCAACGGGTCACCGGTATCGGCGCGAAGATCGCCTTGGCGGTACTGTCCGGGGTCAGCGTGGACGAGTTCGCCCGGCTGATCACCGCCGCCGATGTCACCGCATTGACCCGCATCCCGGGCATCGGCAAGAAGACTGCCGAGCGGATGGTGGTGGAGTTGCGCGACCGGGCAGCGGACTTCAGCGGTGGCGCACCGATCACCGGGCAGCTAGGCGCCGACGTGGTCTCCGAGGCCACGGTGGCGTTGCAGCAGCTCGGCTACAAACCGGCCGAAGCGGCGAAGATGGCGCGCGATGCCGCCGCCGATGGCGACGAGGTTGCCATGGTCATTCGTAAGGCTTTGCAGTCGGCGCTGCGCTGATCGGTCGGCAGCTCCGGCCTCCCCTGCGTATTCTTCACGTCCTGGCGTTACTCTGTGACCATGTCCAGCTCTCCAAGTTCCACCTCCCGCCCAGGGAGTCACGATCCACATGCCAAACCGGGTTTCGGCTTGATGCTGACGGCGATCGGCGTGGTGTTCGGCGATATCGGCACCAGTCCGCTGTACACGCTCAAGGAGGCGTTCTCGCCGCACTATGGGCTCAACCCAGATCACAACACGGTGTTGGGCATTCTCTCGCTGGTGTTCTGGGCGTTGATGCTGGTGGTCACGCTCAAGTACGTCACGGTGATCATGCGCGCCGACAACGACGGCGAGGGCGGCATCATGGCGTTGACCGCGCTGGCGCAGCGCACGTTGCCCGCCGGTTCGCGCTCGATGTACGTCGTGGGCATTCTCGGAATCTTCGGCGCGTCGCTGTTTTTCGGCGATGGTGTGATCACCCCGGCGATTTCGGTGCTATCAGCGGTGGAGGGCCTGCAAGTGGCCGCGCCGCGCCTGCAGCCGTTCGTCGTGCCGATCACCTTGCTGGTGCTGGTGGTGCTGTTTCTTGGGCAGCGCTTCGGTACCGAGCGCGTGGGTAAGGCGTTCGGGCCGATTACCCTGGTCTGGTTCGTGGCGTTGGGCGCGATCGGCGTCTACAACCTGGTGCAGGCGCCGGAAGTGCTGTACGCGCTCAATCCGTGGTGGGGCATGCGTTTCTTCGCCGAACATAATTGGCATGCGGTGTTCGTCCTCGGTGCGGTGGTGCTCGCGGTCACCGGTGGCGAAGCGCTGTACGCGGACATGGGGCATTTCGGCGCCAAGGCGATCCGACGCTCCTGGCAGTTCGTGGTGTTGCCGATGTTGACCCTGACCTATCTTGGGCAGGGTGCATTGATGTTGCGCCACCCCGCCGCCGTCAATAATCCGTTTTACGAGGCCGTGCCGGCGTGGGCGCTGTATCCGATGATCGTGCTGGCCACAGCGGCGACGGTGATCGCTTCGCAGGCCCTGATTACCGGTGCTTATTCGGTCGCCAGTCAAGCCATGCAGTTGGGCTACATCCCGCGCATGCACATTCGCCACACCTCCGATTCCACCATCGGCCAGATCTACGTGCCGGCGGTGAACTGGTGCCTGCTGGCATTGGTGGTGGTGGCGGTTATCGGTTTCGGCGACTCGGCGTCGCTGGCCACGGCCTACGGCGTGTCCGTGATCGGCACCATGTTGATCACGACGGTGCTGATGATCATCTACGCGCGCGCCAATCCGCGTATGCCTGCACCTTTGTTGTGGCTGTTCGCGTTGGTGTTTTTGACGGTGGACGGCGCGTTTTTCTACGCCAACATCATCAAGTTCATGGACGGCGCCTGGTTCCCGCTGTTGCTCGGCCTGATCCTGTTCACCCTGATGCGCACCTGGCGTCGCGGCCGCAAGCTGCTGCATGACGAAATCCGCAAGGACGGCATCAAGCTCGATACCTTCCTGCCCGGGTTGATGTTGGCACCACCGGTGCGTGTGCCGGGAACCGCGGTGTTCCTTACCGCCGACCCGATGGTGGTGCCGCATGCGTTGATGCACAACCTCAAGCACAATAAGGTGCTGCACGAGCGCAACGTGTTCCTGACCGTGGAGACACTGCCGGTGCCATATGCGACCGCCAAGCAGCGGTTGAAGATGGATGCCATCGGTGACGAGTTCTACCGTGTCTATGTGCGCTTCGGCTTCATGGAGACCCCGGATGTGCCGCTGGCGCTGATGCGTTCCTGCGACCAGGGCGGGACGTACTTCGACCCGATGGATACCACTTACTTCGCCAGTCGCGAGACCATCGTTGCCAGCGCCAATCGCGGCATGCCCATCTGGCGCGACAAGCTCTTCGCGCTCATGCACCGCAACGCGGCCCCCGCCACGGGTTTCTTCCGTATCCCCGGCAACCGGCTGGTGGAGTTGGGTGCGCAGGTGGAGATCTGAGTGGGCTGGGCGTGGGATGCGAAAACGCGGCAGCGCGCGCAGTCCTTGCCTACAATAGACGCATGCCGATCCGTGCCCGCGCCACTGTTCGTTCGTCGATGATCTGCCCGATGGGCGGAGCCTGTGCCAGCACCCATGCTCCACGTCGCGAGTGCCGCTGATGGAGCGCATCATCGCCAGCAACGCCACCGGCGAGGACGACGCGGTCGAGGCCAGCATCCGACCCAAACGGCTGGACGATTATCTCGGCCAGCAGCCGGTGCGCGAGCAATTGTCGATCTACATCGAAGCGGCCAAGGCACGCGGCGAGGCGTTGGATCACGTGCTGATCTTCGGGCCGCCCGGGTTGGGCAAGACCACGCTCAGTCACGTCATCGCCAATGAGCTGGGTGTCAACCTGCGGGTGACCTCCGGCCCGGTCATCGAAAAAGCCGGAGACCTGGCCGCGCTGCTGACCAATCTGCAGCCGCACGATGTGTTGTTCGTCGACGAGATCCACCGTTTGTCGCCGGCTACGCCAACATCATCAAGTTCATGGACGGCGCCTGGTTCCCGCTGTTGCTCGGCCTGATCCTGTTCACCCTGATGCGCACCTGGCGTCGCGGCCGCAAGCTGCTGCATGACGAAATCCGCAAGGACGGCATCAAGCTCGATACCTTCCTGCCCGGGTTGATGTTGGCACCACCGGTGCGTGTGCCGGGAACCGCGGTGTTCCTTACCGCCGACCCGATGGTGGTGCCGCATGCGTTGATGCACAACCTCAAGCACAATAAGGTGCTGCACGAGCGCAACGTGTTCCTGACCGTGGAGACACTGCCGGTGCCATATGCGACCGCCAAGCAGCGGTTGAAGATGGATGCCATCGGTGACGAGTTCTACCGTGTCTATGTGCGCTTCGGCTTCATGGAGACCCCGGATGTGCCGCTGGCGCTGATGCGTTCCTGCGACCAGGGCGGGACGTACTTCGACCCGATGGATACCACTTACTTCGCCAGTCGCGAGACCATCGTTGCCAGCGCCAATCGCGGCATGCCCATCTGGCGCGACAAGCTCTTCGCGCTCATGCACCGCAACGCGGCCCCCGCCACGGGTTTCTTCCGTATCCCCGGCAACCGGCTGGTGGAGTTGGGTGCGCAGGTGGAGATCTGAGTGGGCTGGGCGTGGGATGCGAAAACGCGGCAGCGCGCGCAGTCCTTGCCTACAATAGACGCATGCCGATCCGTGCCCGCGCCACTGTTCGTTCGTCGATGATCTGCCCGATGGGCGGAGCCTGTGCCAGCACCCATGCTCCACGTCGCGAGTGCCGCTGATGGAGCGCATCATCGCCAGCAACGCCACCGGCGAGGACGACGCGGTCGAGGCCAGCATCCGACCCAAACGGCTGGACGATTATCTCGGCCAGCAGCCGGTGCGCGAGCAATTGTCGATCTACATCGAAGCGGCCAAGGCACGCGGCGAGGCGTTGGATCACGTGCTGATCTTCGGGCCGCCCGGGTTGGGCAAGACCACGCTCAGTCACGTCATCGCCAATGAGCTGGGTGTCAACCTGCGGGTGACCTCCGGCCCGGTCATCGAAAAAGCCGGAGACCTGGCCGCGCTGCTGACCAATCTGCAGCCGCACGATGTGTTGTTCGTCGACGAGATCCACCGTTTGTCGCCGGTGGTTGGTCGAAGAGGTGCTGTATCCGGCGATGGAGGACTTCCAGATCGACATCATGATCGGTGAGGGGCCTGCCGCGCGCTCGATCAAGATCGACCTGCCGCCGTTCACGCTGATTGGCGCCACCACGCGCGCGGGTCTGCTGACCGCGCCGCTGCGTGATCGTTTCGGTATCGTGCAACGCTTGGCGTTCTACACGCCGGAAGAGCTGGCGCGGATCGTGCGCCGTTCCGCTGGCATCCTCGGGATCGCGTGCGACGCCGATGGCTGTGCCGAGATCGCGCGGCGCGCGCGTGGCACCCCGCGCATCGCCAATCGCCTGCTGCGGCGGGTGCGCGACTTTGCCCAGGTGCGCGCTGGCGGGCACATCGACCTGGCGGTTGCGCAGGCGGCCACGCAGATGCTCAAGGTGGATGCCGAAGGCTTCGACGAACTGGACCGGCGCCTGCTGCGCACGATCATCGACTATTTCGACGGGGGTCCGGTTGGAGTCGAGTCGCTGGCCGCTTCGCTGTCGGAGGAGCGTGGCACTCTGGAGGACGTGATCGAACCTTATCTGATCCAACAGGGCTACCTGATCCGCACCGCGCGTGGGCGGATGGCCACCAACAAGGCGTATCTGCATCTGGGCATGCAACCCAAGCGGGACCCTGGTACCGAGGCTCGGGACTCGGAGGAGTTGTTCTGATGCGGACGAGGACTGCGATTAGTACAACCATCGGCGCTTCACCCTCGACCAGGAGCCGCTCATGACCACCGAATCCCGTATCGCTGGCCCCGAGTCCCGCCCTCTATTCAGTTGGCCGACACGCGTCTACTGGGAAGATACCGACGCCGGTGGTGTGGTCTACCACGCGCGCTACGTTGCCTTTCTGGAACGTGCGCGCACGGAATGGCTGCGCGCGTTGGGATACGGTCAGGAGCGTTTGCGCCTGGAGCACGATCTGGTGTTCGCGGTGCGCGCGATGCAGCTCGACTTCTTGCGTCCGGCTCGCCTGGACGACTCCCTGCAAGTGGGCGTCGCGTTGTCGCAATGCAAGCGTGCCAGCCTGCTGTTCGCCCAGTCGATTCACCGCGACGGCGAATTGTTGTTGCATGCGCAGGTGAAGGTGGCGGCGCTGAGCGCCGGCAGCTTCCGTCCTCGCGGCATCGACGATGTGTTGTACGCCGCATTGAACGTTATTCAAATCACTCAAGCCGAATCACTGAGGAACGACGGATGATTGCATTGCTTCTGGCCCTGCAGGACACAGTGGTGGAGACCCTGCCGCAGGACGTGACCCAGACCGCCGCGCAGGCCGTCGCCAGTACTGCCGCCCACGGCGGCATCAACTACCTGGACCTGATGGTCAAGGCCAGTTTGCCGGTCAAGGTGATCGTGCTGCTGCTGCTGCTCGGCTCGCTGATCAGTTGGGTCATCATCTTCCGCAAAGGACGGGTGTTCAAACAGGCCAATCGCGAGGCTGACGCGTTCGAGAACCGCTTCTGGTCCGGTGCCGACCTGAGCAAACTCTACGCTGGCGCGACCGACCGCAATCGCGTGATCGGCGGCCTGGAGGCGATCTTCGAAGCGGGGTTTCGCGAATTCGCCCGTCTGCGCGATAAGCGTCATCTCGATGCCCGGATCCAGTTGGAAGGTGCGCAGCGGGCGATGCGCGCCACCTATGCGCGCGAAGTGGATCGTTTGGAGCGCAATCTGGAACTGCTTGCCAATATCGGTTCCACCGCGCCCTACGTGGGCCTGGTCGGCACCGTGTTCGGCATCATGGTGACCATGCACGACATGATCAACAGCGGCCAGCAGGCTGGTATCGCGGCGGTGGCGCCGGGTATTTCCGAGGCGTTGTTCGCGACCGCAATCGGTTTGTTCGTGGCCATTCCGGCGGTGTGGGCGTACAACCGCTTCACTACCCGCGTCGAGCGTCTGGCCGTGCGCTTTGAGACCTTCTCGGAGGAGTTCAGCTCGATCCTGCAGCGCCAGGCCACCGGCGACTGAGCATCGCCCGCGTGTCCACGACTCACAGGATTTCCGCATGACTGCCGCCATTTCCCGCCGCAAGCGCCGCAAACTCAAATCCGAGATCAACGTCGTGCCGTACATCGACGTGATGCTGGTGTTGCTGATCATCTTCATGGTCACCGCGCCCTTGCTCAGTCTGAGCGTGGACGTGGATCTGCCCGATTCCACCGCACGCTCGGTGGAAAGCAAGAAAGACCCGGTCATCGTCACCGTCGATGCCGATGGCAAGTACACCTTGACCCTGCAGGACGGTAAGCCGGAGAAGCTCGCCAAGGAGGAGTTGCAGGCGAAAGTGCGTGCATTCATCGGCCAGAACAAGAACGTGCCGGTGTTCGTTGCCGCGCCGGGCAGCTCCAACTACCAGTTGGTCATGGACACCATGGTCCTGCTGCAGCAGGCGGGCGTTCCCAAGGTCGGTCTGATGAGTCAGCCGGGACACAATGCACGCTGACGTCGATTCCCGGCCGCCGCGTCTCCAGGACGACGGCGATGGTCTGATCTTCGGCATCGCCTTGGCCCTGGCGGTGCACGTACTGATCGCGCTGCTGTTTTTCCTTGCCTGGTGGTGGTCGCCTGTACGCGAGGTGGAGCCGGCGGCTGGCTCGCCGATGGTGGAAGCCGCGCTGGTGGTTTCGGCGTCGGACGTGCGCTCGGCGCAGAAAGCCGTGCAGGACGCGCCCAAGCCATTGCCGGAGCCGCTACCGGAGCCGGTCAAGCAGGTGGCCGAGGAAGACACCGTGCCGCCGCCGCAGCCGGTTCCCGTGCCGAAACCGCAGCAGGCACCGACGCCACAGCAGCAGAAGGCGCAGGATTTCATCCCGGTTCCGGACAAGGTGGACCAGGAGCGCGCCACGCGTGCCGCGATCTCCCAGGAAAAAGAGAAGCAGGAGCAGGAGGCCAAGCGCCGTCAGGAGCAGATCGATCTGACCGAGCAGAAACGGCAGCAGGAGGCCGAGCAGAAGCAGCGTCTGGCGGCGCAGCAGGAAGAGGAGCGCCAGCAGAAGATCGCCGAGATTCGCAAACAGCGCGAGAAGCTCGACCGCGAAGCGCAGCTGACCCAGCAGAAGCTGCGCCAGATCGCCGACTTGAGCGCCAAGCAAGCTGCGGCGGCGGCCACCAACACCCCGCAAGCGGCGCCGGGCCAGAACGGCAACAACACCGATTTGCAGGCCAAGTATGCCGCCGCGATACAACAGGCGGTGTTGAGCCAGTGGGTACGCCCGGATTCGGTGCCGCTGGGGCAGAAGTGCAAGATCGCGATCCGGCAGATCGTGGGTGGACAAGTAATCGAGGCCAAGGTCAGCCCCGATTGCCCCTACGACGAGGCCGGTCGGCGCTCGATCGAGGCGGCGGTGCTACGCGCTCAGCCACTGCCATATCACGGGTTTGAATCGGTGTTCGCGCGCGATTTGACCTTCAACTTCACCGCGCAGGATCGTTGAGCGGGCGCCGCTGTGCCTAGGCGCGCGTAGGCGGCTAGCGGCGTTCAGGATCGCGCCTGATTGGCGAAACGGCGCCATCTGCTGCCATCGGCTTCACACATCGATGGTTCATGATTGCGAATACATTCACCTGCGCATTGCTATCTCTTGCGCCTTTCCGATCCCCGCTGAGCGACCTATGAAGAAATTGCCGCGCTGGTTTGCCGTTCTGACTGCCCTGTTGCTGCCCCTGACTGCCTCCGCCCAGGACAAGGGGTTGGAAATCGATATTGTGGGTGGTAATGCGTCGGCGACTCCGATTGCTGTCGTGCCGATGCCGTATCAAGGCTCGGCCGCTGCCCCTTCCACCGACGTGGCGGCGGTGGTGCGTGCCGACCTCGATCGCTCCGGTCAATTCCGCGACCTGCCTGAGTCGCAGATGGTCGAACGCCCGACCCGCGGTAGCGATGTGCAGTACGCCACCTGGCGTGCGCTCAAACAGGACTATCTGGTGGTCGGTCGCGTGCTGGACGCGGGCGAGGGTGCCTACCGCGTCGAATACGAACTGTTCGACGTAGCCAAAGGCGAGCGTATTCTCGGCCTGGCGATGACCGCCCGCGCCAATGCGATGCGCGATGTCGCGCATCAAATGGCCGATGCGATCTACGAAAAGATCACCGGCGTGCGTGGTGCGTTCTGGACCCGCATCGCCTACGTCACCGCCAGCGGCAAGGGCGGGGCGATGCGCTATGCGCTGATGGTGGCCGATTCGGATGGCTACAACCCGCAGACCATCGTGCGCTCGGCCGAACCGCTGCTATCGCCGAACTGGAGCCCGGACGGCAAGAAACTGGCCTACGTCAGCTTCGAACACGGCAATTCCTCGATCTATATCCAGGACATCGCCACGGGTGCGCGTCAGCTGGTGTCCAGCTTCCGTGGCATCAATGGTGCGCCGTCGTTCTCCCCGGACGGCAGAAAGCTGGCCCTGGCGCTGTCGCGCAGCGGCAACCCGGAGATATACGTCATGGATCTGGGGAGCAAGCAATTGACCCAGCTGACCAATAACTTCGGCATCGATACCGAGCCGACTTGGGCACCGGATGGCAATAGCATCTATTTCACCTCCGACCGCGGCGGCCGCCCGCAGATTTATCAAGTGCCGGTGACCGGCGGTAGCGCCACGCGAATCACATTCCAAGGCAATTACAACGCCACCGCCAGCGTGTCCTACGACGGCAAAAAGATCGCCGTGGCCCAGGGCAGCGGCAACAGTTACAAGATCGCGATGATGGACCGCAGCCTCGGGTCGCCGCGTTGGAGCACCTTGTCCACCGGCTCGCTGGACGAGTCGCCGAGCTTTGCTCCCAATGCCAGCATGGTGCTGTATGCCGCACGTGAAGGGACTCGCGGAGTGCTGTACGCGGTCTCGGCGGACGCGCGCGTCCGCCAACGTTTGGTCCTGGCCGATGGCGATGTACGTGAACCGTCTTGGTCGCCGTATCGCACCGCGCGTTGACATGTAAGATTGATGTTAAGATTCCGCTGTTGAACCCCCTATCGGCCCAGGAGCCATCAAGGTATCGCCATGAACAAGACCACCCGCGTTCTGCTTGTTTCTCTGTTGTCCGTCGCAGCCCTGGCCGGCTGCTCGAAGAAGGTCAAGGAACACCCGCAGACCGACACCACCGGGACCACCGGGAGCACCACCCCGTCGGGTCCGTCGACCTCCGGCCTGTACGGCCCGGGCGATCTGAATACCGATGCTTGCCTGCGCCAGCGTGTGGTCTACTTCGATCTGGACAAGGACACCGTGAAGCCGGAGTTCCAGGCGATCATGGCTTGCCATGCCAAGTACCTGCGTGACCGTCCGTCCTCGCGCATCACCTTGCAGGGCAACACCGACGAGCGCGGCTCGCGCGAATACAACATGGGTCTGGGCGAGCGTCGTGCCAACTCCGTGTCGTCCGCGTTGCAGGCCAATGGTGGTTCCGCTGCCCAGCTGACCGTGGTGAGCTACGGCGAAGAGCGTCCGGTCTGCACCGAGTCGAACGAGTCCTGCTGGTCGCAGAACCGTCGCGTCGAGATCGTCTACACGGCGCAGTAAGACATGCGTATCGGTGTTCTGACATCGATGATCGTCGCGGCGACCCTGGTGGTCGCCGCGCCGGTTCATGCGCAACGTGCAAGCTTGGCCGACCGCGTCTCCGCGCTCGAGCAGCAGGCGATGAATTCCCAGGGCAACACCGACATGCTGAACCAGCTCAACCAGCTGCGGACGCAGATGCAGTCGATGCAGTCCACGATCGAACAACTGCAACACGAAAACGACCAACTCAAGCAGCAGACCAAGGACCAGTACCTGGATCTGGATGGCCGCTTGAACCAGGTCGAGAAGGGGGCTGGTGCCAGTCCGTCATCGCCTCCAGCCAATGCGGCGGCGCCTTCTGTCGCGCCAGCGACCAAGCCGGCGAGTATCTCCGAGTCGCCGCCATCGGTGCATGGCGATGCCGGCATGTTGGCCGCCACTGGCGACGAGCGCACCAACTACAACCTCGCCTTCGACGCGTTGAAGGCCGGTAAATATGCCGATTCGGCCAACCTGTTTCAGAATTTTCTGCAGAAGTATCCCAACGGCGTCTATGCGCCCAACGCGCTTTACTGGCTGGGCGAGAGCTATTACGCCACCAAGAATTTCGATCTGGCCGAGGCTCAGTTTCGCGATCTGATCGGCCGTTATCCGACGCACGACAAGGCCGCTGGCGCGATGCTCAAGCTGGGCCTTGCGCAGTACGGCGAAGGTCGTGTGCAGGAGGCCGAGCAGACCCTGCAACAGGTGATCGGCAAATATCCCGGCTCCGATGCCGCGCGTACCGCGCAGGATCGTTTGCAGTCGATTCGTATCGGTCAGCAGTTGCGCTGATCACTTCCGACGCTGCCGCCACCGTCGCGGGAGCACCTTTGATGCTGCCATGGCCGCCGTTCCCAGCGAGATCGTCCAAAGCCCACTCCCACGACTGAAGTTGACGGAAATCTTCCTGTCGCTTCAGGGCGAAGCCGACAGCGCCGGCTGGCCGACCGTGTTCGTGCGCCTGACCGGTTGCCCGTTACGCTGCAGCTACTGCGACACCGCTTACGCCTTTCATGGCGGGCAGTGGTGGGACATCGATGCGATCCTGGCCGAAGTGGCGCGTCACGGCGTGCGTCATGTCTGCGTCACCGGCGGCGAGCCATTGGCGCAGAAGCGCTGTCTGCAGTTGTTGCAGAGTCTGTGCGATGCCGGCTACGACGTATCGCTGGAGACGTCCGGCGCGCTGGACATCGCCGAGGTCGATCCGCGCGTTTCGCGCGTGCTCGACATCAAGACCCCGGCTTCTCAGGAGGCGCACCGTAACCGTTGGGAGAATCTGCCGTTGCTGACCGCACGCGACCAGATCAAGTTCGTGCTATGCGGTCGTGCCGACTACGAATGGGCATGTGCGCTGGTTGCCGAGCATCAACTGCAGGCGCGTTGCATGGTGTGGTTCTCGCCGAGCAAGAGCGACTTGGATGCACGGGAGCTGGCCGACTGGATCGTCGCCGATCGCCTGCCGGTCCGCTTCCAGATGCAGTTGCACAAGTTGCTGTGGAACGACGAGCCGGGGCGGTGAGCCGACTTGGGTGGCTCTTTGTTCGTGGGCCAGTGTTTGCCGGTGGTGCATCTGTATCCGTTCGCGTGTTCAGGCATTCCTTCTTTTCCCCCGGATCCGCGTGCCCATGAAAAACGCTGTTGTCCTTCTTTCCGGCGGCATGGATTCCGCCGTCGTCGTCGCCATCGCCCGCGCCCAGGGCTATGCCGTGCATGCGTTGAGCGTGCGCTATGGTCAACGCCACAGCTCGGAACTGGACGCGGCCGCACGCGTGGCGAGCGCCCTGAATGTGGTGGCGCACAAGACCGTTAACATCGATCTGCGCAGTATCGGTGGCTCCGCTCTGACTGACGACATCGAGGTGCCGGATGCCGGTGGCGTGGGTATCCCGGTGACCTATGTGCCCGCGCGCAATACCATCATGCTGTCCGTCGCATTGGGCTGGGCCGAGGTGTTGGGCGCGGCGGACATCTTCTGCGGCGTCAATGCGGTGGACTACTCCGGCTATCCCGACTGCCGTCCGGAGTTCATCGATGCCTTCCAAACCCTTGCCAACATCGCCACAAAGGCTGGTGTGGAGGGCGCAGGGCTGCGCGTGCATGCACCGCTGCAGCAGATGAGCAAGGCCGACATCGTGCGCGAAGGTGTGCGTCTGGGCGTGGACTTCGGTCTGACCGTTTCGTGCTACCGCGCCGACGCCGCCGGTCGCGCCTGCGGTCACTGCGATGCTTGTCGCTTGCGTGCCGCCGGCTTCGCCGATGCTGGTATCCCCGATCCGACTCGTTACGTTTGATTTCGCGAAACGCTCCGTACTGAGGTAGACTACGTACCCCGGCGCAATGCCGGGGCGTTGTTTTGGGCCGTTAGCTCAGTTGGTAGAGCAGAAGACTTTTAATCTTTTGGTCGATGGTTCGAATCCATCACGGCCCACCAATAAAAACAGTAATTTACGCTGAAAAATCCGCCCGCTAGGAACCTTGGCCTTGGGTTTGGTGCCTACTCGGTGCCTACATCCTTTGAGCTATCGGCGGCATCGTTTTCTGCGATGACTTTGTCTACCCATGCATGCAATCGCGACACCGGCCACAGCGCCCTGCGCCCGACCTTCACCGGCTTCGGGAACGTGCCGGCGCGCATGCGGTTGTAGATTGAGGATTTCGCAATCCCGGTGATCTTCATCACCCGTGGCAGTGATGCCAGTTCTTCCCATTCACTCTGCGCCATGCTCATCACACCCCTCCTGCTCTTCCAGCTTCTGCATAGCCGCGAGTTCTTTCGTCAACTGCTGAATCTTCTCAATTTTGCGCTGGCGCTCGGCAATACCTGCCTCCTTGCTTCGGGCTTCCCTGTATTTGTGTGCTGCGCTAACAGGGTCTTCCGCATCCCATACTTCCTTTGGGATACTAACGTCCCAGCAGTTCCTTTCGCCGCCCCAATAATTGACGTAACTAACCACTATCTCTTTGGTGCTGTGCCTTATTTGCGTTATCTCTCTGGCCTCGCCACAGCCTAATGCCTGCACCATCGGCTTAAGAAGCTCGCGCATGTGATTGTGCGCTGCATCTGTGATTTCCTGCATCCGCTCCCACCGCGCCACGCTGTCGTGTAACTTAGACATTCCGCACCTCCTGCGTCTGTGCTGCCATTGCTGCGTCGATAGCGCTGTTAATTTCTGCACTGAAAAGCTTGTCATCGTTATCGATAAAGACTTCTTTCCCATGTGGCAAAAACAGACGCACATCTGCGTTTCCGCGATGCAGTACGATATGAATATTCCAGCCCGGCGGGAGTTTGGCGGCGGCCCGCACTACTGCCTTTCCGATATTTCGCTCTTCGCGGGTCATGTGATCCTCATAAAATTTTCTGGTCATTCGATGACCTCCCGATATTTGACAGCTACGCGCAATACTTTGTCGTTTGCGCCACGCCTAGCTTCCTCCGCAGTTTCATGTATGCACATGCAATCAGCGCTGACCATATTGTCATGAGGAGCAATACTACCGTCGCTATACTCATTAACGTAGATAACGCGCGGCTCCTGTTTGACGCGGTAGTCACAACAGCCCCAGTCCCACAGGGGATCACTAATGGTCGTCCAAACTGAGCACGATCCGACATCGCCGCATTCAATCTGTTTTCCGTCAATATAAGCCTGCATGACTTCGATCATGCGTTGAGTTTCAGTCTTGTTCATCGATGATCCTTAGAGCTTTCAAAGCGTCTCCGCAGAAACTCGTCGAAGCGATTGCGCCGGGGAACCTTACATAAACAGAACGATCACGGACGCAAGTAATCAGCCCACGAAACTTCGGGTGGTGCGAACACTCACCGAGTCTCCACTCAACCCGCTGGCCGCGTTTGAATTTTGGCGTATCAGGCTTGTTCATCGCATATGTCCCAGAGTTGCTTGGCTCCACGTGGCGTCCAACGGTGTCCGCACTTTAAACACGTGCAACTAATACCAAGAATGTCGCCCGTCTCAAGATCATCCGATTTTTTCGATAACATGCCATCACTTACCGTCGTAAAGAGGATTGCCTCAAAAACCTCAGCAATACTTAGATCGCGCGATCTGCATTTAGGACAGCACCTCGTTACTTTCATACGATGTTCCGCGTCGCGCCATTCGTTTGTGGTATCAGGCTTGTTCATTGCTGACCTCAGATGCACCTCTGTACAGTGGATAGCACGACCAGCCAGGTGGAACGACCTTCGGCTTCTCACGCTGCGGCCATTCGCAGCCTGATGGATTTCTGACCATCCATGCGCTCGGTTCTTGCTGCGCGGGCAGGGCGGACCTGGCTTCTCCGATAGCGGTAGCAGCATCTTGGGCATTCATCTGCTGCAGCAGAGATTGCAGACACCGCAGCTTGCCGTCCAGCGCGCCGACCGCATCCAGCCGAACAGGCTTGCGTGCAGCTTCAAGCAGCGTTTCCAGGGTGTCGTTCTGCCCTGTTTCTTGCGTGTTGACGCCTGTAGCTTCTGCAAAAATTTCGCGCGTAAGTATGTTTGAAATACGCTCAACTCCATCCAGCACACCTTCACCGCGATGCTTAAATAACTGCGCGGCAAAATAAATTTCATGCGCGATATCGATTATCTTGTCTTCATCGATGTTCGTGTTCATGTTGTTCCCTCAGAATGGAATATCGTCATCTGCGAAGTCGTCAATCGGTGGCGGCTGCGGCGTTGACTGCTGTCTTTGCGGCTGCGTGCGCTGGCGATTTCCGCCTGATGAGCTATCGCTATCACCACGGCCACCGAGCATCTGCATCTCGTTGGCGACGATGTCCGTGGAATACGTCTCCACGCCGTCCTGGCCGGTGTACTTGTCGTAGCGCAGCGAACCCTCGACGTAGACCGAACTCCCTTTACGCAGGTACTCGCCAGCGATTTCGCCCAGCTTTCCGAAGAACACCACTCGGTGCCACTCGGTGCGCTCCTGCTGGTTGCCGTCGCGGTCCTTGCGCACGCTGGTTGTCGCCAGACTGACGCGGGTGATGGCCATGCCGGACTGGGTGTACTTGGTGTCGGGATCGTTGCCGAGGTTGCCGACGAGGATGACGCGGTTGATGCCACGTGCCATTACGCCACCTCCCCAATCTCAAGCCGCTCTGGCAGATGCTGGCGAGCGAAGGTAACGAATGCCTCCAATTCGCGCTCTACGTCGCCAGCCAAGCCCGGATAGCGGTACATCGTCAGCGGATGCACTGCGCGTATGACATATGTCTTCGGATCGCGCTCTGAATTGCTCCACTCGAATACGTTCCATCGGAACTCGTCTGCACCGAACACCTCCAGATAGATGCGCCACTGGTAGCTGTCCAAGAAGCGCTCCGGGTCGAATCGCGCCGTCGTCTTATGGTCGTCCACTCGCCGACCGTGGATCGCGTCCACCATGCCGACGAGCGTCACGGAGAAACCGTCGATCACGTAATCGCGTGTGGCCTTCAGCTCGCGCACGTCGGGTATGTCGATATCTGCATCGGTTGCGATCTCGAACCTGTACCCGTCCTGCTCGAACACACCGACTTCGCCTGGTTCGGCCAACTCAAGTGCCTTATGGAATGCGCGCCCAGCAAGCATCGGCTCGGTTGGCTCCATCTGTCGCCGAAGCTGGGCCAGCAGCGGATCCAACTCGGCTTCTTCGTTGTCCCGGTAGTAGCGGAACGCATCAATCTCGGTGGCGGATACACGCATGGTCATGCCGCCTTCTGCGCGACGTACTCGCCAACCCTCTTGTCGAAGGTTAGGCCCAGCTTCTTCGCGCGGTCGTTGATGAGTGCCTTGACTGCCAGCGGCGCATTCGCAGCATCGGCGACCAGCGCATTGATGCCTTGAGCGTCCTCAACGTCGGCGAGGTTGGCGCGCCACTTCTCGATCACAGCTTGAGCCTCGCGCTGCTCTTCCGTCATTGCGTTCAGTCGCTCCTTGATGCGTTCAATGACTTCCGCCAAGAACGTTGGTGCAAGGTCAGGGCGCGGCACATCCATGGCGTCAAGCTGGCCTGGATTCTTGCCGAACGCGGCGTCGGTGGGGCTGAAATTCAGCACGCGCTTGCCGTCGCGGATCGACAAGCGGCCCATCGCATCGGCGGCCTTGTATATCTCGCCCTTGCTGCCGCCCTGGACGTCGAGCCGCTCGATGATCTCGTCGCCGTTGCGTTGCTCATCCATGTGAGCGATCAGCACCACATCCTTGCCCAGGCTGTTTAGGTGTTTCAGCCACGCCACAAATTCGGATTTCAGCGTGCCGTAGCCTTGCAGGGTCAGCGCACCGCCACGGCCAAGTTTCGGGTAGCGACGGATAATGTCTGCGGTCAGAACGTCAAGCGCGCGTCCAGCAGTATCCACGACCACTGTATTGAAGTCCGCCAGGTCGTTGGAGGTGATGCTGGCAACATCGTCCCAAGATTCCACCTGCACGGTGTCCTTGCGGTTTGTTGCGCGATGCGCGCCCCTGTCAAAATCCAGAAGAAGCGGCTTGTCTGCGGTGAACGAGATTGACGTTTTTCCTAATCCTGGCGCTGCGTAGATGCACAGGTTCAGACGTGTGACCTTAATTGGGTCGGAAGAGCGGACGATGCGAAGGGCCATTGTTAGAACTCCAAAGGCGTTGTGTCGAAGGGGTAGGTTGGATCGGGTAGGTTGGGTTCGCTCGGATCTGTTACGTCTGGGAACTCCTCGGGTTCAGAGGTGGAAATCGGGATCGTCGTCATCACAATCAGCCTCTTGTTTTGTTGGGTGGAGGGGCCGGTACTGCGAGGCTTCCGGCCAGCCCAAGGAATCGCGCGCAGTTCGCGGGGGATTTATCGTGTTCAGCGGATGCCGCGTCGTGGCTGTGCGGGAAAATCTGGTGAGTTAGGCCGCACGAAGTCAGCCGGAAGGTGTGATCGACGCGCAGCACGCCATGTCTTGCGAGTTGCGTACAGCGACAAGACCGCCAAGACAAAGAAAATCGTCAGGGCGCTCCACGCATCCACAATCCAGCAGCGGCGGACCACGTCAAGCAGGAAGACGGATAGAGCCAACAACCCAGCGAACTTAATTTTTGCATTCATTGCGGACTCCAATTTAAGACCAAACAAATGGTCAGAAAGACGATGATGCCTGCGGCAATTATTGAGGCGAAAATCATCAAAATATTTTCCTTGCGTTCTTTTCTGCGATACTCTTTCTGCGATTTATCGAAGTCATCCATTGCGCGCCCCCATTGCTTTCTGCATCCGAGCGCGCCGTGCCTGCTCAGACATTTCTGCGCGCTGCTGTTTTAGATTTGCTGATGCGAGGAAGTCGCGCTCAGCTTGTTTCGGATCGATGCCCATATCGCGTGCGAGTTGCCGCACATGCAATGCCTGGTACTTGTCGTAGCTGTCTTGAAACGGGAAATGCAGGATTTGGCCGCTCATGCCACATTCCTCCACGCAGCCAGCGCCTCGCGGCACGCAAGGTCCATGCGGATTGCCGCCTCGATCATCCGGAGTCGGCCCAGCACGGGCGCGAACGCTCGGGTGAACGCTGCTCGGTAAAGCTGCGACTCCATCGGACTCCGGCGCAAATGCCAACGGCGCATTGCGGCCAACTGCTCAAGTGGATCAATCGGTGCCCAGCGGATCCAGCCATCGTTGCAGTCTGGATGCGTACAGGGGACATCGAATTCGCACTGCGGATCGCTGTCCAAGGAGTTGTTGCAAATCAGCTCGCCGGCTCCTTGGCATGTCGGGCAGACACGCTCGGTTGGCGTATTCCGGGTGTAGTAGCGGGCCATGGCTCAGCCCTCCAATTTCGCAAGACTTGCGAAAAGAGCATCGCGTTCTTCAATCCACGCCGACCACTCCGCCGACCGCGCCGACCGCGCCGCCGACCACGCCGCCGACCACGCCGACTCCGCCGCCGACTCCGCCGCCGACCGCGCCGACCGCGCCGCCGACCACTCCGCCGACCGCGCCGCCGACCGCGCCGACCGCGCCGCCGACCACTCCGCCGACCACGCCGACCACTCCGCCGCCGACTCTCCTGCTGCGCCCTCGTGGAACCTGCGCCCTGTCTCCAGGGCCGCAAGGACCTGTTCGATAGCCGCATGCACTTGATCCGGCTGGCTGCGGGCCAGCGCGGCACGCTGTAACTTGAGCAATCTGTCGATGCGCGCGATAGCGATCAGGTGAGGCAGGCGCGAGAGATCAGCGCCAACAGGAATACGCTTTGCAAGCTCAACGTGGAAGCTTGGACGCTCTGATTCCGGGAGTCCCTCGAACACTGAATCCTGAAGCTGAATCAGCCATTCCGGCAGTCCGCGTGCCTCTGCAACCGTTGCGTGATACGAACTGCTATTCGGGTCGATTTCGTGAGCAAAGCAGCCCACCGAACAGCCACGGAACCGGCCATTGCATGCCTCGCCGAAAGTGCCGGCAACCAGCATGTCCTGCGCCGCGTGCTGCTCGGCTTGCGCTACATGCAGCGCTTTGAGTGCTGGATCGTTCTTGTAGCTCAGGTTGCTGCTGTCCATCTTCGTCTCCCGGCCCCGGGCTGGGGCGATGGGAGGATGTTACCAAAAAGTAACTCAATGTAAATACTAAAAAGTAACCATCATGGATAAATTTATGAACCGTAAATTTTCCATTCACTCTTTCGGTGTGCCCGTACTTGTCTGCGCCCGCGTGTAGCCTTGGCGTTACGATCACGAGGCCAATGACGGCAAGGGAAAAGGAGTCGAAGTGAGTAATTCAGCAATAGAAATTGCACCACCCCAAAAGTCCGTAGGCAAAGCGGCATGGATTCTTCTTGCCATCGCGTGGATTTGTTTCCTTCTACCCGTCCCTGGCCTCGGAATCTTCATTGGCTGCCCACTCAATTTGGTGGCTTTCATCCTGGCTATTGTCGCAATGGTGAAGGGGGGAGCAATGAAGGGGCTTTGGCAGCTCCTCGCATCCCTCATCGCATCACCGATCATCTACTTCGTTGGTCTTGCCATCTTCGGAGCCTCAATCTCGAAGGGGTCATACGATCATTACAAGGAGCAAGCAAAAGCCGCGCAGCCTGTCGCTGCCGTTGCTGCTGATGTAAAGGCCGCACCTGCGGAAGACGCAATCAAGGTCAGCGCCACACAGATCTATCGTGCCTACAAAGCAAATGAGATCGCGGCGGATGGCAAATACAAGGGCAAGTCGCTGAAGATCAGTGGCACGGTGAATGCAGTCGAATCGAACATCATGGATGAGCCGACAATTAGCCTTTCAGGCGGGGATGGCTTCGGCTTCGTGCAACTGGAAGGCATCGACAAGGCTTCCGCTTCCGGCCTATCAAAAGGCCAGAAGATCACCGCCGTTTGCGAAGGTAACGGTGAAGTCCTCGGGTTCCCCACAGCAGATAGCTGCACCATTGTCGCCGCGAGTGCAGCCCAGGCGTCAGGATCTGAGAGTCAATGACGGCGGAAGAGAGGTGCTACATGAAAGCAATTTGGTTAGCGTTAGCCTTGATGTTTGCCAGCGTCCCGGCATTTGCGCAGGTCCACGTCCGCGGCTACTACCGGTCGAACGGTACATACGTACAGCCTCACTACAGGAGTTCACCGAACCACACAAAGCTCGACAACTATTCGACGCGAGGCAATTTCAACCCGTACACAGGGAAGGCCGGAACTGTCGATCCGTACCGAGAAACAGGCAGCCACCACGCCAGTCACTCCCACCGGGGGCGATAGCTCAATACAGCGATTGCTCGCTGATCACTTCATGGGATGCTGAACGCTAAGGCGTAGTAAGGTGTGATAAGGTTGTGTAATACATCATAAGGTCGGATAAGAATGCTATGGATCCCAAGACAAACCCTTACGCGCCAGGTGCTGGTACGCCCCCGCCAGAGCTAGCAGGGCGAAATAGCCTCATCGAACGCATCGATGTTGCATTACATCGAATAAAGGCCGGACGTGCTGCAAGGAGCTTTGTCATGTATGGCCTGCGAGGCGTTGGAAAAACAGTTTTGCTTAATAGGGTTCGGATGAACGCCAGAGATACAGGCGTATATTCTGTAGCAGTAGAAGCGCCAGAGAATCGATCCTTGCCGGCTGCTTTAGCCCCAAGCCTGAGGGCGACATTGCTTCAGTTATCTCGTACAGAGATGGCAAAAGAATATACTGCCAAGGCTGTGTCAGCATTTCGGGGATTCATCAGTGCTTTGAAGGTCAAATTTAATGACATAGAAGTTGCGATTGAGCATCCATCTGAAGTTGGAATAGCGGATAGCGGGGATCTTGACCATGATATGACTGAGTTAATGTTAGCCGTAGGAAGAGCAGCAAAAGAACAAGAAACTGCGGTTATCCTCTTCATTGATGAAATTCAGCATGTTCAAGAGCAGCAACTTGCTTCTTTGATCATGGCCTTACATGCGGCATCCCAGTTGCAATTGCCTATAACGATGGTCGGCGCTGGCCTGCCTCAGTTGCTCGGACAGATGGGGGATGCCAAGTCATATGCAGAACGGTTGTTTGAATTTGTACATGTAGATAAGCTGGATAAAGATAATGCTGAAGCAGCCATTAGGGTTCCCGCCGAAAGGGAAAGTGTTTATTTTGAAGCGCAGGCAATTCGGGAAATACTAGATAAAACATCGGGCTATCCGTATTTTCTTCAGGAGTGGGGGAAACATGCATGGGATTCTGCGGCGACAAGTCCAATTACGTTGCATAATGCAGAGGAGGCCACGACAAGGGCTATTGCCGAGTTGGATGCATCATTTTTTCGGGTCAGGCTTGATAGGCTAACTCCAACCGAGAAAACCTATATGCGTGCGATGGCGGAATTGGGCCATGGCCCGCACCGTTCCGGAGATATTGCTGCTTGCCTTGGTCGGAAGGTCGAGTCAGTTGCTCCAACACGTAGTATTTTGATAAAAAAAGGTATGATTTATGCTCCGAACCATGGAGATACGGCTTTTACTGTGCCTCTCTTTGATGAATACATGAGGAGAGCAATTCCTGAATTCCGCCAAAAAATACTATGATAAATAGTAATTTTTTATTATTAGATGAAACGGAGTGATCCATGAAAAGCTTAACTAAGTATCAGGTTGTAGCAGGCGCATTGTCGGGCTTGATGCTCTTTTCCGGCCATGCAGCAGCACAGTGCTGTCCTTCTGGCGGGACTGTGCTGAAAACCAATACGGGACTCGGGGAGGCTAAGCCATTAGCGCAAAACCTATCTACCGATTCGGCATGGAAAATTTATCGGTTCGAGCGTGACGGCATCTCGTATCTACAGATCAACGACATCGAAGGACGCGTGCGATCCGCTGTCGGCCGCATCGGCGATACGGCCTGGGTAATGCCGATCGGAACTGATGTTGATCGAGTCAGCATTCCCCTGATGGGCATTAGTAGCATGCCAGGAAAGGTGGTTTATAGGTCAGATGACTTCATTGTCATGGTTGTGAGGGGAGGGGATAAGGGAAAGCTTTCTTGGATCATCGTGCCGTTGCATAAGCCTTGATCTGAGTCGACAAGAAGGATTGCTACCTTTCTAGGCTTGATCTTATGACGACCGCCATGTGCTTGCAGCTTGGCATCTAGTTGCACCTGCGCCATTCGTGAAGAATTTGTCAGGGTCCGGATGGCGCTTGTTTTATCCCTCGGCTTCACCACGGCAGCAATCCACCTCCCACGATCAGAATTCCCTGCTTTTACACAGATCATATAAGCAGAGCATGGCAAAATCTGGATGGCGTGGCAGATACATCTATACGTAACGAGCTGGGAAGCTAAGCTGTGACCGAACAGGGAGCCGGTTAGTCGGAAGTCAGCGTGATTACAAGCCAGCTTGCTGGAAAATTCATCCGATTGAAGTACTGTGAACAACCCGGAAGTTTCAAGTTGAAAAGGGTAGATGTCCGTTGCTTGTTGGTAGAAGATGCGCGTGTTTTCCATTCTCTGCGCATTGATATGCATTGCGAGAGCGTAATGTCCATCGTCGCGAAGGCGGCAGACAATTTCACGATAGGCATTGCTCATGTGCTGTTGAGCTTCTGCGATTGCTTCGGCGCGATCACGCAAGGATTGCTCCATGTATATGTGGTCTGCCCTGGCAAGCACTCGCTGTTCTCGCGCCCCGCGGGCGATGCGCCGGCTGCGATCGAATTCCTTTGAAATAGATGCGCCAGCCAGCAGTAGAGAGGTGCCCATCACAGCAAGGGTCTGCTGTGCGACGAACACCACAAGGTCTCGGTTACCGAACATGTCGGTTGTTGGGATCGATAGGCCAAGTGATATGTTCGCAGCGACGATGCCAATGGCTGCTCCGCGCCAACCGTGCAACACGGTGAGTGCCAGCGTAGGCAGGATCATCATGCCCAGTAGTGTCAAACGCTGCCACGGCTCATCAACTTTGCAGGCAACGAAGTACGTGCCTAGCAGCACACCAACGCACAGCAGCGCGTCACGGATAAGCGGCTTCCAGTTATCGATATCTGCGCGGCGCAGCCAGAACATGATCGGGAGGACTGCAGTAAGCGAGGTCAAATACTGGCCTGCACTGACCTTGTAGAAGTAACTGGCGAGTGCGGATTCAACTGGGCCTGAGAGAATCACATTCAATGCGATGTTTGCCGCAACACCCCAGATTGCGAGAGCAAGCAGGGTGAATGGCAGATTCCTCTCCTGCATGTGGCCGATGGGCCAGAAATGGCGTAGTGCGAGTGGCCCTAGCGCGAGGATCGGCGAGAACAGAAGCGAACTACAATAGGCCCAGGATACTGGGATGCCCTGTCCCTCAGCAAAGGGTACTCGAAAAGAAATCATCGCTGCCGCGTCCCCGATGAAGACGCTCGGCCACATCCGGTATGGCAGAAAAATTAGGCATGCTATGCGAAGCCCTGCGGGCAGAAAAAACTGATCAGCAGAGTGCAGCCAGGCAAATCGAAAGGCGAAGTAATAGATGCCTGCACATACACAGGCTTGCACACTCTTTCTAAAAGGGTCCATCGCTTCCCCCTTGGCTATATGGGGGAAATTACAGCCTGACTAGGTGCGTCGCGTAGACACTTTGCCGCGCCTCTCCGCGTCAGCTGGCTTGTTGCTTAGATCTTCCCCTGCTTGCTTGCGCAGTTCTTGCTGCATCGCCTGGGCTGCTGATCGATCCACCTCCATGCGCTGGAATGCATTCAGGTGTTCCACCGCGGCAGCAACGTATGCCTGCGAAAAAGCATAGGCATCTCGTTCATCATCCAGGCTGTAAGGCCCACGTGCAGCTAGGATTCTGTGGGCGCGGGTCAACAGTGCAGGCAGAGGCGCTTCAGTTGCTGACTCGCTCGCGGCCAAATTCGCATGGGTGGAATTGGCGAGAGGGCTGACCAAGTAGCCCTCGGGCATAGATGCGGCGAGTTCAATTTCCCTGGCCTTGTTCTCTCCGAACGACCTCTTGCCGCTCTGCAAGTTGGAAATTTCAGTCGGATCAAGAAACTTTCCACGACTTGCGACATCCTCGAGGAATGCCTTCCTCGACGAGTCGAATTTGTCTGCGATCCAGCCCCTGAGCCTTTTACGGCGGGCGGCCACGATGGGATTGTCTTCTGCTGGCATGCAGTTATTTTCGGTTACTCTGAGGTATGTTGCCAAAATGTATTGACATGTAGTTACCAAAAGGTATCATCGAGGGATGAAGACCCTCCGAGCCTATCTGTCAACCCTCGCCCCAGCAGCGCAGGCGGAGTATGCCGAGCGCGCCGGAACGACTATCGGATACCTGCGCAAGGCAATGAGCATAGGACAGCGCTTCGACGGTGCCCTGGTGCGTCAACTGCACTTGCTCAGTGACGGCGCGGTACGACTCACTGACCTGCGCCCGGATATCTGGCCCCCGGAGGCCGACGATGCTGCCGCCTGAGTACTACATGCCATCGCGCGAGAACCTTGACGCTGCGATGGAGCGCGCAGCAAGGATCGCGGCGCGGCAGGAGTTGCAGCGACTTCGGCTGACCGATGAGCAGATGAGCCGATTTCAAGATCGGCTCCTGGGCATTGATCGCCGTTTCGCGAACGTGATGAAGAGGAATGCGTTTCGCGCTAAGCACGTCACTTGGCATGTCGAGATTGACCTGGCTTCCCATCTAGCTGCCCCTCCGCAGCATCCGCACGACGAGCCTGCCGCTGCACCAGCGCACGGCGAACACGTTCCCTCCAATCCTGGCCAACGTCACGACGTTGGGCGGGGCATTTCGTACTGAATTCATAGCGGGCTTGCTCTTCGCGGGGCAGGCCCATTTTTTCGCCCGAACGGGCTTGGCAAGAAAAGGCAAGTCATGGCAACCCCTGGCAATCAACAGACGGAACTGAGGCTGGCATTCGGCGTGCATCGCGCACCGACGGATGCACCGGCCAAGCTGCTACGGCAGATCGAATCGGAATCGCAGGCGCTGGCCGTGGCCATGCGGGCAGGCGGGCACAAGCTCGCCAGCATTGCCAAGGCGGTCGGTAAGTCGGAGGGCTACTTGTCGCGCCTGCGCGCCGGCAAGCGGCCCATCCCGTCCCGCCTGGTCGGCCCGCTGTGTGCGGCGACCGGGTCCAACCTGCTTCGCCAGTATCTGGACTTGCAGACAGCGCTCAGCGATAGCTGCGCGCGCCGTGAGGTCGAGCGGCTGGCTGGCCTACTGAGGCAAGCCTCATGAACGCTACCGCACGCGCTATCCGAATCGTTCAATTCCGCTGGCACATCGCCGGCTGCCTGCTGATTCTGCAGGGGGCGTGATGGCTAACCAGTGGTTCCGCATGTACTCGGAGTTCGCGTCTGACCCCAAGGTGCAGATGATGGGCGAGGCGATGCAGCGCCGCCTGGTCATGCTGTTCTGCATGCGTTGCAGTGACGTCACAGTGACGCTTCGTGACGATGAGATCGCATTTCAGTTGCGCATCACGGAACAAGAATTGGCGGAAACGAAGGCGCTTTTTATTGCTAAGGGTTTCATCGACAAGCACTGGAACATCGTGCATTGGGAAGAGCGACAGAAGTCCTCAGACTCAAGCACAGCAAGGACTCGCGCCTACCGGAAACGTCTCAGTGACGATGCAGTGACGTCACAGGAACGGAAGAGTGACGCTCTAGAAGAGAAGAGAGAAGAAGAGAAGAGAGAAGAAAAGAAAGAACCGCGCAAGCGCGCGCCTTCGAAAACCTCCCTACCTGCTGACTTCGGAATTTCAGATCGTGTTCGGTCATGGGCAGCCGAGAAGGGCCATGGGCGACTTGACCAGCACCTCGAATCGTTCCGGGCCAAGGCCGCGGCGAAGGGGTACACCTACGCCGACTGGGACGCGGCGTTCATGGAGGCGGTCCGCGAGAACTGGGCGAAGTTACCACCGGAGCAAGGCAACGTGATCCCGATGGACCAGCGCCCCGGTGGCGGAAGGAGGGCGCTGTGAGCGAATCTCCCGCCCATGCCGAGGATGCTGTGCTGGCTGGCGTCATGGCGCGCAACGAGGCGTTTCACGACGTGGCGACGCTGGTCTGCGCCGAGCAGTTCACCACGCCGTTTCGCCGCCGCCTCTGGGCTGCGATCCGTGACGCGATCGTCTCAGGTCAGCCGGCTGATGCCGTGACTCTGATGGACGCGTTGCCGGACGATGCGGTGGCGGTGATGGAACTGGCCTCTGCCGGAATCTACGGCAGCAGCGTTGAGGTCTACGCTGACATCGTCCGCGAGAACTGGCGGATGCGCGAGGCTGCCGGAATTGGGCAGCGGCTGCTTGCTGGTGCGCGTGGACGCGATCCCGAGTCAGTCAACGAAGCTATTGCGGCGCTGCTCTCGCTCAACGCCGAGGTGACAGAGCATGAGTTCACCGGCAAGCAGATTCTGCAGATGGCGTTCGCGATTACCGAGCAGGCGTACAGCAACGGCGGCAAGTTGCCGGGTATCACGACTGGTCTGCGTGAGTTAGACGAAATCCTGGGCGGCTGGCACGACTCAGACCTGACGATCATTGGCGGTCGGCCCGCGATGGGCAAGACAGCGTTCATGCTCGGCCTGGCCGAGGCGGCATCGGCGGCTGACTATCGAGTCGGAGTTATCAGCGCTGAGCAGCCAGCAGCGCAGATCGGCATTCGCCGCGCTTCGCTTGCTTCTGGCGTGTCGGCCAAGTCGATCCGCTCTGGATCGGTCCACGAAGAGGACTGGGCCAAGATATCGCATGGAATCAAGCGAGCGCGTGACCGAGCCGTTTGGATCTATGACCGCTCTGCGGTGACGCTGGACGAATTGGTCGGCGTGGCCCGCAAGTGGAAGCACGCGCATGGCATCCAAGTGCTGTTCGTGGACTACGCACAGCGGATCACAGTGCCGCGTGCAGATCGCATCACCGAGGTGTCGCTCGTCGCGCGTGGACTGAAGAATCTGGCCCGCGACCTGCAAATCCCCGTGGTCGCGCTCGCGCAGGTCGTCAAGGGCGTGGACACACGCAACGACAAGCGTCCGAATGCCGGCGACTTGGCCAACAGCGACGAACTGACCCGTGAGGCCGACCAGATCCTGATGCTGTACCGGGATGAGGTTTACAACCGCGAAAGCCAAGAGCAGGGCATCGCCGAGGTGCTGATCGAAAAAAACCGTCACGGCCCGACGGGTTACAAGAAGTTCCGGTTCCGGCCCGAAACCATGGCTTTCGAGGATATTCGCCGCAGCGATGACTTGGAGTATGCCGCATGAGCATGACCCCGGCAGCGAAGAAAGTCCGCGCGAAGCGCGCACGTCGTCCGGTGTACGCAATCGTTGAGCGCGTGGTGGTGCTTGATACCGGCGAGGAGCGCCTGGCCATCCTGGCGGCGCATCCGATCGACCGGAAGCTGATGCACGAGCGTGGCTACCGTCGCGGCGACGAACTGCGGCTTGAGATCAAGAAGCCGCGTAACGTGAAGTTCCATCGCTTGGCGCATGCGGTCGGCGCACTGCTTGTCGATAACGTCGAAGCATTTCGCAATATCGGCAGCCACGATGCGCTGAAGCAGGTACAGCGCGAGGCCGGCGTTTGCTGCGAGCCGATGGAATTGGATCTTGGGCCGGTGCTTGGAAAAGTCGCGGTGCAGGTGCCGCGCTCGATCGCGTTTGATGAGATGGACGGCGCTGAGTTCGAGCAGTTTTTCCTCGGCATCTGCGATCACATCGACCAGCATTATCAGTCGGCGATGACCGACGACGTGCGCGCCGAGTATCTGCTGATGGTTGCTGGCGAGCAGAGGAGGGCGGCGTGATGCAACATGTAGCCGTGCTGTTCGCTCGCGCCGACAGCATCTACAAAACGCTGCCCGGCTGCGACGTGTACGACAAGGAGCGCGACGCGCGCACGTTCGCCGGCGCAATGCCCGTGGTTGCGCATCCTCCATGCCGCGCATGGGGTTCGCTCCGCGGACTGGCCAAGCCGCTGCCGGGCGAGAAGGACCTGGCGCCATGGGCGGTCGAACAGGTGCAGCGCTGGGGCGGCGTCTTGGAGCACCCGCGGATGTCCAGGTTGTGGCCGCATGCTGGCCTTCCTGGTGCAGGGCGCCGCGATTCAATTGGCGGCTTCACCATTGGCATCGACCAGTACCATTTTGGTCACCGCGCCGAGAAGAAGACGCTGCTGTACGTCGTCGGCTGCGAGCCTGGCGACGTGCCCGCTATCCCCCTGCGGTTGGGGCGCGCGCCATGCGTGGTGACAAATCGGCGAGGTCTACGGGTCGGTATGCCCGGCTACCGGTCCGAAATCACGAAGGCCGAGCGCGAGCACACACCGCCGGCGCTGGCCGAATGGCTGGTCGAGTTGGCACGCCGCTGCGCTGCGAACCGCATGCAGGTGGCCGCATGAAACGCGGTCGCAGCACCGGAGCGCCGACGCGCGCACAGCAGGCCCGGTTCGATGCGATCCGTGAGATCGGCTGCATCGTCGCGCGCTCACTCGGCCTGGGCCACGTCCCCTGCGAGATCCACCACATGACGATTGGCGGCAAGCACGGTGCGCCGCGTCGCGGCCACGACTACACCATCGGCCTCAACAGTTGGTCGCACCGCGGCGAGCCGTTCGGCGGCATGTCCGTAGTGCAGTGCGAGGCGATGTTCGGGCCGTCATACGCGCGTCAGCCGCGCGCATTTCGCGAGCAAATCGGTCGTGACGACTACCTGCTGGACCTCCAGAACACATTGATCGACCAGCACACGGCGAGGGCCGCATGAAGCCCAAGCCATCGCGCCCTGACTGGCGCACGACAAACCCGCAGTACCGCCCAAGCAAAACGCAGCGACACGCAGACGGATCAATCAGCAGGGACGGTGGAGTAGTTGCGGATCAACTCAACTCGTTGCGCCAGTGGTATGCGCTAAACAACGTCAAGACATACAGCAAGGGAGAGTGAGATGCGCGAACTTTACACAATTGATGAGATCGAGGAGCGCATTGCGTCGCACGATTACGGCGCAGAACTCATGCTGCAACATGCAATGGTGCATCTGCGTGCGCTCCGTGATGCGCAGCGGGATGCAGAGCGGTATCAGCACCTTCGCCGCCATCAGCACTGGTCTGTAATTGATAGTTTAGGCGGAGACTTATGCGGTGACGTTTTGGACGCAGCAATCGACGCCGAAATTGCAAAGGGGGCGCAGGGATGACCGTCTACGTGGACAACATGCGCACAAAATTCGGCAGGATGGTTATGTGTCACATGCTTGCAGATAGTCGCGAAGAACTGGATGCGATGGCAGAGCGGATCGGCGTGGCACACCGATGGATACAGCACCCAGGCACAGTCAAAGAGCATTACGACATTGCATTGAGCGCGCGGGCAAAAGCGGTTAAAGCTGGTGCCGTTGAAATCGATATGCGCGATACGGCAAGGATGATGCGAGAGCGTCGGATGTTGGTGCAGGAGGCGCAGGGATGACCCGGAAGTATTTCCCTCCAGAAATTTTGCGGCGCTGGCAGTGGTGGGTCTCGATACCTGCGGTACTTGTTGTAGCCGCGCCGTGGCTGTTGATCGCTGGCATGCACTTAATTGCCCACGCGTTGGATCATGCCAGCGGAAAAATTCTCACTTACTTTAATGACTCGATATTGCATAAAGCGCTCCTCGTCATCCAGCCCTTCGCTATTGGTGAATCAAATTCTGATGAGGAGGAATCATGAGCTATTTCAGGGCTGCCGTAGTTGCAAGCATTCATGAGCTATTTCAGGGCTGCCGTAGTTGCAAGCATTGTACTGGCATGTTTTATCTATCTTCTTTTTTCATTCATGGCTTGCAGCTTCAACACCGCTCTTTGGGGCATGAGTTTCAGAGGTTTGGCCGGATTTTTGTGGGCGATATCTAGCGCATTTTTCGCAGGCATCGGTTATCTGGATTATCGGGAATGGTTGGACGGCCGCAGGAGGATGAGGTGATATGAGTGGCATGTCCCGCATCGACTGGCGTAAGAGGATTGCCACGCAGCGCGAGGAGCGTGCGGCAGAAAAGTTGGATCGGTTGCAGCGAGTGGGCAACCGCGCCGGCATGGCACCCGCGGCGAAGAAAAAGTCTGTCAGCAGCGAAGTGGAAACCGTTGAGCAGTTCGTTGCGCGCGGCGGTCGGATCAAGCAATTGCCCGGCATCCAGACCGCGCCGCAGTGCTCAACCCCGGCGTGGAAGAGCGCAAAATGAGCATGCGCCTCACGATCGGCATCGATCCAGGGCTATCCGGCGCGCTCGCCGCGCTGATCGATGGAGAGGCTGGCCCGATCATCGACATGCCAACAGCCCAAGTCGGTGACTGGCGCGAAATCGATGCTCGCGCGGTTGCAGTGTGGATACGCGAGCAGCGCGCTGCGCATCCGGCTGCGCAGGTGTCGGCCTGTATCGAAAAAGTCGGCGCTCGCCCAGGCGACGGCGGCACATCGGCATTCCGCTTCGGCGACACATACGGCGGTCTACGCGCCGTGCTGCAAGTGCTCGGCATCTCGTACACGCGCGTCATCCCAGCGGTCTGGAAGCGCCGCTTCGGGCTTCTGGGTCAAGAAAAGGATGCCGCCCGCCAGCTTGCCCTGCAGCGATTTCCCACCGCTGCCGCCGCGCTGAAGCGAAAGAAAGACGATGGCCGCGCCGACGCGCTGCTGATAGCGCTGTATCACGAGAATACGGAGCAGGGGGCTCGGGTCGCTTGATCAACACTGACGACCTCACTCGCCCGGAGCGCTACGCCGAGCGCAACCACGCCCGTGTCCTGCGCAAGCGCATGGACGCTGACCGTCGCCGACACGGCAACTGCTGTATCTGCACTTGCCGCGCCACCACGCTGGGCATCGTGCATTGCCTACAGCACGAAGAGCGCCAGCGTGGCGCATGCAGTTGGGACGGTAAGCAGCCCGTCTTCCGTTTCGACCCAAACACCCTGGAGAAGTACCATGGATAAGAAATTGCTTGAATCTCGGCTGGTGCAGTGGGCAGAGGAGTACGGCGGCGGCAGATACGAGAACATCGGCTACCAGACCCAGAACGTCCTGCAATCGCTTGTTGAGCATAAGGGATTTTTGCCGGGCGGCAGCAGCTATCGCCCGATCTTGATCAACACGCCAGGCGACGAGGTCGAGTCCGCTGTACGGGCCATGGAGTCCTCCGGCTATCTGCGTCCGGCCCACACACTGCGGTGTGAATACTTCCTGAAAAAGGCGCCAATTGAGGTAAAGCTATCCAAACTTCGCAGGATCGGTGTCGATATCAAGCGACCGACCTATTACGACTACTTGTCGATCGCGAAAGCCTTCGTTGCGGGGAAGCTTTAAAAGTGTTGCGTCTAGACAAAAACCCTGTGAAAGTCGGCACGCTGTAAGAATTCAGCCAACGGCCCGCCCACCAGCGGGCCGTTTGCGTTTTAGGGGTTAGCTACTTGCATCCAGCTCGCGCAGTAGAGCAATGCTCTCTTGCTCGCGTTCGCGGAGTAGTGCGCATATATCTGCCCACACCTCAGTAGATGGCTTGCGCTCTCCCAGCATCCAGGCGCGGACGCTGCGGTCATTGACTCCGAGCGCTCTAGCAAGATCAGACTGCCAGCGACTGCCGTAAAGCAGTTTGCCTGCTTTTTCGAGATTTTCTCTTGTCTGCCTGTTCGGCAGTGGATCTATTGGCATCACACGACACCAAGATACTTAAGCCCGCGCTCAACAATCTCAGCCTCTTGAACTGAGAGTACGCCCACTGACCATTCGCTTTTCAGCTTCTGAAACTTATCGTTAGATACGTTTCGCGGCATCCCAATGATCTTTCCAGACGGCGTCTCACCGCGCAATTGCACAGTGTCTTCGTCAACTCTGTATGCCGCGACGGCTTTGCCCTTGATCCAGTAATTTCCGACGTACTCGATGAACGTGTGCTTTGCCATTGTTGCGTCCTAGTTTTGCTGTGCCGGTATTGTTTGCATGATTTATCTTTCCTTTCGACGGCTTGACTCTTGAGTTCATAGCTAGTTTCCGCCAGGATCCGGTCCCGCTATCTGTCGGTAATCCTTGCCGATTGATCCATGCTGCATAGTTTTGCGCGAGGTCAGCTACACGTGAGCGCTCACTAGCCGTGACATACCCCCCGCGTGTAACTGTTGTTTTAATGCGGAGGATGAAATCCTTGTCATCTTCGGGCGGCTCCCTCAAGTAGATAGTTTCTTCCTTTGCTTTGACTCTTTCGACATTTTGTTCTGAGAGCCTCAATGTCAGCTCGTCGGATGCGTCTCGTATAAGTTTTGCTAGCTGCAAGTTTGTGAGGCTGGAAAGATTCATTTTTTGCGTCTCAGTCGAAGCTGTGATTGCGGGCTGCGTTCTCCGCGTCTTGCTTGTCCTGCTCCGCAAGCACTTCGCCCAGGTGTTTCGCTAGCGCATCAATGCTGTGGTCAATCCAGGCATGTAGTGCTTCGCAAACAAAGTATTCGTATACTTCGTTATAATCTTCGTCGTATATCTTAATGAGCTTTGACCCCTGGACGCGGTATGCGCCATCTTCATTGCCAGCAGCGCCTCTATATTTCGTTCCATTTTTTGAAATGACCTCGAAGCAGATGCTGCCCTCATCGCATCCGCCGCAATTCGGGATGATGCTCAGGGACTGGATAGCTTTCATTTCGCGGGCAATTGCACTCATGTCTCGCTCCTTAGTTCCGCTGCTTGTGTTTGATGACATGGGTGTAGCTTGATCCTAAAATTAGGATCAGTCAACAGGTGCTTGGCGCTCTTTGTAGACAAGATGATTGACATACGCGCGTCTGCTGTGGGATTTTTGCCTTGCAGCGTGTAGCTATCGCTGCTGCACTGCCGAAAAGGCAGCTCAGAAAATCTGAACGAGCGAATTCGTTCGTTGCTTGACTGCTGAAAAAGCAGCGCTGTAAACCCAATGCCCGAGATGCGTTCGCACCTCGGGCATTTTTAATCCGCCGCAATCGCGCGCGTTCTATCCAAGCCCTGGCCCCCGCCGGGGCTTTTGCGTTTCTGCACTCCGAAAAGAGCTATCGACATGACTCAACTTCCGCTGCCGATCAGCCCGAGCGACGCGCTGACGCAGATCATCGTGCCCGCGCTTGATGATCTGACCCGCTATTACGGCATGCCCGTTCGGACTGATCGTGCAAGTGCAATGCTGCTGTCGATTGCGATGCAGGAGAGCGAGCTGCGTTATCGTCGTCAGATCAAGGGGCCGGCGCGCAGCATGTGGATGTTTGAGCCTGCTGGCGTAAGCGGCCTGCTGGCGCGCTCGTATCTCGCGAGTTGTCTATGTAGGTACGACGGACGTGCGGTGAACCACTCATGGATTGGCCCTTGCCCGGATTATCGATTAAATCCAGAGGCAATCTGCGCTGCGCTTGGGTATGACGACGTACTTGCGGCGCAACTTGCTCGCTTGCTGTTGATGACGTTGCCGCAGCCGCTGCCGGAGCTTGGAGATGAGCAAGGCGCGTGGCAGCAGTACATCGCCGCCTGGCGGCCGGGAAAGCCCAGCAGAGAGCGCTGGGCAGAGGTCTATCCCGTCGCTGTCAATACAGTGCGTGCAGCAGCATCATGATGATGAGCAAGCAGCAGGACGAGGATCGCGATGACGGGCGCACTCGAGTAACGCTCGGCCCGATTGAGCGGTGGCTGGCTGGCATAGCGGTTGCGGCAATCGTCAGTTGCAGCGGATGGGTCGTTTCGTCTGTGCAGTCGATGCTTGAGCATCAAGCGAGCACAGCTACAACGCTGGTCGGCATGGATCGGCAGTTGCAATCGATCAACACGCAGCTTGCTGATGTGCCGGCGATCAAGCTGGAGTTGGCAAAGACAGAGATCAAAGTCGAGCAGCACGAGCAAGACATCCGCGAGCTCAAGCAATTCAGGCGGATCAAGCCGTGACGTTGCACAAGATCAGCCCAGGCGCTGCGCAAGTGATATCCCGCATCGTGGGCAAGCTGACGGAAAGATCGTCGGTATTGAGCTACGTGCTGATGCTGCTTGCCGTCGCGGGCATCAACAACCAGGGGTTGGCGTTACAGCTTACCGGCATCGTCGTCGCTGTCGCCGGGATTGTGTGTTTCGCGCTGACAGACAAGACGTTCAGCGCTCTTTTCGTTGCTTCAACACCGCAGCCGATCGCGCTGCAACCACTCCAACATCATGAGGTTATGACTATGTCCGTTTCCGCAAATTCGATCTTCGCCAAGCTCCAGGCCGTTGCTGCTCTGCTGCCGCTGGTGACTCAGTTGATACAGCAAGTCGATGCCGCGATGCCCGGCTTTGATGATGCAACAAAGCTCAACGCGGTGCGCGATGCGCTGGACAAGGCATACGCAACTGAGCAGAGCCTGGTCGGCTCGTTCGATGAGATCTGGCCGATGATTTCCGCAATCGTGTCCAGCCTGGCTGCGTCGTTCAAGCAGGCTGCCTGAGTGATGACCCGCCTGCTGCCGATCCTGCTGCTGTCGCTCGCCGGCTGCGGTCAGGTCCGCCCGTGCGTACCGCTGGTCCAGCGCGTCGAAGTGCCGGCAATAGCGCCGTCTGATCTGATTGATCTGACAGTGCCGTGCAGGATCAAGCATGCGGCGGAGATTGACGGCAACCTCATCTCGCTGGCTTACGACGCAAATATTGCATCACTCAAAGAGTGCAATGAGCGCATGCGCAAGATCCGCCAGAAGCTTTCTGCACAGTCGCAGAGCAAACGGTAAGCGGCAACGTCGTCGGCCTGATTTGATTATTTGGGACATAAAAATGCCAGGGGTTAAGGGTAAATCAGGCGGCAAGCGCCCAGGCGCGGGGCGCGCTGCGTTTCGTCCTACTGAGGAGCAGCGGGAACTAGTGATGCAGTTGGCCGCATTCGGCGTGCGTCACTCGGACATCTGCATGTTCGTCAAGGATGCCCGCGGCAAGTCAATCAGTGAGCCGACGATGCTCAAAAACTTCGCGGCTGAACTTGACACGGGGAAGCTGCAGGCAAACGTCAAAGTAGCGCAGACGCTGTACAAGAAGGCGATCGGCGGGGACACCACATCGATCATCTTCTGGCTGAAATCACAGGCTGGCTGGAAGGACGCGCAGCGTGTCGAATTGACGGGCGTTGCCGGTGGCCCGATCCAGAGTGTGGGCATGACCACCGCCGAATTCCGGGAGATCGCGAGAAACATCGCTGAAGAGGTTTGATGATGCGCCAGTTCAGCGATGATGAACAATTCGCTGCCGCTGAAATGGCGCAGGCAGACCTGTACTTTTTCTCGCGTTGGATGTTCTTCCAGCGGCGCAGGTACAAGTGGTTGAGGGGGCCGCATCACCGGGTGATCTGCGACGCGCTCATGCGAGTCTTTCGCGGAGAGTGCAAGCGCCTGATCATCAACGTGCCACCGCGGTACTCCAAGACCGAGATCGCGGTGGTCAACTTCATCGCGTGGACGCTGGGTCATGCGCCGGATGCGGAGTTCATCCACGCGAGCTATGCCGCGCCGCTGGCGATCAACAACAGCGCTGGTGTTCGGTCGCTGCTGCAGCACGAGGCATACCAGCGGATTTTTCCCGGTTGTCGTATGGCTTCTGATGCAAAGAGCCACTGGACGACCACCGAGGGCGGCGTGATGTATGCCGCTGGTGCAGGAGGCACGATCACCGGCTTTGGTGCGGGTAAGCATCGCGAAGGCTTTGGCGGCGCGATCATCATTGACGATCCGCACAAGCCTGACGAGGCAAAGAGCGATGTCATTCGGCAGGGTGTTATCGATTGGTTTCAAAACACGCTGGAAAGCCGGAAAAATAGCAAGGACACGCCGATCATCCTGATCATGCAGCGGTTGCATGAGCGCGATCTCGCGGGCTGGCTGCTCGATGGCGGCAACGGCGAGACGTGGGAGCATGTCTGTCTGCCGGCGATCCAAGACGATGGCACAGCGCTGTGGCCGGAGAAACACAGCATTGAGGACTTGCAACGGATGGAGGGGGCTGCGCCCTACGTTTTCGCAGGTCAGTACCGGCAGCGTCCCGCGCCGCCCGAGGGTGGTGAGATCAAGCCCGACGCGATCAACGTGATCGACGCGCTACCAGCGGAATCGATCAAGTGGGTCCGTGGCTGGGATCTTGGCGCGACGGTGGATGGCGATTACACAGTAGGTAGCAAGCTCGGCAAGTTGCCGGATGGTCGTTTCATCATCGCGGACATGGTTCGCCTGCGCTGCGGCGCGGATGAACGGGATACGGCGATGACGAACACAGCATCCCGCGACGGACGTACGGTGCGAATCAGTCTGCCGCAAGACCCTGGGCAGGCCGGGAAAACCCAGGTGCTTTATCTCACGCGCAAGCTGGCGGGATACCAAGTCACATCATCCCCGGAATCGGGTGACAAGGTGACGCGGGCCAAACCGCTGGCGGCGCAGATCAACGTCGGCAACGTGCTCATGCTTCGCGCGCCGTGGAACGACGCGCTGATCAACGAAATGCGGATGTTCCCGAACGGTGCATTCGATGACCAGGTTGACGCCCTTTCGAGGTCATTTTCAGAACTCATTTCGCCGCCCGAACCGGCGCGTGCGATGCGTGTGCCGCACATGGCACGGTAATCCGGAATCAACGAGACGATGTTCAAAACGATCACTTCAAAGATTGTCCGCGATCCGGATTACCCTGAGCGTCAGTTCGTCATCGACGTGCTGACACGGGTACTCGATGGTACGCTGTACGACCATCTTCCCTATGATTTCCACAGAGAGAAAAACGACGCGGAAGAGTACATTCCGCTGCGCGACCGCCGCCCATCCGTCAAGTACGCGCTGTGCAAGACGGTGGTGGATGACTCGGTATCACTGCTTTTCAGCGAGGGGCATTTCCCCGCAGTGGATTGCGAGGACGAGGCCACGCGCAACAAGCTGGCCGAACTGATCAAGGACAGCAAGCTAAACGAGGTGATGATTGAGGCAGCGACGATCGGCTCCGTTGGCTCGGTGGCGATCTTCATGCGAGTGCTCAGTGGTCGCGTGTTCTTCGAGGCCAAGAACACGCAGTTCTTGACGCCGGTCTGGCGCGACGATGCGCCTGACACGCTGGCATCGATCACCGAGAAGTACAAGGTCAAGGGCAGGGTGCTCAAAGATGGCGGTTACTCAATCGCCGATGACGACCTGACCGCTGACTTTTGGTTTCAGCGGATATGGGACGACCAGGCCGAAACGTGGTACTTGCCGTGGAAAGTCCGAGACGACAAGGCCAAGGCGGTGGTGGATACCGCCAAGACCAAGAAGCACGGGCTTGGCTACGTGCCTGCGGAGTGGGTGAAGAACTTGCCGGGCGGCAACGGCGTGGATGGTGCCTGTACGTTCAACGATGCGATCGACACCAGCATCGAGATCAATTATCAGCTTTCACAGGCTGGCCGCGGCCTCAAGTATTCGTCCGATCCCACGCTCCTGATCAGGGAGCCCGCGATAGACGAGCAGGGCAGCATCGTCAAAGGTGGCGGCAATGCGATCGTGGTCAGTGCTGACGGCGACGCCAAGATGCTGGAGATCAATGGCACGGCTGCACAGGCGGTTATCGATTACGTGCGGATGCTGCGCGAACTTGCTCTTGAGTCAATCCATGGCAACCGAGCGAACGCCGACAAGTTGAGTGCCGCGCAATCCGGTCGCGCGATGGAACTGATGAACCAGGCATTGATCTGGCTGGCCGACAAGCTGCGTATCAGCTACGGCGAGGGTGCGCTGCTGTCGATGCTACGCAAGATCGTGCAGGCATCGACAAAGTACCCGCTGATGGTCGGTGGCGAGAAAATCGAGCCACTGAACACGAAGGAGAAGCTGTCACTGCGCTGGCCGGCTTGGTACGCACCGACATACGCAGATAAGCAGACCGAGGCCGAAACTCTCACGACGCTGCGCACGGGCGGATTACTGTCGCGTGAAACTGCAGTCAAGTCGTTGGCCGATGGTTACGACATCGAAGATCCACAGGAAGAATTGAAAAAGATCGACGCAGACCCGCCAGCGCTGGCAGCGGAAACTCCGAAGCTGCAAAAGCCAAACTCTGATTCAAGCGACTGATGTACGAATAGCAGCAACCCGTTCCCCTCACCCCGCCTGATGCGGGAATTCGCAACTTGCCGCCAGATGGCGGCATTTTTTATGGAATGTCCTGATGACGAACCAAAACGATAACCCAAGCACCACACCCGCACCGGCTCACACGCCTGCGCCCGCTGCGCCTGCGCCAACTGAAATGGGAACCTTCTCCGAGGATTACGTGAAGGAACTGCGTCGTGAATGCGCGCACTACAGAACGAAAGCCAAAGATGGTGAGGAAACTGCAGAAAAAGCACTGAAAAATGCACAGGAATCGATAGCAAAGGCGAAAGCCGATGCTGACGATCGCATCGTGCGTGCTGAACTGAAAACCGCTGCGCTGAAGGCAGGCATGATCGACATCGACGGCTTGAAGCTGGCCGATCTTTCCAAGGTCACCCTCAAGGACGACGGCACCCTTGAAGGTGTGGATGCCCTCATGGAGGGGATGAAAAAAGACAAGCCGTATCTGTTCGGTCAACCGGCGACAACTTCCCACCCTGGAAGGGCTCCCGATCCAAATCCTCCGACTCCGAAAAATGCAATGGAGATGAGTGCGGAGGAATGGCAAGCCGCGAAGCAATTGCATATCAGCAAACGCTGATTCACCACCAACACCATCGGCATTCGCCGATAACTCCCATCGGGTCCGGGCGGCCAGGGGATTGAACTTTCAATCACCTGATCCCGAGGCCATCAATGCCAATTCAAAATTTTCCCGCCGCTCTGCAACCGATCATCCAGCAGAACTATCTCAAACGTGAGTTTCAGGACGCACTGCGTTCGCGCCTTGGTTATCGCCAGATCGCGGATCGTGAGTCCATTTCCATCGGCATTGGCGAGACGGTCACAAAGACCCGCGCCGGCCTCAAGCCCGCAGTGACAACGCCGCTCAGCCCGAGCACGAACACCAACCTCGATAACGGATTGACTCCATCGGGCTGGGGAGTGGAGCAGTACACGCTTGGCATCAACATGTACGGCGACACGATTGACCTCAACATGGTGACCAGCCGTGTAGGTATTGCTAGCCAGTTTTTGCAGAATGCGAAGGTCAACGGTGAGCAGGCAGCACGCAGCCTGGACGAACTTGCTCGAAACGCGCTTTGCAGAATGCGAAGGTCAACGGTGAGCAGGCAGCACGCAGCCTGGACGAACTTGCTCGAAACGCGCTTTTCAGCAATTACCTGGGCGGCAACACTCGCGTTCGTACCACGCTTGCCAGTGCTGGTACGACCATCGCGGTTGATGACGTGCGCGGCTTCCAGTACGTTTTCAACAATGGAGTTCTGACGCCGGTTAGCACCGCCAATCCAATGACTGTTGTTGTCGGTTCCGGCAGCTACAGCCTCACTGGCGTGGCAATCGACGCTTCCAATGCTTCAACCGCACCCAAGGGCATCAGCGGCACGCTGACATTTTCCACGAATGTCACGGTGCCGGACGGGGCTGCGCTCAACGCGGTGGTTTCTTCGACCGCGCCGAGTGTCTTCCGCCCTTCAGGTCGTGCCAGCACGGCTGCACTCCAAGCTACGGACCTGTTGACAATGTCCAACATTTTGGATGCGGTGGCTCAGTTGCGCATGAATGGGGTGCCTACAGTCGGCGATGCCTACCTTGGCTATCTGGATCCGAAGTCTTCGCGCGAACTGTTCGCCGATCCCGATTTCAAGCAACTTTTCCAGGGCGTTGGTATGAAGGCTGCTTTCATGCAGGGCGAACTGTATAGCCCGTTCTTGGGTGTTCGCTTCGTACCGACGAATGAGGCTTATCAGCAGCAGCATCCGTCCATCCCGGGTGCCGTTGTGCATCGCCCGATCATTTGCGGGCAGGGCGCGCTCATCGAGGGTGATTTCGAGGGCATGGCCGCGGCAGACATTGCTGGCAGCAACACCATTGTTGACATGGTGGACGATATCGCGATGTGTACCCGCGAGCCGCTGGACCGTCTGGGTCAGATCATCGCTCAGTCGTGGTACTGGATCGGTGGCTTTACCTGCCCGTCTGATACGACGGCCAGCCCGACCACTCTTGGTACTGCAACCAATGCTGCGTACAAGCGCGCAGTCGTGATTGAGCACGTCTGATATGTCCGCCAAGACGAAAACGGTCACATTCAATGGTGCCATCAGTTCGCAACCCGTGGCCGGCGTTTAAGTCGGTCACGGGTGCGGCCCATACCGTCGCCTCGGACGTGTCTTTCAACTACCGCGGCCAACTCATCACTTTGCGGGCAGGTGAGCCGTTTGTAGCGGATGCGGCTCTCCTTGCGTATTGCGCTGCAAACGGGATCGTCGTCACCGTCAACTGAGCAGGTTTCTTCATGGCACTCACGGACGCCAATCTCGTTGATATCCGACGCTATTGCGGCTATCCCGCATACGGTCCGGGTGCGGAAGGATTCCAGTCTTGGAGGTTCTTCCAGGCTTACGGCTTGCTCGAATACCGGCTCAAAAACATCACGCCGGACGAGCAGGCCGTGGTCCTGAATTACCTCGGCAGTCTCGCAACAATGGAGGCCGCGATTCCTGGGGTTGGAGCCAATCTGGATACGGACCAGGCCGCGGTATGGACGCACAACAAGCGCGAACTGCGTGATCGCATGGCGCTCTACCGCAGTTGGCGGCGTGAGCTTTGTGCTTTCCTCGGTGTGCCGCCTGGGCCGAATCTGGGCGACGGCGGTCTGGCGCTTGTCGTATGAACGGGGAGCAGATCCAGGCAAAGATCTACGCAGGGCGGGCGAAGGTAGCGCTGCGGCTTGGACTGGACTATGGGGTGATGAGGCCGACTCAGGCCGCGAACCCTCTGTCCAACCAGATCGCAACGTTCAAGGCTGCGTTCAATGCCGGCGACAACACCTACAGAGCGGCGGATCGCTCAGGCAGTGCCGTCTGGCACGGTGATTTCGACGGGCGGCAGACGCTACCCGGCGACTATCTTGTGCGTGTGAGCGATGGACAGACGTACTACATCGCATCACAACAGCAGCTACTGCCGATTGTCTGCATCGACTGCAACCGGACGGTTCGGATCTCCCGCCCAGCTCCCCTGGGGACGGCGGGGGTGGTTGGTGCTGTCGGTTACAGCGGCATGTGCGACGCGCCGGCGGAGTCTGTCGATGTCATCGGCATCAACCCGGCCAGCAATGGCGGGACGTTTGTCGGTTGGCCGTGCTCCATCCTCTTCGGGGGTAGGAGTCGCACTGCGATCGGTCTGCCGGCAGATGTCAATAACTCGGGTTGGCGCATCTTGCTGCCGCCGTCGGTTCCTGGGGTTTTGTACGCCGGCGACATCGTGACCGACGACCTCGGCAAGCGGTATGTCATCGAGGGCGTGGAACTCACTGACATGGGATGGCGCATCGACGCGCAGGAGATGCACCCCTGATGGCTGACATCGTAGATGTAGGGCAGGCGCTTGTTGTGGCGATCACGCAGGCGGCATACCCAAACGGCACCGCGCAGCAGTCTGTCGGAAGCTGCCCGATCCGAATCCACCAAGGCTGGCCCAATCCGCAAGAGCTTGATGCCAATTTGCGCTCGGGCATGGTGCATATCTCGGTGTTCCCCCGTCCAGGTGACAGGGTGACGTCCGTGATGGCCGGTGATGGCGATTGGCAGGAACAGAGCAACGACGGAACACAGGGCGTCAGCATCAGAGAGGTGCGGCGTCAGACCCGCACGTTTCAGATCACCGTGTGGGCCAGTTGTTTCGACAAGCGTGACCCAGTTGCCAAGGCGATCGACAGCGCGCTGGCCGTGGTGACCCGCTTGACGCTGGCCGACGGCTCACAGGGCGTGATGACCTATGTGAATTCCGTGCAGGACGATAACTATCAGAAACAGGGCATCTACCGCCGCGATCTGTTCTATGCGGTCAACTACCCGACGACGCAGACGGAAACCAGCTACGCGATCAAGGAGATCGACACCAGCATCCAGCGCGTTGCTGATGTGAGCGATCCGAACAGCGCGGCACTTGGGTCGAAAGTCACTGTCGCGCTCACGGCAACGTCAGCAACCACAACCATCACACCGTAATAGGCACCCCATGAAATTGAAAGTCATCCAGCCGTTCGGCGGCTACGCCGTGGGCGACGAAATCACCATAGAGGAGGAAATCAAGAGGGTTTCTGACTCCGAGCAGGCGCACTACGTGGTCAAGGTTCCCGACGAACCGACGCCCAACAAGGTGCTTCCAATCAGCAAACCGGATTCTCAGTAACCCCTTTGGAGGGCATGCAATGCCAGTCAGTCAGCAAGGTGCAATTAACACCACGGCGCTTTACGTCCCGGACGTGTACGTCCAGATCGTGCCGCCGTCTGAAAATTTCCTCAATGGTCTGCCGACCAACATCCTCGGTGTCGTTGGTACTGCGCAGTGGGGGCCGGTCAACGCGCCCACCATCGTCGGTAACCTGTCCGATTTCGTCCAGAAGTTCGGCAACATCCAGGCCCGCAAGTACGACATGGGCACCGCGGTGTGGGCTGCGGTGCTCAACGGCGCGAACAACATGCGCTGTGTGCGCGTCACCGACGGCACCGACGTGGCTGCATCGCAGGTCGTGCAAAGCAACTGCATCACCTTGACGGCCCTGTACACAGGCACCCTTGGAAACGCGCTGCAAGTGACGCTGGCTGCCGGTAGTGCTGCCAATAGCTGGAAGGTCGTCGTGGCGCTACCCGGCCAGGTGCCTGAGGTGTACGACAACATCACCGGCAGCGGCAATGCGCTGTGGGTTGCCATCGCCAACGCCATCAACAACGGCGTTTCCGGTCTGCGCGGAAGATCTGCGTTGGTCGTGGCGACTGCTGGTGCGGGTGTCACGCCTCCGGTCGCGGGCACTTACACGCTGGCAGGCGGCACCGATGGCGCGGCCAACATCAACGGTGCCAGCTTGGTGGGCGTCGATACCACGCCACGCAAGGGTATGTACGCGTTACGTGGCACATTGGCCAGCGTGGCGATGCTGGTGGACTGCGACGACAGTACCACCTGGACGTCGCAGGTGGCGTTCGGTTTGTCGGAAGGCGTCTACATGATCGCCACTGGGCCGGTGGGCGACACCATCAGCAATGCAGTGAGTGTCAAAGCAGCCGCGGGCATCGACACCTACACCATGAAACTGCTGTTCGGCGACTGGGTGTATTTCCAGGATACGGTGAACAGCCAGATCCGCCTGATCTCGCCGCAGGGCTTCGTGGCCGGTCGCTTGTCTGGCCTGTCACCGGAACAATCCAGCTTGAACAAGCCGCTGTACGGCATCGTCGGCACGCAGAAGAGCTACCAGAACCTGACCTACTCGCAGGCCGAGCTGCAGACGCTTGCGCAGGCCGGTATCGACTTGGTCGCCAACCCGATTCCTGCTGGCAACAGCTTCGGCGTGCGTATCGGTCAGAATTGCTCATCCAATGCTGTCATCAACGGGGACAATTACACCCGGATGACCAACTACATCGCCTATACCCTGAGTAGCGGCATGGGCTTGTACATCGGTAAGTTGCAAAGCCAAAAGGCACGAAATGACGCATTAGGCACAGTGAATGCCTTTATGTCCAATCTCTGGCAGCAAAGCATGATCGGCGATGTGAACGCCCCGCAGAAGCAGCCGTTCTCGATTCAGTTGGACAAGAACAACAACCCGTCCAGCCGCGTCGCGCTCGGCTACATGCAGATCGATTGCCGCATCACCTACCTGTCGGTGATCACCAAGCTCATCATCAACGTGGAAGGCGGTCAGTCGGTCAAGGTCAGCGCCGCCAACATCACGCCGCAGTGATTCCTCAGTAATTCCCCATCAATAAAACCCCGTCACTTGGCGGGGTTTTCTGTTTTTAGGAGCGTGACATGAGTCAAAACGGTTATTCGGTTGGCCGCGACATCACGGTGGTGATCATCTTGCCAGACGGTAGCACCCTCAACATGGGTAAGGTCACAAGTTTCAAGTCGAAACAGGACACAACAGACACGAAAATAAAAGGCATCGACGGTATCGTGGATCACCTGCGCTTTTACGAGGGTTGGTCCGGATCTTTTGACTCGGATCGCCGAGGCCCCGAACTGGATCAGCATTTTGCCAGGCTTGAGGCTAACTACTTCGCAGGTGCCGACGAGCCACCATCCGCCATGCAGACTACGATCGTGGAACCCAATGGGCAGGTGTCGCAATACCGATATGAGCGCGTGCTGCTCAAGTACGACGACGCGGGCGACTGGTCTGGTGACAAGCCGGTGCATCAGAAGATTTCCTTCGTCGCGTCGCGTCGCATCCAGCAGGCGTAAGCCGCCCTTTCATATCCTCAAGGAGTTGCAATGTCTGGCACCGAGAAAAAATCCGTCGAAATCGGCGGCGCGAAGGTAACTATCAATCCGTCCGAACAGATCGTGAAAGCCGCATCCAAGGATGTGACGGTCACTGATTCGCTTGGACGCACCATCCGGCTGAAAAAGCCGAACCCGCTGGCAAACCTCGACTTCGCCAAAGCGGCGGGTAGCGAGAGGGTGAACATGCTGTATTTGGCCGAGGTCGCTCACCTCAAGTTCGTGGCAGCGATTGATGACCAGCCGGTCGCCACGCCGAGCACGGAGGGCGAGCTGCGCGCCCTATACCTGCGCCTGGGCGACGAGGGCAACGAAGCCGCGATGAACGGTATCGCTGCCAACTTCGTGAGCGCGGCGGTCGCGCAGAGTAGCGAGGACGAGCTAAAAAACTCCTAACGGACGCAGCCGCAAACGAGTGTTTGTGGCTCGTCCATAACGGAGTGCCGTTCGATGTGGCTTTCGCGCTCGATGACGTGCGGCGGCAGTGGATGGCGATCAAGTTCAGCGAGTTCCAGGGCGCTGAATTCGACATTCGGACCATGACCTTCAAAGAGAAGACGCAATGAAACAGTTCGGGAGCCTCGCAGCCTTTGCCACCCAACTCACCGTCTTGGAAGCTGGAGTGGTTTTCCAGCTTGAAAAAGGGTTGGATGCCGTTGCTGCCAAGATTGAGAAGACGGCCAAGGAGGAAATCGGCGAGTACCAAGAAGCGATCGGCCCATTCCCCGCCTGGGAAGAGCTTGCCGATAGCACCAAGGAAGACCGTATCTACAAGGGTTACACCGAGAACGACCCACTGTTGCGCAGCGGGGAGTTGCGCGACTCCATCAGCCACGAGACGAAGGGATTGGAGGCCGCGATCGGCTCCGACTCCGACATTGCGGTCTATCAGGAAATGGGCACGGAGACAATTCCGCCGCGTCCGTTCCTTGGCCCGGCAGTCGAGTACAACCACGAGTCGATCAGGAAGATCGTCGGCGGCGCATTGGTGGTCGGATTGCTGGGTGGTGGGTCAATCCCAGCAGAACTCGAATATGACCACGAAATTTAGATCAGGCTGACGATCGCCGACCACACGATGATGCCGCCGACCACGATGATCGGGACGGCAATGACGATGGCAAGTGCTGCGTACATCAACAGCAGCACGGCACCGCCAAAGGACAGTCGGGTTTTGTAGCTATTTCGGTCCACCTGGACCATGGCGCTGTCTTTGTACGACTGCCAGTCGGGTTTGCGCACGATCCTCCGCAACCTCGGGTATTGCACCCAACTCACTCGGTCAGCAAGCCATTCTTGTGCGCGGTAAAGGAAATTCATGAATATCGAAGCCTATAAAATCGCGGTAAGAATCTCATTGCTTGAGAATGTCGTGGCAGGTCTTGCTGTCATGTCCCGCCACTTTATCGCAACCAACAAGAGCGCGGAAGAACTGCAAACCCGGCTGACGAGCATCGGAAAGATGGCGCTGTTGGGCGGCGGCGCTATGGCTGCAGGGGCTTTCGGCCTAAAGTTGCTGCAGATTCCGCTTGATGAGGCCAAGAGGTATCAGGCCGAAATGCAGAAGCTGCAGGCACAGGGCGTAGGTGATGCTGCCCTTGCGCAGGCCGACAAGTACGCCAAGGCGCAGAAGGTCATCGGGGCCAGCGCGACCGACAGCCTCAAGATGCTGGCCGAATCCCAGTCCGTGCTGCGCGACTTCGAGCACGCCAAGGAGGTGACGCCCCTGCTGCTGCGCATGAAGTTCGGGATTGAGTCGGTGATGGCCCAGGGCGGCCACGGCAGTGGTCACGGCGAGAATGCGCAGCGCATGTTCATGGATGCGCTGAAGGTGGCTGAATTGCGCGGTGCTCTGAACGATCCGATTACCGGGAAATTCAGTGAAGAGAGGTTCCACCAGACGCTGAATCTGATGACAAAGGCTTACACGGCGACCAACGGCCTGGTGAAGCCGTCCGAGTACCTGGGCCTGATCCGGACAGGTGGCGTGTCGGCCAAGGGGCTGTCTGACAGCGGCTTCTTCTTCACGATGATGCACATGATGCAGGAGATGGGCGGCAGGCGGGTCGGCACCTCCCTCATGTCCGGCTACCAGAACTGGGTACTCGGACGCACCACGCAGCAGGTGGCCGAGGAAATGGCTTCGTCCGGGCTGATTGACCGTTCCCAGGTCAAGTACGGCAAAACTGGGCACATCACAAAAGTTCTGCCTGGGGCGCTTCAGCAAGCGCAAATGTTCCGCGAGAACCCGTTCGAGTATCTGGAAAAGGTCGTCCTGCCGCAGGCGCGCAGTAAAGGCGTGCAAGACGGTCAGCAGATGACCAACTACCTCGACAAGCTGTACTCGAACCGCACGTGGGGCAACCTGCTCAACACGATGTACAGGGAGCGGGCGAACATCCACAAGCACATGGCAGCCGGTACTCAGGCTGCCGGCATTGACGATCTGGCGAAGATCGGTGCTCGCGGTATGGCGGGCAAGGAAATCGACTATGAAGCGAAGCTTGCGAACCTCAAGCTGGTGCTGGGCGAGAAGATTCTGCCGTTGGCGGTTAACGGACTCGAAAAGCTGATCCGTGTACTTGACCGTGTGACTGCGTTTGCGCGGGAGTGGCCGACGCTGACCAAGGTGCTGGTGGTCGGGTTTGCGGCACTGTCCGGGTTTGCCGTGGTTGCCGGTGGCATGTTGCTGTTCGCATCGGCTTTGCGGGCTATCTCCGTGGTCTGGAAATTCACACAGGTCGGCTTGGTGTTTCGCGGCCTCATGTCAGGCGTGGGCATCGGTCTGCGCATTGTGGGGCAGGCCGTGCTTTCCCTTGGTCGAGCGCTGTTGATGAATCCGATCGGCCTGGTCGTGGCCGGGATCGCCTTGGCGGCCTATTTGCTGTACCGCAACTGGAGCACGGTGGGGCCGTACATCACGAAGGTGTGGGAAGTCATCAAAGCGGTGTTCCACGCCTCGGCCCGATGGCTGATATCGCGCATGGAAGAGATGTGGGCATCTGTGAAGCCGAAATTGGATTTCTGTATGGTCATCCTCACAGCCGTCGGTCATGTTGTGGCCGACAAGTTCGGTGGCATCTACAACACGATCACCGGCTGGCTCGGGAAGCTTGTTGGCTGGATTGCGAACTCGCCGATCGGCAAGGCCATCGGGTGGATGGTCGACAAGGCTGGTCAAGCCGTGTCTAGCGGCTTAAACGGTGCCTATTCCTGGGCGGTGGCCGAGAACAGCAAGCCGCTGTACTCCAGCGATGGGCGCGGCGCAGCAACGCCAACGACGGGTAGTCCCTACATTGCCACTCGAAACGAGAGGCCGATGCAGGTCACCGTGGTTTCGCAGCTTGATGGGCGTGAGGTTGCACGTAGCACGAGCATGTATCAGGCACGCGAAGCCAACCGCCCAGGCACGAGTGCGCCGACGTTTGATCCGACGCGGGCACCCATGCCGGTTGGACTTGGATATGCACGATGAAGCCAGACACCACGCTGACACTGCAATCGCCGGACACGGGAGACGTTTTCCAGTTCGCACGCTTTGAGATTCCGGAGGTGATCCCCTTCGGGGGAGAACAGCGGTTGGTCGTGCATGAACTGGTCGGTGGCGTGCGCGTGATCGACGCGATGGGCGCAGCGCCTTTGCCCATCGAGTGGTCCGGGCACTTCGTCGGCGACACGGCCATGGAGCGAGCGCTCTACATTGACGGTTTGCGCAAGGCTGGCAAGCCACTCCAACTTTCGTGGCACGAACTGGCGTTCACGGTGGTCATAGCGTCGTTCCACTGCGAGTTCAAACGGTTCTACCGACTGCCGTATCGCCTCACCTGCGAGGTCGTTGAAGACCTGACCACTCCGGTGGATTACATCGCCTCGCCGAGCATTGACCAGTTGATCGCGGATGACATGACCGCGGCTAATGGGCTGGCGTCCTCGGTGGGTGACGGCACGCTGTCCTCGCTGATGGGCACCTTGAACAGTGCCATTTCCACAGTCAGCAGCTTCGCACATGCGGCGCAGAGCGCGAGCAACAGTGTGCTTCAGCCAATTGCGGGGGTGCGGGCGCAGGTAGGCATCCTCATGCAATCGACCAATGCAGTGATCCAGAACGTGACCACCCTGGGCGGCATCCTGCCTGGTAGTTCGATCGCGCAGCAGGCCAACAAGCTGCTCGGCCAGATCAATGCGGTGAACCAGTCGTCGCACCTGATCAACCTTGATCGTGTGCTTGGCCGCATGGCAACGAACATCGGGACGATCAACAGCGGCACCCGGCAGGTGGTCGTAGCAGGCGGGAACCTCTACTCGGTGGCGGCCAGCGAGTACGGCGACGCGATGGGGTGGACCGCCATCGCCCAGGCCAACGGCATGAAAGATCCGCAGATCAACGGCGTGATGCAACTGACTATCCCGCCTGACGGTAACCAGAACGACGGAGTGCTGAATGTCTGACCTCAACACCTTGCCGGTGCTGCCGAGCGTGCGGCAGCCTCGTGGCGAGGTGAAGTTGAATGGCGAACTGGTTTCCGGATGGGAGTCATGGGAGGTGGATAACAACGCCTACCGCAGTGCGGACACCTTCCGTGTCGTGTTCGTCGTCTCGATGCTCCCGGCCACACGCGACGCGGCTTGGTTTGCGGCGCAGTCGAGCATGTTGGTCGAGATCCTGGCCGGAATCCCGACAGACCCGCAGAACTTCGCGGCGTCCGAACTGGACAGCATGATCTACGGGCAAACCGACGAGGTGTTTTTCGACCCGACGAAGGGAACCATTGAGCTATCTGGTCGCGATCTGACGGCGGCGCTGATCGACACCAAGACCAGCGAGCACTTTGCCAACCAGACCGCCAGCCAGATCGCCACGACCCTTGCGAAACGACACAACCTCAAGCCGGTGGTCACGACCACCAAGACACTGGCGGGCGACTATTACAAGGACGACCACGCCAGCACCACGCAGCAGCAAAGCGAGTGGGAGTTACTGACGTTCCTGGCGAACGTGGAGGACTTTGTACTCTACGTGAAAGGGCGGGAACTGCACTTTGAGGCGCGTCCGAGCGAACAGGCCGACCACTATGTCATCGCCTGGGATGGCCCGAATGCAGGCCGCGGGCACTCAGTCGCCAACGTTGTTGACCTGCAGTTTTCCCGCGCCTTGACGATCGCCAAGGGCATCACCGTCGAAGTGCATAGTTGGAACATCAAGCAGAAGAAGGGCTTCACGGCATCGTGGCCAAGGGCGGCCAAGGCGGTGAAGCCGGGTCAGTCTGGGGCCGAGACACAGGTGTACCGCTACAACATCGCAGGGCTGACGCAGGACAAAGCGCTACAGCGGGCGCAGAGCATCTACAAGCAGATCATCGCGCACGAAATGCGGCTGACGGGCTACTTACCCGCCGACAACGTGCTGGATTGCACCAAGACGTTGCTGGTGCGAGGCACAGGTACGGCTTTCGACCAGGTCTATTACCCGGAGAGCGTGATGCGCTCCATGAGCTTGACCGAGGGCTACCGGATGAACATCCGGGCGAAGAACACGGGACCTGAACTTGAGGCGACGCAATGATGCACGACCTGCTCAACGCACAGAAAGCAGCAGCGCAGCAGGCTACGCAGGGCAGGGCTTCCACGCGGCAAGGTGTGGTTTCCAGCTACGACCCGAACGCCTACGCGGTCAAGGTCATGCTGCAACCGGACAACGTGCTCAGCGGCTGGATTCCGCTCAAGTCGGCGTGGGTCGGAAACGGGTGGGGGCTTTTCTGCCCGCCTTCGATCGGTGATGCGGTTGAGGTGGATTTTCAGGAGGACGATGCCGGCGTCGGCAGCGTCGGCCTGCGGTTCTTCAATGATGTCGATCGTCCACTGCCGTGCCCGTCTGGGGAGTTCTGGCTGGTACACAAATCCGGCTCGCTGCTCAAGTTCCACAACGACGGCAGCGTCGAGCTGCGCACCGCTGCCGATCTCAATGCGACGGTGGCCGGGAACGCGAATGTGGCCGTCACCGGCAACATCACCAGCAGCGCGGCGCAGTGGAATCACTCCGGGCCAGTGAACATCACGGGCAATGTGGCTGTGACCGGGGGCAATGTCACCGCCGACGGCATTGGCCTCAAGACCCACACGCATGCCGGCGTCCAGCCAGGTAGCGGCAATACGGGAAAACCGCAATGAACCTGAGTGACCTCAGCCATTACGTGGGAGGCGATCTGTCCCCGTCCGGCACCGGCGACCTGCAAGCGGCCAACGGCACGCTGCGCGGACAGCAGCGTGTGCTGCGCCGGTTGCTGACGAACCCCGGCGACTACCTTTTCCACTCGGACTACGGCGCTGGGCTTCCCCAGTATGTAGGCCAGCCTGCTGACATCCCCAAGATTCGCGCTCTGATTCGGGGCCAGATCCTCTTGGAGGATGCGGTCGCCAAGTCGCCTGCGCCGGACATCACCGTGGCACCCATCCAGGTGAGCGGTGGCGGCGGCTTCGCGGTTTCGATCAAGTACCACGACGCGGCCAGCGGCCAGCCGGTAAATCTCAATTTCGACATGAGCAAGTGATATGCAGTCCAAGGATTTCCAGACTCTCGTGCGGGAGCAAGTTGCCGCGATTCAGGGCGGCACCAGCAAGGTGCTGGTGGATCTGTCCGTCGGCAGCATCCTGCGGGCGGTTGTAGAGGCATACAGCGCCGTGGCCATGTGGTTGCAGGGCCTGATACTTCAATTGCTGGCGACGACGCGGGCAGCGACGTCCGGAGGCACCGATCTGGATTCGTGGATGGCCGACTATGGGCTGAAGCGCCAACCGGCCAACGCCGCCAGCGGTGTGGTGACGTTCTCGCGCTTCACGCCAACGAATCAGGCCGTTGTGCCGGTGGGTGCCATCGTGCAGACAGCCGACGGCACGCAGCAGTACGCCGTGACCGTGGACACTACCAATCCTGCGTACAGCGCTTCACAGGGGGGCTATTTGATTCCCGCAGGCAATGTCTCGGTGAATGCCCCTGTTGTGGCGGTCTCGGTGGGGACGGGGGGCAATGCATCGGTGAATGGCATCAACACCCTGGGCCAAGCCATCCCCGGCGTGGACACGGTGACAAACGCGGCAGCCTTCACCAACGGCGCGAACGCCGAGTCAGACGCCGCACTGCGCACGCGGTTTATCGCCTATGTTGCCAGCTTGTCGAAGGCGACGAAGGGGGCGGTAGGTTATGCGGCCACGTCGCCCAAGCAGGGGCTGACCTACGCGCTGGTGGAGAACCAGCAGTACAACGGCACCGCGCAGAACGGGTACTTTTATCTCGTCGTGGATGACGGCACGGGCTACCCGTCATCGACGCTCTTGGCGACGGTCTACAACGCAATCGACGCAGTGCGCCCATTGACCAGCACCTTCGGCGTGTTCGCGCCAGTGGTGGTGCCGGCGAGCGTTGGTATGACCATCGCGACGGCTGCAGGCTATGACCACGTCGCCACGGCCTCGCTGGTGTCCACGGCGCTGACCAACTACATCAACTCGCTGCCCCTGGGCACGCCGCTGGCGTGGTCACGGCTGGCGCAGGTGGCCTACGACGCATCGCCAGGTGTCACGAACGTGTCGGCGGTGCTGCTCAACGGCGGCACGGCGGACATCGCCACCACGCCGAAGCAAGTTGTGAAGGCCGCAACGGTTTCGGTGGCTTGATATGGCAACAGGTGACCAAAGCGATGTTTTCGGGCGCATCAAGGCGCTGATCCCCCGCTGGTTCAGCGATAGCACGCCAGTCTTCGATTCGCTGCTGCGCGGTTTCGCTTATGCCAAGTCGTTCGTCTACGGGCTGATCGTCTATGCGGCGCTGCAAACCCGCATCAAGACGGCGACCGATGGCTGGCTGGACATGATCGCGGCTGACTTCTTCGGCTCGTCGCTGTTGCGCAAGTCCGGCCAGTCCGACGCATCGTTCCGGAACCGCATCATCATCAACCTGTTCCGTGAGCGGGCGACCCGAAACGGACTGGTGAAAGTGCTGACCGACCTGACAGGTCGCGCCCCGGTGGTGTTCGAGCCGCAGCGACCGATCGATACCGGTAGCTACCGTGGCCCGTTGATCGGGTACGGCGTTGCCGGAGGCTACGGTTCCATGTTGCTGCCATATCAGGCATTCGTGACGGTCTTTCGTCCATCAAGCACAGGCATTCCAAACGTAGCGGGTTATGGCATCTCGACTGGCGCTTACCGCCGAGCGTCACAAGCCGAGATTGCTTCCATGAACATGATTCAGGGGGCTGTGACGGACAGCGACATCTATGCCGCCATCGACAGCGTGAAGCCGGTCGGCACCACCATCTGGACACGCATCTCCAACTGATTTTCCACCTTCCTTTTCGACCATCAGCCCGCCTTGAGCGGGCTTTTTACTTCTGGAGCATCAATGGACAGAAAGATGATTTATCCGGGTCAGATTCCACTGGAGACTGACGTGCTGGATACCAACCGATTTGCCATGATCGGCCTAGGCAAACTCGCGGCGGCGGCGCTTGGCACCTCCACGCTCGTGAATGGCCTCGCCTGCACGCCGACCGCGCCCACCTCAATGCAGGTGCAAGTCGCACCCGGCGAGATTTACAGCCTGCAGAACCTGGACAGCACCGCCTATAGCTCGCTGTCTGCCGACACCACACACCAGTTCCTCAAGCAGGGTCTGCTCATGGATGCGCTGACACTGAGCTGCCCAGCACCTGCCACCAGCGGCCAGAGCATCAACTATCTGGTGCAAGCGGCTTATCAGGACGTGGACACCAATGCGGTCGTGTTGCCGTACTACAACGCCAGCAATCCTCCGCAGGCGTATGCCGGCCCCAACAACAGTGGCACATCGCAGAACACGGTGCGCAAGGGCGTCTGCGCTGTGTCGCTGAAGATAGGCATCGCGGCCACGACTGGTACGCAACTTACGCCTGCCGCCGACGCTGGTTGCACCGCGCTGTTTGTTGTGACTGTTGCCTATGGTCAGACCGCGATCACGGCGGCCAATATTTCGACCGCCAGTGGTGCGCCATTCGTCAATTCGACGCTGCTGGGTCTTGCTCCGTCTTTTACGACGATCCCTACTTCTCCGACCCCTGCACAGTTCGACAACAGCACCAACTCAGCGACCACGGCATTCGTGCAGCGTGCAATCGGTAATCGCAGCGGATATGTCATTTTCAACACCAACCAAATACTTGGAAATTCGGCTTTTGGTGGGGTCTTTGAGTCCAGTGGATCGTCTTCTCTGACTTGTCAGCTTCCTTCTGTTGCAGCATGTCCAGGTGGGGTTATTACGCTTTACAACGCACAGTCGGGAAATGCGCTAACTGTATCCAGTGCCTTGGGTTCGTTTTATGGGCCAAACAATTCTGTTGGGACATCGACTTTTGTATTGCAGCCTGGTGTTTCAGTGGATTTCGTTTCAGATGGTGCAAATTGGAAGGTTGTTAATGGCGCAGGGATGGCCCTGAAGACTTCAAGTGGTTATATTAAATTTCCTGGGGGAATTATTATTCAGTGGGGTTTTGTTGTCTCTTCTGCTTCAAGCGTCGCGGTTTCATTTCCTATTGCTTTCCCTAATGTATTGTTGGCTTGCACGCCTCAATTGCGAGAGCAATCTAGTGGTAATTATCCAACTAGCATATTCGCATCAAGTGCTTCCGCAACAGGTTGTTTCACTTTAGTTCTGGGTGGATATACATCTGGCACAACTCAGGCGAATTACATCGCCATTGGCTATTAAGGAGCGGAAATGAGATTCAGCAAAAAAACCGGATGCTTCTACCCGGATGAAATCAACTACGAAAAACTGCCCGATGACCTGATCGAGGTCGCGCAGGATGAATTCACCAATGCGATGTCACTTTAGTTCTGGGTGGATATACATCTGGCACAACTCAGGCGAATTACATCGCCATTGGCTATTAAGGAGCGGAAATGAGATTCAGCAAAAAAACCGGATGCTTCTACCCGGATGAAATCAACTACGAAAAACTGCCCGATGACCTGATCGAGGTCGCGCAGGATGAATTCACCAATGCGATGAACCGTGCACCGGGTGAAACGCTCGACGTTGTGAAGGGCAAGATGGTTGTCGTCCCGGCCCCAGCCTCCGATCCCGTTGCGGTGCTGGCGGCAGCAAAGACCGATGCGGTCGATCGCATCAACGCTTTTGCAAAGTCCAAGCGTGCGCTGATTGCGGGAACCCCGGACGACGCGGAAATTGCAGGCTGGAGCAACAAACTACGCATTGCACAGTCCATTGTCGCGGGGACGGCCAGCGATGCCGAGAAAGCGGCGTTCCAAGCCGAAATAGCGGTGCGCGGCATCCAGGGTGAAACGCTTGACACCTTCGTCCAGAAGGTCTTGAAGAATGCTGGTTTCTTCGCCCACGCGGCAGGGTTGGTCGATGGCTTGAAGCGCAAGGCACTGGACTCCGTTACTGCCGCCGAAACGCCCGATGAGGTTGCCGCGGTGCTGGACAGCATGAAGGCCCAGGCCGAAGCCGCTTTTTCCGAATTGATGCAGCCAGCCCAATGAGATGACAGTCCATGAACTACCAGAACGTTCGGACGCAAATCAACACAGGCGATGTGCTCGGAGTGCGTGGGCGCGGCGCATTCCCTTTTTCCATACGCCTCTTCCAGCGGTTTGGCGGACTGGGTGGGCTTTCGCCCATCACGCATATCGGGATTGCCTGGTGGGTTGAGGGGCGGTTGTACTCGGTGGAGATGGATGGGCGACACAATGTGCTGCGACCGCTCTCGCAGCACATTGCAGCCGGCTACGAGGTGGATGTGTACCGCTGCCCGGTGGCCCCAGCCATGCCCGCGCAGTTTGATCGCGCCACGGCCATGCCCATCCAGTACAGCCTGGTAGACATTTTGAAGATCGCGCTGCGCCTCAGTGTTGGTTGCAAAACTGGAAGTGAGGATGATCGCGAGATGGTGTGCAGCACCTTTGCCGCCCGCTGGATGCAGTGGGCCGGCTGGCATCCGCCGCAGGGCTTCCCGGACATGCCGAGCCCTGGCGAGTTATGCCGAGCGCTTGGGACGCAGCCCGCAATTGCCATCCAGGGCCGCGCTGGCCGGCAGTGACTCAGTTTGGATTCCGGATCTTGATCGCCGCCATCAAGTCGTTGTTTGCATAGGGATATGTGCCTTTTCCTGGCACGAAACTGACAAGTCGATCACCGCGCATTGCCGGCGCGGTAGGGTAATCCTTACGCCACGACGCGGTGACCACTGATTGAGCCGGCCAGCCACCTGGGCCAATCTACCCATGCCGGACGCGGAGCCATAGATGGCCGCTCACCCCGCGTGGCGCTTGAGCAGCGTCGGGCCGGCTCAGTATTTTCTGTGTTTAATAGGCTGTATTCTAGCGCATATATTATTGCGCACATTGCTATAACTTTCCGCGCACATTGCTATAACATCATCATTTGTTCATGATGGGAATTGCATTATTTATCCTCGTTTAATTCCTGGGGTTTATCGTGGAAAATGAATTTTGTGAAATCCAGACTTTTTTAATTGAGTCTGAGCGAGAGGCAAAGCGGCTTATTGATTCATTTTTTCTAGAAAAACAATCTCCATCATGCGGTAAGATTGAAGAGTTACGTGTATTTTTAGCTACTTATTGCCATGATAGGCTTTTATATAAAGCTGCCATGGAATATTTGGACGCAACTCTGGCCGCCTGTTGATGCGGGCGGTGCCGGTGCCGGGATCATCCGACCTTGTGCTGCCTCTGCGCCACCTTCGTTGGCTTGCCAGTGAGTAGTTTGTGCAATGCCTTAAGCGCGGCCAGCTTCTCAGCGGCGTAGTCATGGCGGTCGTAGTGCCGGTTCTGGACTCCGCCAAGGCCGTGTGATTGCAGTTGCCCGCGCACCTCCTGGCTCTGTCCGGCTGCAGCCAGCCTTGTCTCTATCGTGCGCCGTAGGTCGCCCGGTGTGAAGCGACCGCCTCCCAGCTCCTTTGCGTCCATCATTGCATCCACCACATGATCCAAGTGGTTGCGCAGCATATCGTAGGTTGCCGGCGCAGCTCCTTCGCTGAGAGTGAACAGGTATGGGCCAAGTGGCTCGCCCCCCCGCATGACCTGCAGCGCTTTCGCAGCATCCGGGAGCAACGGCACGTAGTGCGCCCGCGGCTTCTTCCTGCGTCCCTTGCCGTCAAGGATCTTGACCGTGCTCGTATCAATGTCCAGGCCGCCTATTTCCATCCTCGCCAACTGCGCGATGCGCTGCCCCCCGGTCAGTAAGTGGAAGCGCAGGAGCGCACCCGGCGCGCCCGGCAGCTTCACGATGCGCTTCCAGTAGGCCCGCAGTTCGGCGACCGATAGCGCGCGATCCCTGGCTGCGCTGCTGCTTTCGATTGTCGCCAAGTCGCGGGCAGGGTTGCTGGACACGGCCAAAGCGCGCAGCGCAGCCGGCGCGCGGGCGTCCTGGCGCGCTCGTATCGCTGCCGCATATGCGGCGCGGAGGTAGGATCGAATCTTGCTGGCCTCGCGCAGCTTGCCGGTGTCGGCAACGCGAGCGAGCACCGGCAGCAGGTCGTCCAGGCTCACATCGCTGGCTGGCATGTTCCACAGCACAGGCCATGGCTCTTTCACATGTAGCTGGATTGCGTTCTCGGTGTTGCGTGCGCTGATTTTGCCGTCGTCTTTCAGCCACTGCACGTATGCGCCCAGTAGCGCGCCGAGCGTCGCCGACGACTTCGCAGCGCGTGCTGCTTCCGCTGCACCACGCTGGCGTTCGGTCTCGCGCTGTTCCGTCTCAAGTGCGCCACGCAGGTCGCGGTCGCCGGCCTGGTAGCGTTTAGACAACTCCGATGCCCGCGCTCGCGCCTCGGCCAGGGTCAACTCGGTGCCGAGTGGTAGCCGCTCCTGTACGCGGCCAGGGGCCGTATACCGGAAATAGAAGGCAATGGCACCGGATGCCAGCTTTCGTGCCTGCAACTGCCCGCCGCCGTGCGGACGTGTATCGTTGGCCCATTCGCCGGGCTTGAGCGCAGTCAAACCGCGCGCCGTGAGTTGTTGCCTTCCTTGTGCCATGGGTGCCTACTCGGTGCCTACTTCGCGCTGGAACGCGGCAGACGACTATGCACTCAGGTGCACCGAAAGTCCAAGCGCTGCAACGATTTGAGGTTCCGTGGCGCACTTCACTGGACCCCGGTGAATCTGAAATATGGGGCTTTTAATCTTTTGGTCGATGGTTCGAATCCATCACGGCCACCATACAGAGCAAGGCTCTCAGCAAAATCCAGCGCTCCGCAATTTGGAGAACGCTCCGCAATTACCGCGGAGGCGTGGTCCGTGCGCCCTTGCGCTTCCGCACGTAGTGCTCGGTCATCGGATGTTCTTGTGTCCAAGCTGCGCCTGCTGCATGTCCCCGCTCGAATCGACCTTGTCCTTACCGGCTTTCGCGCGTAGATCCCGGAGCTGAAATTCTGCCTTGCCGATGCCGGCCGCGAGTCATGCTTGGTCACGTCGATACCGGAGGAGTCGCGACCGAAATGTTACCGCTCTCCGTCTAGGTTGGACCTATTGCATCGGCGAGCATCGCAGGGCCTTGACCAGTCGGCGTCAACGCAGCGTCGCTGAGTGTGAGCGCTGATTTTAAAAAGAACTTGTTGGCCACAAAACGTTGTAGGAGTCGCGGAGGTGCGCTATCGGGTGCGCGCTGGCGTCGCTCGCACAGACAATGGCTTACAGCGGAAAGTCCGAAAGGCTTGCAGCGATGGGTTTGTCATGCGGGGTGGCGGAACATTCCGCATGAACGTTAATCGACGCCTTCGGCGCAAAGCATAGTCTGGATTGGTCAGATCTGCATTTTAGTCAGAAGGCTGCGCGATGCGTAGCAGGAAAGCTTTGCGACGCTCGCTGGCTTTGGTGAAAAAACGTCTGCCTGGGAAGCGAAAAATCGTTGCGATCGGTTAGAACCGCAAATGAATTTCGGATCTAACCGTCCTGTCTTAATCTCGTTCGCAGTGTACTTTCAACTTGTCAAAACCTATGCATAAAGTCGGTATGCAAAGCATTCTTCAGAAAGTGTGAAGAATGAAGGGTCTGATGATGCGGGTGCTGATCGCTGAACTCGTGGAAGATATTTCTAACCATTTTACTTGCGTCGCCAACATGACGAGGAAATTGTGGAAAAACTCACCAGAAGAATAAAATCTCGGCTTGGGTATGTGGCTGACATCCCGGACATTCGCGACTTTCATTACAGTCCGGATGAGAATTTGATACGTAAGCTACCACCTGCTGTCGACCTGGCGCCGGATTTTCCAGTTTATGATCAAGGCCGGATTGGTTCCTGTACGGCAAATGCCCTGGCAGGTGCTGTGCAGTATGAAAGGGCTGCTCATGATGAGTTGCCCGATTTTATTCCATCACGCCTATTTATTTACTACAACGAGCGCGTCATTGAGGGTAGTGTGGATTGTGATTCCGGAGCTATGCTGCGCGACGGGATAAAAGTGCTGCATAAACTCGGTGTCTGCCAGGAGACGGAATGGCCGTATAACGATACGCGGCCTGCGCATGACGGAGGCGTGTTCCCTCCGGGTGCTCCGGCAAGAGAGATGCCCAATGCGGCATGCTATAAGGAGGCGTCCAGGTATGTCATTACCCGCTATGAGCGCATCCATCAAGATATTTCTCACCTGAAAGCATGTATTGCCAGTGGTGCTCCCTTTGTGTTCGGATTCCAGCTCTACGACAACTGGCTGCATAGTGCTCTGCCTCCCGCCACGCAGATCCCAATGCCAACGAAGAAAGATAAGCTGGTCGGGGGGGGCATGCGGTCCTGTGTGTCGGATATGACGACAGCAAACAGCTGTTCCGTATCCGTAACTCATGGGGGGGTGAGCTTGGGGATAAGGGGTATTTTTTAATACCCTATGATTATCTGCTTAACCCTCAGTTGGCAGCCGATTTCTGGGTGATCAGAATGGTCAAAAGCTGAGCTTGAATTGGCCAGGATTTGCTTGGCTGAACATGAGGTTCTACCCAGTTGTCCTGTCATGGAGTGGCGCTGGATGTGATGCTGGGTGGCTCCGAATGGTGGTGAGTCACCTTCGGGGCGGCCAGGGTGGCTCGTGGTTCAGCACCCTGGCTCGCTAGATGTGTCAGCACTGACTATTGTGGATGTTTGATACATGTGTTGGCATCAAGTATCAAAGCATGCTGTGCCTTGCATTTTAAATTTCCATATCTAATAGGCGTAGCATGATGTGTTGCGCGAGCTATCTCTGATCGTCAGCATTGTCATGCTGGATTATTTGATGGCTCATGTAATGGCTCAGGGTGCTCGGCCTTGGTTCGGTAGTCCTGGGTGAATGGCCGCTGTCGCTGCCGTCGTGGGACTACAGCGTATAGCCGAATTGCTGTTTGAACTGGTCGTTGAAATCGTTGAAGTCGAAGCGCTGGTTCTGTGTGCCTGGGTGTTCCACTTTCAACGCGCCCATCAGATTGCCGATGCGCCCGATGGTCAGCCAGTCGCAGCCGCGTTGCAGGCCGAAGATCATTCCTGCGCGGAAGGCGTCGCCGCAACCGGTCGGGTCGACCACGCGGCGTTCGTGTGCCGGTGGGATGTCGTAGGTTTTCTCTGGGGTGCGCACCAACGCACCCTGCGGGCCTTGCGTGGTGATGTAAGCATGCACGCGCGAGACGATGTCACGTTCGTTCCAGCCGGTGCGCTCCTGCAGGAGATTGGACTCGTAGTCGTTGACCACGACGTAGTCGGACTGTTCGATGAAGGTGCGCAGTTCCGCACCGTTGAACAGCGGCATGGCCTGGCCTGGGTCGAAGATGAAGGGGATGCCGCTAGCGGCGAACTCCTCGGCATTTTGGATCATGCCTTCGCGCCCATCGGGACCGACCAGGCCCAGGGTCACCCCTGGCACGTCTTTGACGTGGTTTTCGTAGCTGCGCATCATCGCGCCTGGGTGGAATGCAGTGATCTGATTGTTGTCGTGGTCGGTGGTGATGAAGGCTTGCGGGGTGAACAGCCCGTCGATCACTTTGACCCGAGACAAGTCGATGCCCAGCGACTGGAAATGCTCCCGATAGGGACCGAAATCCTCGCCTACCGTGCCCATCGGGATTGGGTGGCCGCCGAGCAGATGCAGGTTGTAGGCGATATTGCCGGCGCAGCCGCCGAACTCGCGTCGCATCCGGGGGACCAGAAACGACACATTCAGGATGTGTACCTTGTCCGGCAAAATGTGGTTCTTGAACTGGTCCGGAAACACCATGATGGTGTCGAAAGCAAGAGAACCACAGATCAATACGGACATCGGGTAGGCCTTGGCGAAGGGGGTGAACCCGTATTCAGACGGGCGAGGCGCGGCATCGCCCCGGCGCAAAGGGTAACGGCTGCGGCTTGGCAGGGCCACCATCGCGAGGGGGTGTTCCTTGCAGGGCCTGCTAGGTATGCGGTTTGCCGCAGAATTTCCTTGCCCGGTCCGTGGGGGGTTGCTAGGCTAGCGGACTTCAGTTTTCTGCCCATTTTTTCGCCATTCGGCGACGGCGCGGGCCCCAGGACACAATTTCCAGATGTTCAAAAAACTCCGTGGCATGTTCTCCAACGACCTGTCCATCGACTTGGGCACGGCGAACACCCTTATCTACGTGCGTGGCCAGGGCATCGTGCTGAACGAGCCATCGGTGGTGTCGGTGCGCCAGGATCGCGCGATCGGCGGGACCCGCTCTGTGGCGGCAGTCGGTGCCGAGGCCAAGCAGATGCTGGGCCGCACGCCGGGGCACATCACCACCATTCGCCCGATGAAAGATGGCGTTATCGCCGATTTCACCTATACCGAGGCGATGCTCAAGCATTTCATCAAGAAAGTGCACAAGTCGCGCTTTTTGCGTCCCAGCCCGCGCGTGCTGGTGTGTGTGCCTGCCGGTTCGACTCAGGTCGAGCGTCGTGCGATCAAGGAGTCGGCCGAGGAGGCCGGTGCCCGTGATGTGTATCTGATCGAGGAGCCGATGGCGGCGGCGATCGGTGCCGGTATGCCGGTCACCGAAGCGCGCGGTTCGATGGTCATCGATATCGGCGGCGGTACCACCGAAGTGGCGGTTATCTCGCTGAATGGGATCGTCTACTCGCAGTCGGTGCGCATTGGTGGGGACCGTTTCGACGAGTCGATCACCAACTACGTGCGCCGCAACCACGGCATGCTGATCGGCGAAGCCACTGCCGAACGCATCAAGCTGGAGATCGGCTGCGCCTACCCGCAGTCGGTGGTGCAGGAGATGGAGATCTCCGGCCGCAACCTCGCCGAGGGCGTGCCGAAGATGATCAAGATCAACTCCAACGAGGTGCTCGAGGCCTTGCACGAGCCGCTGTCGGGTATCGTTTCTGCGGTCAAGCTGGCGCTGGAACAGACCCCGCCGGAATTGTGTGCCGACGTCGCCGAACGCGGCATCGTGCTGACGGGCGGTGGCGCGCTGCTGCGTGATATGGATCGCCTGATTTCCGAAGAAACCGGATTGCACGTGCAGGTCGCCGACGATCCGCTCACCTGCGTCGCGCGTGGTGGTGGCCGGGCGCTGGAGCTGGTGGACATGCACGGCAACGAGTTCTTCGCCCCGGAGTGATGGCCGAGGCTGGAAATGGGCGATCGGCGAGGATGGCATGGCGTGGGTGTCCTGGGTGCTCGCCCAGAGATGCCGCCGACTGTCCCGTGTCTGTGCGCACCTGATCCTGGCCGGGCCATGTGCCCGCGTTGCGCTGACTTGGTGTGTTGTTCCGATTTTCTTTTTTTCGACTTCCGGCTCTGATCCGTGCCTCCTTACGCCGGTCCTCCAGTCACTGCCCGTTCTGGCGAATCTCCGAGTACACCGCGTCTGTTGGCGTACTTGGCGATGGCGCTGGTGCTGATTGTGCTCGGCACGCGTGTCGATTGGCTGGCGCGTTTGCGGGGGCAGGCGACGGTGCTGGTACAGCCGATCTGGGCATTGGCCGGCCTGCCCGGGCGGTTGGGCACGCAGGTGCAGGAAAATGCCGCCAGTCATGCCCAGTTAGTCAGGGAGAATACTGCGCTGCGTAACCAGTTGTTGATCGCCAAGGCGCGTCTGACCCGTCTGCAGACCGCAGCGTTGGACAACGCGCAATTGCGCGAGCTGCTCGGGGTGGCTGAACACCGCGGCCTGGACGTGCAACTGGCACCGATTCTGGACATCGACCTGGATCCGACCCGTCAACGCCTAGTGCTCGACGCTGGCAGCCGCGATGGCGTGCGCCTCGGTCAGTCGGTGATCGATGCTGGTGGTCTGATGGGGCAGGTGATCGCGGTGACCCCGTTGCATTCCACCGTGTTGTTATTGACCGATCCGGACCATGCGGTGCCGGTGACGGTGGCGCGCAACGGTGTGCGCCTGATCGTCTACGGCCGCGGTAATAGCTTGGAGCTGCGTGACATTCCGCTCAGTGCTGGGGTCGAAGTGGGCGATGAGATCGTCACTTCCGGCCTGGGTGGGCGCTTTCCGGCGGGTTTCCCGGTGGGCACCATCTCCGCGTTGCGTCCCGACGACACCCATGCCTTCTTGGTCGGTGAGTTGAAGCCTGCGGCGAAGCTTGATCGTGGGCGGGATGTGTTGTTGCTCAAGCCCGGACTCGTTGACAAGCCGAGGCTGGGAGCTGCGTTGATGCCGGCTGGGCAGCAGGACGCGGGGCGCGTCGCGGTGCCAGCGACGCATGCCTCTGAGTCTCAATCCGCCGCTGCGGCGAATCCCCCGATTGAGGCCCAGGCCCATGTCTCGGCGAGCAATGCTCCGCGAGCAGATTCCTCTCGTGCTCCGGCGCTGTCTCCGTCCTCCACGGGCAATCTGCAGTCCGCAGGCTCAAGCAACGTTCCGCATCCCGTGGTCCCCGTTCGCACTCAACCTCCAACTCCCGCGGCAGTGCCAGTCCCTGCACAGCAGGAGTCGCAGCCATGAGCCGTCTACGCACCAGAGGCTGGGTTCTGCCGGTCAGCGTGATTGTGGCCTTGCTGCTGGGCCTGATGCCGCTGCCGCTGGCGTTACAGCCGCTACGGCCATACTGGTTGGCGTTGGCGCTGGCGTATTGGGTGATCGAGACACCGGACAAGATCGGCCTGGGTTTCGCGTTTGTGGTTGGTGTACTTGCCGATCTACTTTATGGTGGAGTGCTGGGCGAACAGGCCTTGCGGCTGGTGATCCTGAGTTTCATCCTGCAGCGGTTCCGCGCGCGTATCCGTTTCTTTCCGATGTCGCAGCAGGCACTGGTGATCGGCGGGTTGCTGCTCAACGATCGTATCGTCGCTGCGGCGGTGCATTTGTCGGTCGGCGAGCCGATCCTGCCTTGGAACTATTGGTGGGCGCCGCTGTTGGGCATGCTGCTATGGCCGCCGTTGTTCGTGTTGCTGGATAGGCTGCGGCTGGGCCGTCGGGGCAAGTAGCATGGCTCTGAACACGCGCCACGCGCAAAAGAATCCACATGCCGAGGCCGAGCAGTTCCGGCGCCGTGCGGCTCTGGGTTTCCTGGGTGTGTTGCTGGCATTACTGGGCTTGGGTGGTTGGTACTTCAAGCTGCAGGTGCTTGACCACGATGTCTACGCCACGCGTTCGGACTCCAACCGGATCAAGCCGCGGCCGGTGGTGCCCGGGCGCGGCATGATCTACGACCGCAACGGCCGCCTGTTGGCGGAGAATCTCCCCGCGTTCAGGCTCGACGTGACCCCGGACAAGGTGACGGACATGGACGCGCTGTTGGCCGCCTTGAGCAAGGTCATCGCACTGTCGCCCGAGGACATCGAGCACTTCAAGGCCGCGCGCAAGGTGAGCCGCAGCTTTCTTCCGATCACATTGAAACTGCGTGTCAGCGAAGAGGAGCGCGCGCGTTTCGCGGTGGATCGCTGGCGCTTCCCGGGCGTGGAGCTGGAGCCGTATCTGACGCGCCACTATCCCTATGGCGACCTGTTTGCGCACATCATCGGCTATGTCGGTCGTATCGATGAGAAGGATCTGGAGACGCTGGGCGAGGGCAATGCGGCGCTGACCCATATCGGTAAATCGGGGTTGGAGCGGTATTACGAGGAGCAACTGCGCGGCAAGATCGGTTACGAGCAGGTCGAGACCAACGTGCAGGGGCGTGCGATTCGTACCGTCGGCCGGGTGCCGGCGCAGTCCGGTGCCGATCTGCGGCTTTCCATCGACGCCGATCTGCAGCGCGCCATGGTGGCCGCGTTCGGCGACTATCAGGGGTCGGCGATCGCCCTCGATCCGCGCACGGGTGAAATCCTGGCGATGGTCAGCCTGCCGGCTTACGACCCGAATCTATTCGTCAACGGCATTTCCCACGCGGATTTCCAGGCGCTCAACAGCGATCCGTCGCGGCCGCAATTCAACCGGCTGGTGTTGGGGGGCGTGGCCCCGGGTTCGACGATCAAACCGTTCATGGGTCTGGCGGGCCTGGATAGCGGTACCCGCCGCCCGGAGGACAAGATATTGTCCACCGGCATGTTCTATCTGCCAGGGGTCAGCCGTGGCTGGGGCGACTCGCATCGGGGTGGGCACGGTTGGACCGACCTGCGCAAGTCGATCGCCCAATCGGTGAATACCTACTACTACAAGCTGGCCGTCGACATGGGCATTACCAAGGTCGACCAGTACATGACCCGCTATGGTTTCGGCAGTCCGACCGGCATCGACCTGATCGGCGAGACCGGCGGCATCGTGCCGTCGCCGGCCTACAAGGCGAAGAGTCGCAAGGAAGCGTGGTACCCGGGTGATACGGTCAACATCGCCATCGGCCAGGGTGACTGGAAGGTAACGCCGCTGCAATTGGCGCGCGGGGTGGCAGGGATCGCCGACGGTCGGTTGCGCGCGCCGCATCTGGTGATGGCGACGCGCGAGGTGTTCGATCAGCCATGGAAGCCGATACCGATCGGGCCAGGCAAGCCGATCAGCGACAATCCTGGCAACCTGCAGGCGGTGCGCGAAGGCATGATGGACACCATGCGTCCAGGTGGTAGTGGTTATTCCATCAGCGTCGGTGCGCCCTACCAGATGGCGGGCAAGACCGGCACTGCGCAGGTGGTCAGCCGCAAGGGGATGGCTGCGGTGGACCCGCGCAACCTGCCGATGCACCTGCGTCACCGTTCGCTGTTCGAGGGCTTTGCCCCGGCAGACCATCCGACCATCGCCCTGGCCATCGCGGTGGAGGGCGGCGGTTACGGCGCCAGCACCGCTGCGCCGATTGCGCGCAAGATCTTCGATGCTTGGCTACTCGGGCGCTTGCCTGCCGGTATCGAGCCGTTGGATAGTCTGCGCGGTGCCACCGCATTCGGCAGCCGGCTCTACTATGCCGAAGACCCGCGTTCGCGTGCCGCCGCCGATGCGGTTGCGTTGGCGGTGGGTGAGCGCCCGGTGCTGATCGGTCAGACCGAGGTGGATGCCGCGGCGGTGCCGTTGCCGTCGGCGCCGCCACCGATTCCCGACGAGATCCCGGACGAACGATGAAGGATTTTCTGCGCTGGCTTGTCGAGATCGGTGGCCGTTTCACTCGCACCCTGGACTGGGTGCTGTGTCTGGCCCTGGCGGCGCTGATGGTGATGGGGCTGGCCGTGCTCAAGAGCGCTGGCGGCAACCATCTGGTGATGGCGCAGGGGGCGCGTTTTGCAATCGGAACGGCGGCGATGTGGGCTCTGTCGCGGGTCTCGACGTTGCGTTTACGCGCATGGACGCCGCTGATCTATACGTTTTCGATGCTGCCGCTGCTGGCGGTGTTCGTGCTGGGCACTGGCAAGTACGGTCGGCAGTGGCTGAATTTGAAGCTGTTCTATCTGCAGCCGGCCGAACTGTTGAAAATCAGCATGCCGATGATGGTGGCCTGGTACCTGCACCGCATGCCGTTACCGCCGCGGATTCCCACTGTACTGGTCAGTGCGATCATCATCGGCATCCCGGCCGCGCTCATCATGCTGCAGCCGGATTTCGGTACGGGCGTGTTGATCGCCGCCAGTGGCGGTTTCGTACTGTTGCTGGCGGGGCTGCCGTGGTGGTGGGTGGGCATCGCCGTCAGCGGCGTTGCCGCAGTGGCACCGGTTGCCTGGTACTGGCTGTTACGGCCTTACCAGAAAGACCGCATCATGATGTTCCTCAATCCGGAGAGCGATGCACTCGGTGCCGGCTGGAACATCATCCAGTCCAAGATCGCGATCGGTTCCGGCGGTCTGCACGGCAAAGGCTGGGGCTTGGGCTCGCAGTCGCATCTGAACTTCATTCCGGAGCAGACCACCGATTTCGCCTTCTCCGTGCTCAGCGAGGAATTCGGCTGGATCGGCGTCGCCACCGTGCTGACCTTGTACATGGTGGTGATCGGGCGTTGTTTGTGGATCGCTGCGCAGGCCCGCGATACTTTCTCGCGCCTGCTGGCCGGTGCCACCGGGCTGGCGTTCTTCGTCTATGTCCTGGTCAACGGCGGCATGATTTCCGGGGTGTTGCCGGTGGTCGGCGTGCCAATGCCATTGATGAGCTACGGCGGTACCTCGGCGGTGTCGCTGTTGGCCGGGCTAGGGTTGGTCATGGCGGTGAAATCCTACCGCCCAGTGCATGGCTACTGAACGCCGTTCAGTGTGTTCTGCGTATCAGTTTTCATCATCGACGTGTTTATGTACTGCTGAACGATTGCAGCTCATTTCTGCTTCGGTCACGCTATGTGTCGGTGCGATGTGGTGATGCCGCCTCCCGCTGATTTGCGCATTAGCTTAGAAAGGTTGTGTTGTCAGGCGGCGCGGCGCGGATTGGCTTTGTACTCCACGCATCCGTGGCATGACGTTGACGTAGCGCATCTGCCGATTTGAGTTTCGGGGAAGGCCAACTGCGCGGATCTCGTGATTTCTCTCGCTTACCCCCAACTCGCTCTGTTGCACCGGTATGGCTATCTGTTGATGAAATTGCTAAGAATCTTGTTGTTGACGTGCATCGTGTTGGTGCTGGGTGGCTATGCACTGTTCCGCTATTATTTTCCAGCGGGCACACAGCACAGTAAGGGTTACGGCCGCACGACACTGGTGTATCCGCCGGCAGTGCCGCAAGGATTGGTGATCCTGCTTGCCAACGGCAGTACCGAGCAACGCCATGACGCGGCGACGCGCATCGCCGCCACTGGCGCGTTGGTCGCGTTGGTCGATGGCGAGCGTTATCTCAAGCACTTGAGGCGTGCTGGACATGGTTGCGATAAAGCCTGGCGCGATGCGGAGCACCTGAGCCGGCACCTGCAGCGTCAATTACACGGCGACAGTTATTTTTTGCCAATGTTGGCCGGGACTGGAAGCATGGCGACGCTGGCCGAGCGTATCGTCGGTGCCGCGCCCGGCGCGACCCTGGGTGGTGCCGTGGGCGTGGCGCCGATGCCTACCGAGGTGTGTGCCGGTCGCGGCGGTGCCATCCCGGCGCAGAGTTTCGTCGATACCGTGGCCGCGCCGACCACCGGCACTCCGGAGGCGGCCCTGGCCACGCGTGTGGCCGCGCACTTGCATGCCTCTGGGCGTGGCGGTGCGCTGGATGATCTGCCGCTGATCGAATTGTCTGCTCCAAAGGCGGGTGCGCCGCTGGCCATCGTGTTGTCCGGTGATGGCGGCTGGCGCGATATCGACAAGGGGATTGCCGAGGCCCTTCAAGATCGCGGCATCGCCGTGGTCGGCTGGGATAGCCTGCGCTATTTTTGGCGGGTCAAGTCGCCCGCGCGGGCTAGCGCCGACCTTGGCCGGGTCATCGCCGATTATCAGCAGCGGTGGCGTCCGCAGAAGATTTTGTTGGTCGGTTATTCCTTCGGCGCGGCGACGTTGCCCTTCATGTACAACCGTCTGCCACCGTCGCAGCAGTCCAAGGTCGGGTTGTTGGCATTGCTGGGTCTTGCGCACAAGGCCGATTTTCAGATTCGCGTGCGCGGCTGGCTGCAGTTGGGCGAAACCGACGACGCGCTAGCGGTGTTGCCTGAAGTGGCACGCATCGCTCCGTCGCAGTTGCTGTGCGTCTACGGCGACAAGGAAAAGCGGACATTGTGTCCGTCCCTGCGCGCGCGTGGTGCGCAGGTCGTGGAGTTGCATGGTGGCCACCATTTCGATGAGAGTCCTGCGGGCTTGGCCAGCATTGTCGAGAACCGCTGGTGGCAACTGTCCGTTGATGAGGAGGTTGCCTCGGTCGAACTCGATGCGTCGGTGTCGCCGTCTTTGGCGAGATCCGTTGCGCCATTGCATGTGCCAGTCGTAGCCACGGAGTGATGTGATGGTCACACCTGCAGGCACTGTGCCTGATCAGGATGGCGCTGCTGGCCGCACGCCCGGCATGCGCGGCCGCAGGCGATAGGCGCACGGTTGTCGAGCCATCCTCCCGAGACCTGCGGGCAGCCGCTGTTGGCCACACTGCAGCCGGAGCAGCGCGTCTTTGCCGATGTGTTGGATGGGCATCAGCCGGATACCAAGCATATCCAGGCCGCATTGGATCGTTGCGCGTCCTTTGGACACTGATGTGGCACGGCCTGCGCATCAAGACGGGTCCGGCCAAGGGCTACCCGGTGCGCGACGTCACTTATCGCAATACCTGTCTGTTCGGTGTCGCCAAACCGTTGGTGATCAATCCGCTGTGCGGCGGTGGCGACCGTAGTGCGACGGTGCCGACCTTCAGCAAGATCGTGGTCAACGGACGCAATGCGCAAGGCGCGCCGAAGGGCAAGGGCAGTGCGGTGCAGGGCTACACGCGGTGACGCCGCTGGACTTGGTGCTGACCAGCGGCGCGGCCGACGTCACCGCGCTCAAGGCCAACAATGCGCGGATCGGTGTGGGCCACTCCAATCTGCAACTGACCACCGACAGCAACGCCATCACGGATGCGACCTCGGTGGCCGGGTGGTGCCGGTCTGCGCGTCCGCGCCGGTGTTCCTAGCGTTGTAACCGCGTTCACGCGCATTTGCGCCGCGCGCGTCGCGCGTAGTGCCTTGCTCCAGGATCGCGCCCGAGCGTCACCGGCATGAATGCTGCGGACGCACTTGACCTGGGGTAAAGTTCTTTTGTTTCATAGCATTATTGGCAAAAATTCATCTTGAGTCTGGTAGTCTTCCGCGATGATTCGAAGCTCGCTGATGTGCCTGCTGACGCTCGGCTTGGTCGCATGCGCGACCCAGCCCAAGTCGTCACCGTCCCCGCCACAGGCCAGCGCGCCGCAGGCCCTGCGTCCGGCACCGCCCTCTGAGGCCGCACCCGAAGTGGTGCAGGCGCCGCCAGTGGACCTGACCCCGGTGCCATTCGAGACTGCCCGCGCGAACTTCGTGCGCGATACCGCAGCCAAGTACGGCCTGAATCCTGCGCAGATCGAGGCGACTCTGGCGCAGGCGCAGTTCAAGGATGCGATCGTGGCGGCGATGTCGCGCCCGGCCGAGCGGGTCAAGCCGTGGAGCGAGTACCGGCCGATGTTCATCACCCAGGCGCGGATCGATGGCGGTCGTGCCTTCCTGGCCGACCATCGCGACGCACTGCTGCGTGTCCAGGCGCGTACCGGCGTGCCGGCCGAGATCATCGTTGCGATCATTGGCGTGGAGACCAGCTACGGTAAGAACGTCGGCAAGTACCGCGTGCTGGATGCTTTGTACACATTAGCCTTCCGCTATCCGCGCAGCGGCGACCCGGCCAATCTCGAACGCGAGGTACGCCGCGAACTGTATTTCCGCGATGAACTCGGCCAATTGTTCGCGCTGGCCCACGAGGAACACCTTGATATCACCACGCTGATCGGTAGCTACGCAGGTGCCATGGGTTTTGGTCAGTTCATGCCCTCCAGCTACCGCCAGTACGCGGTCGATGGCGATGGCGATGGCCAGCGCAATTTGTTCACCAGCTACAGCGACGCGTTCGCCTCCATTGCCAACTACTTCGTCAAGAAAGGTGGCTGGGTGCGCGGTGGGCTGGTCGCCGTGCCGGCCACGCTGCGCGCTGGCGCCGAGGAATTCAATCCGAGCGATTGGAAACCGATATACACCATGGCCGACTTGGCCGCGCGTGGCTACACGCCGAATGCGCCAGTCCCCGCCGGTACCACCGCTACCCCGATCACACTCGACGGTAGTACCGGCAAGCAGTACTGGTTGGGCTTCCAGAATTATTACGCGATCACCCGCTACAACGCCTCCAAAATGTATGCGATGGCGGTTTACCAACTGTCCCAGGCCATCGCCGGGAAGGAATTACCGCCGGCATGAATCCGCACGCGCTGCTCCGCATCGCCCCTGTCGTCGCTTTCCTGGCGTTGGCCGCTTGCAGTAGCGCCCCGAAGAAGACCGTAGGCAGCAAGGCTCCCGGGATCAAAGTCGAAGGTCGCGGGCCGGTGCATATCGCCACTGGCTGTCCCGTGACCTCGCCCTACGCGCCGGCCAAGGAAGACCTATCCAAACGCGGCAACTATACCGCTGGCGGACTGTACGCGCCCGGTGTACGCGATAGCACGCCCGATGAGGTGCCCAACGTCGCCTGTATTCCCGAGCCGCTGGTCACCGACGAGCCACGCTCGGTGATCGGCAACCGCTCCCCCTACATGGTGCTGGGCCGCGCGTACACCGTCATCGACGATCCGCACAGTTATGTCGAACGCGGCACCGCCTCGTATTACGGCAACAAATTCCATGGCCGGTTGACCTCGAATCGGGAGGTCTACGACATGTATGCCTTCACCGCCGCGCACAAGACCCTGCCATTGCCCAGCTTCGCTCTGGTCACCAATATCGACAACGGTGCATCGGTGGTGGTGCGGATCAACGACCGCGGCCCCTTCCACGATGACCGTCTCATCGATCTGAGCTATGCGGCGGCGGTCAAGCTCGGTATCACCGGCAAGGGCACTGGTCGGGTGGAGGTACGTGGACTGACTCCGGCCGACAACGGCGACCTGCTTGCCAGACGTCACAGTGATCGGCCGGCCGCCACCGTGTTGGCTAGCGCCCGCCCTGCCGAGGCCGCTGCGGTGCGACGTGCGGCGGACATGGACAATCTAGTCAAGACCCTGCCGTCCAGGTCGAGCGTGGTTGCGGCCCCGCCTGCCGCGGCGGCCACCGCTGCGGCAGGCGCCGCGTTGCCAGAGGGCGAACGTTGGCGTTACCGGGTCAAGGCCGACGCCAACATCCCCGCCAATGCCGATCATTTCGATGAGTGGATGAAGTCGCACGGCGTGCATGTCGCCACCGGTAAGTCGACCACGCTCCAACAATCCAGCGTGGCTGTCGCCGCTCCGGACCCGGCACGTAGGGCTCCAGCCGTGACCACTGCCAGTGCGCCCGCAGTTGTGGCCGCAGTGTCCAGCACCAGGACCGGCGCCGCCATCGCAACGCCTGCCGTGGCCGCGCCGGTCCATGCCCCCGAGTCGCATCCGTCTGCCGAAACGACATCCTCGCGCGTGCCGCTCGGCATCCTGCTGCAGGTCGCCAGCTTCGCCAGCCGGGAGAATGCCAATCGCGCGCTGTCGCAGTTGGTGTCTGCGGGCATCGTCGGTGGCAGCATCAGCGACATCGTTTCCGGCGGGCGGACATTGTGGCGTCTGCGGGTCGCGGCCGGGGATCACAGCAGTGCTGCCGAGCTGGCCGCGCGTATCGCCGGACTCGGCTTCGAGCGGCCCCAGATCGTGAAAGACTGAGGTGCCGCGCTGTGACATCGGGCGCGGCATCTTGGTGGCTGTTGCCATTGCCAATGGCTTAACGCCGCCTCGTGTCCGTGCCGCCACGGCGGCTGCCAAGGCGGTGCCTCGTCCTACAATGCACCGTTAACTATCGGCCTTCAGGCCTGCCAGGAGTCGTTCTAGATGAAATTCCGCTTCGCCGTCGCCGCCCTGGCGACCTTCGCCGTTGGCATGGTTTCCGCGCAGACCCCAGGCCCGGTGCCCGCGCCGCCGGCCGCCGCCATTGCGCCTGCCACTGTGGCGATCCCGCCCGCGCCCAAACCTGCCGTGTCCAAAGCCTGGGTATTGATGGACTACGCCACCGGCCAGGTCCTGGCCGGCGAAAACGAACACCTGCGCGTGGCCCCGGCCAGCATCACCAAGGTGATGACCTCCTATGTGGTGGCAGCCGAATTGAAGCAGGGCAAGATCAAGCGCGACGATCAGGTCATGCTCAGCGAGCGCGCCTGGCGCGAGGGCGGCGCCGGTACCGACGGCAGCTACAGCGGCTTCCCGGTCAACCAGACCGCGCGCCTGGAAGACATGGAAAAGGGCATGGCGGTGCAGTCCGGTAACGACGCGGCGATCGCGTTGGCCGAACATACCGCTGGCAGCGAAGAGGCGTTCGCCAATCTGATGAACAACTATGCCGCGAAGATCGGCATGACCGGTTCGCACTTCGTCAATGCGCACGGCTTATCGGCCGAGGGCCACTACACCACCGCCTACGATCTGGCCTTGCTGGGGCGTGCAATGGTGCGCGATTACCCGGAAACCTACGCCTACAACAAGATCAAGGAATTCCGTGTCGGCGACATCACCCAGCCCAACCGCAACCTGCTGTTGTGGCGCGACCCCAGCGTGGACGGTATCAAGACCGGTCACACCTCCGAAGCCGGCTATTGCCTGCTCAGCTCTGCCCAGCGTGGCGACCAGCGTCTGGTCGCGGTGGTGATGGGCGACAGCTCCGAGAAGCAACGTGCCGATGACAGTCTGGCGTTGTTGAACTGGGGTTTCCGTTTCTTCGAAACGCACCGTCTATACGAACCGGGCAAGCAGGTTGCGCAGCAGCGGGTGTGGAAGGGGACCGAAAAACAGGTGCTGTTGGGTGTGGCGCAGCCGCTGTTGGTCAGTGTGCCGCGTGGCCGCTACAGCGAGTTGAAACCGTCGATCGATGTGCCCAAGACCCTGACGGCGCCGATCAAGCAAGGTCAGGCGATCGGTACGGTCAGGGTGACGTTGGACGGCAAGGTGATCGTACAGGCGCCACTGGTGGCGCTGAAAGCGGTCGACGAGGCGGGTTTCTTCAAGCGTCTGTGGGACAGCTTCTGGATGTGGTGGGAATCGGCCTGAATGGGAAAAAGCCGGCGGTGACGCCGGCTTTTTCGTGATGGCCTGGGTGCCAAATAGGCGTCTGATTTGAGCGTTCGCGTGGCGCAAGCCGCTTTTGCAACGGAAATCGTTGCCGTTTCCAATCCGCACGCGCAGTGCCATGCCCGTGTTGACATGCGTCTTCACAGGGCGAAAGTGCCTTGGTGCGGCTCTGATGGTCGATTGAATCTCATCCTGACCCTGGTCATTGCGCGGCGTGGCCTTGGGTTTGCCAGCGCCCGGCCCGATAATGCGCAGATGGACACCGTTTCCGATCAAACTCATGGCTTCCAGTTTCCTGGCGTCTTCGAATTAAGCGCGATGGGAGCCGCCAGCGCTGGCTTGGAATCGGAGCTGCCGCGCCTGCTGGCCACTGCCGGTGTGGAGGTGCTGGACGAACGCATCAGTTGGCAGTATTCCTCCAATGGCAAGTACGTCTCGGTGCGGATCGCGTTCCGCGCCATGGATCGTGCCCAATACGACGCGGCACACGCGGTGCTGCGCGGGCATCCGGAAGTGAAGTGGACGCTGTAACCGCCCACGCGCCCGCGCTGCTGCCATGTGCGGTGCGCGACCTCGGTCGTCAGCCCTACGAACCGGTGTGGCGGGCGATGCAGCGCTTCACCGATGCCCGCGACGCGTCCAGCAGCGATGAATTATGGGTGGTCGAACACGAGCCGGTGTTCACGCTCGGCCAGGCCGGCAAGCCCGAACACGTGCTGGCGCCGGGCGATATCCCGGTGTTGCACGTGGATCGCGGTGGCCAGGTCACCTATCACGGCCCCGGCCAGTTGGTGGTGTACCCGCTGCTCGACCTGCGCCGCCTGGGGCTTGGCGTGCGCGAGTATGTGTGCCGGATCGAGCAGGCCATCATCGATACGCTGGACACATGGAACATTCTGGGCGAACGCCGCGACGGTGCTCCGGGCGTCTACGTCGGTGACGCCAAGGTCGCCGCGCTCGGCATCCGCGTGCGCCGCGGCTGCAGCTTCCACGGCCTGTCGTTCAATGTGGCGATGGACCTGGAGCCGTTCCGCCGGATCAATCCCTGTGGCTATCAAGGCCTGCAGGTGACTGCGGTGTTAGACTTGGGCGGTCCTTCTGGCATGCAGGCGGTCACCCCGGTTCTGCTAGCTCACTTGGCTCGCCAATTCGGACTGATGCTGCAACCGCTCGACGCCTTGCCCGACCTCACGCTCACGCACGCGCCCTGATCGCCGACCACGCCATGACCCAGCCCAGCGCACGCAGCATTCCCTTGCAGGTTCTCTCCGGCGATAGCGCATCTGCGCCGTTGCAGGCCGGAGTCAAGCAATTGGGCGAAGACAAGATCGCCCGTTCGCCAGTGCAATTCGCCGATGCGCCGGTGTTGCGCAAGCCGTCGTGGATTCGCGTGCGCCTGCCTTCCGGCAATGCGGTGCAGACGCTCAAGGCCAAGCTGCGCGAGAACCGTCTGGTCACCGTCTGCGAAGAAGCCAGTTGTCCGAACATCCACGAATGCTTCAGTCACGGCACTGCCACGTTCATGATCCTGGGCGAGGTGTGCACGCGCCGATGCTCGTTCTGCGACGTCGCCCACGGCCGACCCAAGCCGCCGGATGCCGGCGAGCCGGCGAGTCTGGCGCAGACCGTGGCCGATATGGGGTTGAAGTACGTGGTGGTGACCAGCGTGGATCGCGACGACCTGCGTGATGGTGGTGCCCAGCACTTTGCCGACTGCATTGGCGCGATCCGCGTCGCAGCGCCGGCCACTCGTATCGAAATCCTTACCCCGGAAATCGTTGCCGTTTCCAATCCGCACGCGCAGTGCCATGCCCGTGTTGACATGCGTCTTCACAGGGCGAAAGTGCCTTGGTGCGGCTCTGATGGTCGATTGAATCTCATCCTGACCCTGGTCATTGCGCGGCGTGGCCTTGGGTTTGCCAGCGCCCGGCCCGATAATGCGCAGATGGACACCGTTTCCGATCAAACTCATGGCTTCCAGTTTCCTGGCGTCTTCGAATTAAGCGCGATGGGAGCCGCCAGCGCTGGCTTGGAATCGGAGCTGCCGCGCCTGCTGGCCACTGCCGGTGTGGAGGTGCTGGACGAACGCATCAGTTGGCAGTATTCCTCCAATGGCAAGTACGTCTCGGTGCGGATCGCGTTCCGCGCCATGGATCGTGCCCAATACGACGCGGCACACGCGGTGCTGCGCGGGCATCCGGAAGTGAAGTGGACGCTGTAACCGCCCACGCGCCCGCGCTGCTGCCATGTGCGGTGCGCGACCTCGGTCGTCAGCCCTACGAACCGGTGTGGCGGGCGATGCAGCGCTTCACCGATGCCCGCGACGCGTCCAGCAGCGATGAATTATGGGTGGTCGAACACGAGCCGGTGTTCACGCTCGGCCAGGCCGGCAAGCCCGAACACGTGCTGGCGCCGGGCGATATCCCGGTGTTGCACGTGGATCGCGGTGGCCAGGTCACCTATCACGGCCCCGGCCAGTTGGTGGTGTACCCGCTGCTCGACCTGCGCCGCCTGGGGCTTGGCGTGCGCGAGTATGTGTGCCGGATCGAGCAGGCCATCATCGATACGCTGGACACATGGAACATTCTGGGCGAACGCCGCGACGGTGCTCCGGGCGTCTACGTCGGTGACGCCAAGGTCGCCGCGCTCGGCATCCGCGTGCGCCGCGGCTGCAGCTTCCACGGCCTGTCGTTCAATGTGGCGATGGACCTGGAGCCGTTCCGCCGGATCAATCCCTGTGGCTATCAAGGCCTGCAGGTGACTGCGGTGTTAGACTTGGGCGGTCCTTCTGGCATGCAGGCGGTCACCCCGGTTCTGCTAGCTCACTTGGCTCGCCAATTCGGACTGATGCTGCAACCGCTCGACGCCTTGCCCGACCTCACGCTCACGCACGCGCCCTGATCGCCGACCACGCCATGACCCAGCCCAGCGCACGCAGCATTCCCTTGCAGGTTCTCTCCGGCGATAGCGCATCTGCGCCGTTGCAGGCCGGAGTCAAGCAATTGGGCGAAGACAAGATCGCCCGTTCGCCAGTGCAATTCGCCGATGCGCCGGTGTTGCGCAAGCCGTCGTGGATTCGCGTGCGCCTGCCTTCCGGCAATGCGGTGCAGACGCTCAAGGCCAAGCTGCGCGAGAACCGTCTGGTCACCGTCTGCGAAGAAGCCAGTTGTCCGAACATCCACGAATGCTTCAGTCACGGCACTGCCACGTTCATGATCCTGGGCGAGGTGTGCACGCGCCGATGCTCGTTCTGCGACGTCGCCCACGGCCGACCCAAGCCGCCGGATGCCGGCGAGCCGGCGAGTCTGGCGCAGACCGTGGCCGATATGGGGTTGAAGTACGTGGTGGTGACCAGCGTGGATCGCGACGACCTGCGTGATGGTGGTGCCCAGCACTTTGCCGACTGCATTGGCGCGATCCGCGTCGCAGCGCCGGCCACTCGTATCGAAATCCTTACCCCGGATTTTCGTGGCAAAGGCCGGATGGAACGTGCGCTGGAGATCCTGGCGACGCATCCGCCGGATGTGTTCAACCACAACATCGAGACGGTGCCGGAGCTGTATCCGAATGTGCGCCCCGGTGCCGATTACCAGTGGTCGCTGACCTTGTTGCAGAAGTTCAAAGCGCAACACCCGGCCATCGCCACCAAATCCGGCATCATGCTCGGCCTGGGCGAAACCCTGGAGCAGGTCCAGGCCACGCTGCGCGACTTGCGCGCGCACGACGTGGACATGGTCACCATCGGCCAGTATCTGCAACCGACCGCCCATCACCATCCGGTCATGCGTTACTGGACGCCGGAGGAGTACAAGGCGTTGGAGGACTACGGCAACGCGCTGGGTTTCAGTCACGTGGCGTCTGGTCCGATGGTGCGCTCCTCTTACCATGCCGATCGTCAGGCTGCCGGTGCCGGCGTCGCCGCTTGAGCACGGCGACCTGCTTTCTCTCTTGGCGTGTCGGTGAAGCGGCGCGCGTTGTCGCCGTGTCCTTTTGTTTCCCGTTCCGACATCCGCATCCGCACGTCTCGCACCGGTGCCGTTCACATTTCTGCGCGCACAGGCGGCTAGTCTGGTTCAGGAATAGGTGACACGGCCTGCAACTTGCTCCACTGTCGTGTTGTCTGACGCGATGTGCTGCCCCTCCTGACGGCCTGGTGCCGAGAGTCCCTAGATGAAATTCAAAGCTCCCGCCTTCCTGCTGGCGTTTGCGCTGACCGCACCGCTGGCGTTGTTCGCCCGTACCGAGGCACCGGCCTTGCCGGCCGCCGCCACTGCCGCCCAGTCCACCACGTCCAAGTTGGTCTATGGTTTGCTGTCCGATAGTCGCTATGCCTATCGACCACGCGCGCTCGACGAGGCGACGTCGAAGGAAGTCTTCAAGAAATACCTGGAGTCCCTGGACGGCAGCAAGCAGTTCTTCACCCAGGCCGACGTCGATAAGTTCGCCGGGTTCCAGGACAACCTAGGTACCAGCATCGCTTCCGGCGAGCTCGAACCGGCGTTCGATATCTTCGCCGTCTACCGGCAGCGCGTGGACCAGCGCATTGCCTACGCGCGCAAGTTGCTCAAACAGGATTTCAATTTCGACGGCAACGAGAAATTCGATTACGACCGCAAGAACGCGCCGTGGGCCAAGGACGATCAAGAACTGGATGCGCTGTGGCGCAAATCGGTGATGAACGACTGGTTGCGGCTCAAACTTGCCGGCAAGAAGTCCGAGGACATCCGCAAGACCCTGGACAAGCGCTACGCGAACCTCGCCGATTCGGTCAAGGAACTGAAAAGCGAGGACGTGTTCCAGCTCTTCATGAACGCTTATACCAACACCGTCGATCCGCACACCGACTACTTCACTCCGCGTACCGCCGAGAATTTCAATCAGCAGATGTCGTTGTCGCTGGAAGGCATCGGCGCGCAGTTGCAGAAGCAGGACGACCTGGTGGTGATCCGCGAGGTCATCCCGGGTGGTCCGGTGGCGCTGGATGGCACGCTCAAGCCGGGTGATCGCATCGTCGGCGTTGGTCAAGGCAAGACTGGCCCGATCGAGGACGTGATCGGTTGGCGCATCGATGATGTCGTGGCCAAGATCCGTGGCAACAAAGACACGCAGGTGCGCCTGGAATACATTCCGGCCGAGGCCGGGGTGGACGGCAAGCATCGTCAGGTCGTGCTGACTCGGCGGAAGGTGCGTTTGGCCGAGCAAGCCGCCAAGGGCGAGACCATGACCCTGCCGGCGAAGGATGGCGAGCCGGCGCGGCGTATCGGTGTCATCAAGCTGCCGGCGTTCTACCAGGACTTCGAAGGCCGCCGTCGCAATGCCAAGGACTACGCTTCGGCGACCCGCGATGTGGCCAAGCTGTTGGCCGGCTTCAAGGCCGACAAGCTCGATGGGGTGGTGCTGGATTTACGCAATAACGGCGGCGGTTCGCTGGATGAGGCGATCGAACTGACCGGCTTGTTCATCGAGCAAGGCCCGGTGGTGCAGGTGCGCGAATCCGGTGGCCGCGTCACCGTCAACAGCGATCAGAATCCTGCCGTGGCCTGGGATGGTCCGCTGGCGGTCCTCATCAACCGCGGTTCGGCTTCGGCATCGGAGATCTTCGCTGGTGCCATCCAGGATTATGGGCGTGGCCTGGTGATTGGCGAGACCAGCTTCGGCAAGGGCACGGTGCAGAATATTGTCGATCTGGATCGCTGGCCAGCCAACCAGACCGACCGCTTCGGTCAGGTCAAATTGACCATCGCCCAGTTCTTCCGTATCAGTGGCAGCAGTACTCAGCATAAGGGCGTGGTGCCGGATATCGCCTTCCCGGCCAGCGTCGATGCCACCGAGTTCGGCGAGAGCACCTACGACAACGCCTTGCCGTGGAGTCGCATCGCTGCGGTGCCGCACACGCAGTACGGCAATTTCGCTGCGTTGTTGCCGAAGCTGGAGGCGTTGCACACCAGTCGCATCGCCAATGAAAAGGAATTCCAGTGGTGGGAAGAGGACGTGCGCCAGTTCCGTGCCGAGGCCGCCAAAAAGTACGTCGTGCTCAACGAAGCCGAGCGCCGCGCCGAACGCGAGAAGCAGGACGTGCAGCGCAAGCAGCGCCAGCAGATCCGCAAGCAGCTCGGTCTGCCGCTGGATCCTCTGGCCGACGATAGCAGCGACGACGGCTTGACCGGCAACGAGCGCGACATCGTCAAGGACGCCGCGCGCGAGAAGCTGGTCGACAAGCGTCCAGATCCGTTGCTGCGCGAATCGGCATCGATCCTGGCCGATGCGGTGAACCTGCTGGAAAAGGATCATCCGTTGTCGGCGCAGGTGCTGCCGCAATCCACCGGCCCGGGACGCTGGGCCGACTGACGCGAGGCTTCATCGCCACGTCGGCACAAACGCGCCATTGCTCAGCGGTGGCGCGTTTTTTGTCTTTGTGTGCTGGCGCGGATGGATGCGCTTGCAATCCGATGCGATGCGCGCTGGCGCGCCAGTGACCTGGATCAGGGCGTCCAGGCGAACTCGGCGATGACAGGAAAATGATCCGACGGCCAATGTCCCTGCGGTCGCGCATCCAGCGTGGCGTAGTGGGTGGCATGCAGTCCGCGGGTGAAAATCCAGTCGATGCGGCGATCCGGGTGTCCGCTGAAATCATGGAACGTGGCTTCCGGCCCCAGCGGCTGCGCTACCTGCGTCCGTGCGTCGGTCAGCGCTTGGGTCAGGGTGCGGTAGGTCGGCGAATCCTGCACCGTGTTGAAATCACCGGTCAGCACGACGGGCACGTTCGCCGGCAAGGCCCGCAGGCGCGACACGATCAGGGCCGCTCCCTTGGTACGCGCCGACTCGTCTTCCTCGCGGTAGGGCAGGTGAGTATCGAATAGATAAAAACGGCGGCCATCGGCGATGCGCTCGAACAGTCCCCAGTTCACCATGCGTGGCAGTGGATGCCCCCAACTGATGCTGCCTGCGATTTCCGGTGTGTCTGACAGCCAGAAGTCGCCGGATGCGAGCAGTTTCAGCCGATGGCGGTCGTAGAACACACCCATGCGTTCGCCGTCTTCGTGACCGTCGCGGCTGCGGCCGAACCAGCGATAGTTCGGTAATTGTGCGGCCAGATAGTCGGCTTGGCGCTTGACCAGCTCCTGGGTGCCGACCACATCCGGATGCTGCGCACGGATCAGTGCGGCCATCGCGCTGCGGCGGACTTCCCAGCGCTTGTCGCCCTCGCTATCGATCGGCACGCGGACATTGAAGCTCATGACCTCGAGCGGCATCGGCGTGGACGTTGTGGCTGGCCGATGTGCCTGCGCCGGAGCGATGGCCGCAATCAGTAACAGCAACAACCTGCACGAATGCGCGAATCGTCGGGGCATTGACATGAAGGATCTCGACAGGGAAAGGCGAGCGCGAGGGTGGCATGGCGATGATGACGGTCGTCACCGCGTGGTGCTGTAAATCGATCCGCCGAAAGTTGGTAACACCCAGGTCCGTTGTCCGTTGCTGCCCAGTGCAGACTTGGCGATATGAGGTTTGACGCTCCAGTGCATTGGCGTAGCATGCACGTCAGCCAAAGGACAGACCTGCGGCACGCTACTTCACCCGTGAGGGATGCTCATGGACTACGACTACCTCGTTTTTATCGGGCGCTTCGAGCCCTTCCACAACGGTCATGCGGCCGTCGCCCGCCACGCATTGGCGCGCTCGCGCAAGCTTATTTTCCTGATCGGCTCGGCCGAGACGCCCCGCACCATTCGTAATCCCTGGACCGTGGCCGAGCGTAGCGTGATGATCCAGGCTGCGCTCGAGGGTGTCGGCGGTGAGCGCTTGATCCTGCGTGCGCTGCGCGATCACCTCTATAACGAAAGCCAATGGATCGTCGCAGTGCAGTCGGCGGTGGCCGATGCGGTGGGCCACGATGGCGGTGGCACCGATGCGCGGATTGGTTTGATTGGCATGGACAAGGATGCCAGCAGCGATTACCTGCGCGAGTTCCCGCAGTGGCCGCTGGTCGATGTGCAGCACACCGAGACCTTGTCGGCGACTGAGCTGCGCCGTTATTTGTTCCAAGCCGGCAGCATCGATTTCCACGGTGCCTTGTTGATGCTACGCGGTAATGTGCCAGCGCCGGTGTTCGAAATGCTTGAGGCGTTCCGTAAGAACTCGCCGTCCTACGCGGAATTGCTTGCCGAGTATCAGTTTATCGAACAATACCGTGCCGCTTGGAAAGAGGCGCCGTATCCGCCCACCTTCGTCACAGCCGACGCAGTGGTGGTGCATTCCGGGCATGTGCTGCTGGTGCGTCGTCGTGCCGCGCCGGGTAAGGGGCTGTGGGCGTTGCCCGGCGGTTTCGTCGGCCAGCACGAGAGTATTCTCGATGCCTGTCTGCGCGAACTACGCGAAGAAACCCGGCTCAAGATTCCGGTCCCGGTCTTGAAGGGGTCGCTGAAAAATCGCCACGTCTTCGACCATCCCGAGCGTAGCCTGCGTGGACGCACCATCACCCACGCTTTCCACTTCGAGTTCGTATTAGGCGAACTGCCCGAGGTGCGTGGCGGCGACGATGCCGACAAGGCGCGTTGGGTGCCGGTCAGCGAGGTGCTCGGCATGGGGCAGAAACTGTTCGAAGATCACCTGCACCTGCTCGAATTCTTTGTGGGCCGCGGCTGACGCGGTTTTTCTGGTCGGCGGACAGACTGCCGGCCTTCTTGGACGCGAAGGAGCTTCCGTCATGCAATGCCTGAATAACCTGCTGCTCAACACCGATAGTTACAAGGCCAGCCACTGGTTGCAGTATCCCCCTGGAACCGACGCGACATTCTTCTACGTGGAATCGCGCGGTGGTGTCTACGATCGCACCGTGTTTTTCGGTCTGCAGTCGATTCTCAAAGAGGCGCTGGGCCGCGCCATCACCCATGCCGATATCGACGAGGCGCGTGATCTGTTCGCCGTGCACGGCGAGCCGTTCAACGAGGCCGGCTGGCGCGATATCGTCGACCGTCTCGGCGGCCACTTGCCGATCCGGATTCGCGCCGTGCCCGAGGGCAGTGTGGTGCCCACGCACAACGCGTTGATGACCATCGAGTCCACCGATGCGCGGGCCTACTGGTTGCCCTCGTACCTGGAAACCCTGCTGTTGCGCATCTGGTATCCGGTCACCGTGGCAACGGTGAGTTGGCACGCCAAGCAGACGATCCGTCAATTCCTGGAGCGCACCAGCGACGATCCGGATGGGCAATTGCTATTCAAATTGCACGATTTCGGCGCGCGCGGCGTGTCCAGCCTGGAGTCGGCGGCGATCGGCGGTGCCGCGCATTTGGTCAATTTCCTCGGTACCGATACCGTCTCTGGGCTGTTGCTGGCCCGCGCGCATTATCACGAGCCAATGGCCGGTTATTCGATTCCCGCCGCCGAACACAGCACGATTACCAGTTGGGGGCGCGCGCACGAGGTCGATGCCTACCGCAATATGCTCGCCCAGTTCGGCAAGCCGGGTGCGGTGGTCGCGGTGGTGTCGGACAGCTACGACATTTTCCATGCCATCCGTGCGTATTGGGGCGGGGCCTTGCGCGAGCAGGTGATCGCCTGCGGGGCGACAGTGGTGATCCGTCCCGACTCCGGCGATCCTGTCGCGGTGGTGCACCAATGTCTGGAGTTGCTCGACGAAGCCTTCGGTCATCGCGTCAACGGCAAGGGCTATAAAGTGCTCAACCATGTGCGGGTGATTCAGGGCGATGGCGTCAACCCGGTCAGCATCCGTGCCATTCTGGAGCGCATCACCAGTGCCGGCTACGCCACCGACAATCTCGCCTTCGGCATGGGCGGCGCATTGCTGCAACGGCTGGACCGCGATACCCAGAAGTTCGCGCTCAAGTGCTCGGCCGCACGCGTGAACGGCACCTGGATCGATGTCTACAAAGATCCGGTCACCGACAAGGGCAAGCTCAGCAAGCGTGGCCGCGTGCGTCTGCTGCGTCAGCTCGAACACGGTGGATATCGGACCGAATCGGTCCCGGCCACGGCGGCCTCGGCGCAGGCTGTTGTGGGCCGGGAGGGCGACGAAGACGCAATGGTGACCGTGTGGGAGAACGGACACTTGCTGCAGGACTGGACCTTCGCGCAGGTGCGCGAACGCGCCAACGCGGCGCGTCTGTAGCAGCTGTGGGCAGCGTGGCGCCCGCGCAGTGGCCGCCATGGCGCCCGCCCTTCTCGCACAGGCAGGGCGGGCCGACCCGCTCGAGACGGGCATCGCCGCAGTGCGGTGCTCGCCAGCGGCGCTTGCCGCCGGGTTCGCTAACCGCGGGATGAGCGACGACGACGAGATCACTGCCGCACCGACATGCTTGCCGCTATCCTGTGGCGCGGTGTTCCCTCTCGGTCAATGGCCATGTCCGATTCTTCCAAGGTTCTCGTCCTTTCTGCGCTCGTGCTGGTCGCGATCGGCCTGAGTGGCTGTTTCGGCTCCAAGCAGGACGGGCTGGTGAAAGAGAGCTTCAATTCCGATAACACCTATTCGCGCAACTATCAGGTGCAGCCGGCACAGGCATGCGAATCGGCGCGTCGTGCGTTGTTGAGTCAGGGTTATGTGGTTGCCAAGGCCAGCGCCGATGCGGTCGAAGGCACCAAGAATTTCCAGCCCAGCGAAGACTTGCACGAGCAACTGGAATTGCGCGTGTCCTGTGTGCCGCATGGGCAGGACGAATCCTGGGTATTCGTCAGCGCGTTGCAGGACCGCTATGCGCTGAAAAAAAGCCCGACCTCGGCCAGTGTCGGTGTCGGCTTGCTGGGCTCGGTGTCGTTGCCGATCGGCAGCAGCGACGATTCGATGGTGCGTGTCGCCAGCAATACGGTGCAGGACAGCGATTTCTACAAGCATTTCTTCCAGCTGATGAACGAGTACTTGCCAAAGGGCAAACCTGCCGCGTCAGCCGCGCCCGCGCATCCGCCAGCCGCGTCTCCCGCGCCTGCTCCGGTGCCTGACTCGACGCCATCTGCGGCGCCTGCCCCGCCAGCTCCTGCGGTCGCTGCGCCGGCATCGGCACCCGTGCCCGTGCCCGTGGCCTCGCAGCCTGCCAGCCAATCCGGCAAAAACGGTGGCAATTGATGGCACCCTCGGCAGGACGTTGATTGGCGGCGAGCCAAGTCGACTGAGTTTCACCAAGCATTCGCAAATCCGATGCGAAGCTGGCCGCCATCGAGAGCGCGATGTGCGGTCGTGTGTGCATCGGCTCGACCATCCAGGAGCAATCAGCATGAACACCGTCAAATCCGCCTTCTGTCTCGCCGTGCTCGGCCTTGCCACGGCTGTGGTGCCGTTAGCGCAGGCGTATCGCCACTACGGTCCCGAGGACGATGGCCGCCGTTTCAACGATGGCACCCGCGTGCACTGCAATAAGGTCGCGGTGCGCGAGAACAGCACCGATCCCGATCGCATTGGCGGCACCCTGGCCGGTGCCGCAATCGGTGGCTTGATCGGTCACGAAATCGGCAAGGGCAAGGGCAACACGCTGGCGACGGTCGGTGGCGCGGTGGCAGGTGGTGCCGCCGGTCGTTACATCCAGGGCAAGCGCCAGGAAGCCAACGGCAATCGCGAAGTCGAGACCGTCTGCAAGCGCTATTGATCCACTGCTTCCAGGATGCGCCCTGCGCCTCGGCGGACACTGTTTCCGCCGGGGCGTTTCCGGTGCCGCAATCGGTGGCTTGATCGGTCACGAAATCGGCAAGGGCAAGGGCAACACGCTGGCGACGGTCGGTGGCGCGGTGGCAGGTGGTGCCGCCGGTCGTTACATCCAGGGCAAGCGCCAGGAAGCCAACGGCAATCGCGAAGTCGAGACCGTCTGCAAGCGCTATTGATCCACTGCTTCCAGGATGCGCCCTGCGCCTCGGCGGACACTGTTTCCGCCGGGGCGTTTTCTTTAGTGCCTGTGGCGATGCGTTGTTTGGTGTGGGCGTCTTGTGGCACTCAGGCGAGCAGGGCGCGCAAGGCGGCATCCAGTTGCGGATAACGAAATACGTAGCCTTCCTGTTGCGCGCGCGAGGGCACGACGCGTTGGCTGCTCAGCAGTAGCTCGGCCATCTCGCCGAAGGCCAGGCGCAGGGCGCTGGCCGGCATCGGCAACAGCGTCGGCCGGTGTAGCGCTGCGGCGAGTTGTCTGGCGAAATCGGCATTGGTTGCCGGTGTCGGCGCGCTGGCGTTGTAGGCACCTTCGCCGCCGTGTTGCAACAGCCATAGCAACAGTGCGACATGGTCGTCGCGATGGATCCAACTCATCCATTGTCGTCCCTCGCCCATGCGCCCGCCCAGCCCGAGCTTGAACGGCGGTAGCATCCTGGCCAGTGCGCCGCCATCGCGACCCAGGACCACGCCGGTGCGCACCAGACTGGTTCGCACGCCCAGCGTCTGCGCACGCAGTGCTTCGGCTTCCCAATCGCGGCATAGCTGCGCGGAAAAGTCATCTCCAGGTGTGGCCTGCTCGTCGAGCACATCGTCGCGGCGATCGCCGTAGTAGCCGATTGCCGAGCCTGAGATCAGGCAGCTCGGGCGTTGCGTCGGGTCGAGCTGCTCCATCCAGTCGACCAGCGCGCGCGTGGTGCCGATGCGCGAGGTGCGGAAGCGGCGTTTGCGGGTGGCGTTCCAGCGGCCCTCGCTCAGCGGTTCGCCAGCCAGATTGATCACTGCCTCTGCCGACGCGATGCGATGCAGCGCGTCCAGTGCGTGTACCTCTGGCAGCAAACGCTTAGCACGCAAAAGGTCGCGGCTCAGCACGCTGACCCGGTGTCCTGCCTGCACCAGCGCAGGACAGAGCGCGCGGCCAATGAATCCGGTGCCTCCGGTAACGAGTACGTGCATGAGAGTGCTCAGTTCGGTCAATGGAACAGGCAGTGTAGGCGGGCAATACATTGCGCAGGAGTGAATCCAACGAGTATGTGCCGGGCGCAGTGGCTTCGCGCAGCATGCACGGCCTGGGCGGCACGCTTGCATGAGTGCCGCGTCTTGGCGGTGTCCGGACGTTCGCTGCCTGCCATGTCTGCACCATGATGCGATCCCTTGCACCTACATGTCTGTGGTGGCGTCGTGGCCGTGCCAGCTTGCTGATTGTGTCGCTGCTGACGAGCGCCGCGTCAGCGGCTGTGCCAGATCCTGCGGACAGCGCCAGTGCGGCGTGTCTGACGAATGTCCTTGGTCAACTTGGCTGGCACGTCACCAGTACCGTTGCCGCACAGTCGCAGGTTTCGCCCGGCATGCCGTGCGAGCGCGGATCGCTCGCCGAGGCGCAGGCACATGGCGATCTACAAGTGGCATTGCCGGACACATGGGGCCAGATGCAGCGGCGTCAGGCGCTGCGCCATTTGCTGGAGACCTCGGCGACGCAGTGCGGCTATTTGCTACGGCTCGGTGCGGCGACCGAGCGTGCCGTCGCGCGTTTGCAGGGGAATCCCGGTTATCGGTTCTCGGCCTTGCAACTAGGATGGATCGGATTTGGCCCGCGCGGCGCACGAGCGCAGGGGTGGCAGGGTTTCCGCAGTTTCGGTCGCGGATACCGCCCGGTGCAAGGCAATGCGCATGCGTTGGACGCGTTTTACAGAGGCTATGTGCGCTCGGAATGCGGCGTCGGCCGACAGATTGCGCAATTGGCGGCGCAACGCGAGCTGTATGGCGATGCCGGGTTTGATCGCGCGTTCAGTGCCGACGAACTTTCGATTGGCACGTTCCTCACCTTGCATCGCACCGACAGCATTCTGCTCGGCGCGCATGCCGGCTCCCTCTTCGCCGATGGCAAAGCGGAAAAAACCGCGCAGCGTGGCCGTGCGGCGTTCCTGGGTGTGCCGGGTTATCTGGTGCATGTGTTCGAGTCTGGTTACTTGGACGACATCAACAATCAGGCCGAAAACTTCGTTGTCGTCGCGATCAGTGCCGATGCGGCGCAGGCGTTGCGTCGGCATGGCGGCTTCGCCTATTACGACCGCAGCAACCGGCGTATCTGGGAGTTGGCACAGGCGTTGCGTGGCCCGGGTCGTGCGCGTTTCGAACGTTTGCTGGTGATGCGCGATGCGCGTTTGCGCAGTGGGCTGTCGTTGGCGCAACGCCAGGTGTTGGCGCAGCTCGACGCGTTACTCGACGATCCTGTCTACCGTGGCTTGGACATTTATGTGCATCCGAAGGGTGTCAAGCCGATCGGCTACCACGTGGTGCGTTTGCTGGATCGCAATCCGCGCACTCCGTTTGCGATCGAGTTGACCCTGCACAACCTGCACACCACGCTGTATCGCCGTTGGCGCGCGCAGCAGTTGCAAGATTGCGTGCAGGCGTCATCTGTACGTGTCGCCGAGTAGTTGCCTGCTTCGCTGCGGCTTTGCCGGTAAATCAGCGCACTCACCATCACCGGCGATCATAACGCTCATCTCGGCGCTGCTGCTTCGTGCGATCCTAAGCATTCCTTTTTTCCAAATGGGAGCGACGCATGGAACTTGGACTTGTGGGTCTGGGGCGGATGGGGGCGAACATGGCCGAACGCCTGGTGCGCGGCGGGCACCGTGTGGTCGGTTTCGATCTGGGCGAAGCGGCGCGTAGCGCAGCGCAGCAGCGCGCGGTGGAGACCGTGGAGACCATGGCCGCGCTGATCGCGGCATTGCCTGCGCCGCGCGCGATATGGCTGATGGTGCCGGCTGGGCAAGTCGTCGACGAGACCTTGGCCGTGCTGATGCCGCTCCTACAAAAGGGCGACGTGATCGTCGATGGTGGAAATTCTTATTACAAAGATTCGATGCGTCGCGCCGAGGCGGTGGCGACGCATGGCATCGCCTATGTCGATTGCGGCACCAGTGGCGGGGTGTGGGGGCTGCGCGAGGGGTATAGCCTGATGATCGGTGGCGACGCTGCGGCGGTGCAGCGCCTGCATCCGGTGTTCGCCACGTTGGCGCCAGCGGCCGATGCCGGTTGGGGACGGGTCGGGCCGAGTGGTGCCGGCCACTTCACCAAGATGGTCCACAACGGCATCGAGTACGGAATGATGCAGGCGTATGCCGAAGGTTTTGCGTTGATGGCGCGCAAGCAGGCGTTCGAGCTGGATCTGCATCAGGTCGCCGAGGTCTGGCGTCAGGGCAGCGTGGTGCGTTCCTGGCTGCTGGATCTGTGCGCGGATGCGCTTGGCAACAATCCGCGCTTGGATGGGATCGCGCCGTTCGTGCAGGACTCTGGCGAGGGGCGCTGGACCGTGGCCGAGGCGATCGACCTGAATGTGTCGGCTCCGGTCATCACCCTGTCGCTGTTGGAACGGTTGCGTTCTCGCGAGGACGATTCGTTCGCCGACAAGCTGTTGGCGGCCATGCGCAATCAGTTCGGCGGTCATGCGATGAAACACGAGGGCTGACGCGGTTGCCCGGTGCGGCGCACGACTTGTTTGATGGTCGATAGCGTTCAGTCCAGGGCGACGGTGTTGCCGGAGTCGGCGCTGCGCATGCCGGCATCGAGCAGGCGCATGACTGCCAGCGCCTGCGCCGCATCCACCGGTGCGGGCGCGTGACCGATCATCGCGTCGCGGAAGCCGGCGTAGCAGTGGCGATAGTCGCCCCGATGCGGCGGCACGATGTGTGTGGAGATCGTGCCGGCCGCGTCGATCAGATGCATCTGGCCGGGTAGCGGATCCTCGCCCCAGTGCGGCGCGGCCGGTGTCAGGCCAGCGCGCAACTGTGCTTCCTGGGTATCCAGGCCATGTTTCAGATAACTGCCGCCGGTGCCGTGGAGTGCGAAGCGCAAGCTGTTCGCCGCGACCAACGAGCCAGCATGCAGCACGACACGCAGCCGTGGATAGCGCAGCAGCGCATGGAAATAATCCACGGTTTGCGCCTCGGCGCGTTGCAGTGCGAGATCGGCCTGGATCGTCTGTGGCATGCCGAACAGTTGCAGTGCTTGGTCGAGCAGGTGTGGTCCCAGGTCGAACCACAGTCCCGACCCAGGCAGTGCATGTTCGCGCCAGCGGTCGCCGACGTGCGGGCGATGGCGGTCGAAGTGCGAATGGAATTCGGCGATGTCGCCCAAGGCACCGGTTTCCAGCACCGCGCGCACGCCGAGGAAATCGCCGTCCCAACGCCGGTTCTGGAACACGCTGACGATGCAGTCGGCACGCTGTGCCTGCGCGATCACCTGCTGCGCCTGGTGTGCATTCAAGGTGAACGGCTTGTCCACCAGGACATGCTTGCCTTGCGCTAGCGCTGCCAGTGCCAGCGCTGCATGTGTCTGGTTCGGTGTGGCGATCACCACCGCATCGATCTGCGGGTCGGCGAATGCCTGCGCGGAGTCGGCGACGATGCGTGTGTGCGGGTAGGTCGCGGTCACGGCGTCGGCGTGGCGGGAAACGACCGTATGCAGGCAGAGCCCAGGCGTGTGTGCGATCAACGGCGCGTGGAAGACGCGGCCGGCATAGCCATAGCCGATCAGGGCGAGATTGACGGTCTTGGGCATGGGATCAGCATCGCGGGATTCGATGCCGACAGTATCGCCGACCTCATTTCGCGGGCGTACTCACGCTCTCTGGATGCGCCGGTCACGCTGTATGGACGAGCCGCTATGGAAACTAGCTATCTCGTCAATGACGCCATGTCCCATGGCAACGTTCATTGCACGCACGCACTCGGCGCAATCCTGTGCCGGTCGATGCGTTGCCATGGGCGCGGCCCATGTGTTCGCCGCCGATCCCCCGATCAGTGCTGGCAGAACCATGGCGGCATTGACGAGTGCGACAGCATGCGGCACGTCGGTGCGGCCGAGCACGATACTCAGGCGAAGGCGGATTGGCTCGCCACCAGGCAGGCGTGTGCGACTAGCTCAAGGTCGATAGCGTCAACGCGGCTGTCAAGTGTTTTGGCCCGGTCAAGGCCAAAAGGCAAGGCAATCAGGCTGTGTGGGAGGCCAAGAGGATCGGCGCAGGCAAAACAGTGAGCGCCTCCGGGCTCAAGATCGGTGCCGCCATGACCTGATCCAGTACGGTCTGGCCGCAACATGCGCAGTGACGCCGTTCGCGGATAATGGTTGTTTATGTAACGCATCGTTCCATATACGTTATCTCCGATTTTTGCAAGGCGCACGTTGCGATGATTGTCACATTTCGCGCGGCATTGACATCCGCTCAGACATCATAGGGTTACGTTTGTTAACCGATAAAGCAAGATGCTGGACACTAATACTCATCCGGGGGCAAGCCATGCGGCTGCTGCGGCGGCGGCGTTAGATGCTGCACTTTCCGGCCAGGGCGCGCGGCCGTCCCCTCTGCTTGCGGCGGTACGCAAGCTCGAAGCGCAGCTGTGCATGCTATTGGCCAGCGTCCATGAAGACGCCATCTTCTGGCCGTCTTTCTCCGCGTTGATGATGGAGTTGGATCGAGACTTGAGCTACTCCGAATGTCGGCGTTTGCGTGGCCATGCCGATTTCTTGCTGGTGCGTGCCGGGAGGACGTCTCAGGCCATGAACGTGGTTCAAGCCGACGCCGTTCTGTAGAGCGATCCGCTTAACTGCGTGTGAAATATTGGATCCATTATCTGGGCGGTGTGCAAGCCGCCCATTTGCAAGGCGCACGTTGCGATGATTGTCACATTTCGCGCGGCATTGACATCCGCTCAGACATCATAGGGTTACGTTTGTTAACCGATAAAGCAAGATGCTGGACACTAATACTCATCCGGGGGCAAGCCATGCGGCTGCTGCGGCGGCGGCGTTAGATGCTGCACTTTCCGGCCAGGGCGCGCGGCCGTCCCCTCTGCTTGCGGCGGTACGCAAGCTCGAAGCGCAGCTGTGCATGCTATTGGCCAGCGTCCATGAAGACGCCATCTTCTGGCCGTCTTTCTCCGCGTTGATGATGGAGTTGGATCGAGACTTGAGCTACTCCGAATGTCGGCGTTTGCGTGGCCATGCCGATTTCTTGCTGGTGCGTGCCGGGAGGACGTCTCAGGCCATGAACGTGGTTCAAGCCGACGCCGTTCTGTAGAGCGATCCGCTTAACTGCGTGTGAAATATTGGATCCATTATCTGGGCGGTGTGCAAGCCGCCCATTTCTTTGTGTCCAGTGCTTGGGATAAAGTGCCTCAAGGTGCCGCGACCGGGGTGTTGCTGCATATCTGAATAATTCATCATCGGTCGGGGGAGATGGGCGACAATGCGCGCCTGCGATGCCGTCACTGTTCTCTCTTCATATGTATTTGAGTATGCAGATCATCGCCAAACACGACGTCTGGGATCGCTGGCGACTGCCGGTGCTGGCGCTGGCTGTCGTGTTGATCGTGATTCTGCCGTCGTTGCTGCTGCGGCAGATGAACGCTGCGACCCTGCGTGCCGCCGACTGGATGAGTCATAGCCGGGAAGTCACGGCGGCCTTGAGCGAGTTGCAAGCGGATGTGCGCGATATGGAGTCCGCGGCGATGGCGATGTCGCACGACACCGACTCGCCGTCGCTCAAGGCGCGCCTTAAGCAGACACGTGCATCACTGGTGTCCAACATCGCACGCCTGGCCCAATTGACCCGTGACAACCCGGAGCAGCAAATGCGCATCGGGCGACTGCAAAGCACGCTGGAACGGCGCAGCCTGCTGGCCGAACGTATCGCGCAGAACCGCGATCCGAAGCGGATTGGTCCTTTGATCCAGGAGATGAGCGCAGACAATCCGGTCGGCGGTTTGACCAATGAGTTGCGGCAGCGCGAGGACGAACTGCTGATGCGCCGAATTACCGATGCCGAGCGACGCCGTGCGCTGGCTTCGCGAGTGAGCTGGGTGTCCCTGGCGGTGCAGTTGTTGTTGCTGGGTCTGGTGATCTGGCTGTTGCAGCGCCAGATCGGCCGGCGCCTGCATGCCGAGCGTGACATGCTGCGCGCCAATGGGCGTGCAGCAGCGGTGCTGCAAACCGTGCGCGAGCCGATCGTGTTGCTCGACGGCTCGCAGCGGATGTTGATGCATAACACCGCGTTCGCCGAACTGTACGGACTGCAACCGGACGATGCGTCGAAGATGTTGGCCGAGGTGGGCGATGGCGTCTGGCGGGATCCTGTCATCGGTCAGCGTCTTGCCGATGTCTTGCTGCGCGGACGCGAACTTTGGGATTTCGAGCACGAACAAGTCGGCGCGGACGGTGTGTCGCGGATCATGCTGTTGAACGCGCGGCGCATGCCCTTGCCCGATAGCGAGGATGAGGTGGTGCTGATGACGGTCAGCGACATCACCCTGCAGAAGTCTGCGCAACAGCGGATTCAGGAATTGAATCGGCAGTTGGAGGGCAAGGTGGAGCAGGTGTCGGAGGTCAACCGCGAACTGGAAGCTTTCAGTTACTCGGTCTCGCATGACTTGCGTGCGCCACTGCGCCATGTCGCCGGGTTCGCCGACAAGCTGGTGCGCCATCTGGACGCAGCCGCCGACGAAAAGAGCCGGCATTACCTGGAGGTGATCGGGACTTCGGCGCGGCGCATGGCCTCGTTGATCGACGATCTACTGGTGTATTCGCGTCTGGGCCGTAGCGCGATGCGCTTGCAGTCGGTGGATATGCAGTCGCTGGTGGCGGAGACGCGCTCGGTGCTGGACGCCAATTATCAGTCCGACCATGCCGGTAACGGCCATCGCATCGAATGGCGCGTTGCGCCGCTGCCGATTCTGGTCGTCGACGAGAACATGATGCGCCAGTTGTGGTTGAATTTGCTCGATAACGCGGTCAAGTACAGTGCCAAACGCGAGGTCGCGCAGATTGAGGTCCACTACCAAATGGAGCCGGACGGTAGCCATCACTTCACTGTGCGCGACAACGGTGCCGGTTTCGACATGACCTATGCGGCCAAATTATTCGGCGTATTTCAGCGGCTGCACAAGGCGAGCGAATACTCCGGTACCGGCATTGGCCTAGCCAGCGTGCGTCGCGTCCTCGCCCGTCATGGTGGGCATATCTGGGCCGAGTCCGCGCCGGACGAGGGCGCCAGCTTCCACTTCGTTTTGCCACCGGCGCTCGAAGCGCCCACCACCGAGTTGATCGCATGACTGCCATTCGCACCATTTTGCTGGCCGAAGATAGTCCCGCCGATGCTGAAATGGCGATGGACGCATTACGCGATGCTCGCTTGGCCAATCCGATCGTGCACGTCGAGGACGGTGTGGAAGCGATGGATTACCTGCTGCGTCGCGGTGCCTACGCCAAGCGCGAGGAGGGGATGCCCGCGGTACTGCTGTTGGACATCAAGATGCCGCGACTGGATGGCCTGGAAGTGCTCAGGCTGGTGCGCAGCGATGAGTCGCTCAAGCGTCTGCCGGTGGTGATTCTGTCGTCCTCGCGCGAGGAAAGCGATCTGGCCCGTAGTTGGGACCTTGGTGTCAACGCCTATGTGGTCAAACCGGTGGACGTGGATCAGTTCTTCACTGCGGTAAAGACCTTGGGGACGTTCTGGGCGCTGATCAATCAGGCTCCGGACGAAGAGTAAGCAGGCATGCCCATGACCGGCCCCAAGTTCGGCCCAATCCGGATCCTGATGGTGGAGGACTCGCCAGAGGATGCCGAGTTGCTGTCCGACCAATTGCTGGACGCCGGTCTGGAGGCGACGTTCCATCGTGTGCAAAGCGAACCAGCGCTGCGCGAGGCGTTGCGCGAGTTCGCTCCCGACATCGTGTTGTCCGACCTCAGTATGCCGGGGTTTTCCGGACATCGGGCGCTGCGGGTGTTGCGCGAACATGACAGCGTCATGCCCTTCATATTCGTCTCCGGCACCATTGGCGAAGAGACTGCGGTCGAGGCGCTGCGCGATGGCGCCAACGACTACATCATCAAGCACAACCCCACTCGCTTGCCGTCGGCGGTGACACGTGCGATCCGTGAGGCGCGCTCCGAACGCGAGCGGCAGCGGGTTGAGCGAGAGTTGATGCGCGCGCAGAGGCTGGAGAGTCTGGCCCTGCTCGCTGCCGGCCTCAGTCACGATTTGCGGAATATTCTGCAGCCGTTACTGATCGTGCCGGAACTGATGATCGGACGCAGCGACGATCCGCAACTGCGGCATCTTGCCGATGTCATTGCCGAGTGTGGTCGGCGTGGTCACGAGATGGCCGAGTCGATGCTGTCGTTCGTGCGTGGTTCGCGCACGCCCAGCCAGCGGGTTTGTATCGCCGAACTGTTCCAGGCCGTGCAGATGTTGCTCAAGAGCAGCCTGCCAGAGGGCGTGGCCTTGCAGGTGGATGCGCCCGATGCGTCCTTGTCGATCGAGGCCAATTACACCGAATTGCAGCAGTGTCTGCTCAACCTGGGATTGAATGCGATTCAGGCGATGCCCGATGGAGGGCGGCTGACCTTCTCGGCCATCCAGGCGATCGGCACAAACGGTCGCGATCAGGTGCGTATCCTGGTCCGCGACAGTGGTATGGGGATGGATGCGCAGACACAGGCGCGTCTGTTCAGTCCCTTCTTCACCACCAAGCCGGATGGCACAGGTCTTGGCCTGATTTCGTGCAAGCGCATCGTCGAAGGCTACGGTGGCAGCATCGGCGTGGACAGTACGCCGGGCGAGGGCACCTGTTTCGAATTGATGCTGCCATTGCGCGGTCAGACGCCTTCGGTCGAGCCAGAGTTGTCGTTGCCGATGGGCAAGGGCCAGAGCGTGATGTTGGTGGATGGCGAGGCGACGCGGTTGTCGCTGCTCGGTAACGCGCTGTCCAGCCAGGGCTACCGCCCGCAATTGGCGTCCGATGGCGCGGCAGCGCTGCGCGACGTGCAGGAACACGGTCTGCCGGACCTGGTGATCGTGGACAGCGATATCATTCTGCTGTCGGCGGTCAGCCTGCTGATGGCGCTGCAGGAAATGCGTTATCAGGGCCCGGCGATCGTGCTCGAGGACGCTGGCGCGGTGTTGGAACGCGATCATTTTCCCAGCGATATCGCCGTGCACGTGTTGCGCAAGCCGTTGGAAATGCAACGCGTGTTTCGCGCTGTGGCACATGCGTTGGAGAGTGGCTGAGAATCCGCTCCCCGGGAAGCGAGTCAACCGATCTGCAACAACGCACACAGATAAGATTGCGTTGCGGTTTGAGCGGGTAAACCATGTGTTTTCGTTCTTGCGGATCTAGCGTCTGTGCTGGTCGTAGCCAAGCGTGGCGAACACGGCGTCACCAGTCCCTGTCCGGTAGACGCGGGGAGTTGCGCAGGAACCGCCGTGTGCAAGTGATACGAGAGGATTCCGTGGACTGTCCACAACCGTCTGACAGCGATGCAGTCGTTGTGTTGGCTACCCTAGGGCGATTGCGCTTCCAGGGTGGGGCGAGGGAGAGGGACGCACGGGATTGGGTTCGGTCGCGCTCGCGATTGCCGGCTCCAGGGGAGATGCGCAAACGTGCTGGCCGCGTTTTCCGGCCGGCAGACACAGGAGGGTATGACACTGCCGCAAGCCCGGCGCGCCCGGATTCTATGCGGTGCGGCACCGACTTGGCTAGCTGGTTGACGCTGGTGGCCGCAGCATGCGCGAATATCGCATGACCACCGTGCTCCTGAGCCTGGGCAGCAACCTGCGCCCGCAGCATCACCTTGCCGTTGCGCTCGACGCATTGCGTAAGCGCTTCGGTCCGATCGTGGTGTCGCCCACCTATCGGACCGTGGCGGTGGGCTTCGACGGACCGGCATTCCTCAACAACGCGGTGGCGTTGCAGACGGATTGGGAGCTGATGCCGCTAGACGCCTGGTTGCATGCGCTGGAAGACGCGCACGGGCGCGACCGCAGTGGTCCACGCTTTGGCGACCGCACCTTGGACATCGATATCGTGTTCTATGGCGACCGCATCGCTGAAGGTCCAGGTAATTTGCGTCTCCCGCGTCCCGAGTTGCGCCATGCCTTCGTGCTGAAACCGCTGGCCGACATCGCCGCCGATTTCGTCGACCCGATCAGCGGCCTGACGTTGGAGGCATTGTGGCGTGCGCATGCCGAGCACGGAGCGGTGTTCGAGGTGGTGGCGCTGGATGGGGGCGAGACCCTGGGGCAGGAGCGCGCGGCTCGGTAAGGTCGGCACTCGTGTGGAGGCGGGAGCGCCCGATGTCCTCGCCGAGCAGCGGCTGTCTGCAAATCGAATCGGGCAAGGGCGCGCGCGTTGCTGTGTGTTCGCGACTGACGCGGTTGCTGCGTGTGATCCATGTCGATGCCACAGACGCGGTGTTGTGGTGGCGATGTCCCGCCATCATCGGCTGTCTCGAACGCATCGTCCCGGCCTCAGGACAGTCCTCGGCCACCATCCACTCGCAAAGTCTGACCGGTGACGAAGTGGGCGTCGTCGAGCAGCCAGCGTACCGCTTCGGCGATGTCGGCGACGTCGCCGGTGCGTGCCAGCGGGGTGCGCGCCAGCAGCGCCTGCTGCGCGGCGGGATCCTTGCCGGCGTCCGGCCACAGGATCGCGCCGGGGGCGATGGCGTTGACCCGCACCCGCGGTGCCAACTCCAACGCCAGTGAGCGAGTCAGCATCGCCAGGGCGGCTTTGGCGGCGCCGTACAGCGGATGCGCGCGCAAGGGTTGCTCCGCATGCAGGTCGGTGAGGTTGACGATGGCGCCACCGTGTTCGCGTAGTTGCTCGGTAGCGGCCTGGGCGAGGAACAGCGGCGCACGCGCGTTGACTGCGAACAGGTCGTCCCATTGCGCCGGTGTGGCTTCGTGCAAGGGGGTGGGATAGAAGTTGGAGGCGTTGTTGATCAGCGCGTCGAGCCGGCCGAAGCGCTGTACGCACTGCCTCACCAATCCCGGCAATTGCGTGGTATCGCGCAAGTCGGCGTGCAGGGTCAGGGTGCTGTCCGCGCGCATGGTCTCCAGTTCCTGCGCCAGCGCCTGCAGTTCGGTTTGCGAGGTGTGCGCATGCAGCGCCACGCGATAGCCCGCAGCGTGCAGATGCCGGGCGATGCCGGCGCCGATGCGGCGTGCGCTGCCGGTGATCAGGGCGACTTTGAGGTGAGACATGTGCAGATTCCGTACTCGGCTATGCTGTGCATTGTCCACGCAATTCAGCACCGCATGCCGACCGATCTTCCCTTGCCCGATGCCGATGCGCTGGCGCACAGTCATCGTCTGGTCGCGCATCTGCGCGACGAAATCGCCGCCAATGGTGGCGCCATTGCGTTTTCGCGCTTCATGGAGCTGGTTTTGTACGCGCCGGGACTCGGTTACTACAGCGCCGGCAGTAGCAAGTTCGGCGAGGCGGGCGATTTCGTGACCGCGCCGGAGCTGGGTTCGTTGTTTGCCGCCACGGTGTCCAACGCGCTGGCTCCGGTGTTGCGGCAACTGGGTCCGCAGGCGCGCATGTTGGAAGTGGGCGGCGGCAGTGGCGCTTTCGCCGAGGTGATGCTCAAGCGCTTGTCGGCGCTGGATGCGTTGCCTCAACGCTATGCCATCCTGGAGCCCAGCGCGGACCTGCGCGCGCGCCAGCGCGCGCGTCTGGCGCGGGTGTTGATCCCGCCGGTGTTCGATCTGCTGGAATGGTTGGAGCGTCCGTTCGACGACGACTGGAACGGCGTGCTGTTCGCCAACGAAGTGATCGACGCATTGCCGACGCCGCGCTTTATGCTGCGTGATGGCGAGGTCTTCGAGGAGACGGTGACGCTGGATCGCGATGGCGGCTTCCAGCGTGGCGAGCAGCCCGCCGATGCGCTGCTGACGGCGGCCGTGCGGCATGTGGAACGCGATCTGCAGCGGTCACTGGCCGATGGCTACCGCTCCGAACTGCTGCCGCAGTTGCCGTATTGGATTCAGGCGGTGGCCGGTGGCTTGCGCAGCGGCGCGATGCTGTTCGTGGATTACGGTTATCCGCGTCGCGAGTTCTATCTGCCCGAGCGCAATGAAGGTACCTTGCGCGCGTTCTACCGGCATCGCAGCCATGCCGATGTGTATCGCTGGCCGGGATTGCAGGACCTGACCGCATCGGTGGACTTCACCGCGTTGGCCGAGGCCGGTACCGGTGCCGGTTTCGATCTGGCGGGTTACTGCAACCAAGCCAGTTTCCTGCTGGGCAATGGCCTGGACACGTTGCTGGCCGAGGCCGAAGCACGCACCGACGACGCCGGCCGGCTGCGTCTGCGTCAGCAAGTGAAGCGGCTGACCCTGCCCAGCGAGATGGGCGAGCGTTTCCAGGTGATGGGGTTCGAGCGGGATGTCGCGCTGGCGCCTGCCTTTTTGGCTGGTGACCTGAGTTGGCGCCTGTGAGGGCAATGGTGCGCCCGTTCCGCTGGCCCTGGTTATGGCAGGGGTTGTGGTGGCTGGCCATTATCGTGCTGATTTACCTCTGCATGATTCCCCGTCCGCCGCAATTGTTGGACATGCCCGAGGGCGACAAGGTCGAGCATTTTCTCGCTTATCTGTTGCTGGCTGCCGGCGCCGTGCAGCTTTATGCCGGTCCGCGTGCCTGGACCGGGGCCGCGCTGGGCCTGTTGGCGTTGGGTGTGGGGATCGAGTTCGCGCAGGGAGCCTGGACCAGTACACGTTCGGCCGATCCATTCGATGCGTTGGCCGACGCGCTGGGTGTCGCAGTCGGTATGGTGACGCTGTTCACTCCGCTGCGTGACGTGCTTTGGCATCTGGAGCGTAGTTTGCTGAGCCGCTGAATCAATCGTTTTGCAATGTGTAGGCGAATTCACATAACCCGCATTAAATGCCTTGCTGCATAGATGCCTGAGTGGACCCGAAATGTTTGCGGGAACGCACAGATCGTGTCTGCATAATCGAACAAGAGTGTATTCTCCAGACGCGCGCAAAGTTGCTGCATACGTGCATCTTCCACATTCGTCTTGCAGGGCAACCGCCCTGTCGCCGCGTGGCGCACCGCGCCCATTGACTAGGAAACCATTATGCAAGCACGACATATTCGCGCCGTCCTACGCAGTGCCGGTTTGTTCGCCGTGCTGAGTCTGATTGCCATCGTCCCACCCGCTTCTGCCGATGACTGGAGCGGGGTCTGTAATGGCGCTGCGACCTATACCTACTCTGGATACTCTGGTGGCGCCCTGTTGCTTGATCCGATTCCGCCGGATGCAATGATCACTGCGCTCAACCCGACACAGCTCAATTATGGCGGGGTCAAGGCTGCGTTGGCCGGTGCGTATCTGCAGGTGCAAGGTCCCAAGGGCACCGCCACCGTGTATGTCACCGACATATATCCGGAAGGCCACAATTGCTATTTGGATCTGTCGCCCAATGCGTTTTCTTCCATTGGCGATACCAGCGCCGGTCGCATCCCGATCAGTTGGAAAGTGGTGCAAGCACCGATCACCGGTAACCTAGTGTATCGAATCAAAGAGGGAAGTTCGCCGTATTGGGCCGCAATCCAGGTACGCAACCATCTCTACCCGGTGGTCAAGTTCGAGTACAAGAAGGGCGGCGACTGGATCAGTTTGCCGAAGATGGACTACAACCATTTCGTCGGCGAAAATGTTGGAGCGCAGATGCTCGAGGTACGCATCACCGATATTCGCGGCATGGTGGTGACCGATACGATTCCGCCCATGCCTACCTATGGGAACCGGGGAGCTTATCTCGTTGATGGGCATGTCCAGTTTCCGCGGGATCAGGATATCCGGTCGCGTCATTGAGAGAATGTGATGTGAGCCAGGCCCCGGTGTTGTGACGCCGGGGCTTGCTCGTGCCAGCAGTCCGTTTGCGGCGAGTGATGATGCGGCGTGGATTGGTCTTGGAGTGGCTAACAAAACGTCGCCAGTGGCTCTCGGGTGGGCGCGGACGGCACACAGGGTCCGAGGCGGTATGTGAGTTCCGAGCACTGCCCACGCCCCTCTGGCGGCGACACAGTGGTCTTGTTAGCTCCTCTTATTCGTTGTAGATAAACCCGCTGTCGGGTTGAGAGATCCGTCGCATCGCGTCTGCTCTGGGGGGCGTCGATGACCTCTGCCAGGGCGATGACCCCTGGCGCATCTGCTAGCGGTAGCGGCCCGTCCGGGTCGCCGCATGCCCGAAACCGATGGTCGGGGCAGGGCGGCACCGCCGACCATGCCGCCATACGTCCTGCGATGCTGGCTAACGGCGCGGCATTGCCCTGGTGTCCGGTACCGATTCGTCACGCAGCGTGCACATCGCATGGATTGGTACTATATTGGATATGATCTATCCATGCGGTCTGGAGAGCACGATGACCAAGTCCAAGCCGCCTGCCGACCCTAGGTTGCGGGGGCTGGCTGTGGATTCGGATGCGCCGACGCCCTTGTACTTGCAATTGGCGAGCAAGCTGGTGGGGGCGATCAAGGCTGGCCAGTGGAAACCGGGCGAGGCTTTGCCCGCCGAGCGCCAACTGTGCGAACACCTGCAGATATCGCGTGTGACCCTGCGCCAGGCTGTGGATGCCCTGGTCGAGCAAGGCCTGGTGTCGCGCCGGCAAGGTGCCGGTACGTTCGTCACCTCGCACATCCAGCATCAACTTAGCGGCCTGGCCAGTTTCACCGAGACCGTGCGCATGGAAGGGCTGGAGCCAGGGACGCGCTGGCTGGAGCGGCGTACCCGTCCGGCCCACGGCGAGGAGATCCTGCGCCTGGGGTTGTCGCCGGACACCGCCGTGACGGAGCTGACCCGTTTGCGCAGTGCCGATGGCCGGGTCATGGCCTACGAGGAAGCGGTGCTGCCGCAGTATGTCGTGCCCGATCCCAAGGCGATCGTCGATTCGCTCTATGCCTACCTGGACGAGCGCGGCACCCCGGTGGTGCGCGCACTGCAGCATTTCCGTGCCATCAATCTGCCGGCGCGGTTGGCCGGACACCTGGCCATGAAGGAAGGCGAGGCGATCCTGCACGTGGTGCGGGTCGGCTATGCCCGCGACGGCAGCGCGATCGAACTGACCGACACGTATTGCCATAACGACTACTACGATTTCGTCGCCGAACTGCGACGCTGATCGCCGATCCTCGCGCCACCACGGAGCCCCCGCCCATGACCAACGCTCGGCCTAACAATCCTTTGGTTTCGATTGCCATCGTCGGCCTGTTGTTCTTCATCATCGGCTTTTTTACCTGGATCAATGGGCCGTTGATCACCTTCGTGCGCTTGGCGTTCGATCTCAACGAGGTCAACGCCTTCCTGGTGTTGATGGTGTTCTACCTGTCGTACTTTTTCCTGGCGTTGCCATCGTCGTGGATTCTCAAACGCACTGGTATGAAGAAGGGCCTGGCCTTGAGTCTGTTGGTCATGGCGCTTGGCGCGGCGCTATTCGGGCAGTTCGCCACGCAGCGTTTCTATGCGGGTGCGTTGGTTGGGCTGTTCGTGATCGGCAGTGGTCTGGCGTTGTTGCAGACCGCGGTCAATCCCTACATCAGCATTCTTGGCCCGATCGAGAGCGCGGCGCGGCGCATCGCGGTGATGGGTATTTGCAACAAAATTGCCGGCATCATGGCGCCGTTCCTGATCGGCACGCTGGTGTTGCACGGCATCGGCGATTTGGCCGCGCAGGTGCAGGCAGCCGATCCGGCGACCAAGGAAATGCTGCTTGCCACCTTCGCTGCCAAAATCCATATGCCGTATATGGTGATGGCCTGTGTGCTGGTGGTGGTGGCGATTGGCGTGTTGTTTTCGCCGTTGCCGGAGTTGCAGGCCGAGCAAGCCAATGCCACGCCGGTGGCGGTTGGTGGCGCCGCGCAGAGGCACAGCATCTTCCAGTTCCCGCATCTGTGGTTGGGCGTACTGTGCCTGTTCGTGTATGTGGGTGTGGAGGTGATGGCTGGCGACGCGATCGGTACCTACGGCAATGGCTTCCACCTGCCACTGGACCAGACCAAGTTGTTTACCTCCTTTACCTTGGCGTTGATGCTTGCGGGGTATGTGGTCGGCCTGGTGGTGATCCCGACGTTGATTTCGCAGTCACGTTACCTCAGCGTGTCGGCGCTGCTTGGCATGCTGTTCTCGGTTGGCGCGTATCTCACCCACGGCTATGTGTCGGTGGGGTTCGTCGCTGCGCTCGGCTTCGCCAATGCGATGATGTGGCCGGCAATCTTTCCGCTGGCGATCAAGGGCCTGGGTCGTTGCACCGAAATCGGCTCGGCATTGTTGGTGATGGGCATCGCCGGTGGTGCGGTCATTCCGCAGTTGTTCGCGGTGCTGAAGCAACATGTCGATTTTCAGTTGGTGTTTTTGCTGTTGATGCTGCCCTGCTATCTGTACATCCTGTTCTATTCGCTGGTTGGCCACCGCGTCGGTCAGGCCATCGCCCGCACATGATTGCGCATCATGAGCGCACTTCCCGGCGCACAGGAACGCAGTATGCGTAGACCGACCATCAAAGACGTCGCCGAACGCGCGCTGGTGTCGTTGAAAACCGTCTCGCGGGTCATCAACAACGAACCGTCGGTGATGCAGGCCACGCGTTCGCGCGTTCTGCATGCCATCGCCGAACTGGACTACGAGCCGGATCCCTCGGCACGCAACCTGCGCAGCATCACCCCGTTCGTGATCGGGCTGGTATACGACAACCCCAATCCGTATCACATCATCGGCTTGCAGAATGGAGTACTTGCCGCCTGTCGCGAGACCGGCTTTGGTGTGCAGATCCATCCCTGCGACTCGACCGCGCCGATGTTGGCCGAGGAACTGGCCGAATGGACCCAACGCTCGCGTCTAGCCGGGCTGGTTCTCACTGCGCCGATCTCCGAGCGCAAGGAACTGGTCGCGGCGTTGGCCGCGCGCGGCATCAAGAGCGTGCGCATCATCGCCGCCACCGAGGACCCGAAGGACGGTGGATGCGTTTATGTCGACGACCGTGCGGCGGCCTACGAGATCACCGAACACCTGATCCAGCTCGGTCATCAGCGCATCGGTTTCCTCTGGGGAGGCATCGCGCATCGCTCCAGCGGCGAGCGCTACGCCGGCTACGAGGCCGCACTGAAGGACTACGGTATTGCGTTGGACAAGCACCTGATTGTGCCGGGCGACTACACCTTCGACGATGGTTTTCGTGGCGCGCGGCGCTTGCTGGCGTTGCGCGAGCCGCCGACTGCGATCTTCGGTTCCAACGACGAAATCGCCGCTGGCGTGCTGGCTGCGGCCAAGTCGGCTTCGGTGAACGTGCCCTACGATCTGTCCATTGCCGGCTTCGAGGACAGCCCGTTCTCGCGCCAGTCGTGGCCGGCGCTGACGACCGCCAAACAAGCGACCGAAGACATCGCCCGCCATGCCGCGCGGCTGCTGATTGGCCAGTTGCGCAGCGATGCCTACGAAGATCATCCAGCGGCGTTGCATAACCAGGGGTTCGTGCCGCAACTGGTGGTGCGTGGCTCGACCGCGCCGATGCAACCCCATGTCCGCCCTTCTTCCTCTCCCGACCCGATGTGACTTTGCCCATGGTGCTGCCCTCCGAAACCGAAACCTTGATGTTCCGCGAAGCTGCCGAAGCCGCTGCGGTGATCGCCGCCCAGTTCGAGCGTAACCAGGCCACGGTGAGCGCGCTCGCCGCTGCACTGCGTGCCGATCCGCCACCGTTCGTGGTGACCTGTGCGCGTGGCAGCTCCGATCACGCCGCGACCTATGCCAAATATCTGTTCGAGACCCAGCTCGGCGCGGTGACCGCCTCGGCGTCGCCGTCGGTCGGCTCGGTCTATGCTGCGCCGCTGCGCTTGCGCGGCGCGCTGTACCTGGTGATCTCGCAATCGGGCAAGAGCCCGGATCTGTTGCGCAACGCCGAAGCGGCGAAGGCGGCCGGTGCGCGAGTGGTGGCGTTGGTCAACGTCGAAGATTCGCCGCTGGCGCAACTGGCCGATACCGTCCTGCCGCTATGCGCCGGCCCGGAGAAGAGCGTGGCGGCGACCAAGAGCTATCTGGCCTCGCTGGCGGCGATTCTGCAACTCGGCGCGCACTGGAAAAACGATCCGACGTTGTTGGCGGCGCTGCAGGCGCTGCCGCAGGCGCTGGGTTCGGCCTGGCAGGCCGATTGGCGTCCGCTCACCGATGGCTTGGTCGATGCCCGCAATTTGTTCGTGATCGATCGCGGCCTGGGTCTGGCGGCGGCGCAGGAGGCCGCGCTGAAATTCAAGGAAACTTGCGGTTTGCACGCCGAGGCGTACAGTTCGGCGGAAGTCAAGCACGGCCCGATGGCTCTGGTCGGCCCGGGTTTTCCAGTGCTGGCGTTCGATCAACCCGACGAGGCGGGCGAGGGAACCAGGCGCCTGGCTGGGGAATTCCGTAGCCGTGGCGCGCAGGTTTGGCTTGCCAGCGCCGCCGGCGATCTGCCGTTGGTCGCGGCCCCGCATCCTGCCTGTGCGCCGTTGCTGGCGATCCAGAGTTTTTACCGTGCGATCAATGCACTGGCGCTGCGCCGCGGCTACAACCCGGATCTGCCGCCGCATCTGAACAAAGTGACGGAGACGGTGTGATGACCAAAACGGCGCTGCGCAACGCGCGCGTGCTTGGCGAAGATGGTTTCCTCGACGGCCTCAGTGTGCTGCTCGATGGCGAACGCATCCTCGCACTGCTCGACGATGCCGATCCGCGTATTGCGGCGGCGCCGGTGCAGCACGATTTGGGCGGCGGCACTCTGCTGCCTGGCTTTATCGATCTGCAAGTCAATGGCGGCGGCGGGGTGTTGTTCAATAACCGCACCGACGTGGACGCGCTGCGCCGCATCGGCCAGGCGCACCGCCGTTACGGTACCACCGGCTATCTACCGACCTTGATCAGCGACGATGTGGAGGTGATGCGCGCGGCCATCGCCGCCACTCGCCAGGCCATCGCCGATGGCGTGCCGGGCGTGCTCGGTATCCATCTGGAAGGCCCGTATCTGGCCCCGGCGCGCAAGGGAACCCACAATGCCGACAAGTTCCGCGTGCCCGACGCCGAGGAGCTGGCCCTGGTGAGTTCGCTGGATAACGGCGTCACTCTCATCACCTTGGCGCCGGAGCGTTTGCCGACCGAGAGCATCCGTAGCTTGGTCGCGACCGGTGCGCGCGTGTTCGCTGGGCACACCGCCGGCAGCTATGAAGAAATCCGTGCGGGCTTGGACGCGGGTGTGTGTGGTTTCACCCATCTGTACAACGCGATGTCGCCGCTGCAGGGGCGTGATCCTGGAGCGGTTGGCGCCGCATTGGAAGACCGTGACGCTTGGTGCGGGGTGATCGTCGACGGCGTCCATGTGCATCCGGCCAGCCTGCGCGTGGCGCTGGCGGCCAAGCCGCGCGGCTCGCTGTTCCTGGTGACCGACGCGATGCCGATGGTGGGCGCGGACAGCCCGGCGTTCGACTTGTATGGCGAGACCATCACCGCGATCGATGGCGTGGTACGTAATGCTGCCGGTGCCCTGGCCGGTTCAGCCTTGGACATGGTCAGCGCGGTGCGCAATACCGTGCGCTGGCTTGGTCTGCCGCTGGAGGAAGCTGCGCGGATGGCGTCGCTGTATCCGGCGCAATGCCTGGGCCTGGATCATCGTTACGGCCACATCGCACCCGGTTACCAGGCGGACTTGGTCCTGCTCGATGCCGCGTTGCAGGTGCGGCATACCTGGATCGGTGGGGAGATGGAATAGTTCGGTCAAGCCACATCGTCGAGGCGATGGGTGCTTTGCCAGGATGCCATTGCGGTTGCGGTACCCGTGCCCGGGTGTGCGACGCGATGCGCGTTCGTACATCGCTGGCGCATAATCGGCTCGATGACCCGTGCGCCGGCGTCGTAGGCTCGGTCAGCAAGCAAGGCGCCGAGCGCGACAAATGGGGCAACAAGACATCAGCACCTTCCAGATCCGACGCCTGGCTTGCGGTCAGATGAAACGCTACCGGATTGCCCAGGGCATCGACCACTGCGTGGATCTTGCTGCTCAGTCCGCCGCGGCTGCGTCCGATGGCGTGCGGCTGACCCCTTTTGCCCCGGCGCTGTGCTGATGCGCCCGGACGATGGTGCTGTCGATGCAGCAGGTGCAGCAGTTCGAGCAGCAACAGGCGCAGGTCAATGCGCCGCTTCAAGCGCAGAACGCGCAGATCAACGCACAAGCCGCACAGCAGGGGCCGGTCATGGGCGGGCCGCCGACGCTCGGTGGGCGATAACCCATGGCGCTCTTCGGTTCCAGGAAGGCGCGTCGGATCGCGCAACTGGATGTTTGGGCATCCCCCCTCCGCGGGGCTTTGGGCGCAACGACTTGCCCACGATGCTGGCCTGTCAGGCCGGGCTGGCGCACGGTGTGTCGCAGTTGCAGTTCGCCAAGCTAAAGTGCCAAGAGTGTTTATATCCAGGAAGGACGGAGTGGGTCGGGACATCGCGATGGATGCGGCCTGGGGAAGGGCCTCCGCCGGCCTGTTTGCAGCGCGCTGGCTAAGCCGTTCGGCGCATGCGCGGCTGCATACTGCTGCGCATGGTGTGCACGTCATGCCGGGGTGTACGGGCGACCATGACACAATGACATTCTGTGTGATGAGTGTGTGTGCTAGCTTTGAATGCTTTTCCGAAGGATGCCGTCATGACCGAACGCCAGCGCCGTACCAGAATTCTCGCCACCCTTGGCCCGGCCACCGACCCGCCCGGCGTGCTCGAGGATCTGTTCCGCGCCGGGGTCAACGTGGTGCGGTTGAATTTCAGCCACGGCGACCCTTCCGGTCAGGCCAAGCGCGCCGACGCGGTGCGTGCCGCCGCCGCGCGCGTCGGTGCCGAGATCGGCATCCTCGCCGATTTGCCCGGCCCGAAGATCCGCATCGAGCGCTTCGCCGAAGGCAAGGTCTCGCTCAAGCTTGGCGCGCGCTTCGACCTGATCGCCAACCCCAATGCCGCGCCGGGCGACGCCACCCAGGTGGGCGTGAGCTACCTCGGCCTGCCGCAGGACGTGGCCCCGGGCGATGTGCTGCTGCTGGACGATGGTCTGGTGCAGTTGCAGGTGACTGACGTGCAGGGCGAGCGCATCGTCACCAGCGTCCTCAACGATGGCGTGCTGTCCGACCGCAAGGGGCTGAACAAGCAGGGCGGCGGGCTGTCGCTGGGCGCGTTGACCGAGCGCGACAAGGAACTGATCGCTATCGTCGCCAAGATCGGCGTGGATTTCATCGCGGTGTCGTTCTGCCGGAATGCCGAAGACATGAACGATGCCCGGCGGATCGCCCGCGCCCACGGTTGCGATGCGCTGCTGGTGTCCAAGATCGAGCGCACCGAAGCGATCGAGAACCTGACCGAGATCGTCGAGGCCTCGGACGTGGTGATGGTCGCGCGCGGCGACCTGGGCGTGGAGATCGGCGACGCCGAGTTGCCCGGTCTGCAGAAGAAGATCATCCGTGAATCGTTGGCGCAGAACAAAGTGGTGATCACCGCCACGCAGATGTTGCAGTCGATGGTGGAAAGCCCGATCCCGACCCGCGCCGAAGTGCTGGACGTCGCCAACTCGGTGATCGACGGTACCGATGCGGTGATGCTCTCGGCCGAAAGCGCCGCCGGTGCCTATCCGATCCGCGCGGTCGAGGCGATGGCGCGCATCTGCCTGGGCGCCGAGCGCCAGTTCGAGACCGAGACCGACTTCGGCATGGCGCCGCGCAATCTGGAGCGCGCCGACCAGGCCATCGCGATGGCGACGATGTTCCTGTCCCAGCACGTGGGCGTGCGCGCCATCGTGGCGATGACCGAGTCTGGCGGAACGCCGCGCTATCTGTCGCGCTTCCGCGCCAAGGCGCCGATTTTCGCGGTCACCCGCCACGATGGCGCGCGGCGGCACATGTCAATGATGCGTGACGTATTCCCGATCAACTTCGACAGCCGTGGCCTGACCCCGCGCGAAGCGGCACGCGGCGCCATCCGCCTGCTGGTCGATGCCGGCCTGTTGGCGCCGGGTGACCGTGTGGTGTTCACCAGCGGCGAGCACATGGAAACCCATGGCGCGACCAATACGCTGCGCCTGCTCGAAGTCGGTGCGGACGGCAACGCCACTGGTCTGGGCGATCTGTAATCGCGCCGCCGCGCCTACGGGCGCGGTCCGCCCGCGCGACGTCTCCAGCGTCGCGCGGTTTCTTCCCTGCACGCCTGTAGCGCGTTGCTTTCCCGAGTGCCGACGCGAGTCTCTGTGCGGGGCGGATGCGGGTAACGGTAGTCGAGCCGAGGATTCCTCCGGCGCTGGACGGGCGATGCTGTCGCGCGGGAGCGGACGCCAACAATGGGCGGGCTGATCGGGAAACCCCGCGATAGAGGGTAGGGATTTTCCTACCACGCGCTCTAGAACTAGGTGAATTAAGGCGGGGCGTGCGCGTAGCCGCTGCGCTGTCGTGCCGTGCAGTGGAAATTCAGCAAGGGCTATGCCAAAGTTCTTTCACGCTGCCTCATACGCAGATCAGGGACGATGCGCCCAGCGGATCACACGGTCGGTCGCTTTCCCGCGGTTCTCACGAACCCTGGGAGGTTTCCGGCGTTTTCGTTGCGCACAATAGGGGGCTTTGTCGCCGGTTTTCCCTGCGCATCGGATCCGGCTGTCATCTGTTCCGCGTGCCTTTATTACCGAACAAGACTTGCCGAGATTCGTCATGAACGCTTCTTTCCGTCTTTTCAGTCCGTCCAGTGCGTTCGTTTGCTTGGGTGTTGCTTGCCCTTGGACTGATCGCCGGGCCGGCCAATGCCCAGTGGATCGTCCATGACCCGGCATCCCTGGAGAAAGCCGCTGAAGAATATCTCAATCAGGCCAACCGCTGGACGCAGACGGCCGAGCAGTACCGGCAGCAGCTCATCAACTTGCCGCGGCTGAATTTTGGCGACTCCATAATGCCAGACAGCTTCCCCGAGCGTCCGTCGAACTACGGTCTTGCCGATAGCTGCCCCGGTGCCAGCCAGAGCGGGATATCGGGTCTGCTGCAGAAGTTCACTTCGATCGCGCCCGACATGCAGGGCGGCGTGGTGGACGAGCAGACCAAGGTGTGCGGACGCATCGTGTTGGCGCAGAACGCCCAATACAACGAAACCGTGCGTATGCTCAAGCGCCTGATGCAGCGCAACGAGCAGTTCAAGTGGGTGCAGTTCCAGCGCGACAGTGTAGGGACTGGTCAGGGCGCCCTTGCGGCCAATGACAACGAGACCCAGCGCTTCGTCGCGCAGAACGCCATGGACCTGAACTATTGGCAGGCCGAAATGAAGGCATACGACACCTACATCCTTGCGCTCAAGGACGATCAGGCGCGGCTGTCGCGCAAGGCAATGAATGGCGCCGACGATAACAAATTGATCGGGCAGGTGGTCCAGGCCGGCACGCTTGCAGCGGCGTTGTCGCAGTGATGACGAACCTGTTGGCGTCTCGCTCCTTTCATACGCAGAAGTAAATGGCCCCAACCGAGGAGAGCGCGTGATGAAATCATATGGATGGTTTGCAGCATTGTGCTTGTGTGCGGTTTCCATGCACGCCTCGGCCCAGTACGTCTTCATTCCGTACTACGACAACAATCCCTTCCTGTTTTGCACCATCGGTGTACCCACGGATTGCTGGGCGCCGGTCAATCCCGCGACTGGCGCATTCGTCGTCACCGATCCTGAATGTTACAACGCGGTCTCCTCGGCGTTGTATGCGAAGGTCTGCCCGCTGGCGTTTCCTAATGGATTGGGCGCGGGCGGCCCATCGAAACAGCTGTCTCCGCCGACACCTGCTGCGACGCGGTGAAGCTGGGCGCTTGCGCCCCAGGATTGAGCAACAAAAAGCCAGGCCATTGCGCCGACGAGATCGAGCATGCGGACTACGATCGATCTGGCGTCTATGGCCGATGCGACGTACTGGGTGAGCGTATCGCGCTGATGGATGTGGCGTCTGTCGAGAAACGGCGCGATGCTGCGGTCGAGCTTTGCCAGTGCCAGTGCGTCAGTGCCGAATCGCTGCGAGTGACCGGGATATACTGGGCCTTCCCCCGTATCGCAGGAATCCCATGAGCATCGAACAGCTTGCCGAAACCGCTCAGGCGATGGTTGCCCAGGGTAAGGGCATCATCGCGATCGACGAATCCACCAGCACCATCGCCAAGCGCTTTGCCAGCGTTGGCATCGAGAATGTCGAGGAAAATCGCCGGGCCTATCGCGAACTGTTGCTGACCACGCCGAAACTGAGCGAGCACATTTCCGGCGCCATCCTGTACGACGAGACGATCCGTCAAAAGACCAAGGCCGGCGTGCCGTTTCCCAAGTACATGGCCGAGCACGGCCTGATCCCGGGTATCAAGGTCGACAATGGCACGTATCCGCTGGCCGGCATGCCTGGCGAGCTGATCACGGAAGGTCTGGATGGCCTGCGTGCGCGCCTGCAGGAGTACTACGCGCTCGGTGCGCGCTTCGCCAAGTGGCGGGCGGTCATCACCATCGGCGAGGACATCCCGTCCGGCGTGTGCATCGAAACCAACGCGCATGCGCTGGCGCGCTATGCGGCGCTGTGCCAGGAGCAGGGTCTGGTGCCGATGGTGGAGCCGGAAGTGCTGATGGACGGCGACCACGACATCGAAACTTGCTACGAAGTCACCGAGGCCACGCTGCGCGCGCTGTTCGGTGCGCTGTACGAGCAGAACGTGGTCCTGGAAGGCACGATTCTGAAAGCGTCGATGGTGATCGCGGGCAAGGGCTGCGAAGAGCAGGCCGACGTCGAGGAAGTAGCCGAGTCCACGGTGATGTGCCTCAAGAGCACCGTGCCGGCGATTCTGCCGGGCATCGTGTTTCTCTCTGGCGGGCAAACCGACGAGCAATCCACCGCACATCTCAATGCCATGAATCAGCTTGGATCCCTGCCGTGGCCGTTGAGTTTCTCTTATGGTCGTGCGATGCAGCAGGCCGCGTTGAAGCTGTGGTCGCGTGACATCAAGGGCAATGTCGCCAAGGCACAGCAGGTGGTGTACGAACGGGCCAAGGAAAACAGCTTGGCCGCACTGGGTAAGTGGCGCGGCTGAGGTGTCGTTCGGCCAGTTCGCATCGGACGGCGCTGGCCGGCGTTCTTTTTGATCGGTGTGTGCGATGCCTCTGTGCTGTGCACTTTGGCATTGGCCGTTCGGTACGGACACTGAGTCGTTGCGGTGTCGGTTTGCTGTGCGATGGGTTGCGGCATTTCTCGCTATGGCGTGGGTTCAGGCGACCTGCGCCTGACCTGTTTGCTGCATCGTGATCTGGGCCATGGCTTGCTGATAGGCCTTGTAGGTTGTCGCATCGTAGGTCACCAGGATGATGCGCTTGGGCGAGGCATGCGTGCGCCGCCAGGCGTCGGTCTCGGTCGCCGCGATGCGTGCTGCTTGGTGCAGCGGGTAGCCAGCGGTGCCGCAACTGATCGGGGGGAACGCGACCGACTCCAGGCCCATCTGCTCGGCTAGGCGCAGAGCACGCCAGTAGCAGTTGGCGAGCAACGCTGGTTCGTCGTGCTGGCCATCTCGCCAGACTGGGCCGACCGTATGCAGCACATACCGCGCTTTGAGCCGGTAGCCGGACGTGGCGTGTACTTCACCGGCCGGGCAGCGTATGCCTGGCTTGAGTTCCGGTAGTCGCCGACATTCCTCCAGCAGCTCCGCGCCTGCGGCGCGGTGAATCGCATCGTCCACTGCGTCGCCGCCGAGCAGTGATTCGTTGGTGGCGTTGACGATAGCGTCCACGTCGAGATGGGTGATGTCGCCTTGCCAAATATCGATCTTCATGCAGGAATCTTTATGGGGGTCGAATGATGGAAGTGTGAGGCTGCGATCTTCCGTTGCCACGGCCGCTTAACTTGCCAATGGCAAGACTGTCGCATCGCCATCTCAACATCTGCGACATGAACCGAAACCTGCCGCCGCCACTTGTCGCCGATGCCTTGGCGCGTGGCAAGATCATTCAGGCGATCAAGCTATTGCGTACCCACCGCAACATGGATCTGCACAGTGCGAAGTTGCAGGTCGAGTCATGGTTGCATGCTGATGCGGAGCAGTTGGTCACGCAACTGCTCGCTCGTTATGCCAGGGCCGATGTGTCCGTGGTTGTCGACAAAAACAAGCATGCGAGCGAACACCCGATGAAGAGTGCGACCGCGCCGCGCCTGCCACCGACGAGTGAAATGGCGTTGCACTGTGGCGAGCGGCATAAAGTGGCCAGGCTAATTTTCGATCACTATCCGCAGATGCCGCTGCGCGAGGCGATCACAAGGGTCGAACGTTATCATCGTCTGGAGTTGTCAGTGGGCGCCGGGGGCACGGGGGTTGCTGGCAATCGTGTCAGTGTCTGGTGCTGGGCCATGCTGGGGTTGCTATGTGCAGTTGCCGGCGCGGCCTGGTGGCTGTATCGCTAGTGAGACTGCATCAGGTATGACGCGCCTGGCGTGCCTGGGTGCTGCCGAGTCCAGTGACAAGGCGAGCAAGGTCGGCAGCGGTATTGGAGCCGGCCCTGATGAGCCGATTCGGTATGCTGGGTAAGCTCACATAGTCGTGCCTGCCTTGAGATATCGATGTCCCTAGCGGTTGGGTTGAGCGGGCGGGTCAAAACCCTGTCCAGCCCCACGCATCGTCCACGCTGTTACTCTGCGCTTCGGCCTTCCACTGCATGTGACTTCGTTGCGATGAGCGCTTGCGTCCTGTCCCACCTCGACCGGCTCGAGGCCGAGAGTCTCCACATCCTGCGCGAGGTGGCGGCCGAATTCCGTAACCCGCTGCTGCTGTATTCGGTGGGCAAGGACAGTTCGGTGCTGTTGCACCTGCTGTTGAAGGCGTTCGCGCCAGCGTCGCCACCGATTCCATTGCTGCACGTGGATACGCGCTGGAAATTCCGCGAGATGATCGCCTTTCGTGATCGCCGTGCCGCCGAGACCGGAGTGGATCTGCGTGTCTATATCAATCCCGATGGGGTGGCGCAGAACATCGGCCCGTTTACGCATGGTGCCCGTGTGCACATCGAGGTGATGAAGACGCAGGCGTTGAAGCAGGCGCTGGCGTTGTGGCAGTGCGATGCCGCCATTGGCGGTGCGCGCCGCGACGAGGAAAAAGCGCGGGCCAAGGAGCGTGTGTTCTCGTTTCGCAACGAGCGCCAACGTTGGGATCCCAAGCAGCAGCGCCCGGAGTTATGGACTCTGTACAACCCGCGCATCCATCCGGGCGAGAGCGTGCGCGTGTTTCCGCTGTCCAATTGGACCGAGTTGGATATCTGGCTGTACATCTATCGCGAAGCGATTCCGGTGGTGCCGCTGTATTTCGCTGCCGAGCGTCCAGTGGTGGAACGCGACGGTGCGCTGATCATGGTGGACGATGCGCGCCTGCCGCTGCGCGAGGGCGAAGTGCCGCAGCAACGTCGGGTGCGTTTTCGCACGCTTGGTTGCTATCCGCTGACGGGCGCCATCGCGTCGCAGGCCGATACCTTGGAAAAGATCATCGCCGAGATGCTGCAGACCACCACCTCCGAACGCCAGGGACGCATGATCGATCGGGATCCGGGCGCATCGATGGAGCAGAAGAAGATCGAGGGGTATTTCTGATGGGCATGAAGCGTGGGCAGGCGACAGAGCCGGAGGAGGGCGGCGGAGCATCCGACATCGCGCGCTATCTGCATCGACACGAATGCAAGCCACTGTTGCGCTTCATCACCTGCGGCAGTGTCGATGACGGCAAGAGTACGTTGATCGGGCGACTGTTGTACGACAGCAAGCAAGTGTTCGACGATCAACTTGCCGCGCTCGGTGCCGACAGCAAGCGCCATGGCACGCGCGGCGGGGCCATCGACTATGCGCTGTTACTGGACGGTCTGGCCGCCGAGCGTGAGCAGGGCATCACCATCGATGTGGCTTACCGTTACTTCGATACCGATACGCGCAAGTTCATCGTTGCCGATTGTCCAGGGCATGCGCAGTACACCCGCAACATGGCCACTGGCGCTTCCACTGCCGACGTGGCGGTGGTGCTGGTGGATGCGCGCAAGGGGCTGCTGACCCAGACCCGTCGGCATAGCTATATCGTGGCGCTGCTGGGGCTGCGGCATGTGGTGCTGGCGGTCAATAAAATGGATCTGGTCGATTTCGCGCGCGAGACTTTCGAGGCCATCGCCGTGGAATACCGGGCGTTGGCCGCGCAACTGGGCATCGATCAAGTCCAGTGCATTCCGCTGTCCGCACTGGAGGGCGACAATCTGTTGCAGCGTTCGGCACGCATGCCGTGGTATGCCGGCCCGGCGTTGCTGGAACATTTGCAAAGCCTGGAGCTGGAAACGCAACAGCCCGATTGCGCGTTACGCCTGCCGGTGCAGTGGGTCAACCGTCCACACGACCAGTTCCGTGGCTTCGCCGGCACCTTGGCAGCGGGCGAGGTGAAGCCGGGCGATGCGGTGGTCGTGGTGCCGTCGGGGCGTCGTTCCCATGTTGCGCAGGTGTTGATCGGTGCGGCTGAGGTGGCGTGCGCAGTGGCCGGGCAGGCGGTCACGCTGACCCTGGTCGAGGAGATCGACATCAGCCGTGGCGACGTCATTGCCGCGGCGGCGGATCCGCCGGAGGTGGCCGATCAGTTCGCCGCGCATGTGCTGTGGATGGACGATGCCGCATTGCTGCCCGGTCGCCCGTACTGGCTGAAGATCGGCACGCGCACGGTGTCGGCCAGTGTCAGCGAGATCAAATACCGGATCGATGTGAACACGCAGGAACGGCTCGCCGCCAAGCGTTTGGAACTCAACGAGGTCGGCTACTGCAATCTGGCGCTGGATCAACCGGTCGCGTTCGCCCCGTATAAGCGCAATCGTACGCTCGGCGGTTTCATCCTTATTGATCGGCACAGCAATGCCACCGTCGCCGCAGGCACTCTGGACTTCGCGCTGCGCCGCGCCGGCAACCTGCACTGGCAGCATCTGGACGTGGACAAGTCGGCGCGTGCGCGGATCAAGGGGCAGACGCCGCGCGTGCTGTGGTTCACCGGCCTGTCCGGTGCCGGCAAATCCACGATCGCCAATCTGGTCGAAAAACGCTTGCATGCGCAGGGCCGGCATACGTTTCTGCTCGATGGCGACAATGTGCGCCATCGGCTCAATCGCGATTTGGGTTTCACTGACGAGGATCGTGTGGAGAATATCCGTCGCGTCGCCGAGGTGGCGCGGCTGATGGTCGACGCCGGGCTGATCGTGTTGGTCAGTTTCATCTCGCCGTTTCGCGCTGAGCGCGAGATGGCGCGGGCAGGTTTTGCGCCTGGCGAGTTCGTCGAAGTATTCGTCGATGTGCCGTTACAGGTGGCCGAGGCGCGGGACGTCAAAGGGCTGTACGCCAAGGCACGCGCCGGCAAGATTCCCAACTTCACAGGGATCGATTCCCCCTATGAACCGCCGACGCAGCCGGATCTGCACTTGCGCGCCGATGGCGAAGATGTGCCCGCGCTCGCGGCGCAGGTGCTCGCTTGGCTGGAGGCGCACGATTGAGGGCGCAGGTGCGGGATGATGGCCCATGCGTTCCGGTGTTCGACCAGGCGATAACGCGGGCTTAATCCAGCCTGTTGCTTCGCGCAAGTCGGGTGTGTGTCGGCCACGCACGCGAGTGATCGGCTAATGCCAGCTTGCACTTGCGCCTTGCCATCGTCATAAAAGGCGCGCCGCCATGCAGCTGCGGCGCGACGGATGGCTCAACTCAGTCGTAGATATTGGCCGAAGTGGGGGGTGTCTCAACATCGTAGTTGCATTGCACGTCGAGATCGGGACTGTAGTTGTTGGATTTCCATGGCGGAGAGTGCACGCTTTGTCTGTTCGCGCATGCCATTGGCGTGTTGCATGCTGCCGTCTTCGAGGATGCGCTCGTCTTTGCTGATGTGGTGGACGCGGGCGGGTGGGAAGTAGCCGAATGGGGTCTGCACGTCGTCGTCGGTGACGCCGGCGGGTTTGTGCTTGGCTTGCATGTCGGCAACACGCATCAGGCGTGTGTCTGGTGCATGCTCCTGGGCCAGGGCGGTGCTGGTGGCGCTGCCAATGCCGAGCAGTACAAGTAAAAAATCAATGCGCTGTCGATATGGTGGCGACAGCGGCGGACCACGGATGTTGGATGATCTGCGTTGAGATTCATTGGAATCGCTTTGTCGTGAGTGAATGCGAGCGTGTCCTTGGCAGGCCCGGTATTCGGGTGCTGGATTGCTGTCGACACGCGCAAGCTGGGTCGCGGATGCGGAATTCCCGTGTGCGAAATGAGGGTATTGAGTGATCTAGGTTGGCTCAATAGTGACCTGCATGCTGGCTGTAGGAGTGGCGACGGTGGGCCGCTTTGATGTGGCATTCTTGTAAAAATTCAGCAAATGCATTTGCGAATCCGGCATGGCCGTTAAACATTGGAAGTGCGGTACAGTTGAATCTTGTTGGCTGCTTTCTTTCTTGGATTTATTTGTAGATGCATGCGCGGGTCGATGCAACCATTTTGTGCTGCCCCGATTCGAGCGCGGAGATGTCGGCGATGGTGCTGGATGAGCGAGAATCGTCGCCTCGTGCGAGCGACCTGTAGACCATCGCAAACGAGACGGCGCGCGTTCCAATCGCTGGCATTTGCATCACCGCAACTACGCCCGTTTGTGTCTATGCTCGCGGTGGCGGAGCGCAGCGCGGCTGTTCCAGCAACTGGACGAATTGCGCGGCGATCACCGCGCCGCCGAAGTGGCGCTGGACGAACGCACGTCCGGCCTGACCCATGCGTTGGCGCCGCGCCGTATCGCATAGACGCACGATGGCATCGCGCCAAGCGTCCACGTCGCCGGGCGGCAGCAGTTCGCCGCTGATGCCCGCATCCAGTGTTTCGGCCACCCCGCCGACGTCGCTGGCCAGCACCGGCACTTCGCTGGCTTGCGCTTCCACCGAGACCCGGCCGAAGGTTTCCGGTGCCAGCGACGGAAACGCCAGCATCGACATCGCGTTGTAGTAGGGCGTGGTGTCGTTGACCCAGCCGACGAAGCGATGGCGCGCGCCATTGTCCTGAGTGGCGGCCTGCGCCTGCAACTGCGCCGCGTCCGGTCCATCGCCAAGCCACAGGCAATGCAGCCGTGGTTCCAGTGCCATCGCCGCCGACGCGGCCTGCAAGAGCGGGAAGATGCCCTTGCCGGCGTGCATGCGTCCGCTGTAGCCGAGCACGATTGCATCCTCCGGCAGTTGCTGCGCGCGGCGGATGGCCTGGCCCCGCGCTGGATCCGGACGCAGCCGCTCCATGTTCACCGGGTTGTACAGCACCTGCACCAGCGCCTCCGGTACGCCACGCTGTAGATACGCCTGCCGTGCGTAGTGCGATACCGCGAAGAAGCGTGCGGCCAGACGCGGGATCGCGTAGCCGGACAGCGCGCTCATCGCCGGTGTGCGATGGCGGAACAGCGCCACGCGGATGCCGAGAGTGCGCCCAGCCAGCAGCAGCGGCCAGTATTCCTTGCCGAAGTTGCCGACCAGCCAATCCGGTTTGCTGCGCTGGGCCGCGCGCAGCAGCGGTGCGTAGCCGGCCGGGTCCAGCACGTTGCGGAAATGCCCCAGATGCACGGTGATGCCGCTGCGCTGCAGTTCCTCGGCGATCAGTCCACCCGCGCAGGCGATCACTTCCACATCGTGGCCGACGCTGTCCAGCGCCTGCGCCAGGGCCACGAAATGCGTGGCCGCGCCAGTGGCCTCCGCGTTGGTGCCGACGAACAGGAATTTCATGCGCGGCGATCCTCGTAGGCGGTCAGGGCACGCAGCGCGAAGTGCGGCAGTAGATGGTGGCGTGCGACCTGGATGCGCGGGTAGCGCCATGGATCGGAACCGGCCACGGCGCGGCCGCGGCGGGTGCTGGTCGCGGCGGTATAGCCGGCGGTACGCACGGCTTCGGCGACGCGCTCGTCCACGTCGCCATAGGGATAACAGAATTGCGGCACGGCTTCGCCGAGCAGATCTTCCAGCTCGCGTTTGCAGCCGCCGATCTCCTCGCGCAGCATGGGATCGTTGCAGCTGGTCAGGTGTGGGTGCGAGCGGGTGTGCGCGCCGATCTCCATGCCGCCAGCGCGCCAGCGGCGCAGTTCGTCCAGGTTCATCAGTGGCTTTTCGATGCCGAGTTTCTGCGCGTCCCAGACGTTGTACCGGCCGATGCAGCCGCTGACCATGTACACGGTGGCGGTGAAGCCCAGCCGTTGCAGCACCGGTAGCGCCGCGTGCAGGTTGTCGAGATAGCCATCGTCCAGGGTGATGACGGCGATCTTGCCTTGGCGCTCGCCACGCAGATAAGGCATGGCATCGGACATGGAGACACCACGGTAGCCCAGCCGTTGCAGCAGGCGCATCTGCCGGGCGAAGCGCGCGGGTGTCACGTACAGGCTGCGGTAAACCCGCAGGTGGCGCGGCGCTTCGGCGATGTTGTGGTACATGAAAATCGGAATGCGGGCCGTGGCGGTGGTCTGGGAAAGCATCGGGAACGGCTCGGTGACAGGGGCGCGATGGGCAATAGGGAATCTTAGCGCAGCTCGCGCATGCTGGTCTGTTGCCGCAGATGCATGGAGCATGGCGCGCGTTGTTGCCGGACTGGGTCGGGCGTGCGTGGTGATGGGGGCGCTCGCCGACATCAGGGCAGAGTCCGCATGCCCCGTAGCGCCGCAGTCCGACGGGTGTGGGTGGTTCCGCTGCCGCGCCGCCGCCAGGCAGCGGCGGCGCGGGGTAGACGCGATCTCAGTAAGAGATCGTGGCCGAGGTGGCGGTGGTTTCCACATCGTAGTTGCATTGCACGTCGAGACTGGAGCTGTCGCTATTGGAAGTCCAGTCTGGCGACCGCACATGGCGTAGCTTGTAGTCGTACACCGCGATTTTATTGAAGGTGATGCTGCCGTCCGGTGGATACTGGTCGCAACTGTCCACCGAATACACTTCCAGCGCGCCGCCCACCACCAGGTGCGTGTCCGAATCGATGTCGTAATTGGTGCTGAGCCGCACGCTCTGGCCGCTGGTCAGGTTGCGTGTGTCGACGTTCCAGTTCGAGCAGGGAATGTGTTTGTTACAGGTGGCATAGGTATCGCCCACGATTTGATCGCCGGCATTGGCCGGGATGTAATCGCTGGACCACACGGTGCCTTTTTGGCAGCAGTTCCAACTGCTGAGATCCCAGGAGTCGTTGTAGCCGCGGTAGCCCAGCACCGGTTGCAGGATGGTCGGATCGTCGCTTTGCAGACCGGGGAAGAAATACACCGTCTGGTTGGCGGCGTTGGTCGGGTTCTGCGGTACTTTCCAACGCGCGACGATGCGGCCCATCTTGGTGCTGGTCACGTCAATGGCCCACTGGACCCAGTCGTGGGTGATCGGTGGCGGTACCGAGCCGCGCGATTTGGAGGCGGTCAGTGCGGTGCCGCCGCGAACCTGCAGGCCATCCACGCCACGACCGTCCGGATGTACCCGGATGCCCTTGGCTGTGAAGTTGTCCTGGGTGCATGCCTGGACGTGTTCCTGCACGCCATTGGCGTGTTGCACGCTACCGTCCTTCAGGATCCGTTCGTCGCTGCCGACGTGGTGGACGCAGGCAGGTGGAAAGTAGCCGAACGGGGTCTGCACGTAATCGTCGGGGACGCCGGCGGGTTTGTGCTTGGCTTGCATGTCGCCTACCCGTATCAGGCGTGCGTCGGGCACATCCTGAGCCAGCGCGTTAGCGCTGCTGAGGCCTAGCAGCGCGAGTAAAAGCGTCAGTGCGAGGCTGGGATGACGACGATGGCGTCCTGCCACGGAGTGTGTGGAATGTGTGTTGAGTGTCATTGTAATCGCCTTGTATTGAATGCCTGCAAGTGCGTTCCCGGTAGTTCACGCATTCGTGGTCTAGGCTGACGCGTCGACACGCGCAAGCTGGATCGTCGATGCGGAATTGCCGTGCGAGAAAACGAGTGTGCTGAGCGGTGTAGATCGGTTCGATAAATGCCTGTCTAGTCGATGGGGGGGGGCGGGGGAAGATGAATTGTGCCGATGTGGCGTTGTGCCGATGTGGCGTTCTTGTCAAAATTCAGCAGATAAATTAGTGAATTCGGTATCGTTGGCGAAGGTTGGAGTTGCATCACGGTCACGACTGTGGATCTTTTTTTATTTTTTGGTCTAATTTGTGGACAAATGCGTAGGTCGATGCAACCATTTCCGCAGTGTCCAGATTCGAGAACGTGCCGATGCGACCCGCTGGCCCTGGATGCGCGAAAATCACTCAATGGCGTCGATCCGACGCGTGACCCGTGTGCTTTCAGGAAGCTGCCATGCGCTTACTTAGGCGTTGTCTCTGCTTTGTCGGAGTGCTGTTGCGTGCGGGTGCTGACCGATGAGCTCGCCTTGGGGTGATCGTCCGCGTGGCACGCGGACACCTGCACCGAGGCAGCGCAGTGCGTCCGAGCCTGTGGCCGATGCCCATCGCGACGAGTTGCGTTTGTACGGGCTGAATGCCGTGCGCGCGGTGTATGCGCGGCGGCCCGAGGCGATCCGCAAGTTGTATTTGGCTCAGGCGCGGATTCCCGCCTTGCAGCCGTTGCTCAAATGGTGCGTGGCGCATCGCGTCGGTTACCGGGTAGTGGACGAGGCCGATCTGAATAAGCTCGCCGCCAGTGCGCACCATGAAGGCGTGGTTGCCGATGTGCTGCGCGAAGCGCCGTTGCGCCTGGAAGATTGGTTGCAGACGCTGGCGCCAGGTCCAGTGTTGGCGCTGTGGCTGGATGGGGTCGGCAACCCGCACAACTTCGGTGCCATCCTGCGTTCGGCTGCACACTTCGGCGCGGCCGCGATTCTGTTGCCGGAAGGGGCGATGTTGGCCTTGTCCGGTGCCGCCGCGCGGGTCGCCGAGGGTGGTGCCGAGGCGGTGCCGCTGGTGCGCTTGCCTGCGCCCACTCAGGCATCGGCGCAACTGCGCAACGCCGATTTTGCTTTGGCGGCGACGCTGGTCGAGGGCGGCGACGCGTTGTTCGCCACCGCGTTACCGCAACGCCTTATCTACGTGATGGGCGCCGAGCGTGATGGTATGGATCGCGATTTCGCGCAGGCCTGCGACCTGCGTCTGTCGATTCCCGGCAGCGGCGCGGTGGAAAGTCTCAATGTCGCTGCGGCGACCGCCGTGTTGCTGGGGGCATGGCGCTGCCGTCACCCGTTGCCGAATGATCGACGACAAGGCGATTGAGCTGCGCTGCACGCAACATGCGGACTGTGATGTTGTCGCGATGTTGTCGATGCGGGTGTTGACGTCATCTGATGTTTTTCAACTTCCTCGCCGCAGCGGTCGCGCGCGGCATCTCATCATGCGCTGAGCGTATTGCATGAATAGATTGCATATGGCGATGCAATTTTGTGCGCAGGTGCATGATTTCGTGTTTGCGCATCCTGCGATGGCGGGGTAGGCTTCAAGCGCGGGCTTCGCCACATAGTGGATTCCCGCGCAGTGTCAATATGGTTGTAAACGATGTAATCGCTTGCCCGAAAGGGTCATCCATTATTGCTACGAGGATATCGCTTATGAAGCTAATGCTTACCATCAAAGGTCTGATTTCTTCCAAGAAGAGCCTGAAGTCCTACTCTTGGCCGCACTGGTACTGATTGACATATCCGCTGTATTTTTACAGCGGATATAAATCAACGATGCAATCACGCCGCCGTAAAGGTAATTCTTCATTCAAACCGAGGATATCTCCATGAAGCTGCTTTTTTCCATCAAAAACCTACTCTCCTCCAAGAAGAGCCTGAAGTCCTCCGCTTGGGAGGGATACATCTCCTACTAACCGTCCCATCCACTGCGTTCCGCAGTGGTACTTGGCACGATGCCTCTACGTTGCTAGGTGTGGGGTTCGAGTTTATCTACTCACCCTGCATGGCATTGTGTATTTTGGTTGTGACCATTGCGAGACGTGTGCGTCAGGTGCTCCATTGCTCCTGAAATCTGAAGCAGTCGATGCCCGGCGGACGGGGTTCGTCGGGCATCGTTTCTTTTAAGCTTAGGAGAATTCGGATGTCCGCAATCCTGACTGGCCGCGAAGTGCGCACGACCGTCTTCGCATCGCCCCTGCAGGCGTTGTTACGCGAGCATCTAGGACAGGATGCGTTCCGGTTGGAAAAGAATACGATTGGTGTCGCCGGCGCGACGCTCATTGATCAATTGCTTGCGGCGAGACCCGCGACAGAGCACGAACGTCCGACGTTCAAACCCTTGCAAGGTCGTTCGATCACCCGCGCCGAAGCCGCGAAGCTGATGCAGGCCATTGGCTCGGACGTGCGCGAGGCGCTGAAACGCCCGGTTCCCGCAACGCTCGATCTATCCGGTTCGTGGCCGCATGTGGGGCATCGCTATCTGTGCGATCTGTTGCTCGCGACGGATCCATGGCGTTTGCGTGTGCTGATGGACAGAGCACTCGAACTGACTCCCATGTTGACCTGGACGTTTATCGCGGCCGGCGCGGCATTGCCGTTGACGGCGCGGGAGGACGCTTCGGCGCTGGCCAAGGTGACCGTTGCCGCAGGCGCGAGCTGTTATCGCGAGCGTCGCCATGCCATGGGTCTGTATCGACGTGCCGCCGTACCGCTTTGCTTCACCATCTCTGCGCTCGTCGCCAATGCGCTATGGCTCGGATCGCCTTTCGATCCATCAGCATCCAACCGCAACATTCTCTACGAAGCAATGCGCCTGCTGCCGCCGGCCTGGAGCCTGCTGCGCAAAGCTTCACCCGAATACGTTGCGCTGGACCAGCGCATCGGCGTTGCCGATGATCTCCTGGTCCTGCCCCTGCTCAGTCACCGTGACCCGGCGCTGTGGGAGGACGCGGAGGTGTTTCGTCCAGACCGCTGGGATCGATTGGATCCCGATGCGCTGCCAGGCTATCTACCGTTTGGACACGCATCCGAACGCTGCTGGGGGCGGCACATGGTCATGCCGCTGGCCGAGCAAATGCTGGAGTTGCTGCGCGCTCAGGACCTCGTCGTCAGTCCGAAGCAGCGTCGTGCGCATGTGCCGCTGCCTGGGTTGCTAGGGGTCTTCCAGATTGACGTCGTCCGACAGGGGCGCGGCTGATGCGCTGCGCTGGTGACCAAGCGCATGGCATTGGTCCGTCAATTGCCCCCGGCCCGCACCGTGTGTACACGTTTGTTTGCTTGCCACGACGCCACGGACAACGCGTCAGCGCGGTGCGCGTGCCGCTGCTGGTGGTGCGGTGGAGTTGCGAGGCACCAGCGTATACCTCATCACGTGGTGGATGCCGCGATTGGGTAGGCCACTGCGGCGTTGGCGGATTTCGCCGAGCAGCAGGGTCACGGCGGTGCGGCCCATCGCGGCGACCGGTTGGTGGATGGTGGTCAGCTCGGGCCAGATCGTGGTCGCGACCGGCGTGTCGTCGAAGCCGGCGATCGACAGATCCTCGGGCACGCGCAGGCGCAACCCGTGGGCGACAGCCACTGCGGCGGCGGCCATGTCGTCGTTGCTGCACAGGATGGCGCTTGGATGCGGTGTTGTCTGCAGTAACCTACTTGCGGCGAGCAGTCCGGAGCGATAGGTGAACAGACCTTCGCCCAGACGTGTCGGCTCCACCGTCAGTCCGCTTGCGGCCATGGTGTCGAAGAAGCCGCGGCTGCGTAGAGCGCTCGGCGTATGACTCGGATCGCCGCTGATGAAGCCGATATCGCGGTGGCCCAGTTCCAGCAGGTGCCGGGTGATTGTGCACGCGGCCTGGTAGTCGTCGATGCGTACCGAGCTGATGCCGCGCATTGGCGTGCCGGTGGCCACGGCCACGAGTGGGATGCCGCGTTCGTCCAACGTTTCGATCGTCTGCCACGCATCGCACAGTGGCGGCGTCAGGATCATCCCGTCGGCACCGGCGGCGAGCAGGCGCTCGGCGGCGGCGTGTTGGTGATCGCTGTTCTCGCTTTTTTCCACCAAAACCTGGCTGCCTTCCAGGCTACTTTGCTCCAATACGCCGAGCATGAAATGGTTGAGATAAGCCGCGCTTGGGTTGCTGTACAGTATGCCGATCCGCGCCAAGCAAGCGGTGCGCAGCGAACGTCCGGCCAGATTGGGACGGTATCCCAGTGCCTTGATCGAGGCTTCCACGCGCTCGCGCATGCTAGCGCCCACGCGCGGATGACGATTGATTACACGTGAAGCGGTCATCGGCGACACACCCGCATGGCGGGCCACATCCAGCAGCGTCACCGCTGAGCCCACGCGACGTTGTCGTGTGGTCATCAAGTGTCCTGGTGTTGTTGCGAAGGGAGCTGCGTTTGTCATCGGCAGGTCATATACAGCTTACTCCCTGTGCGGCACCGCTGTCTCGGCTTGGTGTCTACCAAGTCGCTCCCTGATCGCGGCTGGCTTGCTGGTGACACGCCTGGCCCGCGCGACGGGGCCGTGCGGCGCAGGCCAGTCGGGTGTTCAGCGTGGTGTTGTGTCGTGCTTGAGGGAGTCGCGGATCTCGCGTAGCAAGAGCACTTCCTCGCTTGGGCCCTTGTCCGCTGGCGGTTCCTTGCGGGCGATGCGGTTGACCGTTTTCACCAACATGAAGATGGCGAAGGCCACGATGACGAATTGGACGATGGTATTGAGGAAGTCTCCGATGCCGATCACCACTGCCGGCACCGGCTTGCCGGCCGCGTCCACCGTCGCCGCTTTCAACGTCCATGCCCAACGCGAGAAATCCATGCCGCCAACGAGCAGTCCAATCGGCGGCATGATGATCTTTTCCACCAGTGCGGTGACGATCTTGCCGAATGCGGCGCCCAACACCACACCGACGGCAAGGTCCAGCACGTTGCCACGCATGGCGAATTCCTTGAATTCGCGGATCATGCTCATCGGAGGTTCCTCTTCGTTGACGCGGGCGGATCGCCGCAGCCCTAGACTAGCGCAGTCGGCGGTGTGTACGCCGGTACAGGTATTGTGGCGCTGTGCTGCCGTTAGCCGACGATAGTGCCGTGGCGCTCGATTACCTTCTCCAGGCGTGCGCTGAAACGGTCGCCGGGCTGGAGTGCGGCCACGCCGGCGGGCGTGCCCATGAACACCAGGTCGCCAGCGCGTAGCGCGAACAGCATAGACAATGCCTGCAGGATCTCCGGCACGTTCCAGATCATCTGCTCCAGTCGCGATTGTTGGCGGATCTGGCCGTTGACTTCCAGCGATAGCGTGCGCGTTTCCAGCGGGCCCACTTCGCTGGCCAGGACCAGTTCGCTGATCGGCGCGGAGTGGTCGAAGCCCTTGGCGATGTCCCAGGGCAGTCCCTTTGCCTTGGCCGTTGCCTGCAGGTCGCGACGGGTCAGATCCAGGCCCACGCCGTAAGCCAGTACTAACGCGTTGGCCTCGGTGATGCTCAACTCACCGGCCGGCGCGTTCCGCCCCACTGCTGCCACCAGTTCCACCTCGTAGTGCAGGTCCTGCGTCGCGGGCGGGTAGGGGATGGTCTCGGTGCCGATCACCAGCGCATCGGCGGGTTTCATGAAGAATATCGGCTGACCGCGCTCGGCTTTCGTGGCGGGGACGCTGGCGCCCATCTCGCGCGCATGGTCGGCGAAGTTGCGGCCCACGCAGTAGATGCGATGCACGGGAAATAGGCCCTGCCCGCGCACGGGAACGCGCGGAGTCTCGGGGGCGATAAACAGGTCGCGCATGCACAGATACCCTGGCGGCAAAAGGATTGCCGCAGTGTAGCGCCCATGCTTGTGTGTAGAGCTGAAAAACTAGGCGTGCGCAGCGGCCGGGCACAGCGCCCCCGATGGTGATTTACAGCGGCAGTGCGGGCTTGCGCACCACTCGGTATTCACCATCGACCACCTGATGGCGCGCGGTTGCCGGACGCTTGCCGCGTTGGCTCAGTAATTTCATCGTGATGCCGCCGAGGATCATGGCCGCACCCACGAACACGCTGATGAATACCAGCCCTGCCAGAATTGCCAGACCAATCAGGCCAAGCACCAGTTTGACCAGCGGATGGCGTGGCTTGCGCGGCGCGAACACCTGTCGGAGGTGGTCGAAATTGAAGATGCGATCACGCATGGCAGATGTCTGTGTCAGTTAGAACCGATGGCGCGCAGTATCGGTGCTGTTTTATCCCGAGTGGTGAAAAATTCGTTAATTAAAAAATTAACACTTGCCGCTCAATCGTTTGTATGTATCGCCCAAGTGAAATGGGAATACCGTTGCCAATGGGGCCGTCATGCAAGAATGCGGGTCTTGTTGCTACCCGCTCCACGTTCGATGTCCGACTCTCCTGCCGTGCTTGCGTCCTTGCATCATCTGGTCCCTGGTGAACTGATCGAGGTCCAGACCATGCTTGGCGGCGAGTCCGAGTCGCTGCTGCTGTACCGCGATGGTGACGATGTACGCGCCTGGTTGAATGTCTGCCCGCATGCCGGACGACGTCTGGATTGGGCGCCGGGTCAGTTCCTGAAAAGTCGCCAAGGCCACTTGGTGTGCGCAGCGCATGGCGCCGCGTTCGACTTGCAGGCGGGTCAATGTGTCTCGGGCCCCTGTCGTGGCGAGAGCCTGCATGCGGTGCCAGTGACAGTGCGCGCCGGACAGGTGGTCCTGCTTTAAAGCGCGCCCCACCAGTGCATTGACATCAGGTTGACCATCAGTACCACCACCAGCGTATAGATCAGCGATAACGGCCCACCCACCCGCCATAGTTCGCGCGGCTGGTAGTTGGCCGGGCCGGTGATCATCGAGATCACCGGGTTGGACGCGGTCATCAGGTTGTTGGAGGCCGACAGCGCCACGATGAGTGCGAATGCGGTGGGATTGCCGCCCGCCGCCAGCGCCAGGTTGACGGCGATCGGCACCATCACGATGGTCGCGCCGACATGGCTGATGACCAGCGAAAATGCCGTGGTGAGCAAGCCCAGCGCGATTTCCAGAATCCACACCGGCATGCCTTCTGGCAGCCGCGCGATGGTGTGGCCGGCAACCCAGGCGGCGGTGCCGCTGCTGTCCATCGCCCAGCCCAGCGGGATCAACCCGGCCATCAGAAAGATGGTCTTCCAGTTGATTGAAGCGTAGGCCTCCTCCATGCGCAGCACACCGGTCAGCAGCATGCCGGCCACGCCGGTCATCAGGGTCAGTGCCACCGGCAGTTTGGAGGTGAGTGCGATCAAGATGGTCAAGGCGAAGATCGTCATCGCGATCTTGAATTTGTGCGGGCGATGTTCGCCCTTCGGATAGTCGGTGACCACCACGAAGTCGCGGCTTTCCGAGGCCTGTGCCAAGTCCTGCCAGATGCTGTGGAACACCAGCATGTCGCCAGCGTACAGCGGCACCTTGCGGACATCCTCACGGATCACTTGCTTGTTGCGGTTGATCGCCAACAGGCTGATCCCGGCCTGCTTGCGCAGGCGCAGTTCGGCCGCGCTCTTGCCGATGAAGCGTGAGGTCGGAGGGATTACCGCCTCGGAGATGCCGGCGCGGCTGGGGTTGAACAGATCGCCGAGGTGGCGCAGGCGCGAGGACATACGCAGGAAATGGTTCTGCGCGAAATCGGCGACCTGCTGGCGCGTACCCATGACGCCGAGCACACTGCCGACCCAGATACGCATCTCCGTTGGCGGTGCCAGCCGGGTATCGTTGCCGGTTTCGTCCTTGCATCATCTGGTCCCTGGTGAACTGATCGAGGTCCAGACCATGCTTGGCGGCGAGTCCGAGTCGCTGCTGCTGTACCGCGATGGTGACGATGTACGCGCCTGGTTGAATGTCTGCCCGCATGCCGGACGACGTCTGGATTGGGCGCCGGGTCAGTTCCTGAAAAGTCGCCAAGGCCACTTGGTGTGCGCAGCGCATGGCGCCGCGTTCGACTTGCAGGCGGGTCAATGTGTCTCGGGCCCCTGTCGTGGCGAGAGCCTGCATGCGGTGCCAGTGACAGTGCGCGCCGGACAGGTGGTCCTGCTTTAAAGCGCGCCCCACCAGTGCATTGACATCAGGTTGACCATCAGTACCACCACCAGCGTATAGATCAGCGATAACGGCCCACCCACCCGCCATAGTTCGCGCGGCTGGTAGTTGGCCGGGCCGGTGATCATCGAGATCACCGGGTTGGACGCGGTCATCAGGTTGTTGGAGGCCGACAGCGCCACGATGAGTGCGAATGCGGTGGGATTGCCGCCCGCCGCCAGCGCCAGGTTGACGGCGATCGGCACCATCACGATGGTCGCGCCGACATGGCTGATGACCAGCGAAAATGCCGTGGTGAGCAAGCCCAGCGCGATTTCCAGAATCCACACCGGCATGCCTTCTGGCAGCCGCGCGATGGTGTGGCCGGCAACCCAGGCGGCGGTGCCGCTGCTGTCCATCGCCCAGCCCAGCGGGATCAACCCGGCCATCAGAAAGATGGTCTTCCAGTTGATTGAAGCGTAGGCCTCCTCCATGCGCAGCACACCGGTCAGCAGCATGCCGGCCACGCCGGTCATCAGGGTCAGTGCCACCGGCAGTTTGGAGGTGAGTGCGATCAAGATGGTCAAGGCGAAGATCGTCATCGCGATCTTGAATTTGTGCGGGCGATGTTCGCCCTTCGGATAGTCGGTGACCACCACGAAGTCGCGGCTTTCCGAGGCCTGTGCCAAGTCCTGCCAGATGCTGTGGAACACCAGCATGTCGCCAGCGTACAGCGGCACCTTGCGGACATCCTCACGGATCACTTGCTTGTTGCGGTTGATCGCCAACAGGCTGATCCCGGCCTGCTTGCGCAGGCGCAGTTCGGCCGCGCTCTTGCCGATGAAGCGTGAGGTCGGAGGGATTACCGCCTCGGAGATGCCGGCGCGGCTGGGGTTGAACAGATCGCCGAGGTGGCGCAGGCGCGAGGACATACGCAGGAAATGGTTCTGCGCGAAATCGGCGACCTGCTGGCGCGTACCCATGACGCCGAGCACACTGCCGACCCAGATACGCATCTCCGTTGGCGGTGCCAGCCGGGTATCGTTGCCGGTTTTCAATGCCAGTAGCAGCGGGGCGTTGTGGATGGTCTCGGCCTCGCCCAGGGTCATGCCGACCAACGGACTGTCGGCGCTGACGATCAACTCGAACACGTCGCCCTCGATGCCGTAGGTGTGGGCGAAGTAGCTCTCGGTACGCGCAGGAGTGACGCCGTTGTTGATCAGCAGTTCCTCTTCCGCCAGCACCTTGTCGCCGCGCAGACGGAAGTAGATCAGCGAGGCCAACAACAGCGCCAAGCCGATCGGCAGTGGCGCGAACATGCGCAGTGGTTGGATCGTGGCCATGCCCGATGGCAGGTTGTTGTTGGCCGATTGCAGCAAATCGTTGAGCAGGATCAGTGGCGAGGTGCCGACCATGGTCAGCGCGCCTCCCATCACGATCGCCGCGGCGATCGGTAGCAGGAGCCGTTGCAGGGTGAGCGTGGTACGCCCGGCCAGTCGCGCGGCGACCGGCAGGTACAGTGCCATCACCGACGGGTTCTGCATGAACGAGGAATTGAGTCCGGCGATGGCGGTGGTGAACAGCATCAGCCGTTCCTCGACGCCGCGCGCACGTCGCAGCAACCATGACGCCAGCCGGTTCAGCGCGCCGGTGCGTTCCAGTCCCGCGCCGAGGATAGTGGTGGCGATGATGCTCATCACCGCGTTGCCGGAGAAGCCGCTGAACAGTTCCTCCGGCGCGATCAGGCCGGTAACGCCCAGGACCACCAGGACCACCAGGGCCACCACGTCGGCGCGAATGCGTTCGAACACGAACATGGCCATCGTGAAGCCGACGAGCCCGAGAACGAGTTTCATGTCGTTGGTCAGCGTCAGCGCGGTGTCCATGCGGGGCTGTGCTCGTAGATCGGGGTCAGGCGCAAAGCGACCGCAGGCGCGATGCGCATGCGGCAGTGTAGGTCGGTGGCGGGAGCATGGCGCAGACGCACTTCATACCTGTGCTGTCGCTCCTGTTTCCACTTTGTCGTACAGCAAGTCCCATACGCCATGGCCCAGGGTCTGGCCACGGGTCTCGAAGTGGGTCTGCGGACGCCAGTGCGGACGCGGCACGTGGCCACGCGGCCCGGCGCGGTTGCTCAGGCCTGGAGTGGCGTCGAGCACGTCCCACATCTGCTCGGCATAGTCGGCCCAGTCGGTGGCGCAGTGCAGCCGGCCGCCGTCGCGCAGCTTGCGCACCAGCAATGCGGCAAATGCCGGTTGCAGCAAGCGTCGTTTGTTGTGGCGCTTTTTATGCCATGGGTCCGGGAAATAGATGCGGATTTCGTCCAAAGCCGCGTCGTCGATTTCGTGTTGCAGCACTTCCACGGCGTCGTGGTGGTACAGGCGCACGTGCGCGGCGTTGTCTTCGTCCAGGGCATTCAGCAGGCGGCCCACACCCGGTGCATGTACCTCGATGCCGATGTAGTCGCGGGCCGGATCGTTGCGGACGGCATGCCGCAGGGCGGTGCCGTTGCCGAAACCGATCTCCAGCACCTTGGGGGCATTGCGTCCGAACAGCGCCTGTAGATCGCGCGGCCGACCCTGGTAGTCCAGGCCGAAGCGCGGCCACAGCGCATCGAAGGCGCGCTGCTGGGCCGGGGTGAAGCGGCCTTGACGCAAGACGAAACTACGCACTTGGCGGCGGCCTTCCTCGACCGTGAACGGCTTGGGTGGTGTCTTGGCCCCGGCGCTGGAAAACGGGTCGGTCATGGGCGCGCTTTCATCCGATCAGCCCATCAACTGGCGAGGACGCGCTGGCGTAACGCTTGCGCGGGATACGCCCGGCCAGGAACGCTTCGCGTCCGGCTTCCACGGCCTTGCGCATCGCGCTGGCCATCAGCACCGGGTTGCGCGCCCCGGCGATGGCGGTGTTCATCAGCACGCCGTCGCAACCCAACTCCATCGCGATCGCCGCGTCTGATGCGGTGCCGACGCCGGCATCAACGATGATCGGCACCTTGGCGTTGTCGATGATTTCCAGCAGGTTGTAGCGATTCTGGATGCCCAGCCCGGAGCCGATCGGTGCGGCCAGCGGCATCACCGCCACGCAGCCGATTTCTTCCAGGCGCTTGGCCAGAATCGGATCGTCGCTGGTATAGACCATCACCTCGAAACCTTCGGCGACCAGGATCTCGGCGGCCTTCAGGGTCTGCACCACGTCCGGGAACAGGGTGCGCTGGTCGCCCAACACTTCCAGCTTGGTCAGGTTGTGCCCGTCGAGCAACTCGCGCGCCAGGCGGCAGGTGCGTACCGCGTCTTCGGCGGTGTAGCAGCCAGCGGTGTTGGGCAGGATGGTGTAGCGCTCCGGCGGCAGCACGTCGAGCAGATTTGGCTCGCCCGGACTCTGGCCGATATTGCTGCGGCGGATCGCGACGGTGACGATCTGCGCGGCGGCGGCCTCCGTCGCCAGGCGGGTGTGTTCGAGATCGGCGAATTTGCCGGTGCCGGTGAGCAGGCGCGAACGATAGGGTTTGCCGGCGATGACCAGCGCATCAAGTGGGGCGTGAGGGTTCATCGGCGGATTATCGCCCATCGCACCCGCGCTGCCGAGTTCGCGCTGCGTCGTGGGCCATCGCGATTCAGCCGCCGCCCAGCGCGTGCACGATCTCGACCCGATCACCATCGTGTAGTACGTGGTCGCCGTGTGCGCCTCGCGGCACGATCGTGCCATTGACTTCGACCGCGACCCGACGTTGTGCGAGATTTTCCTCGGACAACAGTGTGGTGACGGTGCTGCCGGGGGACAGCGTGCGCTGTCTGCCATTCAATTCGATATACATGTTAAGGTTTCGTAGCGTGCGCTTCGGTGCGCGATTTGCGTTACGCACAGGCGCGAGGTGAGTGTCTGGATGGGGTTGAGAGCGCACCATCTTGCCATGCGGCTTCAATTTTTTTCTTCGCTCATTCACTCGCACTACAAATAATTTAAATGTTCTTGCCCGGGAGGGCATTCATGACTTCTATCCGTCTGTTCCGTTCGTCGCTTGCCGTCGCAATCGTGCTTGCTGCCACGCCCGCATTCGCCCAATCCACCTACAGCCGCACGGTGTTCTTCGGCGATAGCCTGACTGACGCCGGCTATTACCGTCCATTGCTGCCGGCCTCGGCGCAAGCGGTGACCGGACAGTTCACCACCAATCCGGACTGGGTCTGGGCGCAGTACATCGCACGTCACTACGGCACCAATGCCGTGGCCAATGGCAATGGCCAGATCGGCGACGATTACGCTGCCGGCAACGCCCGCGTTGGCGTGGACAATCCTGGTCCGCTGGGCGTGGCGCCGTCGCTGGCGACGCAGACCCGCAACTATCTGGCTGCCAACGGCGGCAAGGCCGACCGGCACGCCCTGTATGGGGTGTGGGGTGGTGCCAATGACTTGTTCGCCATCGGCGCGCAGGGGGCTTCGGTGGCCTCCACCATCGCCAATGCGGTGACGGCCGAAGTGGGCATCGTCGCCAGCCTGAAGAGCGCGGGTGCGCGTTACGTGATGGTCACCGATGTTCCCGATCTCGGCATGACCCCGAGCGCCCGCGCCGCTGGCGCGAATGCAATGGCACAGGGCACGGCGCTGTCCAGCGCTTATAACACCGCCTTGTTCGCCGGGCTGAAGAGCGCCGGACTGCGGGTGATTCCGGTGGACGCCTTCCATCTGCTGCAGGAAGTGGTCGCCAACCCGGCCATGTACGGTTTTACCAATGTCACTGGGACCGCCTGTCAGCCGCAGATCACCGCGCAATCGTTGATCTGCAACCCGACCACCTACGTCAGCCCCACTGCCCCGGAGACGTATGTGTTCGCCGATGGCGTGCATCCCACTGGCTACACCCATGAACTGCTGTCGCAGTACACGCTGTCGATTCTCGAAGGTCCGCGTCTGCAACAGGTGCTGACGCGTTCGGCGCAGATGGTCGGTCGCGCGCGTGCGGACCAGGTTGCCTGGCATGTGGACGGCCGTCCGGAGGCCGATGGCATGCGTTGGTGGGGCAACCTGCGCGGCGACATGCAGCGTTATCAGCACGGCGACCTGTACGACGGCATGGCGCCGGCGGGTCTGTTCGGTCTGGATTGGTCGCGTGGTGAGTGGGTGTTCGGCGGCTTCGGTGGTTTCGGTCGAGTCGATGCCGATTTTGGCAACAGCAGCGGTAAATACACGCAGAACGACTCCACGCTGGGCGGCTTTGCCGGCTGGTACGGCGAGCAAGCGTGGGTCAACGCTCAGATCAGCTACAGCTGGCTGCGCTACGACGTGACCCGCAAGGTCAACCTCGGCCCGGCCAGCATCGCGCACAAGGGGTCGCCGGATGGCAGTAACCTGACGGCGGCCCTGCAGGGTGGCTACGAGTTCGGCTTAGGCCCTTTCAAGACTGGCCCGGTGGCTGCGGCGATCTGGCAGAAGGTCAAGCGCGACGGCTACACCGAGAGCAACCTGGATTCCAGCGCGCTGGGCTATAACAACCAGAGCGTCGAGTCGATGGTCGGCCGTATTGGTTGGAAGGCCAGTCTCGATGTCGGCATGGTCAAGCCGTACCTGCAGGCTACCTACGATCACGAGTTCAAGAAGAATCATGAAGCCACCGCTTGGTTGCAGACCATGTCGGATATCGGCAGCTTTGCGGTGCCGGGCATCAACTTCGACCGCAACTATGGTTCGGTGGTACTGGGCGCGCGGTTCAAGCTATTGGGTCTGGACAGCAATGTCGGCATCGACACCACCACGGCGCAGTCGCGTGCGCACGACACGTCGGTGTTCTTGAACCTCGGCGGCGGCTTCTGATTGGTCGCCATATCGCCTGTCGTGTCCGTTGTTGTGTTGTGTTGGACGCGATAGGTGATGCAACGCCGTGCGTCGGCTAGACGCACGGTGGCAGCAAGGGCTCTGGTTGCGTCACTTCCATGGGAGATGGCGTGGCTGGAGCCTGTTTATTTTGGGATGTGTCCAGGTCGTCTCGATGTTGTCGGTGATCTCTGGAATGCCTGCGCATCACGCCGTTTTGTTGCGCAAAGGCTGGCTCAACGCATAGACTGCGCAAGTAATGCGGGCGTAGCTCAATGGTAGAGCTGTAGCTTCCCAAGCTACTGACGTGGGTTCGATTCCCATCGCCCGCTCCATGTACTGCAAGCGTTTCGGATAATTTTGGCGCTCCGCAATATTCGAACCGCTCCGCAATCATCGAGTCGGCGTGGTCTTTGCGCCCTTGCGCTTGCGCACATATATCTCAGTTGTCGTGACCGACTTATGCCCCAACTGGGCCTGAGCCTGGCGAATGTCGCCTGCCGAATCGGCCTTGTCAGTGCCGGCCTTCGCGTGTAGGTCACGGAACTGAAAATCCACCTTCGCAACGCCTGCGGCTTCGCGCGCCTTGTCGAACCGATAACGCAAGGCTGCCCGTCCGATCGGCATGCCATCAGTATCAACAATCAGCCTGGTACTGCGGAGGTTGCACGAAGACAGTCGGGGCACACTGGGGGCTGGCCGCATGCACGAAGACCTGATTGAGGAAGGCGAGACTGCAAGCCTCAACCGGGTGGCACGCCTGATGGCAGTCCAGGGCCTGCAAGGCTGGCCGCGGCGCAAGCGTCGCGGACCACGAGGCGCCCGGGCAATGACACCTGTGGGGGTAAACAATCTGTTGGAGCGGGACTTTGTTGCTGTGGAGCCGGAAACCAAATGGGTGACCGATATCACCCGGATCAAGGCCCAACAAGGCAAGCTGTTTCTATGCATCGTGCTGGATCTATTTGACCAGCGCGTGGTGGGGTGGTCGATGCACGATCGCCAGGAACGTCAGATGGTGATCCGCGGCGTACGGATGGCGACCTGGCAACGGCAAGGTCACCATTCCGTGATCCTGCATTTTGATCGCGGCAGCCAGTTCCGCAGCGATGACGATCAGCACTATTTGTCGGGCAACAGCCTGATCTGCTCTATGAGCGCAGTAGGCCATTGCGGTGACAACGCTGCGTGCGAAGGTTTCTTCGGGCTGCCAAGCGTGAGCGAATCTATCGAACCAGCTACGCCACACTGGATGCCGCACGCACAGATGTGTTTGACTCCATCGAGCGACGCCATCATCCAAGGATGCGGCGAAGGGTCGCCAGGCAAGATCAGAAAGTTGCAGCTCTTTTACAACCGTCCGTGATATCGAGGTAGAACCCGTCGGTGCCTTGCTTGCTGACCGAGCCTACGACGCCGGCGGACGTGTCATCGAGCCGATGCAGCGACAGGGGACGCAGATCGTCATCGCCTGCCATCCAAGGCGCAACGTGCGGCGCGACTACGACCGGGTGCTGTACAAAGATCGACATCTGATCGAGAACTTCTTTGCCAAACTCAAACAGTACCGGGCCATTGCCACCCGATACGACAAGACGGCCTGCAACTTCCTCGGCGCCATCGACCGGGTGGGTCGCTTCAGTTATTTTACTTAATTGATGACTTGGCCTAGCTGTTGAAGATCTGCACCGGCGTGGCGAAGCCGTCCAGATGATGGGTGCCGGTGGCGATATCGCTGCGATACATGCCAGGCGTCTGCACGATGCAACGCTTGCCCACGCGCACGCCTGTGGCGATGGTGACCTGCCGTCCCAGGGTTGCTTGGCTGTCGATGCTGGCCTCGGCACCGACGAATGCGCCAGCGTCGATCCATACGCCGTTACCGACGTTGACGCCATGTTCCAGCACTGCCGCCGTGCCGATCCAGCTATTGAAGCCAATGTCACAGTGTGGGCCGACGATCGCGCCGACGCCGATCATGCCGTTTTCGCCGATCCTTGCACTGGCGGCCACATACGCGCCAGGGCAGATCAGCGGTGGCATTTTGAAGCTGCGCGCCTTGAGTTCGCCCATCAGTTCTTGGCGGCGGAGATTGAGGAACTGCGCGTCCCAGGCGACGAAGGCAGTGGCACCGTTGCCAGGCACGGCGCGCAGGGCGTCCAGGTCGAAGCGGTAGTCCTTGCCTTGCGCGATATCCACCGGGCGCAGCACGGTGTCCGGTGCCGCCTCGGCCCATGCCGCCAGTGCCCAGCGCAGCAGCGCACCGCTGCCGAGCACGTATTTTTCGCTTCAGTTATTTTACTTAATTGATGACTTGGCCTAGCTGTTGAAGATCTGCACCGGCGTGGCGAAGCCGTCCAGATGATGGGTGCCGGTGGCGATATCGCTGCGATACATGCCAGGCGTCTGCACGATGCAACGCTTGCCCACGCGCACGCCTGTGGCGATGGTGACCTGCCGTCCCAGGGTTGCTTGGCTGTCGATGCTGGCCTCGGCACCGACGAATGCGCCAGCGTCGATCCATACGCCGTTACCGACGTTGACGCCATGTTCCAGCACTGCCGCCGTGCCGATCCAGCTATTGAAGCCAATGTCACAGTGTGGGCCGACGATCGCGCCGACGCCGATCATGCCGTTTTCGCCGATCCTTGCACTGGCGGCCACATACGCGCCAGGGCAGATCAGCGGTGGCATTTTGAAGCTGCGCGCCTTGAGTTCGCCCATCAGTTCTTGGCGGCGGAGATTGAGGAACTGCGCGTCCCAGGCGACGAAGGCAGTGGCACCGTTGCCAGGCACGGCGCGCAGGGCGTCCAGGTCGAAGCGGTAGTCCTTGCCTTGCGCGATATCCACCGGGCGCAGCACGGTGTCCGGTGCCGCCTCGGCCCATGCCGCCAGTGCCCAGCGCAGCAGCGCACCGCTGCCGAGCACGTATTTTTCACAGGACATGCCGCCCCTCCATGACATCCATGTACCAACGTTCGACCTGCATGTTGAGGTGATCGTAGTCGCCCAGCACGGCGCGTGGCGTGTCTGCGCGCAGTCCCGATTGCACCTGTTCCATCACCTCGATGTCCTCGCGCAATACTTTCTCGGCGCCTTGCAGATGTCCCAGCAGCACTGCGTCGGAACCGGAGTAGCGACATTTCTTGCGTGCGGTGACGTAGTAAACGATCAGGTCGGTGCGTTGCGCGGAGACCGGCTGGTGGTGCTCGATGATGAAAGAGTAACCACCGGATCCCGATGCGATATGCAGGTTCGGATACAACAGCCAGTTCAGATACCAGTCGTCGTTGCCGAAGCGTTCGACGTTGTCGTGCCAGGCGTAGTGCGGCAGGGCGAGCAGCGGTTCGTTGAGGCCGCCGCCGCTGAACCCGCGCAAGCGCGCCAGGTGCTGTTCCGGCGAGGCGCTGCCTTCGGCATGATAGCGGCGCGCCTGGGCGATGTCGGTCGCGTCCATCTGCACCTGGAACTTCACCTGTTGCGCCAGCGTGCGTGCGTGGACGAAGCGCGGATGCAGCGCATCGCGCAGGTTCTCGTAAGCGAGTTTCCAGTTGCAATGCGTTTGGATGGTCGCGACGAGGACTTCGTCGTCGAACTGTTGCGATGCGGCCCGCAGCATGTCCAGGGCCGGCAGCGAGAATTGCGCCTCCAGCGGCAGCGGCGTGGCCGATACGTTCACGAACACCAGGTTGCCGATGCAGGCCAGAGCGAAGCGGCGCAGCCGCAGGCAGGCGCGTGTGTCCGGCGGTAGCCGATAGGCTTCGTCCTGGAAGGGAATGTGCTCCACGCCGCCATCGGCGCCATAGCGCCAGCCGTGATAGCCGCAGATCAGCGGTCGCACGCCCTGGGCTTGTTCCTGCAGGGGGTTTTGCCGATGCAGGCACACGTTGTCGAACGCTCGCAGTTCGCCATCGATGTTCTGCACGACGACATCCACCCCGCACAGCGTGCGCCGGACGAAGGCGTTGGGCTTGTTCAGCAGCATGCGTGGGGCAACGAACTGCCACAGCGGGGTCATCAGGCGTTCGCGTTCGCGGGCGAACCAGGCTTCGTCGATGTAGGCCGCCGCCGGCATCAGTGAGTACATGCACGGCTCCGGCGCGTCGGTTGCGCGATTGCTGGTGCGCGTAAGCGACGGGGCACATGCCGGGACGAGCGGATGCTGCGCGCGTGGCGATGCCCGGCAGTGCGGTGTGTCATGGCGGCGTTCCTCAGGTCGGTACAGAAGATAGCATTCCGTTGGCGTGCATCGGCGCTCGTGAACCCCCGCCGGCAGTGCGCCGCGCCGGGACGTAGAATGGCGCCCCTTCTTCGTGCAGGCACCGTTGTCTATGGTCACTCTGGGAACCCCGTTGTCCGTCTCCGCGACCCGCGTGCTGTTGCTCGGTTCGGGCGAACTGGGCAAGGAAGTGGCGATCGAACTGCAGCGTTTCGGGGTGGAGGTGATTGCGGTGGACCGCTACGCCGATGCGCCGGCGATGCAGGTCGCGCACCGCAGCCATGTGATCGACATGCTCGATCCGATGGCGTTGCAAGATCTGATTGCGCGCGAGCGTCCGCACCTGATCGTGCCGGAGATCGAGGCGATCCACACCGAGACGCTGGTGGCGCTGGAGCGCGACCACGGCCAGCGGGTGATCCCCACGGCACGCGCGGCGCGACTGACGATGGACCGCGAAGGCATCCGTCGCCTGGCCGCCGAAACCCTGCATTTGCCGACCTCGCCGTACCGCTTCGTCGATACGCCCGACCAGTACCGTGCGGCGATTGCCACGGTGGGCTTGCCATGTGTGGTCAAGCCGGTGATGTCGTCCTCGGGCAAGGGCCAGAGCACGCTGCGCAGCGAGGCCGACATCGAGGCCGCGTGGGAGTACGCGCAGACCGGCGGTCGTGCCGGCGCCGGTCGCTGCATCGTGGAGGGATTCATTGATTTCGACTATGAAATCACCCTGTTGACCGTGCGTCACGTCGGTGGCACCGCGTTTTGCGATCCGATCGGGCATTGGCAGCAGGATGGCGATTACCGCGAGAGCTGGCAGCCGCAGCCGATGTCGGCGTTGGCCCTGCAGCGCGCGCAGGAGATCGCGCACGCGGTCACCGATGCGCTTGGCGGCTGGGGCCTGTTCGGCGTGGAGTTGTTCGTCAAGGGCGACCAGGTCTGGTTCAGCGAGGTGTCGCCACGTCCGCACGATACTGGTCTGGTCACGCTGATTTCGCAGGAACTGAGCGAATTCGCGCTGCATGCGCGTGCGATTCTCGGCTTGCCCATTCCGACGATCCGTCAGCATGGGCCGTCGGCTTCGTGCGCGCTGCTGGCGCACGGCGAAGGCGTGCCCTCGTTCGGCAATGTCGACGCGGCGTTGCAGGCTCCAGACACCGCGTTGCGCCTGTTCGGCAAGCCGAGCGTGCACGGCCATCGTCGCGTGGGCGTGACCCTGGCGCGTGGTGCAGATATCGCGCAGGCGCGGCAGATCGCCCGCGATGCGGCGGCGGCGTTGCACATCCACTTGCACGCTTGAGCCGCGTCCGCGCGGCGCGTCGGCGTGACGTTGGCCCTGGCGCCTGGATCAGGCGCCTGGATCAGGCGCAGGGCGAGGAGCGGCCGGTTAACGCGGGCAGGATCGTGTTGTGCGCTCGCTTATGGCGCCGCAGCCACATCGACCCAGACCAGATGGTGGTCGCTGCCGTCGGCGATTGCCGCAGTCGGTTGATCGGATGTCGGCCAGAACACGCCGCTGTCCAGGTAGTGCAGATTCCGCGATGGCAGCACGTAATCCAGGTGCAGGGTGCCGGCCTTCGGCCCGAAATCCCCGGTGACCTGTTGCGGCGGGCCGCGATGGGCGATGCCGTTGGCGGCGTAGGCGCGCGTGGTTTGCTCGCCGCCGGCACTGTGCGGGGGCGGATACTGCAGCACGCGCGGATGCGCGATCAGGGCGGCGATGGCATCGTGGCGACCGTCGCCGTCGATCGGATCGTTGTTGAGGTCACCCAGGATCACGAAGCGTGCGTCGGCGGCCAGTCCGCCGCAACGGCCGGCGTCGTCGCATAGCCAGTTCGCCTTGCCGGTGCCGGCATCGTCGAGATATTCGCGCCACATCCGCAATTCGTCGTGGTTGCGTGCGGCATTACGCTTCTCCGCGCCATCGAACACCGGTGGGGTGGGGTGCGCCACCAGCGCATGGATCACCCCCAGCGGCGTGCGGACCGGGACGTCCCAGTGCGATTTGGACGACAGCCGCAGTTGCGCCCAGACGTCGTCGCGGTGGAAGAAGTGGCCGCTGGCCGGATCGACCGGGCGCAGTGCACCGGGCATCGCGCTCCACTTCAATAATCGGAAGCTGCGTACCGCCGCGGTGTCGATCGGATACTTGGACAGCAGCAACATGCCGTATTGGCCCGGATGCAGGCCGTAGCCCCAGGCATCGTTGCCGCGTGCGCGGCCTTCGCCGCCGACATGGCCGTCGTGATCCAGGTCCAGGCCGCTGGGCACGCCGGTGTTCACTGGCGCGAGGTAGCGATAGGGGTAGTGCAAGGCGGCACCGCCGTGCGGCTGGGGGACGGCCAGATAGCGTTGCTCGAACAGGTCGGCGGCACGGTGCGCATCGTCGTAGTCGAATTCGTTGAGCAGCACCAGATCCGGGCGCACCTGTTGCAGCACCGCGGCGATCTTGCGCGCCTGCGCGCTTTCGCCTTGCAGTGCGGCGATCAGGCCGCCGGAGACGTCGGAATTGAGCGAGGTGTTGTAGGTGGCCAGGCGCAGATGCGCGGAGGCGGGCGCGGCAGGGTCGGTCATCGTAGTGGATGTGGTGCGCGCGCAGGCGCCGCACAGCAGGATCAGGGTAATCAGGAAGAGGCGTGGCGTCATCCAGGCAGTGTCGCATGCGTTGTATGTCCGCACGATGGCGCGCGGCTAATTCCGCAGATGCTGCACGAACTCGTCGAAGTCACGCCAATGACGGCCGTCGTAGGCCTGCAGCGGGCGGAAGCGGCGTTTGTAGTCCATTTTTCGATGGCCACGGATCCAGTAGCCCAGATACAGATAGCGCAGCCCCGCGCGTTTGGCCCAGGCGATCTGTTGCAGGATCGCCAGCGTGCCCAGGCTGCGTTCGGCCGCATCGGGCGCGTAGAAGGTGTACACCGCCGATAAGGCTTGCGTTGTGATGTCGGTGACCGCCACCGCCAGCAGTGGCCCGTGGCCGCCATCCACCGTGCGTTGCCGCAGTTCCAGGAAGCGCCCCTGCGACCAGCGACCGATCAGGAATTGGTCGAACTCGTGCGCGCTGTGGTTGTCCATCCCTCCGCCGGGGTGGCGCGCACGCAGGTAGCGCTGGTACAGCGCCAAGTGTTCTTCGGTGCGTTCGGCGGCGACCAGGCGCATGTCCAGGTCGGCGTTGCGTGCAAGGCAGCGACGTTGGCTGCGATCGGGAACGAAATCCTCGATGGAGACACGCACCGCCACGCAGGCGCGACAGTGTTCGCAATGCGGGCGGTAGACCAGATCGCCCGAGCGGCGAAAGCCCCAACTCAGCGCGAGTGGATACAGTGCGTCCAGACGTCGGTCGTCAGGGTCCAGCACGAGGTCGCGGGCCTGCCGCTCGGGCCAGTAGCCGCATGCGTGCTGGCCGGTCTGGAACAGTTGCAGATCGCCGCTGGCGTCGGAGTGGATGGCCATGCGTCGAGCATAGCGTTTCGCCAAGGCTGTCCATCGGATGAATGTGCACGGCTTCAGGTCAACCGTGATGGGAGCCGGGCGTTGTCTACGAGGACGGTGTCGTTGCGCCGGTTCGCATCGCGAGCCGACCACCCGCACCGACCACTGCCATCCTGGCAGATTCCTCATCATCCTCAGGGAGTGTCCCATGCATTACCGTAATCCGTTGCTTGCCCTGGCTGTGCTCGTCGCGCTCTCCGGTGCCGCGTCTGCCGCCAACCCGCCGTCGGCCGAAGCTGGCGGTTTCGCCCGGCTCGATACGAACGGCGACGGCGTCATCGACCGCAACGAGGCTGCGGCCAATCCGCGTCTGGCCGCGCATTTCGATGCGCTGGACAAGAACCACGATGGCAGGCTCAGCCCCGACGAGTGGCCACGGCACGGCCACCACGACCGCCTGCAGGCGCTGCTGACCAAGCTGGATACCAACCAGGATGGACGGATCAGTCGTGCCGAGGCGCAGGCCGATCCCGCGTTCGCCGCGCGTTTCGACAAGATGGACGTCAACAAGGATGGCTTCGTCGACCGTGCCGATTTCGAACTGCGCGCCGAGCAGCATCGCGATGCCTGGTTCACCGCCGCCGATACCAACAGGGATGGGATGCTTAGCCGTGCCGAGTTCGATGCGGCACACGCCAGGCATGGGGCGCAACGCGCGGATGCGTCGATGCCGGCGAGTGCCACGCGCTGATGCCTGTTCGGCGTGATTCTTGGTTCATCGCGACAAGCTGACGATCGATAATGCCCCCGCGTCCTGACGGCGCGGGGGCGCTTGCGTTTGCGTTGGAGCACGCGTGGCGATGGCGCGCTGCGCAGCCGCAAGATGCGCTGATGCGCGCATGCCAGGCCGCGTTGGACGATCAGTTGCCGCGTGGCACTGGCTGCAGGCGCACGCGAACGGTGTCGTTGTCGGGGGCGTGTTGCGCGGGCGCGGCGGTGGAGACTGGCGACGAGGGAGTGCGGTGATGCAGGGCGGTCACCAGCGCCACGGCGCCGATCGCCGCCAGCAGCACCAGACGGATGCGCCAGGCCCAACGCTTGCGGTTGTCCGGAGCGGCCTGCGATTGAAACTGGCTCAGATAAGGGCGGTTCTGCTCGGTATCGCGACGGGTGCTATCGAGCAAGCCCGCCGCGCGCAGGAGTTCGCGGGCATGTGGTTGGTCGTTGGCATGCACCACCCACACCGTGGGTTGCGCCTGCGCGGCGATGGGGTCGAGGTAGCTGAACTGGCCGCTGCGGCGACTGCGGTAGGAGCGGCCGTTGCTCAAGCGGACCTCGATGCCCGCTTCGCGTAGCAGCGCGGCCACGCCTTCGGCGGTTTCCACGCGTTGGCTGCTGAAAATCTGTCGCATCGTCGCTGCCTCAGCGCTTGGTCGTCGGCACTTGTGCCGCAGCGTCGGTGTCCGATACCACGCGAATCAGGCCCTCTTGCGCGGTGCTGGCGACCAGGGTGCCGTCGCGAGTGAAGAACTGCCCGCGTGCCAGACCTCGCGCGGACTGCGCGCTGGGACTGTCCAACGCATACAGCAGCCAGTCGTCGGCGCGAAACGGTCGGTGGAACCACAACGCGTGATCCAGCGAGGCCATCTGCACGTTCGGCGTGTAGTAGCTGATGCCATGCGGGAAGGTGGCGGTGCCGAGTAGGTGGAAATCGGAGGCGTAGGCGAGCAGCACCTGATGCAGTTCCGGCGCGTCGTCGACTGGTTCGCTCAGGCGCAGCCACATCTGCTGGAACGGTGGGCGCTTGGGTGGATTCAGTTCGTCGCGCGGGTACACGTGGCGGAACTCGAACGGACCACCGCGCGCGAGCCAGCGTTGCACCTTGATCGGGAGGGTCGCCAGCACTTCGGGCTGCGCGGCAGGGGTGGGTTCGATGTCCTCCGGCTGTGGTACTTCCGGCATTTTCAACTGATGGGTGGCGCTGTCTTCGTGTTCCTGGAACGAGGCCGCGCAGAAGAAGACCACCTTGCCGTGCTGGATCGCGGTGATCCGGCGCACCGAGAAGCTGCCGCCATCGCGGGTGCGGTCCACGTCGTAGACGATCGGGTGCTCGATATCGCCGGCGCGCAGGAAATAGGCATGCAGCGAGTGCGCGCGGCGACCGTTTTCCACCGTGGCCTGCGCTGCCGCCAGTGCCTGACCGAGAACCTGTCCGCCGAACACATATTTGGTGCCGATGTCGCGGCTTTGGCCGCGGAACAGGTTGTCCTCCAGCCGCTCCAGCGACAACAGGTCGATCAATTCGGAGACGACAGGGGTGGGCTTGGTGGACAAGAAGCCGGGCCTGGATAAGTGGATGTTCGCAATTATACCGGGTGGCCCGCATGTGCCTGCGTGGCCGTCGTTCAGCGTTTGCCGCGCCCGTGTCAACCGCCTGAGCCGTGGCCAAGCGCGGTGGGCGTATGATGGCCGCATGAAGTGCATAGCATTCGCATACTTGGGTTGGCTGACGGTCGGGCTGGTCGGTTTGTCCCTGGGCGCGCCGGGGACACTGGTCGCCGCGCCAGCGGATAAGTCGGCGGCCTGTGTGCCGCAGTGGCACGATGGCTGGGTGCGTTTGCCACCGAATACCGCGATGCCGATGGCGGCGGGCTTCGGTCGTTTGCACAACCCCTGTGCACAGACGCTGACAGTGGTGTCCGCGCGCAGTCCCGCCTTCGCCGAGGTCAGTTTGCACGAGACTACGTTGCGCGATGGGGTCAGCAGGATGCGCGAGGTCGATGCGCTACCGCTGGCGGCCGGTGCCGATGCGTTGCTGCAACCTGGCGGCCTCCACCTGATGTTGATGCAGCCGACCCAGCCGCTGCGCGAGGGCGTGCGGTTGCCGGTGACGTTCGTCCTGAAAGATGGTCGCCAGGTACAGGCCCAATTGCAGGTGCGTGCGGGCAAGCCGTAGTGTTTGCCGACTGCGGATTTGCCGCGGGTGCGGCGTATACCTGTGCTGTAAGCAACGCCGTCGCCGCGAGGTTGCAGTGGTCGGGCGTGGCGGTTACAGCCGATTCCATGCCAAGGCAGCGCCGCAGTGCAGCTTCGGGTCGATCACCTGAGTGTTCATCGAGGTGCTGGATGACGTTCGTTCTGCGAAGACAGTGCTGCTGTCGAACATGCAGCTTCTTCAACTGCACGCCGCGCGAATTTGTTCCGGTAGCAGCGCGCTTTTGCCCGTCTGCGTGTCGATCCACACCACGACCACGTTACCGTCCGAGTAAAGCACGCCCGCGTCCTGTTGATCGACGATGCGGTGACCGATGGTGATGCTGCTGCTGCCTAGGCGTTGGACGAACAACTCCACCACGATGTCGTTGGGCCACACGATCGGCAGGCGATAGTTCACGTTGGTTGCGGCCACGACCGGGGCAATGCGGCTGCGCATCGACACCCCTTCCACGCCCAGCATCCAGCGCACGCGCGCTTCTTCCAGGTAGGAGATGTACTTGGCGTTGTTGACGTGGCCCATGCTGTCCATGTCGCGCCAGCGCACGCTGATCGGCACGCGTGCCAGTAACGTGTGTGGGGCGGAAGCGGAAGGATTGCTCATGGTGATGCCTTCTTGGTCGTGGCGACCTTTTTGTTCGCTTGCTTGGCGGCTTTCTCTGGCTTGGTCTTGCGTGGCGGCAGCGCGTCGGGCTTGTTCGCCATTGCCGCCGGTTTGGTCGGCTTGGTGGCGCTGCCTTCGGGGAGCAGCTTGGCCAGGAACTGGCCGGTGTAGGAGTGCGGATGTGCGGCGATCTCTTCCGGTGTGCCGGTGGCCAGGATGGTGCCGCCGCGGTGGCCGCCTTCCGGACCCAGGTCCACCACCCAGTCGGCGGTCTTGATCACGTCCAGATTATGTTCGATCACCACCACGGTATTGCCCTCGTCGCGCAGTTTGTGCAGCACGCCCAGCAGCGCTTCGATGTCGTGGAAGTGCAAGCCGGTGGTGGGCTCGTCGAGGATGTACAGGGTGCGGCCGGTGTCGCGGCGCGACAACTCCTTGGACAGCTTCACGCGCTGCGCTTCGCCGCCTGACAATGTGGTCGCGCTCTGGCCGAGTTTGATATAGCTCAGGCCGACGTCGATCAAGGTCTCCAGCTTGCGTGCGATTGCCGGCACCGGCTCGAACAGCCTCAGCGCATCTTCGACGGTCATCTCCAGCACGTCGTTGATGTTGTAGCCCTTGTACAGGATCTCCAGCGTCTCGCGGTTGTAGCGCTTGCCGTGGCACACGTCGCACGGCACGTAGACGTCGGGCAGGAAGTGCATTTCCACCTTGATCAGGCCGTCGCCCTGGCACGCTTCGCAGCGGCCGCCGCGCACGTTGAAGCTGAAACGGCCCGGCGAATAACCGCGCGCGCGCGCTTCCGGCACCTGCGCGAACAGTTCGCGCAGCGGCGTGAACAGGCCGGTGTAGGTGGCCGGATTGGAGCGCGGGGTGCGTCCGATGGGCGATTGATCGATGTCCACGACCTTGTCGACCACGACCTTGTCGAACAGATCCAGGTGCTCGATCTCGCGGTACGGTGCCACCGTGTGCGATGCGCCATTGATCGCGTTTGCGGCCAGGGTGAACAGGGTGTCGTTGATCAGTGTCGACTTGCCGGAACCGGAGACGCCGGTGATGCAGGTCAGCAACCCCGCCGGAATATCCAGGTCGACGTTCTTGAGGTTGTTGCCGGTGGCCCCGCGCAAGCGCAGCGTCATCTTGGGATTGGGCTTGTGCCGATTGGCCGGGATCTCGATGCTGCGCTTGCCCGACAGGTATTGCCCGGTGAGCGAGCGTGGGGCTTTCAGCAAGTCCTGCACGCTGCCCTGGCCGACGATTTCGCCGCCGTGTACGCCGGCGCCGGGGCCGATGTCGAGCACGTAGTCGGCCAGGCGGATCGCGTCCTCGTCGTGCTCGACCACGATCACCGTGTTGCCCAGGTCGCGCAGGCGGGTGAGGGTGCCGAGCAGGCGTTCGTTGTCGCGCTGGTGCAGGCCGATCGATGGCTCGTCGAGGACGTACATCACTCCGACCAGGCCGGCGCCGATCTGGCTGGCCAGGCGGATACGCTGCGCCTCGCCACCGGAGAGCGTGTCGGCCTTGCGTTCCAGGGTGAGGTAATCCAGGCCGACATCGACCAGGAAGCCGAGCCGTTCGGCGATTTCCTTGACGATCTTGCTGGCGATTTCGCCGCGCCAGCCGGGCAGGTTGAGCTGGCGGAAGAATGCCAGTGCGTCGTCGATTGGCAGCACCACCAGATCCGGCAGCGGGCGGTCGGCGACGAAGACGTTGCGCGCGGCTCGGTTCAGGCGCGCGCCGTTGCAGTCCGGGCACGGCCGTTCGCTGATGTACTTGGCCAGTTCCTCGCGAACCGCTGGCGATTCAGTCTCGCGGTAGCGCCGTTCCAGGTTGGGGATGATGCCTTCGAATCGGTGCTTGCGTTGAGTGCGGCCGCCGGCATCGGTGAAGTAGGTGAAGGTGATCGTCTCTTCGCCGCTACCGTACAGCACCGCGTGGCGCACGTTGTCCGGCAGTGATTGCCAGGGCGCGTCGACGTTGAATTTGTAGTGTTTGGCGAGCGAGGCGATCAGTTGGAAGTAGTAAGCGTTGCGTCGGTCCCAGCCGCGCACCGCGCCGGCCGATAGCGACAGTTCCGGGTGCACGACCACGCGTTCGGGATCGAAGAACTCGGCCACGCCCAGGCCGTCGCAAGTCGGGCAGGCGCCCATCGGCGCATTGAACGAGAACAGGCGCGGCTCCAGTTCCGGCAACGCGTAGTCGCAGACCGGGCAGCTGAACTTGGAAGAGAACAACTGCGGCGCGGCGGCAGCATCGTCCAGCGACTGGACCGAGACCATGCCGTCGGCCAGCTTCAGCGCGGTTTCGAAGCTCTCGCTCAAGCGTTGTTTGATGTCCTCGCGTGGACGGAAGCGGTCGATCACCGCTTCGATGGTGTGTTTTTGCCGTAGCGCCAGCGCCGGCACCGCATCGATCTCGTACAGTTCGCCGTCCACGCGCACGCGCACGAAGCCCTGCGCACGCAGTTGCTCGAACACTTGCGCATGCTCGCCCTTACGCTCGCGGATCACCGGTGCCAGCAGCATGTAGCGTTGCTCCGGGTCCAGGGTCAGGACCTGGTCGACCATCTGGCTGACTGTCTGCGCCTCCAGCGGATAGTGATGGTCGGGGCAGCGTGGCTGGCCGACGCGGGCGTACAGCAGGCGCAGGTAGTCGTAGATCTCGGTGATGGTGCCGACCGTGGAGCGCGGGTTGTGCGAGGTCGATTTCTGCTCGATCGCGATGGCCGGTGACAGGCCCTCGATGTGGTCGATGTCGGGCTTTTCCATCACGCTGAGGAACTGCCGCGCATAGGCCGACAGCGATTCCACGTAGCGGCGCTGGCCCTCGGCATAGATGGTGTCGAACGCCAGCGAGGATTTGCCCGAGCCGGACAGGCCGGTGATGACGATCAGTTTGTCGCGTGGCAGGTCGAGGTCGAGGTTTTTGAGGTTGTGCGTCCGCGCGCCGCGGATACGGATGAAATCCATCGCCATGAAAAGATCCGATGTGGGTCGGCTGCGGCGGTGCCGATAGCCAAGGCAGTAGAGGGGACGTCAATCGGTCAGCCTACCAGCTTGTCAGGTGGGGGCAATTGCCTGCGCTCGTCGCAGCCGGGTTGGGTCGGTCCTGGGCGCGCGTCTGGTTTGCGCCGCGGCGGCCCCTGGCTTGACCCTGCGCTGTCTGGCGGCTTATAATCCCGCTCCTGTCTGTCCGTAGAGGCACGGCAGGGGCGACCACAATAACTACAGAGGAAGTCTGGTCATGTATGCAGTACTGGTAACTGGCGGTAAGCAATACCGCGTCGCGCAGGGCGAAACGCTGCGTGTGGAAAAACTCGAAGTCGAAGCCGGCAACGAGATCACGTTCGACAACATCCTGATGCTGGGCGGCAGCGATGGCGTGACCCTGGGTGATGCGCTGAAGGGCGCCACCGTCACTGCCAAGGTCGTGGCCCATGGCCGCGCCGACAAGGTGCGCATCATCAAGTTCCGTCGCCGCAAGCACCATATGAAGCGTCAGGGGCATCGGCAGCACTACACCGAAATCGAGATCACCGGCATCGCCGGTGGCAAGAAGTAAGGAGCAGCAGGCATGGCACACAAAAAAGGCGTAGGTTCCTCGCGCAACGGTCGCGACTCCAACCCGAAATACCTGGGCGTGAAAATGTTCGGCGGCCAGGCGATCGAGGCGGGCAACATCATCGTGCGTCAGCGCGGCACCCAGTTCCACCCGGGCGCTGGCGTCGGCCTGGGGCGCGACCACACGCTGTTCGCGCTGGTCGACGGCAAGGTCGAGTTCGCGGTCAAGGGCGCCAACAAGCGTCGCACCGTGAGCGTGGTTGCGCAGGCGTAAGCTGCGGTTTCCAAGGCTCGCGCCATGCGCGGGTCGGTTGATTGACGAAAGCCCCGCTTCGGCGGGGTTTTTCGTTGCAGAGTAGGGGTGAGGGCGCTGGGTCAACCCATGCGCTGTTTGTGCGTGGCGTCGCCGCAGTGTTGGTGGCGTGCGTTGTCTGCATCCCCCGCAGTGCAAGCCGCTGCCGCGATGAGTTGCCGCGAGCTCGCGTAGCCAGTTGCGTCGGTGCGCTGCAGCTTGGCGGTCGGGTTTATATCGGATCGCTTGATCGCGACGAGGCTGTTGCTTGCGCCCCGCGCTACACTTTTCCACTTTCACAGGTTGTCCCTCCATGAAACTCGTCGACGAAGCGGAAATCCAGGTCACCGCTGGTAATGGCGGCAATGGCTGCATCGGTTTTCGCCGCGAGAAATTCATCCCGCTCGGCGGACCGGACGGCGGCGACGGCGGCAACGGCGGCAGTATCTGGCTGATCGCCGATGAGAATCTCAATACGCTGGTGGATTTCCGCCATCAGCGCGCGTTCCGTGCGCAGCGTGGCGAGAATGGCATGGGGCGGCAGATGTACGGCAAGGCCGGCGAGGATCTGACCATCACCGTGCCGGTCGGAACCGTGGTGATCAACGTCGAGACCGACGAGGTCATCGGCGATTTGATCGCGCACGGCGACCGTTTGCTGGTCGCGCAGGGCGGTAAGGGCGGCCTGGGCAATATGCACTTCAAGAGTTCGGTGACGCGCGCCCCGCGCAAGGCCACACCGGGCGAGGAGGGCGAGCAGCGCACGCTCAAACTGGAACTCAAGCTGCTGGCCGACGTCGGTTTGCTCGGTTTTCCCAATGCCGGCAAGAGCACGTTCATCCGCGCCGTGTCGGCGGCCACGCCGAAGGTGGCCGACTACCCGTTCACCACGCTGTATCCGAATCTGGGCGTGGTCAGTGTCGAGGCCTATCGTAGTTTTGTGATCGCCGATATTCCCGGGTTGATCGAAGGTGCCGCCGACGGTGCTGGCCTGGGCGCGCAGTTTCTGCGCCATCTGCAGCGCACGCGTCTGCTGTTGCATCTGGTGGATCTGGCGCCTGCATTCGGTGTGCATGACGAAGGCGGTGTGGATGGGGTGTCGCCAGCCGAGCAGGTGCGGGCGATCGAGCGCGAACTGCAGAAGCACGATCCGGCGCTGCTCTCCAAGCCGCGTTGGCTGGTGTTGAACAAAGCCGATCTGATGTTCGAGGACGAGGCGCGCGCGCTGGCCGAGCAGGTGATCGCCGAACTTGGCTGGACCCAGCCGTGGTATCTGGTCTCTGCGCTAGGGCGCGAGGGCACCTGGCCGATCATGAAGGATGTGATGGCGTTCTTCGACCGGCAGCGCGAAGAAGCGCTGGAGGCGGCGGCCAATGCGCATTGAGTGCGGCGACCGTATCCCCGCGCAACCGCGTCGTAGCGCGTGTGTCGGGCAGACAAAAAACCCGGCGCAAGCCGGGCTTTTTCTTTTTCGTCGTGCTGGAAGCGCGGGTGCTTCCAGCATCGGCCGCGCGCGCTTAGGCGGCGGTCTTGATCGCCTTGATGCGGGCGCTCAGGCGGCTCTTGTGGCGGGCAGCCTTGTTCTTGTGGATCAGGCCACGCGAGCTGAACCGGTCGAGGATCGGCTGGGCGATGGCGAAAGCGGCTTCGGCGCCGGCGGCGTCGTTTGCGTCCAGGGCCTTGATGACCTTCTTGACGGCGGTGCGCAGCATCGAACGCTGAGCCGTGTTGCGCGCGTTGCGCACGACGGTCTGCTTGGCGCGCTTCTTGGCGGACTTGATATTGGCCACGGTGGCGGTTTCCTGGAAAGCAGTGTGGTGGATAAAAACAAGCGGGAGAGTATGAAGCGTTTGAATTTTTGCGTCAAGTCAATTGTCAAGAGGATGTCTGCATGAGTGCGCCGCGCATGTTCCGAGGGCTGCTCTCGTTCAGCAGTATGACCATGGTCTCGCGGGTGTTGGGCCTGGTCCGCGATCAGGCCATCAACTACGCTTTCGGCGCCAATGCCACCACCGACGCGTTCTGGGTGGCGTTTCGCATCCCGAACTTTCTGCGCCGCTTGTTTGCCGAGGGCTCGTTCGCCACCGCCTTCGTACCGGTGTTCACCGAGGTGAAAGAGACGCGCCCGCATGCCGATCTGCGCATGTTGATGGCGCGTGTGTCCGGCACGCTGGGCGGGATTTTGCTGCTGGTGACTGCGTTGGGGCTGCTGTTCACCCCGCAGGTGGCGCTGTTGTTCAATCCCGGCGCTAGCCACGACCCGGTCAAGTTCGGCCTGATTGTGGAGTTGTTGCGGCTGACGTTTCCGTTCCTGTTGTTCGTCTCGTTGACCGCGCTGGCGGGGGGGGCGTTGAACAGCTTCCACCGCTTTGGCCTGCCCGCGTTGACGCCGGTGATCCTCAATCTGTCCATGATCGTCGGTGCGCTCTGGCTGGCGCCACGGTTGCAGGTTCCGATCCTGGCGATGGGCTGGGCGGTGCTGGTCGCTGGCGCGCTGCAGTTGCTGTTCCAATTGCCGGCGCTGCGCGGCATCGATCTGTTGACTCTGCCGCGCTGGGGCTGGCGTCATCCGGACGTGCGCCGGGTGCTGACCCTGATGGTGCCGACCCTGTTCGGTTCCTCGATCGCGCAGATCAACTTGCTGCTGGATACGGTCATCGCCTCGTTTCTGTATGCCGGCTCGCAGAGTTGGTTGTCGCAGGCCGACCGCTTCTTGGAGTTGCCGCTGGGCGTGTTTGGGGTGGCCTTGGGGACGGTGATCCTGCCGGCGCTGTCGCGGCATCACGTCAAGACCGATCATGCGGGCTTCTCCAATGCGCTGGACTGGGGGCTGCGCATCACGCTGCTGATCGCGGTGCCGGCGATGCTCGGGCTGATGTTGCTGAGCCAGCCACTGGTGGCGACCCTGTTCCAGTACGGCAAGTTCACCGCCTTCGACACGCGCATGGCGGCGATGTCGGTGTTTGGGTTGAGCTTCGGCCTGCCGGCGTTCGCGTTGCTGAAGGTGCTGTTGCCGGCGTTTTATTCGCGCCAGGATACGCGCACTCCGGTGCGCGCCGGCGTTGTCGCGTTGGTGGCCAACATGGCGTTGAACCTGCTGCTGCTGGCGATTCTGTATCAACTTTGGGTGCCGGCCGAACTGCGCACACAGGGTGTGCGTGCGGCGCTCGCCGCGCAGCCTGGGCTGCATCTGGCGTTGGGTCTGGCCAGTGCGGTGGCCAGTTACCTCAATCTGTCGCTGTTGTGGCGCTGGTTGCGTCGCGACCAGGTGTATCGGCCACGACCGGGTTGGGGAGGGTATCTGCTGCGGCTGGGTCTGGCCTGTGCGGCGATGGCGGCGGTGCTGGTGTTGGGGCTGTATTGGCTGCCGGCGTTCACCAGCATGGACAAGTGGCACCGCATCGCTGGCTTGCTGTTGTTGGTCGGTGGTGGTGGTGGGATCTATCTGCTGGCGTTGTTGGCGCTGGGATTCCGGCCACGGGATCTGCGCGAGGGGTGAGTGTGGCTGTCTTGCGCGCGTGCGTCCCCTTCTCGCGGCTGTCGAAGAGGTAGGCGATGCCAGCGCCATTGCGATGCCAGGACGTTGCGGCGTGCTCCCTCTTTACCTCAAGGCCGCATGGTTCATGGTGGGCTGGGCTGGGCGCCGTGATCGCGTTTCACTACGGGTTGCTTCCCCGCGCGCCGGGTCCCACCCGTTATACTCGACTGTTACGCATCAGTTTATTGGCCGGCTCATCAGTGCTGGCGCTTCGGATCGAGGAATGAGCAGGCTGTTTAGAGACGTCGAGGGCGGGACCCTGTTCCCGCAGGGAAGCGTAGTCTGCATCGGCGCCTTCGATGGCCTGCATCTGGGTCATCGCGCGCTGGTGCGGCAGGCGTCGGCGCGCGCCCGCGCGCTGGGCGTGCCGACGGTGGCGCTGAGCTTCGAGCCGTTGCCGCGCGAGTTTTTCGCCCCGGATGCGCCACCACCACGGTTGACCTTGCCGCGTTCCAAGGTGCAGGGCTTGCAGCAACTCGGCATCGACAGTGTCGGCCTGCTGCGTTTTGATCGGCGCATGGCATCGATGACGGCGGAGGCGTTCGTGCAGCGCGTGCTGGTCGAGCGTCTGCGCGCGCGCGAGGTGTGGATCGGCCCGGCATTTCGCTTCGGCCACAAGCGCGCTGGCGACATCGTGCTGTTGCGTGCGCTGGGGGCGCAACTCGGTTTCACCGCCGACGAGATCGCGCCGGTGCATCTGCGCCAGGAGCGTATCTCCAGTACCCGTATCCGCCAGTTGCTGGTGGCCGGGGAATTCGCCCATGCCGCCGAACGACTAGGACGGCCGTATGCGATCGGGGGACGGGTGGTGCGTGGCAAGCAGCTCGGGCGCACGCTTGGTTATCCCACCGCCAACCTGCGGTTTGCGCGTACTCCGGCGTTGTCCGGTATCTATGCCACCTGGGTGCACGGAGCGGCGGCGCAGCCGTGGCCGTCGGTCTCCAGTTTCGGTACCCGTCCGACCGTGCAGGGCGTGGAGCCGCTGCTGGAGGCGCATTTGTTCGATTTCCAGGGTGACCTGTATGGTCGACATCTGGAGGTGGAGTTCGTCGCCAAGTTGCGCGACGAGGAAACCTTTGCCGACCTGCCGGCGCTGACCGCACAGATGCACCGCGATGCCGAGCAAGCGCGACACCTGCTGGCCACGGCGGGCCTGCCCCCCATGTCCGCTGCCGCGTGCACGGATTCCCCCATGAAGACCACCGACCGGTAAGACCCCGTGACCCAGGACTACAAAGCCACCCTCCATCTGCCGGCGACCGATTTTCCGATGCGCGGCGATTTGCCCAAGCGTGAGCCGGACACGCTGGCCCGCTGGGAGAGCGAGGGGCTGTACGCGCAACTGCGCGACAACGCACGGGGCCGGCCATTGTTCGTGCTGCACGATGGCCCGCCGTATGCCAACGGGGCGATTCATCTCGGGCATGCGGTCAACAAGATCCTCAAGGACATCATCGTCAAGTCCAAGTACCTTTCGGGGTTCGACGCGCCGTATATCCCTGGCTGGGACTGCCACGGCCTGCCGATCGAAATCGCGATCGAGAAGAGCTTCGGCAAGGTCGGGGTCAAGCTGGATGCGGTGCAGTTCCGGCAGAAATGCCGCGAGTACGCCAATGCGCAGATCGATCTGCAGCGCCGCGACTTCAAGCGACTGGGCGTGATCGGCGACTGGGACAACCCCTACCGCACGCTGGACTTCCATTTCGAAGCCAACGAGATCCGTGCGCTGGCGAAGATCGTCGACAACGGTCATCTGACCCGTGGCGTGAAGCCGGTGCACTGGTGTTTCGACTGCGGTTCGGCCTTGGCCGAGGCCGAGATCGAATACGCCGACAAGCAGTCGCCGACGGTCGAGGTCGCCTATCCGGCGCGCGATCCTGTGGCGCTGGCCGCTGCGTTCGGCGTGGTCTTGCCGGACGGTGTGGAGGTCGCCGTGCCGATCTGGACCACCACGCCGTGGACGCTGCCGGCTTCGCTGGCGGTCGCGCTGGGGCCGACGCTGCTGTATGCGCTGGTCGAAGGCCCGGCCCACGAGGGACGCCGCCGCTGGTTGGTGCTGGCCGACGCGCTGGTCGAGCGTGCATTGCCGCGTTATGGGGTCGGCGAGGTGATGGTGCATGCTCGCGTCGTCGGCGCGGCGCTGGAACATCAGTTGCTGGCGCATCCGTTCTACGACACCCGCGATATTCCGCTGATTCTTGGCGAGCACGTGTCCGATAGCGACGGTACCGGCGCAGTGCATACCGCGCCCGGCCACGGTCAGGAGGATTACGTCGCGGCCAAGCCATACGGGTTGCTGGAGCGCTACAGCGCCGCGCAGATCAATCCAATCGATGCGCGTGGCGTGTATCTACCCTCGACACCGGCCGTCGATGGCGTGGAGCTGGCCGGGGTACAGATCTGGAAGGCCAACGACCTCATCGCCGACGTGTTGGCCGCGCGCGGGCAACTGCTGGCGCGCGCGAGCATGGTCCACAGTTATCCGCACTGCTGGCGGCATAAGACGCCCATTGCGTTCCGCGCCACGCCGCAGTGGTTCATCTCGATGGAGCAGGCCAACCTGCGTGCCGATGCGCTGAAGGCAATCGAGGACGTCCACTGGTACCCGGCCTGGGGCCAGGCGCGCATCGTCGGCATGGTCGCCGGACGCCCGGACTGGACCATTTCGCGTCAGCGCACCTGGGGCGTGCCGATTGCGCTGTTCGTGCATCGCGACAGTGGCGAGCCGCATCCGCGCAGCGCCGAGTTGATGCGTCAGGTGGCCGACCGGGTCGAGCAGGGCGGGGTGGACGTGTGGTACACGCTCGACGCCGCCGACCTGCTCGGCGAGGAGGCCGCCGATTACGAGAAGATCACCGACATCCTCGATGTCTGGTTCGATTCCGGCATCACCCACGAGGCGGTGCTGAGCGAGCGTGGCCTGCCCAAGCCGGCCGACCTGTACCTGGAAGGTTCGGACCAGCACCGTGGCTGGTTCCAGTCCTCGCTGCTGACCGGCGTGGCGCTGGATCAGACCGCGCCGTATCGGCAATGCCTGACGCATGGTTTCACCGTGGACGAGCATGGCCGCAAGATGTCCAAGTCGCTGGGCAACGGCATCGAGCCGCAGGACATCATGAAAACCCTGGGTGCGGACATCCTGCGCCTGTGGATCGCGTCGGCGGACTACAGCAACGAGATGTCGCTGTCGCAGGAAATCCTCAAGCGCAACGCCGATGCCTACCGACGTTTGCGCAACACCGCGCGCTTCTTGCTGGGCAACCTGCACGGCTTCAACCCGGCCGAGCACCTGCAGCCGCTGCCGGAGCTGGTCGCGCTGGATCGCTGGATCGTGCATCGCGCCTATCTGTTGCAGGAACAGATCAAGGCCGCCTACGCGCGTTACGACTTCGCCGCGATCGTGCAGGCGTTGCTGAATTTCTGCAGTGTTGACCTGGGTTCGTTGTACCTGGACGTGACCAAGGATCGTTTGTACACGATGGCCGAGGATGCGCATGGCCGGCGTTCGGCGCAGACCGCGATGTTCCATGTGGCCGAGGCGTTCGTGCGCTGGATCGCCCCGATCCTCAGCTTCACCGCCGACGAGTTGTGGGGCTATTTGCCAGGTGCGCATCTGCGCAACGTGCTGTTCGCGACCTGGTACGAGGGCCTGGCACCGTTGCCGGAGGATGCGGCGCTGAGCGCGGTCGATATCGAGCGCTTGCTGGCGCTGCGCGAGCAGGTGGCCAAGTTGTTGGAGCCGATGCGCAGCAACGGTGTGATCGGCGCCGCGCTGGAGGCGGAGATCACCATCGCCGCCGACGCGGCGACCGTGGCCTGGTTGCAGCCGCTGCAGGAAGAACTACGTTTCCTGTTCATTAGTGGCGACGTGGTGGTGCGCGAGGCCAGTACCGAGGAGATCTTCGTCAGTGCCGAGGCCACCAGCAAGCCCAAGTGCGTGCGCTGCTGGCACCACCGTGCCGACGTGGGGGCTGACCCGGCGCATCCGCAGTTGTGCGGGCGCTGCGTCAGCAACATCGCCGGGCCGGGTGAAGTGCGGCGTTGGTTCTGAGTTGTCCCCACGTGGCGGAGGCGGCGTGACCGCATCCGCCGCTAGCATCCTGGTTTCTTTTTTCATTCGCCCAAGGCAGAACGAGCACATGACCGCACGCCCCACTCCTTCCGCGCTGATCTGGCTGTTGCTGTCGGCGTTGGTGATCGGTCTGGACCAGTGGAGCAAGGCCTGGGTGCTGTCCAGCCTGCCCGAGTTCACGGCGGTGACGGTGATCCCCGGTGTCTGGAACTGGTACCGCACCTACAACACCGGCGCGGCCTTCAGCTTTTTGAGTCAGGCCGGTGGCTGGCAGTTGTGGTTCTTCACCTTACTGGCGCTGGGCATCAGCGGCCTGCTGGGCTGGTGGCTGGCGCGCACCCCGCGCGGCGAATGGCGCAGCGCCGTGCCCTATGCGCTGGTGATCGGCGGCGCGATCGGCAACGTGATCGACCGGCTGCTGCACGGCCATGTGGTCGATTTCATCCAGTGGTATGTGGGCCAGCATTATTGGCCTTCGTTCAATCTTGCCGATTCGGCCATCGTCGCCGGTGCCATCGGGATCGCATTGTTCGGATTTTGCGACGGCAAGGTGAAGCGAAAAGCAGGATAATCCAACTTGCTCTCCCCTAGCGAAGCGCTTGTCATCAACGGCGGGCGGATCTGATCTATGCACGTCTTGCTTGCCAACCCCCGCGGCTTCTGTGCCGGCGTCGATCGCGCGATCGAGATCGTCAAGCGCGCCATCGAGACGCTGGGCGCACCGATTTACGTGCGCCACGAGGTGGTGCACAACCGTTTCGTCGTCGACGACCTCAAACAGCGCGGTGCGATCTTCGTCGAGGAACTGGACGAAGTGCCCGATGGCAATACGGTGATCTTCAGTGCCCACGGCGTGTCCCAGGCGGTGCGGCAAGAGGCCGAGCGGCGCGGTCTGAAAGTGTTCGATGCGACCTGCCCGCTGGTGACCAAGGTGCATTTCGAGGTGGCTCGGCATTGCCGTGCCGGCCGCGATGTGGTGCTGATCGGCCATGCCGGTCACCCGGAAGTGGAGGGCACGATGGGGCAGTGGGACCGCGAGCGCGGCAGTGGCCGCATTTATCTGGTCGAGGATCTGGAACAGGTCGCCACGCTGCAGGTGCAGCAGCCGCAGAACCTGGCCTACACCACCCAGACCACGCTATCGGTGGACGATACCTACGGCATCATCGAAGCCCTGCGCACGCGCTACCCGGCGATGCAGGGGCCGAAGAACGACGATATCTGCTACGCCACCCAGAACCGCCAGGATGCCGTGCGCGATCTGGCGCGGCAGTGCGATCTGGTGTTGGTGGTCGGCTCGCCGAACAGTTCCAATTCCAACCGACTCAGCGAACTGGCGCGCCGCGACGGCGTGGAATCGTATCTGATCGACGGCGCCGACGAGATCGACCCGGCTTGGGTGACCGGCAAGCGTCGCATTGGTCTGACCGCTGGCGCCTCGGCGCCGCAGGTGCTGGTGGACGGTGTGGTCGCACGCCTGAGCGAACTCGGCGTTGAGGGCGTGTCCGAACTGGATGGCGAACCGGAGTCGATGGTGTTCGCCCTGCCCAAAGAGTTGCGGCTGCGTCTGGTCGATTGACCGGATGCGGGCGGCCCCCTAGAATTCGCGATCCCGCCGGAATAGCTCAGTTGGTAGAGCGGCGCATTCGTAATGCGTAGGTCGTAGGTTCGATTCCTATTTCCGGCACCAAAGATCATTGCAGCACAGGGCATGGGGTCCCGCTTGGCGTGATCCTGGCGGGACGCCATCGTTCCAGCCTTTCGGATGCAGGTGCCTATGGCCCACGTCCGTTGATGCTCGATCCGCCAGGTCGCTGGATAGCTCCCTCCCCAGTGCGCATCCATTCCAGGGGCGACAGATTGGTCTTGCCCTGCTAGCCGGTACATTAATTAGCCAGCGGTCAGCGTGTCAGCGCCAGCTAGTTGTGCTCGAACACCATGCCTGCATGCAATCTGCGTTGATGACGGCAGTGCGAGTACTGCCAGTCGGTTTAGCCCGTCCGGCTGGCGAGCGCGGCTCCCAAAATCCGCTCGCTGCGAGCGTCGGTCAGCAATGTCGTCAGCGATCGCCCAGGTTGGAACGGGATTCATTGCCACCCATGATCTGACTCGGCACGAATGCGTTGCACGCGACATCCCAAATTGCTGGTTAACGCCCCACGATTGGGTGGCTGAAGTCGCAATCAGAAAACCTTTCAGGAAAATTAAATTAGTTAAATTTGAAGGCTGTTTTTGCGTATCTTGCCATGCCGTTACATTAATTGGGATGTGTATCCATGCTGTGCGGTAGACAGTTGATTTGCGGGCATTGACACATGTGGTGATCAAGTAAATTATCGCTGATAAATAAATTTGACCTTCCCGTGATCCGTTTGGCCTGAGCCTTTACTATCGGCGCATGGTTCAATAAGTGCCACGCCGTCTTTCAGTAACAGTGTGGATGTCAGTACATGGCGGCATAAGCGATGGGGGTTTGGATTGTTTCCCCATTCGATTAGTTAGACTCACTCAATACGGTAGACAGTTGATTTGCGGGCATTGACACATGTGGTGATCAAGTAAATTATCGCTGATAAATAAATTTGACCTTCCCGTGATCCGTTTGGCCTGAGCCTTTACTATCGGCGCATGGTTCAATAAGTGCCACGCCGTCTTTCAGTAACAGTGTGGATGTCAGTACATGGCGGCATAAGCGATGGGGGTTTGGATTGTTTCCCCATTCGATTAGTTAGACTCACTCAATAACTTACTTCTCTGATTTTTATTAATGGGAGTAAATGATAATGTCCACGAACATGCATCGGTATGCAGCCTGTCTTGCACTGCTAACGGGCTGCGCCTCGCTGGCTCACGCCGCGCCCACTTGCACCAATCCGGTGGGGAAATGGAAAAATGAGCTGGGCTCCACGCTCATTGTTTCGGAGTTTGATGCTCCTTCCGGGAAGATATCAGGTAACTATATCTCGCCTTCCGGAACCACCGGTGCTACGTATCCGATGGTCGGGTGGATTAACAATGCTCCAGCCAGCAAGTCAAACAACCGGACTGTATTCACTTTTTCCGTGCGATGGGGTAGCTATGGCAGTGTCACCGCCTGGACCGGCACCTGTATCGATGGAACAAGCTACAAGCCAGCGGTTATTACGACACTCTGGCATCTGGCGCGAGGCAGCTCCGATTATTCCTGGGATCACGTGCTGACCAATAGCGACGGTTTTGTTGCCTTGCCCGACTGACCGGCTAACCAGCCGCTGCGCAACCGATTCCAGGTACGAAGATTTTCCCATGTTTTATTTCAAACATGTGGGACCTACATGGCCAGAGGAAAATATCCGTTTGAATCGGATATCTCCTTTGGCCATTTTTTATCTGCTCGGCCTGCCGAAAGTGATCCGGACCGATAACGGTTGCGATGCATGCTTCAACGCGTAGGGGTTTCCGGCTCTGCCGCATGCGCGCACCGACAGAGCGCTGGCGACGCATCTATCACGAGGGGCAATCTCATCTTGCCTAGCAGCGCATCCAGCCCGGAGCGGCTTGGATTGCATCCATCTCATTGTTTGGTGAGACGTTGACGTCCGGAACGGTCCATCGACCCACTGCGACCCCATGTCGCAGCCCGGTGCGGCAATGTGTCGCACATCAAACCGGGGCGTTGCGCCCGCTTTGGCAGGGCCATGGCTTCCGGAATTGTGGCAGGGCGGCATAAAATACCCAGGTGATCGCGCAGGCCGGTCCGGATGCGGCGGTAGATGCGGACGGACCTTGCGTGGCACGCCGCCCTTGCTCGGGTGGTTCGCATTCCTTTACGCAAGTTGGATCGTTCGATGATTCCGTTGAAACAACTCCGGCGTTCGCTGCGCTCCGGTCTGCTACTACCGGCCGCGCTGCTGTTGGCCGGCTGCGACTCGGCCATCCTCAACCCCAGGGGGCAGATCGGCCAAGACGAGAAGACGCTGCTGATCACTTCCGTCGTGTTGATGCTGTTGGTGGTGATCCCGGTCATCGTGATGACCCTGGCGTTCGCCTGGCGCTATCGCGCCTCCAACACCAAGGCCCGCTACGAGCCGAACTGGTCGCATTCCACCGCGATCGAAGTGGTGGTGTGGTCCATCCCCTGCATGATCATCCTGGTGTTGGCGGTGCTGACCTGGCGCTCTTCGCATGCGCTGGATCCGTACAAGCCGCTGGAATCGCAAGTCAAGCCGATCACCATCGAGGCGGTGGCGCTGGACTGGAAGTGGATGTTCATCTACCCCGAGCAGGGCATCGCCACGGTCAACGAGATCGCCTTGCCGGTGGATACGCCGATCAATTTCAAGATCACTTCGGACACGGTGATGAACTCGTTCTTCATCCCGCATCTGGGCACGCAGATCTACGCGATGGCCGGCATGGAGACCAAGTTGCACCTGATCGCCAACGAACCGGGTGAGATGTTCGGCCTGTCGGCGAATTACAGCGGCCACGGCTTCTCCAAGATGGGCTTCACGGTGCACGCCACCGACCGTGCCGGCTTCGATGCCTGGGTGGCCAAGGTCAAGGCATCGCAGAAGACGCTGGACCAGGACCAGTTCCAGGCGCTGGCCACCGACCGCAACGACAAGGACGCCTATCCGGTGACGTACTACGCCTCGGTGCAGAACGGCCTGTTCAAGTCGTTGATCGACAAATACATGATGGGCAAGGGCCACAACATGGAAGGCCACCACGCCCATCCGGCATCGGCTGTCGAGCCGGTCGCCATGTGCACTTCTGGAGACAAGTGATGTTAGGCAAACTTACGCTCGAGGCGGTTCCGTACCACGAGCCGATCATCATGGCCGCCCTCGGGGGCGCCAGCCTGTTCGGCCTGCTGGCCGTGGCGGCGGTCACCAAGTACAAAAAGTGGGGCTATCTGTGGCACGAGTGGTTGACCTCGGTCGATCACAAGCGCATCGGTGTCATGTACATCGTGGTGGCGCTGATCATGCTGCTGCGCGGTTTCGCCGACGCGGCGATGATGCGGACCCAGCAGGCCATGGCGCACGACGGCAATCCGGGCATCTTCCCGCCGCATCACTACGATCAGATTTTCACCGCGCATGGCGTGATCATGATTTTCTTCATGGCCATGCCGTTCATGACCGGCTTGTTGAATCTGGTCGTGCCGCTGCAGATCGGTGCGCGCGACGTGGCCTTCCCGTTCCTGAACTCGCTGAGCTTCTGGCTGTTCGTGTCCGGTGCGGCGCTGGTCAACATCTCGTTGGGCGTGGGTGAGTTCGCGCAGACCGGCTGGCTGGCGTATCCGCCGTTGTCGGAGCTGCAATACAGTTCGGGTGTCGGGGTGGATTACTACATCTGGGCGTTGCAGATTTCCGGCCTTGGCACATTGCTCACCGGCGTCAATTTCTTCGTGACGATCATGCGCATGCGCGCGCCGGGCATGACCTTGATGCGGATGCCCATCTTCACCTGGACCGCGCTGATCACCAACATCCTGATCATCGCCGCGTTCCCGATCCTGACCGTGGCGCTGGCGCTGCTGGGTGCCGACCGCTACCTGGGCACGCACTTCTTCACCAACGACGGTGGCGGCAACGCCATGATGTACGTCAACCTGATCTGGATCTGGGGCCACCCGGAGGTGTACATCCTGATCCTGCCGGCGTTCGGCATTTTCTCCGAGTTGATCGCCACGTTCAGCCGCAAGCGCCTGTTCGGCTACGCCTCGATGGTGTATGCGACCTCGTGCATCGGCGTGTTGTCGTTCATCGTGTGGTTGCACCACTTCTTCACCATGGGCTCGGGTGCCAACGTCAATGCCTTCTTCGGCATCACGACGATGATCATCTCGATCCCGACCGGGGTGAAGATCTTCAACTGGCTGTTCACCATGTTCCGCGGTCGCGTGCACATGACCGCGCCGGTGCTGTGGACGATCGGCTTCATGATCACCTTCACCATCGGCGGCATGACCGGCGTGATGCTGGCGATCCCGGCAGTGGATTTCGTGTTGCACAACAGCCTGTTCCTGATCGCGCACTTCCACAACGTGATCATCGGCGGCGTGGTGTTCGGTTATCTGGCGGGCCTGACCTATTGGTTCCCGAAGGCGTTCGGCTTCAAGCTCAACGAAACGCTGGGCAAGGCGTCGTTCTGGTGCTGGATTATCGGCTTCTTCATCGCCTTCATGCCGCTGTACGTGCTCGGTTTCATGGGCATGACCCGGCGCATGAACAGCTACAACCATCCGGAATGGGCACCGTGGCTGATGGTGGCGGCGGTGGGTGCGGCGATCATCGGCGCCGGTATCTTCCTCAACCTGCTGCAGATCGTTTACAGCATCTGGAAGCGCAAGGACAACCTGGACCTGACCGGCGATCCATGGAATGGCCGTACCTTGGAGTGGGCGACGTCCTCGCCGCCGCCGTTCTACAACTTCGCCGTGCTGCCGCGCATCGACGACCGCGACCAGTTCTGGGAAGACAAGGCCAAGGGCAAGGGCTGGCCGCGTCCGGCCAAGTACGAGCCGATTCACATGCCGCGCAATACGGCGGCTGGATTCTGGATCGGTGCCTTCGGCGTGGCCCTGGGCTTCGGTTTGACCTGGCATATCTGGTGGATGGCGCTCGTCGGTCTGGTCGGCATGGTTGGTAGCTTCATCGCCCGTACCTTCGACGACGATATCGACTACTGGGTCCCCGCAGAGGAGGTGGAGCGCATCGAGAACGCGCGTTTCGCCCTGCTGGAACAGCAACAGGCGGCGCATGCCGCAAAGGCGCTCTGAACCATGGCTTCCACGACGCTCGATCACCACGCCGACCACGCGGGCGGCCACGATCACGATCACGCACATCACGACGCGGGCGGTAGCACCGTCTTCGGGTTCTGGGTCTACCTGATGAGCGACTGCCTCATCTTCGCCGGCCTGTTCGCCACCTACGCGGTGCTGGCGGGCGCGACGGTGGATGGCCCGACCGCCAAGGAACTGTTCGACCTGAAGTTCGTGTTGGTGGAAACCTTCCTGCTGCTGTTCAGCAGCTTGGGCTTCGGTCTGGCGATGATTGCCGCGCACAAGCGCAGCATGGGCGGCCTGTATGCCTGGCTGGCGATCACCGCAGCGCTGGGCCTGGGCTTTCTGGGCATGGAGCTTTACGAGTTCCACCACCTCATCCATGAAGGTGCCGGTCCTGGCCGTAGCGCGTTTCTCTCGGCCTTCTTCACCCTGGTCGGTACCCACGGTCTGCACGTGGCCTCGGGCTTGTTGTGGATGACGGTGCTGGTGATCCAGATCGCCAGAAACGGCTTGACCCCGCGCAACAGCACCCGTCTGGCCTGCCTGAGCTTGTTCTGGCACTTCCTCGACGTGATCTGGATCGGCGTGTTCACCATCGTTTACCTGCTGGGAGCGCTGTAATGGCCCACCATCCTTCTTCTGACGCGCATGCCGACCAGTCGCATGGCAGTAGCCTGAAGTCTTATCTGATCGGTTTCGTCCTTGCGGTGATTCTCACCGTGATCCCGTTCGGCATGGTGATGAGCGGTGCATTCCCCAAGGGGGCGACGGTCATCGTCATCGCGGTGATGGCCGCAGTGCAGATGCTGGTGCATCTGGTCTACTTCCTGCACATGGACCGCTCGCCCGAACAGCGCTCCAACGTGCATGTGGGTCTGTTCTCCTTGCTGATCATCGGCATTGTGGTCGTGGGCTCGCTGTGGGTCTTGCACAACCTCAACGTCAACATGATGCACTGACCGCACCCAGTGACTTGCGTGCTGCGACAGGCCGCCTGCGGGCGGCTTGTCGCATTTTGTGGCTGGCGCCGGCGTTGCGTGCGTGGCGCGCGCCGTATGCGCGGTGATGTGCCATCTGCCTGCGGTGTTGCCGTTGCCCGCTGGCGCGAATGCCGCTTCGCATGACCTATGGCATGGCACGTGGTGCTGGCGTAGGCATAGGATCGTCGTTTTCCCGTCCGTTATCGTTCCCCCCCCCCGGAGTCTCCATGAACAAGTCCATCCCCTGGATGGTGCCCTTGCTCCCGTCCGTTATCGTTCCCCCCCCCCGGAGTCTCCATGAACAAGTCCATCCCCTGGATGGTGCCCTTGCTGTTGTCTGCCGCCGCCGCGTTCCAGGCTGCGGCCCAGACCGCACCACCGCGCGACGTGCCATTCGCCGGTACGTTGAAGATCGATGTCGATGCCACCGATCTGCCGCACCGCATCTTTCGCGTGCGCACCACTATCCCGGCCACGCCAGGGCCGCTGACCTTGCTGTATCCGCAGTGGATTCCCGGGAATCATTCGCCGACCGGGCCGATCGACAAACTGGCCGGATTGGTCATCAAGGCCAACGGCAAGGTGTTGCCGTGGACCCGTGACCAGTTCGATGTGTACGCGTTCAAGATCGAGGTGCCGGCGGGCGTCACCGAGATCGTCGCCGAGTATCAGTTCCTGTCCTCGCAGGGCAACCGCGAGGGCCGGGTGATGATGACACCGGAGATGCTCAACCTGCAGTGGAACACCACCGCGCTGTATCCGGCTGGCGTGTACGCGCGCAACATCATGACCCAGGCCAGCGTGACCTTGCCCTCGGGCTGGAGCTACGCCACTGCGTTGGAGACGGCCACCCGTTCGGGCGATACGGTGACGTTCAAGCCGATCAATTTGGAGGATCTGGTCGATTCGCCGATGTACGCCGGCAAGTACTACAAGCGCATCGTGCTGGATGCCAAGAGCAAGGCGCCGGTGGCGCTGAACGTGTTCGCCGACAAGCCCAAGGCGCTGGAGGTCAAGCCTGAGCAGGTCAAGGCGCATGCGGAGCTGGTGCAGCAGATGGACAAGCTATACGGCGCACGCCATTTCGACCACTATGAATTCCTGCTGGCATTGACGGAAAAACTGGGCGGTATCGGCCTGGAACACCACCGTTCCAGCGAGAACAGTGGGCCGCTGGATTATTTCACCGAGTGGAACCAGAGCTGGCAAATGCTCTGCCGCCGCCGCGTTCCAGGCTGCGGCCCAGACCGCACCACCGCGCGACGTGCCATTCGCCGGTACGTTGAAGATCGATGTCGATGCCACCGATCTGCCGCACCGCATCTTTCGCGTGCGCACCACTATCCCGGCCACGCCAGGGCCGCTGACCTTGCTGTATCCGCAGTGGATTCCCGGGAATCATTCGCCGACCGGGCCGATCGACAAACTGGCCGGATTGGTCATCAAGGCCAACGGCAAGGTGTTGCCGTGGACCCGTGACCAGTTCGATGTGTACGCGTTCAAGATCGAGGTGCCGGCGGGCGTCACCGAGATCGTCGCCGAGTATCAGTTCCTGTCCTCGCAGGGCAACCGCGAGGGCCGGGTGATGATGACACCGGAGATGCTCAACCTGCAGTGGAACACCACCGCGCTGTATCCGGCTGGCGTGTACGCGCGCAACATCATGACCCAGGCCAGCGTGACCTTGCCCTCGGGCTGGAGCTACGCCACTGCGTTGGAGACGGCCACCCGTTCGGGCGATACGGTGACGTTCAAGCCGATCAATTTGGAGGATCTGGTCGATTCGCCGATGTACGCCGGCAAGTACTACAAGCGCATCGTGCTGGATGCCAAGAGCAAGGCGCCGGTGGCGCTGAACGTGTTCGCCGACAAGCCCAAGGCGCTGGAGGTCAAGCCTGAGCAGGTCAAGGCGCATGCGGAGCTGGTGCAGCAGATGGACAAGCTATACGGCGCACGCCATTTCGACCACTATGAATTCCTGCTGGCATTGACGGAAAAACTGGGCGGTATCGGCCTGGAACACCACCGTTCCAGCGAGAACAGTGGGCCGCTGGATTATTTCACCGAGTGGAACCAGAGCTGGCAAATGCGTGATCTGCTGGCGCACGAGTTCAACCATTCCTGGAATGGCAAGTATCGCCGTGGCGTGGACATTGCCACGCCGAACTTCAACGTGCCGATGGGCGACAGCCTGTTGTGGATGTACGAGGGCCAGACTCAGTTCTGGGGGCATGTGATCGCGGCGCGCTCGGGGTTGTGGACGCAGACGCAAGCGCGCGACACCCTCGCCAACGTTGCCGCGAGCTATCAACGCGGCCATCCTGGCTTGGTCTGGCGCGCGCTGCAGGACACCACCAACGACCCGACCCTGTCGCTGCGCCGACCGCGCGCCTATCGCAGTTATCAGTTGAGCGAGGACTACTATTCGGGTGGGCAAATGATGTGGCTGGAGGTCGATGCGAAGCTGCGCGAACTCAGTGGTGACAAGCGCTCGCTGGATGATTTCGCCAAGGCATTCTTTGGGATGCACGACGGTGCCTGGGACGTCAATACCTACACCTTTGACGATATCGTTGTCGCGCTCAACGGCGTCGCCAAATACGATTGGGCCAGCTTCCTGCGCAGCCATCTTGACGGTCACGGTTCGCTGGTCGGCGGTATCGAGGCCAGTGGTTGGAAACTCGTCTACACCGACAAGCCGAACGAGTCTAGCAAGAGCGCCGAGTCGCGTGACAAGGGCCTCAACCTCACCTATTCGTTGGGCCTGTATCTGGACGATCAGGGCTGGGTGGAGGAAGTGCTGTGGGATAGCCCGGCGTTCGCGGCTGGCATCATCGACGGTAACCGCATCGTCGCGGTCGGCGGCCACGAGTACAGTGCCGAAGCGCTCAAGCAGGCGATCACCGCGGCCAAGGACGCTGGCGCGCCGCTGGAGCTGCTGGTCAAGCGTGGCGACCGCTACGACACGTTGCGTCTGGATTACCACGGCGGCTTGTTGTATCCGCATCTGGAACGCATCGCTGGCAAGCCGGATCGTTTGAGCGAGCTGTACAAGGCGCGCTGATGATGACGCGCGTCTGCCGATGCCACGCGCGCTGAGTGCGGCATCGGCGCGCGCCACTCGTCGCTGCGTCGTGGTGGCTGGACGATGTCATCGTGTGTGCGTGGCATCGCCGGGTGTATGCGAGACATCGCGGTCGTGGCGCCTGTAGAACGTTGCATGTTGATCTGCTGGCGCACGAGTTCAACCATTCCTGGAATGGCAAGTATCGCCGTGGCGTGGACATTGCCACGCCGAACTTCAACGTGCCGATGGGCGACAGCCTGTTGTGGATGTACGAGGGCCAGACTCAGTTCTGGGGGCATGTGATCGCGGCGCGCTCGGGGTTGTGGACGCAGACGCAAGCGCGCGACACCCTCGCCAACGTTGCCGCGAGCTATCAACGCGGCCATCCTGGCTTGGTCTGGCGCGCGCTGCAGGACACCACCAACGACCCGACCCTGTCGCTGCGCCGACCGCGCGCCTATCGCAGTTATCAGTTGAGCGAGGACTACTATTCGGGTGGGCAAATGATGTGGCTGGAGGTCGATGCGAAGCTGCGCGAACTCAGTGGTGACAAGCGCTCGCTGGATGATTTCGCCAAGGCATTCTTTGGGATGCACGACGGTGCCTGGGACGTCAATACCTACACCTTTGACGATATCGTTGTCGCGCTCAACGGCGTCGCCAAATACGATTGGGCCAGCTTCCTGCGCAGCCATCTTGACGGTCACGGTTCGCTGGTCGGCGGTATCGAGGCCAGTGGTTGGAAACTCGTCTACACCGACAAGCCGAACGAGTCTAGCAAGAGCGCCGAGTCGCGTGACAAGGGCCTCAACCTCACCTATTCGTTGGGCCTGTATCTGGACGATCAGGGCTGGGTGGAGGAAGTGCTGTGGGATAGCCCGGCGTTCGCGGCTGGCATCATCGACGGTAACCGCATCGTCGCGGTCGGCGGCCACGAGTACAGTGCCGAAGCGCTCAAGCAGGCGATCACCGCGGCCAAGGACGCTGGCGCGCCGCTGGAGCTGCTGGTCAAGCGTGGCGACCGCTACGACACGTTGCGTCTGGATTACCACGGCGGCTTGTTGTATCCGCATCTGGAACGCATCGCTGGCAAGCCGGATCGTTTGAGCGAGCTGTACAAGGCGCGCTGATGATGACGCGCGTCTGCCGATGCCACGCGCGCTGAGTGCGGCATCGGCGCGCGCCACTCGTCGCTGCGTCGTGGTGGCTGGACGATGTCATCGTGTGTGCGTGGCATCGCCGGGTGTATGCGAGACATCGCGGTCGTGGCGCCTGTAGAACGTTGCATGTATGCGAACGCTGCTGCCGTTCCCAGTATTGGATGGTTGGCAGCGCTTAGCTTCGCCAACAAAACGGCTGCGTCGCCGCCGCACGGGCGCGGGCAGTGCTCCGAATCCTCATGTGCCGCCTGTACGCTACGGTTTCTGTGCGCTGTCCGTACCTGCCCGACAGCGACTCGCGATGGATGTTCTATTAGCCACTCTTGGTGCAATAGTGTATTGCGTGCGACGCAATATGCGCATGCCTCACGCTGCGTGTCGTCCAATGCATGAACGTTGCAGTGGGTGCGAAGATTTTTTCGATAGTGTTGTGTCGCACATTTTCTTTGGTGCAGATGCGCAAAATTTATGCCGCCACCACGTAAGTCGATGTGGCGATGGATGGAATCTTTAATGGGCGCGCGCTCTAGTGTAGATGTCCCGTTTACACGGGCTCTCAATCCACTCACGTTCCCCTGTGCAGGCTCTTCCCCATGCAGTCGTCTTCTCATTCGCTAGCTTCCGATGCCAATGCTCTGGAGGCTTCCGATCCCTTGCCGCAAAGCGGCGAGAATTTCGATCCCGCGTTATTGTTCGGCAACCTCGACATGAACTTGCGCCAGCGTGCGCGCTATGTCGATACGCTGGTGCAGCAGGATCGCCAGCATGCGCGCATGCCGTATCACCGTGAAATCGTCTCTCCTGCCGATCGTCAAGTGATGGTGCTGAATCGCGATACCGGCAATGTGCAGCCCATGCTGATGTTCGGTTCCAATAACTATCTTGGCTTGGCCAACCATCCGCATGTGCGCGAGCGGGTGACCCGCGCCATCGCAAGATACGGCACCGGCATTGGCGGGCCGCCGTTTCTCAATGGATATCTCGGCATCACCCGCGAACTGGAACAGCGTCTGGCGGCGCACAAAGGCCAGGAAGACGCGATGATCTTCTCCAGCGGATTTTCCGCCAACCTGGCGTTGCCGGGCGCATTGATGCGCGAAGGTGATCGGATGTACTACGACGAATATTCGCATGCGTCGTGGTTCGATGGCTTGAAGTTGGCCGGTGTCAGTGCGCGTCGCTTCCCGCACAACGATCTACAGCGGCTTTCGCACTGGCTGGGTCAGCATGATGGCAACGGCCGTGACGTGTTCGTCGCCGTGGAGGGCGTGTATTCGATGGATGGCGACCTGGCGCCGCTGGATCAGTTGGTGACGCTGTGCAAGCGCCATTCGGCCATGCTGGTGGTCGACGATGCGCACGGCACCGGTGTGCTCGGCGCACATGGTGGTGGCAGCGGCGAGCACTTCGGCGTGGCGAAAGAGATCGACGTGCTGATGGGGACCTTCAGCAAGACGCTGGCGGTCAATGGTGGCTTCGTCTGCGGCTCGCGTCCGTTGATCGAATATCTGCGTTGGATCTCGCGTTCGTACATGTTCTCCGCTGCGTTGCCTCCGGCCACCATCGCTGCGGTGCATGGCGCATTGGACGTGATCGAAAGCGAGCCCGAGCGCATGCGCCAGTTGCATGCCAATGCCGCTTCGCTGTGCGCGCGGCTCAACGCCTTGCCCTGGGGTTTGAATGTGTCCACACCCTCGGCGATTTTGATGGTGCATACCCCGGCGGATATGGATGCCAAGGCGGCGGCGATGCGCTTGCATCAGCTGGGTATCTTCGTCAATCCAGTGCATTTCCCCGCAGTGCCGCGTGGACAGGAGCGCTTGCGGATCAGTGTGATGTCCACGCACACCTCGGAAGATCTGCAGTGTCTGGCCGACTGTATCGACCAGGTTTGGGACGAACACGCGCGCGGCGACGCGCGGCTTCGCCAGGCTGCCTGACCGGCGCCGCAGCGCGCTTGCCGGTCTCGCTTGGCGAGACGCGCTGCGGTTACAGTGGCACATCCCGTCGTTGTCCGGATGTGCCATGGTCAAGAGTATCGTCAGTAAAGCCAGAACCGCATACGTCTGTGGCGAATGCGGTGCCGACTACACCAAATGGCAAGGCCAGTGCGCCGAGTGCGGTGCATGGAATACGCTGAGCGAAGTCGTGCTGGAGCGCGCGTCCGCCGCGAGCGTCCCCGCTGTTGCGCGTCGCGACGGCTGGGCCGGCAAGGTCGAAACGCCGAAAATCACCGCGCTCAAGGATGTGGAACAACGCGACCAAGCTCGCGTGTCCACTGGCATTGGTGAGTTCGACCGGGTACTCGGCGGTGGCTTGGTCGAAGGTGCGGTGGTGCTGATCGGCGGCGATCCGGGCATCGGCAAGTCCACCTTGTTGTTGCAGGCGCTGGCAAAGATGGCCGGCTCCTTGCCGGTGCTGTACGTGACCGGCGAGGAATCGCTGGCGCAGGTGGCCGGGCGCGCGGTGCGTCTGGACCTGCCGCTGGACGGACTCAACGCCTTGGCCGAGACCGGTATCGAACATATCCTGCAGCATGCCAGCGCCGCGCGGCCGAAGCTGATGGTGGCAGATTCGGTGCAGACCCTGTGGACCGAGGCACTGAGCGCTGCGCCTGGGTCGGTCAGCCAAGTGCGTGAGAGCGCGGCGCGATTGGTGCGCTATGCCAAGGAGACCGGCACCGCGGTATTTTTGGTCGGCCACGTCACCAAGGAAGGCGGCATTGCCGGTCCGCGCGTGCTCGAACACATGGTCGATGCGGTGTTGTACTTCGAGGGCGAGAGCGGCAGCCGCTTCCGCCTCTTGCGCGCATTCAAGAACCGCTTCGGAGCGGTCAACGAACTGGGCGTGTTCGCGATGGGCGAGAAGGGGCTGAAGGAAGTCTCCAATCCATCGGCGATCTTTCTCTCCGGCGGCAGCGCGCACCAGCCTGGCAGTTGCGTGATGGTCACGCGCGAAGGCACGCGTCCGTTGATGGTGGAAGTGCAGGCGTTGGTGGATACCTCGCCGTTGTCCAACCCGCGTCGGGTTGCGGTGGGCCTGGAGCAGAACCGATTGGCGATGCTGCTGGCGGTGCTGCATCGACACGGCGGCATCGTGGTCGGCGATCAGGATGTGTTCGTCAACGTGGTCGGTGGCATTCGCGTGCAGGAGACCGCCGCCGATCTGCCGGTGCTGCTGGCGGTGCTGTCCTCGTTGCGTGATCGGCCATTGGCCGAGAAGACCATCGCCTTCGGCGAGGTCGGCCTGTCCGGCGAGATCCGCCCGGTGCCCAACGGCGAGGATCGGCTGCGCGAGGCGGCCACGCACGGATTCAAGCGCGCCATCGTGTCCAAGGCCAATGCGCCCAAGATCGGCACGGTCAAGGGCATGGAGGTGATCGCGGTGGAGCGGCTGGCGCAGGCGCTGGAGGCGGCGAGCGCGTAGCGGCATGCGCTGCTGCACGCAGTGGTGAAGTGTCCAGTGGCATCGTGGACTGATGAGCAAGGTCGATCAACGTTGACGCGCTATTTTCTTGTGATCAGGCACCATGCAAGCACACGGCGGCCAATGAGTAAACGATGAAGCCCGGTAATGCAGCCAGAGAGCAATGGTGCTTGACGCGCGGCGTTCGCACACCGTTCGTGCTGCTTTATCTTCATGGGTTCTCGGCCAGTCCCGGCGATGCCGGCGATCTGCCGGAGCAGATGGCGCAGGCGCTGGGAGCCAATCTGTATGTCCACCGCTGGCCGGGGCACGGCGAAGCGACACCAAACGCGATGCAAGGGCTTAGCCGTGGAGGCCTGGAGGCCTCGGCGCTGGAGGCTTTGGATCGGGCCTGCGCGATGGGCGATGTCGTTGCGATCATTGGCTCCTCTCTCGGTGCCACGCTGGGGCTCTGGCTTGCTGCCACGCGGCCTGCGGATGTTGGTGCCGTCGTTGCGTGGTCGCCCGCTGTGCAGGCCGTCGACCCTGCGTTATTGGACCAGTTGTGCGCGGCGACCGAGCCGTGGCAGGTGCCCGGAGAGCGTTCGCCCGCCGTCCAAGCCTACTGGTCGCAGTGGATACATCCCGATGGCTTCCACGCGCTACGCGAGACGTTGAGTGGGAATGCGGCCTGTCCGCCTTGGTCCAGGGTGAAATGCCCGGTGTTCCTGGGCTACTACCGTGATGCGACTGGAGCGGAAGATCGCACGGCATCCGTGCCTGCGATGTTGTCCATGTTCGATGCACTGGGAACGCCCCCGCAGCACAAACGCGCACAGCCGTTCGCTGCCGCTGCCCATGCCATCGGCTCGCCGTACAAATCGCAGCTTGCTGGTGTGGTGGCGGCGGCTTCGGTCCAGTTTTTGAAGGACATGCTGCCTTGCGCGGCTCAAGCCAGCGCCGGCTAAGCCAACGGCAGAAAATCGCGGATGCCGAGCAGGCTGTGGTGGGGCGATGCGACGGCGCAGGGCAGCCCGCTGAACTCATGCTGCTGCGGTGACGCGCAGTTGCGTTCGATTGTACGTGGTGGGCTGCGCCGCTCGATGTTGCCGTCAGCAGCGCACAGCGACACGTCGCAGGCGCAGCCAAAACCACTCGTTGGATTGGGGAGTCCAGCGGCTCAATGCGAATCGCGCGCGACCTCCGCGCCGCTGCCGCCGACCAGAAAATCCAGGTCCGCACCCAGATGTGCTTGTTGCACGTGCTCCACGTACAGCTTGCTCCAGCCGCGCGTCGGGGCGGGCAACGGGGTCCATTCGCTGCGTCGGCGCAGCAGTTCCTCGTCGCTCACTTCCAGATGCAGCGAGCGGCCGGGGACGTCGAGTTCGATGATGTCGCCGTCGCGCACCAGCGCCAACGTGCCGCCGGTGGCGGCCTCGGGTGAGGCATGCAGAACCACGGTGCCGTAGGCGGTGCCGCTCATGCGTGCGTCGGAGATGCGCACCATGTCGGTGATGCCGGCGCGCAGCAGTTTCGGCGGCAGCGGCATGTTGCCGACCTCGGCCATGCCGGGGTAGCCGCGCGGGCCGCAATTTTTCAACACCATGATGCTGTCGGCGTCGATGTCGAGCGCTTCGTCGTCGATGCGCGCCTTCATGTCTTCGATGCTTTCGAACACCACCGCGCGGCCACGGTGCCGCAACAGATGCGATGAGGCGGCGGAGGGTTTGATGACCGCGCCGTCCGGGGCCAGATTGCCGCGCAGTACGGCGATGCCGGCCTGCTCGCGGAATGGCGTGTCGATGGCGTGGATCACCGCGCGGTTCCAGCACGTTGCCTGCGCCACGTTCTCGCCCAGGGTGCGGCCGTTGACGGTGCGCGCCTCCAGGTCCAGTTCGCTGCCGAGTTCGCGCATCACCGCCGGCAATCCGCCTGCGTAGTAGAAATCCTCCATCAGATGGTCGCCCGATGGCTTCAAGTTGACCAGGCACGGCAGGCGCGAGCCCAGTTGGTCCCAGTCGTCCAGGCTCAGCGGCACGCCGATGCGACCGGCGAGGGCAAGCAGGTGGAGCACGGCATTGGTGGAACCGCCGATGGCGGCGTTGACCTTGATCGCGTTGGCGAATGCCTGCCGGGTCAGGATCTGCGACATGCACAGGTCTTCTTCCACCATCTGCACGATGCGCCGGCCACTGAGCCGTGCCAGCCGCGCGCGGCGCGCATCCACGGCCGGGATGGCGGCGTTCTCCGGCAGCGACATGCCCAGTGCCTCGACCATGCTGGCCATGGTCGACGCGGTGCCCATGGTCATGCAGCTGCCTTTGGAGCGCTGCATGCAGGCTTCGGCCTCGACGAACTCCTCCTGCGCCAGGGTGCCGGCGCGGACCATCTCCGACATCTGGATCACCCCGGTGCCCGAGCCCAGCGGCTGTCCGCGCCAGTTGCCCGACAGCGAGGGGCCACCGGACACGCCGATGGTCGGCAGATCGACACTGGCCGCTCCCATCAGCAGCGACGGTGTGGTCTTGTCGCAGCCCATCAACAGCACCACGCCATCGAGCGGATTGGCGCGGATCGATTCCTCCACGTCCATGCTGGCCAGGTTACGGAACAGCATCGCGGTCGGCCGCATCTGCGTCTCGCCCAGCGACATCACCGGGAATTCCAGCGGAAATCCACCGGCCTCGTAGACGCCGCGTTTGACGTGTTCGGCCAGTTCGCGCAAATGGCCGTTGCACGGCGTCAGTTCCGACCAGGTATTGCAGATGCCGATCACCGGGCGGCCATCGAACATGTCGTGCGGGTGGCCAGCGCTCTTGAGCCAACTGCGGTAGTAGAAGCCTTGCTTGCCTTCGCGTCCGAACCACGCCTGGCTGCGGCGCGGTGGTTTGCTGGATGAGCTCATGCTGGCGTTCCTCGTGTCCGGGTCGCCGGGGTCACGCCTGTGCGCAAGCCGCCCCCGGATGCTTTACGCAAGCGATGCTAGCGGGCATATTGATACATGAAAAATAACAAATATCTGTTTAGCGATATTTGTTTTTGCATGCGGGAATCCCACTCCACCCAGAGCAAAACGGCATGGACAATTCGGCAAATGCAGCGTCTTCTTCCAGTGGTCAGGCAATGTACGGCAGTTTGCGCGGACGTCGGGTGTTCATCACCGGCGGCGGCTCGGGGATTGGCGCGGCGCTGGTCGAAGCCTTCGCTGTGCAGGGCGCGCAGGTGGCGTTCGTCGATGTCGCCGCCGAGGCCAGCGCGGCATTGGTCGAACGTCTGGCTGGCGCAGGCTTGGTGAAGCCGTGGTGGCGCCGTTGCGACGTCACCGACGTGGTGGCGTTGCAAGCGGCAATCGGCGAGGCGGCGGCCGAGCTGGGCGATTTCCATGTGCTGCTCAACAATGTCGGCAGTGACGACCGCCACGCCCTGGACGCGGTGACTCCGGCGTACTGGGAGCGTTGCGTGGCGATCAACCAGCGTGCCGCGTTCTTCGCCATCCAGGCGGTGGTGCCGGGCATGCGTCGGCTGGGTGGCGGCGCCATCGTCAACCTCGGTTCCACCGGTTGGCAGACCAAGACCGGCGGATATGTCGTGTACGCCACCGCCAAGTCGTCGGTGAATGGGCTCACCCGTGGCCTGGCGCGCGAACTGGGCGCGGCGCGGATCCGCATCAACGTGCTCACGCCTGGTTGGGTGATGACCGAACGCCAGGTCACGCTGTGGCTGGACGAGGCCGGCGAACGTGAGCTGGCCCGCAACCAGTGTTTGCCCGATAAAGTGATGCCGGAAGACATTGCGCGCATGGCGCTGTTTCTTGCCTCCGACGAGGCGCGTGCGATCACCGCGCAGGAGTTCGTGGTGGATGCAGGTTGGACGTGATGCGTACACCCTGCGTGCGCGGGTGCGAGTTCGACTGACCACGGTTGTCGTCGCAGGGACGCCAGTCCGACAGCATCTCAGTGCCGTGGCGGGTTCTTGAATGTGTGTGTTTGCGGCGACCAGCCGCGTTGCGATAGCAAGCGCGCAGGGATGCGCTGGAGCTGTGCATCGTCCTTGCGTAGCGGCGCGGGTGTCATCCCTGGGGGAGCGGCTCGGTGTCTGGCATGCTCGCGCCATACACGCTGGCGGCGGCGTCCTGCAGGGCTTGCAGCATGATCCGCGCGCCGGGTGAGAGCAGCCAGTCCCTGCGGGTGATGATGCCGAACGCATCCATGCGGCAGGACAGCTCCACCGGCACGAGTGCCACGCTGCCGTGGTCGGCGAAATGCCGGGCGATGTCCACCGGCACGACTGCGACATGATCGCTGTGCCGCAGTAATTGCGGCAGCACCGCCAGCGCGGAGGTTTCCAGTACGCGTTTGGGCGCTTCCAGCCCGGCGTTCTGGAACATCAGCTCGAAGCGGTGGCGCAACACGCTGCCGTCCGGTGGCACGATCCAGGCGGCATCGGCCAGCCCACGCAGCGACGGTGGTGGGCCTGCCAGCAGCGGATGCCCGGGACGGACGATGGCGCAGATGTGCTCCTCGGCCAGCGCCTGATAGTGCAGATGACGCTTGTCGTGACGTGCCAACAGTCGCGCGACCACGATGTCGAGCTTGTTCTGCGTCAGTTGTTCCAGCAGCACGTCGCTGCCGTCCACGCGCAATGCCACGCGCAGTAATGGATGTTGCGCGCCGAGCTGGGCCAGTGCCGTGGGCAGCAGGCTCATCGCCGGGCCGGCGATCGCACCGACGCTGACGTTGCCGGCATAGCCGGCTCTCAGCGCCTCGATCTCGGCGCCGGCCTCGTTGAGACTGGCCAGGGCGATGCGCGCGTGGCGGATCAGCGTCTCCCCGTACCAGGTCGCGCGCATCCCGCGCGGCAGGCGGTCGAACAGGCTGACGGCCAGCATGTCCTCCAGATCCTTCAACAGCTTGGAGGCGGCCGGTTGCGACATGTTCAATGTCTCGGCGGCACGATGGATGTTGCCTGCTTCCTCGATGGCCAGCAGCAGCATCAGTTGCCGGGTCTTGAGGCGGGCGCGGACGAACCAGGGCGTGGTGGCGGACATGATGCACTGAAGTATACGAATGTTCGTATAAGTTAAGCCAAAACCGATATTTGTTGCATATAGGTCATCCGGCCAGAATGAACGCGCACCTCGCGCGGTGTGCGTTGCTGCGCCGCGCGAGGTTTCCCCCGTATTTCCACAGGCGACCGATTCATGCGATTGATCCAGTTGCGCGAGGCCTCCGGCGTGACCGCTGTAGGCGTTGTTGAAGCCGAAGGCACCCGGGTGCGAGTGCTGCGCGAGGTCGCCTCGACCTACGCCCTGGCCAATGCGGCGCTGGCTGCTGGTTGCAGTCTGGATGAGCAAGCCATGGGCCTGCGTAGCGAGCGTGTGCTGGATTACGCCGAGTTGCTGGCGAACGGCCAGGTCTTGTCGCCGTTGACCCATCCAGACCCGGCGCACTGCCGCGTCACCGGTACTGGCCTGACCCATCTGGGCAGCGCCGCCACCCGCGATGCCATGCACCAGAATCTGCAGCAGCAGGCCGATGCCGGCACGCTTACCGATTCGATGAAGATCTTCCAGCTTGGCGTGGAAGGGGGCATCCCGCGCGACGGCCGCCCCGGCGCGCAGCCGGAGTGGTTTTACAAGGGCGATGGCAGCATTCTGGTGGCTCCTGGCGCGGCGCTGCCGTCGCCGGATTTCGCCCTGGATGGCGGCGAGGAGCCGGAATTGGTCGGCTTGTACGTGATCGCTGCCGACGGCGTGCCATATCGGCTCGGCTTCGCACTGGGCAACGAATTTTCCGATCACGTCACCGAGCGGCAGAACTATCTGTATCTGGCCCATTCCAAGTTGCGCGCCTGCGCGGTGGGGCCGGAACTGCGCAGTGGCGAGTTGCCGCGCGACCTGCGCGGCAGCAGCCGCATCCGTCGTGGCGATGCGGTGATCTGGGAGAAGCCCTTCGTCACCGGCGAAGCCAATATGTGCCATTCGCTGGCCAATCTCGAATACCACCATTTCAAGTACGCCGCGCACCGCGTGCCGGGCGATGTGCATCTGCACTTTTTCGGCACGGCCACGCTCAGTTTCGCCGACGGTGTGCAGGCGCAGCCGGGTGATCGTTTCGAGATCGAACTGCCGGCCTTGGGCGCGGCGTTGGTCAATCCGCTGCAGCGGGTTCACGCTGGATTCGACCTAGGTGGCGTGCGCGTGTTGTAGAGATCGATCCCATGCGCGCGCCGACCTGGAAGACCAGGCGGCCGCTGCGGTGCGAATGCCGCATGCGTTATCCGCGCGCCAACCAAGTGAGGAAGGGCTATGCAGAACTCGGGAATGCGTGCGGCGATGTTGGGGATGCTGGCAGTGCTGGGATTGGCGCTGGCTGGATGCTCCGGTGGCGGCAAGGAGGCGGGCAAGGCATCGGGGCAGGTCACGGTCGGCTTCAGTCAGGTGGGTGCCGAGAGCGAATGGCGCACCGCCAACACCACCTCGATCAAGCAGGCCATCGCTGATGCCGGAATGAAGTTGAAGTTCTCCGATGCGCAGCAGAAGCAGGAAAATCAGATCAAGGCGCTGCGCTCGTTCATCGCCCAGCGCGTGGACGTGATCGCGTTTTCGCCGGTGGTGGAATCGGGTTGGGAGACCGTGCTGCGCGAGGCCAAGGCCGCCAACATCCCGGTGGTGCTCACCGACCGTGCGGTGAAGGTGTCCGACGATAGTTTGTACGTCACCCTGATCGGCTCGGACTTCGTCGAGGAAGGGCGCAAGGCCGCGCGCTGGTTGCTGCAACAGTCGCCGCTGAAGGATGGCAATCAGCCCGTGCGCATCGTCGAATTGCAGGGCACGGTGGGGTCGGCGCCGGCGATTGACCGCATGCGCGGTTTCAAGGAAATCATCGCCGGTAATCCGCGCTTCCAGGTGGTGCGCTCGCAAAGTGGCGACTTCACCCGGGCCAAGGGCAAGGAGGTGATGGAAGCGTTCCTGAAGGCCGAAGGCCGCCACATCGACGTGGTGTACGCACATAACGACGACATGGCGATCGGTGCGATCCAGGCCATCGAAGAGGCGGGATTGAAGCCCGGCAAGGACATCCTGGTGATCTCCATCGATGGGGTGAAGGGCGCGTTCGAGGCGATGCAGGCCGGCAAGCTCAACGTCACCGTGGAGTGCAATCCGCTGCTTGGTCCGCAATTGGTGCAGGCGATACGCGACATCAAGGCTGGTAAGCCGCTGCCCAAGCGCATCGTGGTCCAGGAGGCGGTGTACACCCAGGCGCAGGCCGCGGCCGAACTGCCCAAGCGCAAATACTGACGGACGCGCGCATGAATCCGCTCGTGCTGGAGGCGCAGGGCTTGAGCAAAGCCTATGCCGGCGTCGCTGCGCTGGAGGATGTGGCGTTGCGCCTGCGCGGCGGCGAGATCCATGCGCTGATGGGCCAGAACGGCGCCGGTAAATCGACCCTGATCAAGTTGTTGACCGGGGTGGTTGCCGCCGACGCGGGGCGCATCGCGCTCGATGGCGTGGCGATTGTGCCGGCCTCGCCGTTGCAGGCGCAGCGCTTGGGCATCAGCACCGTGTACCAGGAAGTGAATCTGTGCCCGAACCTGTCGGTGGCGGAGAATCTGTTCGCCGGCCGCTATCCAATGAAGGGCTGGCTGCGGCGGATCGATTGGCGCCGGGTCGAGCGCGATGCCGAAGTTTGCCTGCAGCGGCTGGGTGTCGCCATCGATGTGTGCCGGGCGTTGTCCGCGTATCCGGTGGCGGTGCAGCAGATGGTGGCGATCGCGCGCGCGGTGAGCGTCTCGGCGCGGGTGCTGATTCTCGACGAACCGACCTCCAGCCTCGACGAAGGCGAGGTCGCCGATTTATTCCGGGTGATGCGTGGGCTGCGCGCGCAAGGTATGGCGATTCTGTTCGTCACCCATTTTCTCGATCAGGTCTATGCGGTGTCCGACCGCATCAGCGTTTTGCGCAATGGTCGTCTGGTTGGCGAATACACCCCGGTGGAGCTGCCCGCGCCGCAACTGATCGCGGCGATGGTCGGGCGCGCGCTCGATCCAGCGGCGGCTGCGGCGGAGGCGGTCGCGGCGCCGCTGACCGAGCAGGGGCCTGCGCTGGTGCAGTTGCAGGGACTGGGCCGGCGCGGCCACCTGCATCCGACCGATCTGCACGTGCACCGTGGGCAGGTGCTGGGCTTGGCCGGTCTGCTGGGCGCTGGCCGCACCGAACTGGCCCGGCTGCTGTTTGGCCTGGATCGCGCCGAGTGCGGCCGCGTGCTCATCGATGGCCGTGCGGTGGCGTTGCGTGGTCCGCCCGATGCGATTGGTCATGGTTTTGCATTGTGTCCGGAAGAGCGCAAGACCGATGGCATCGTCGCTGAGCTGTCGGTGCGCGAGAACATCGTGTTGGCGCTGCAGGCACGTCGGGGGCTGCGTCGTTTCCTGGCCCCGGCGGAACAGCGGCGCATCGCCGAGCACTTCGTCGATGCGTTGGCGATCAAGACCGCCAGCGTGGAAACGCCGGTGGGCTTGTTGTCCGGCGGCAATCAGCAAAAAGTGGTGCTGGCGCGCTGGCTGGCGACGCAGCCACGTGTGTTGATCCTGGACGAGCCCACGCGCGGGATCGACATCGCGGCCAAGCAGGACATCATGACCCGCATTCTGGCGCTGGCGCGCGAGGGCATGGCGGTGGTGTTCATTTCCGCCGAGGTCGCGGAGATTGCGCGCATCGCCGACCGTATCGCGGTGCTGCGCGAGCGCCGCCTGGTCGGCGAACTGCCGGGTGGCTGCGGCGAGCGCGCGGTGTTCGATCTGATCGCGGGGAGTACGGTGGCATGAACACGCACAGCGTATCCGTTGTGCCCCCATGGCGATGGCTGGCGCGGCTGCGCACGCATCCGTTGTTCTGGCCGCTGGCGACGCTTGTCTTGTTGTTGCTCGGCAATGGCGTGTGGAATCCGGGTTTCCTGTCGTTGCAATGGCGCGATGGACATCTGTACGGCACCTTGATCGATATCGGCAACCGTGCCGCGCCGTTGGCGCTGGTGGCGTTGGGCATGACCTTGGTCATCGCGGTGCGTGGGCTGGATATCTCGGTCGGCGCGGTGGTGGCGATTGCCGCGATGGTGGCGGCCTGGACCATCGGTGGTGGCGAACACAGTCGTTTTCCGCTCTGGGTCGTGTTGCTGGCACCGCTGCTGGTCGCGGCGTTGTGTGGGCTGTGCAACGGGCTGCTGGTGGTCAAGATCGGCATGCAACCGATCATCGCCACGTTGATCCTGATGGTGGCCGGACGCGGCATCGCCCAGTTGATCGGCGATGGACAAATTTTGACCATCTACTATGCGCCTTACTTCTATCTCGGCAATGGATTTTTGTTCGGGTTGCCGTTCGCGCTGTTCGTGGTCGCGGTGCTTTTCCTGATTTTGCAGTGGTTGCTTGGACGCACCGCGTTGGGCTTGTTCGTGCGTGCCATCGGCCACAATCCGCGCGCGGCGCGCGTGGCCGGGGTCAGGGCGCGGCTGATTGCCGTGCTGTTGTACGTGTTTTGCGCGTTCAGCGCGGGCCTGGCCGGAGTGTTGATCAGTTCCAACGTCAAGAGTGCCGATGCCAACAATGCCGGGCAATTGATGGAACTCGACGCGATTCTCGCGGTGACGCTTGGCGGTACCTTGCTTGACGGTGGTCGCTTCAGCCTCGCGGGGAGCGTGATCGGTGCGCTGATCATCCAGACTCTGACCGCCACCATCTATGCGCTTGGCGTGCCGGCGCAGGTCACCATGTTGATCAAGGCGCTGCTGGTATTCGCGGTGATGCTGCTGCAGTCGCCACGGTTCCGCGCCAGTGTGCGCGCTTGGGTACGGCGACCGTCTGCCGGGGAGGCGCGATGAGCGCGCCCGCACCGCGCGCTGCCGTTCAAGGCATGCAGGATGGCATGCGCAGGGTCGCAGCGTGGCTGCATGGCGCGCGTCTGCCGTTGGCGATCACCGTGGTCCTGTTCGTGGCAATGCTCGGCGTCGGTGGCGTGCTCTACGATGGCTTTCTGTCGCCGCAGGTCCTGGCCAATCTGCTGATCGACAATGCCTTCCTGTGCGTTGTCGCGGTCGGCATGAGCCTGGTGATCCTCAGTGGTGGCATCGATTTGTCGGTGGGCGCGGTGCTGGCGTTCACCACGGTGGTGTCGGCGTCGCTGGTCGAACGCCACGGTTGGTCGCCGTTGGCGGTGATCCCACTGGTGTTGTTGATCGGCACCGCCTTCGGCGCGGGCATGGGCGTGCTGATCCAGCGTTACCGCCTGCAGCCGTTCGTGGTCACGCTGGCGGGCATGTTCCTGGCGCGTGGCGCCAGCTATCTGGTCAGCGTCGATTCCATTCCGATCACCAATACGCTGTACCGGGCGATCGCCCAGACGCGCGTGCCGGTTGCGGCTGGTGCCTCGCTGTCGGTCGGCGCGTTGATCGCGCTGGCGACGGTGGCGCTGGGCATGTGGTTGGCGCATTGCACGCGCTTCGGTCGTTGCGTGTATGCGTTGGGCGGCAGCGAGACCTCGGCGCGGCTGATGGGGTTGCCGGTGGACGCCACTCAGGTCCGGGTGTATGCCTTCAGCGGTTTTTGTTCTGCGTTGGCCGGGGTGGTATGCACGTTCTACATGCTGTCCGGTTACAGCCTGCATGCGTCTGGACTGGAACTGGATGCGATTGCCGCCGTGGTGATCGGCGGCACGCTGCTCGCCGGTGGCAGCGGCTACGTGATCGGTACGCTGTTCGGTGTGCTGATGCTGGGGGCGATCCAAACCCTGATCGTGTTCGACGGGACGCTCAGCTCGTGGTGGACACGGATCGCGATCGGCGCGCTGCTGTTGCTGTTCTGTTTGTTACAGCGCTTGTTGACCCGGCATGTGCCGGGTGCTGCGGCAGAGGGTTGAGCGTGTATTGCTAGATGTTGTTGCCGGCCACGGTCGATGTCGGGGTGTGCGTGCTGCCACGACGCATCGCCCAGTTGAACAGCGGCGTGGCCATCAGCGTGGAAGCAATCGCCATCAGTACCAGGATCGAGAACAGTCCCTGCTCGATGACCCCGGCTTGCAGGCCGATGTTGATGATGATCAGCTCCATCAGCCCGCGCGCGTTCATCAGTGCGCCGATGGCCATGGCGTCGCGGTTGTTCTCGCCGCTGGCGCGTGCGGCGGCCCAGCAGGCGATGCCCTTGCCCAGGAACGACGCCAGCAGGATCGCCACGCCGGCCAGCAGGAGTTGCGGATCCAGCAGTACGCTGAGTTGCGTCTTGAGTCCGGAGAAGGTGAAGAACATCGGGAGCAGGAACACCACCACGAACGGCTGCAGTTGCGCGCGTAATTTTTCGGTCAGCGCGCCCTTGGGCAGGCAGGCACCGAGCAGGAAACCGCCGAACACCGCGTGGATGCCGATGGCGTCCATCGCCCAGGCGCTCAGGCAGAACAGCATCAGCACCACCGCCAGCACGCTGGCGCTCAACGGCCGGTCGGGATGCACATGGTCGGCCAGCCGCCGCAAGCCATGGCGGCCCAAGAACATCATGAATACCGCATAGCCCACCCCACCGCCGATCGCCAGATAGGCGCTGCCCCAACTGCCGCCAAAACTCGCCAACACGATGGCGAGGATGCACCAAGCCGCCGCATCGTCGATCGCGCCGGCGGTCAGCGCCAGGGTGCCGAGCGAGCTGTCGGTGAGGCCGCGCTCGTGGATGATCCGCGCCAACATCGGGAATGCGGTGATGGCAATCGCCGCGCCCAGGAACAGCGATGCGTCCAGTCCTTTGGCCTTGGCCGAGAACAATGCTGGTATATGCAGCAACCATGGCACCAGCAGGAAGCCAAGCGCGAATGGCACGGCGATGCCGGCCAGCGATACGTGCATCGCGCCGCGGTAGCGCGCGCGGAAATGCGTGCCGCGAAAATCGGTGCCGACCAGAAACATATACAGACCCACGCCGAACTGTGCGGCCACGTACAGCGTATCCAGTGTCTGCTTGGGGAACAGCGCCTGCTGCAGCCCCGGCAGCGCCGCGCCGAACAGCGACGGTCCCAGGGTGACACCAGCGATCATCTCGCCGACCACTTGTGGTTGGCCCAGACGTTTGGCGAGCATGCCGACCAGCCGGCACGCCAGCAGGATGGCGGCGGCTTGCAGAAAGAAATACACCGACAACTGCGGGGTGGTCACGATGGCGTGGGTCCTGAATGGCTGCGCGGATGATAGGAGCGCAGTGTGAGGAAATCCACGCTTCCCCAGCGCCGCTGTGATCGCGGCCTGCCAGGTCTGCCGATTTTGCGCGACCGTCCATGGTGCTTGCGTCGTGTCGTCGCCATTGTCGCGAGCAGACTCTACAACCAAGGCGGCGCTATTTTGCGCATCGTCTCTGCGCACGACTGCGGCAGCGCGTGGCGCTGCCGCAACAGGCGATTACTGCAATTCCAGCATCACGATGGCCTTGGCTGGCAGCGTCACCTGCAGCGTGTCGCCGTGCACGTTGGCGCCAGCGAAGGTGGCGGGCTGTACCGCTTGCGGTTGCGCGAAACTGTTGAGCGACGTCATCGCCGGTGCGCTCAGAATACGGCCGCCGACGTGGTGTGTTTGCACGCCTTCCAGTCGGATCGCCACATCGGCGCTGTGGTTGGGATCCAGATTGGTCAGCGCCACGTAGACGTGTCCGTTCTTGGCGCGCACCGCTGAACCATGCACCGCTGGCACCGTGTAGCTGCCATGCTTGTAGTCGGGCGTCTGCAAATGCAGCGGCAATGCGGTCGCATCCTGGTACGGCTTGTACAGCGCGAACACATGGTAGGTGGGCGTCAGCAGCATCTTGTCGCCATCGGTCAGGATCATCGCCTGCAGCACGTTGATCATCTGCGCGATATTGGCCATGCGCACGCGGTCGGCATGGGCGACGAAGATGTCCAGGTTGAGCGAGGCCACCAGTGCGTCGCGCAGCGTGTTCTGCTGCCGCAGGAACCCTGGATTCACGTCTGGCAGGCCCTTGTACCAGGTGCCCCATTCGTCGACCACCAGCGCGATCTTTTTGTCCGGGTCGTACTTGTCCATGATCGCGCTGTGTTTGGCGATCAGTTCATCCATCGTCAGCGTGCGCGACAGCGTCTCGATCCATGCCGTCTCGTCGAAGGTGGTGGACGAGGCGCGCGGCGGCCAGCCGCCGGGGATGGTGTAGTAGTGCATGCTCAGGCCGTCCATGTATTTGCTGGCCTCGCGCATCATCACTTCGGTCCAGTGGTAGTCGTTGTCGCTCGGACCTGGCGCGATCTTGAGGATTTTCTGGTCGGCCGGCGACTTGACGAAGGTCTGGTAGCGACGGAACACGTCCGCCGCGTACTCGGCGCGCATGTTGCCGCCGCAGCCCCACAGCTCGTTGCCGACGCCGAAGAACGGCAGCTTCCAGGGCGTATCGCGGCCATTGTGGCGGCGCAATTCGGCCAGGGTCGAGTGCGTCGGTGCGGTCATGTATTCCACCCACTGCGCCATTTCGGCTGGCGCCGCATCGCCGACGTTGCCGGCCACGTAGGCCTGGGTGCCGAGCAGTTCGGTGAAGTCCATGAATTCGTGCGTGCCAAAGCTGTTCGGTTCTTCGACGCCGCCCCAATGGGTGTTGACGCTGGTCGGGCGCTGCTTGCGCGGGCCGATGCCATCGCGCCAGTGGTATTCGTCGGCAAAGCAGCCGCCAGGCCAGCGGATGGTGGGGACGTCCAGTGCCTTCAGCGCGGTCAGCACGTCGTTGCGATAGCCGTGGGTATTGGGAATCTTCGATTCCGGTCCGACCCACACCCCGCCATAGATGCCGTTGCCCAAATGTTCGGCGAACTGGCCAAACAGGTTGCGCGAGACGGTCGCGCCTGGATGGTCTGCGGCCAGCGTGCCATGCACTTGGACCGCGCCGGCCTGTGCCAGTCCGGTGCTCAGCGTCAGTGCCGCCAGGGCGGCCAGTGACAAGCGGGGCCGCCAATGCGTGGCGAGGTGGTGCAGCGAACGGATCGAGTGCATCGGAATCTCCTTATGCTGGCCAGCGCGGTATCGCGCGGGGGAAGGGTGGCGCGTAGACAGCGGACAGCGGCGTGCGCCAGCGTGTCGCTGACGCCATACCCATCGCGCAGCGCACACGTTTGAACCCCGAGCGTTGCAAGCACGCCACGCGCTGGCGTCACCGGTGCAGCGTGCAGCGTTGCATTCGCGTTCGCCTGACCGTGCGATGGGCGGTGCCGCTGTCCACGGCGGATCGAGCATAGAGGACCGCATGAGGCGGCGACCAATGCTTTAAATCGGTTCGCGTATAACCAGATTGCAATGCTGCGCTGCGGTGTGTTGCCGTCAGTGCTGTTGCGTGTCGCTGCGATGCTGTGTGGCGATGGCCGCCACGTGCCCGCCCTGGGTATGCTGCACGCTACGCTGGCGTGTGTGCCTGCGAACCTGGAGTCTGCATGTCATCGATTTTCGGCCATCTTCCCGACGGCACCGCCATTCATCGCCTCGTCCTGGACAGTGGGCAAGGCCTGCGTGCCGAACTGCTGACCTACGGCGGTCTGCTGCGCAGCTTGCGCCTTGACACCGCACGCGGCCCCGTCGAACTGGTGCTGGGGCTGCCGACCTTGCAGGCGTATCTGCACGATCCGGCGTATCTGGGCGTGCTGGTGGGGCGTTTCGGCAATCGCATCGCCGGTTCGGCGTTCACGCTCGATGGCCAGCGTTACATGCTCGCTGCCAACGAGGGGGTGAACCATTTGCACGGCGGCGCACTGGGTTTCGGGCGACGGGTGTGGACGGTCGTGGCGCAGTCCACGAGCGAACTACAAATGCGTTACGACTCGCCAGCCGGGGAGGAAGGCTATCCCGGGACGGTGCGGGTGGAAGCGGGAGTGCGTGTGCACGAGCATTGTCTGGAGTTGGAGTTCGTTGCGCAGACCGATGCGCCCACGCCGCTCAACCTCACCCATCATCCGTATTTCAACCTGGCTGGCGATCCCACCGTGGCCGCAGCGGCGCAGTGGCTGCGCGTACCTACCGAGGGCTACTTGCCTGTGTGCGATGCGGGCATGCTGCCGCGTGGCGAGATCGCTGGCGTTGCCGGCACGCCGTTCGATTTCCGCACGGCGCATGCCATTGCCGACAAGGAGATCGCCGCCGATCCGCAACTGCGTCTGAGCGGCGGTTACGATCATTGCCTGGTGCTGGCCGAGACGCGCGACTACACCGCACTGCTGTACTCGCCGCACAGTGGCGTGGCGATGCGTCTGGACAGTCCGATGCCGGCGCTGCAACTGTACGAAGGACAGGGGCTGGACCGGCAGCATCCGCACCTGGGACGCGGTATTTGTCTGGAACCGCAGGGCTATCCGGATGCACCGAACCAGCCTGGGTTCCCCGACACGATCCTGCGCCCTGGGCAGACCTATCGGCATCGCATCCGATACCACTTTGCCGAGGTCGGTACTGATGCCGACTGGGCGGCGGTGGAGGCGGCGCTAGCTCAGTGAGGCCGCGTGTCCGCGCGGTGAGCAGCCATTGCGACGACGATCTAGTGCGGTTGCCGTCGCAGTGCATGCCGTCTCTGCTGATTTGCATGGTGTCGGTGTCGCGGCTTGCGCGCGCGCACCAATATGCCTGCCTTGCCGCGCTTGTTCGGCGGCGCGCAGCGCTTACTGCACGTGGCCCAGGAGCACTTCGATCACGAACTTGCTGCCGAAGAACGACAGCAGCAGCAATAGCATCGCCACCAAGGTCCAATGCACCGCCTTGACTCCGCGCCAGCCGTAGCGCCAGCGGCCAAACAGCAGTGCGCCGAACACGATCCACGACAACACGCTGAGCACGGTCTTTTGCACGAGCCGTTGCGCCAGGAAATCCTGCACGAACAGCACCCCGGTCAACAGGGTCAGGCTGAGCAGGATGAAGCCGACCACGATCGTGCGGAACAACAGGGTTTCCAGTGCGGTCAGCGGCGGCAGCGCGCGCAACCAAGGATGGAAGTCGCGACGCCGCAGCGCGCGTTCCTGCAGCCACAGCATCGCCGCCAGCAGTGCGGCGATGCCCAGCGTGGCGTAGGCCAGCAACGCCAGCCAGGCGTGCAGTTGCAGTCGCCAATCCAGCAGTGGCGCCGGTGCGTGCCCATAGCCGTGGTAGGCCAGTAACAAGGATGCCGATAGAGGAAAGACCACCACGCCGAGCGCCGCCATGCGCCCACTGGCGCCGACCAGTGTGGTCATCAACGCCATGCCCAGGCTCACCAGCGACAGTGCGGCGAAGAAGTGCATGTCCGGGCCACCGGCGGTATGCAGTGCTACCTGCACGTGGTACGCGGCATGCAGAACCACCGCCGGCAATGCCGGCCACAGCCATGCGCGGCTGCGCTCCACCCGGTCGCGCACGACTGTAGCGACGAGCAGGCCGGTCGCGGTCAGGTAGGAGAGTGTGGCAACGAAGAGGAGAAGCATCGCCTCAGTTTCGCATATCGCGCCGCCCCTGGTGATAGCGGTGGCCGCCGCGCCACGGGAGTCGCCGGTGCACAGGGCTATAATCGGCAGCCGTTTCCCGTTCGCGACCCGCCCGCATGTTCGAATCTCTTACCCAGCGTCTCTCCGGCACCATGCAGCGTCTGCGCGGGCGTGGCCGCCTGACCGAGGAGAACATCCGCGAAGCCACGCGCGAAGTGCGCATTGCCCTGCTTGAGGCCGACGTTGCGCTGCCGGTGGTGCAAGCGCTGATCGAGCGCATCAAGGTGCGCGCGGTCGGTCAGGAAGTGCTCAAGAGCCTGACTCCGGGCCAGGCGCTGATCAAAGTGGTGCGCGACGAGTTGACCGCGGTGATGGGGTCGGCCGCCAGTGACCTCAACCTCAACGTGCCGGCGCCGGCCATTGTGCTGATGGCGGGCCTGCAGGGCGCGGGTAAGACCACCACGGTCGGCAAGCTGGCCAAGCATTTGAAGGAAAAGCGCAAGAAGAAAGTGATGGTGGTCAGTGCCGATGTGTACCGGCCTGCCGCGATCGAACAGCTCAAGACCCTGGCCGAGCAGGTCGGCGTGTTGTGCTTCCCGTCCGAATCCTCGCAGCAGCCGGTGGATATCGTGCGTGCCGCCATCGCCGATGCGCGCAAGTCCTTCGTCGACGTGCTGCTGGTCGATACCGCCGGCCGCCTGGCGATCGACGAGGCCATGATGGCCGAGATCAAGGCGCTGCATGCCGCGATCACCCCGGCCGAAACCCTGTTCGTGGTGGATGCCATGACTGGCCAGGACGCAGCCAACACCGCCAAGGCATTCAGCGAGGCGTTGCCGCTCACGGGTGTGGTGTTGACCAAGACCGATGGCGATGCGCGCGGCGGTGCCGCGCTGAGCGTGCGTTACATCACCGGCAGGCCGATCAAGTTCATCGGCGTTGGCGAGAAACCCGATGGGCTGGATGTCTTCCATCCCGACCGCCTGGCCAGCCGCATCCTGGACATGGGCGACGTGCTGTCGCTGGTCGAGCAGGTCGAGCAGCAGGTCGACAAGGACAAGGCACAGAAGCTGGCGGAGAAAGTCGCCAAGGGCAAGAAGTTCGACCTCAACGACATGCGCGACCAGCTCGAGCAGATGCAGAACATGGGCGGTTTGTCGGGGCTGATGGACAAGTTGCCGGGCATGGGGCAGATCCCCGAGCATCTCAAGCAGCAAGTGGCCGGTAACAAGGAAGTGCCGCGCATGATCGCCATCATCGGCTCGATGACCAAGAAGGAACGGCGTAATCCGACCTTGCTCAACGGTTCGCGCCGCGCGCGTATCGCCCGTGGTTCCGGTACCCAGCCGGCCGACGTCAACAAGTTGATGAAGCAGTTCCAGCAGATGGAAAAGATGATGGGCAAGCTCGCTGGCGGCGGCATGAAGGGGCTGATGCGTGGGATGAAGGGCATGATGGGCGGCATGGGGGGCGGCGGCCTGCCGTTCCGCTGAGTGCTGACCACGATACGAGCTGTGTGTTCTTTCGGCGGTGATCGTCTGTGCATCGCCTTGGTGCTGCATGCCATGAGGAATTGGGCGCTGCCGCCGCGACTGCGCAGTGGCCCAGGCCAGTCGTCGTTACCAGGCGTGTTCTGCTGATTGGTTGGAGGCGCATGATGGTGGACTTGTCGCGGGTCGACGCTTTCCGGCAGCGGTTCGGGTTGCGTCTGCCGGTGCTGCTCAGCCCGATGGCAGGTGCTTGTCCGGTCCCACTAGCGGCAGCAGTCGCTGCGGCCGGTGGTATGGGCGCAATGGGCGCGGTGTTGTCCTCGCCGCAGGACATCCTCGCGTGGATGCGCGCTTTTCGTGCTGTCGGTGGCGGAGCGGTCCAGATCAATCTCTGGGTGCCGGATCCGCCGCCGTTGCGCGACGCGACCGCCGAGGCCGAGATGTGTGCTTTTCTGGGCGCCTGGGGGGCGTCGGTGGAGCCCGGCGCTGGCGACGCGGTACCAATTGACTTCGCTGCGCAGTGCGCCGCCGTGTTGGAAGCGCGCCCGCTGGTGGCCTCCTCGATCATGGGACTATTTCCGCCCGATTTTGTCGCGCAATTGAAGCAGGCCGGCATCGCCTGGTTTGCCTGTGCCACCACGTTGGAGGAAGCGCTGGCTGCGCAGGAGGCGGGTGCCGATGCGGTGGTCGCGCAGGGGGCGGAGGCTGGTGGCCATCGCGGTGCGTTCGATGCGGCCAGCGCCGAGCGGCAATTGACAGGATTGTTCGCGCTGTTGCCACGTCTGGTCGATTGCCTGCAGGTGCCGGTGATCGCCGCTGGCGGCATCGGTGACGGTCGCGGCATCGCCGCTGCATTGGCTCTGGGGGCCAGTGCGGTGCAGATCGGCACGGCCTTGTTACGCACACCAGAAGCGGGCTTGGCCCCGGCCTGGGCCAATGCCTTGGCTCAGGCCGAACCCGAACACGTGGTGCTGACGCGCGCCTTCTCTGGCCGCCTGGGCCGCGCGCTGAGCAATGAGTATGTCCGCGCCGCCGCCGCACCTGGGGCGCCAGCGCCACGGCCATACCCCGTGCAGCGCGGCTTGACCGCGCCGATGCGTCAAGCCGCGCAGCAGGCCGATCATCTGCCGACGATGCAGGCATGGGCTGGACAATCGGCATGGATGGCCCAGGCGCAGCCGGCGGCGGACCTGGTGGCGCAGTGGTGGGCGCAAGCGCAGGCTTTGCGATGAGCGCGCGAATCTTTCATGCCGGGCGGCTTGCGGATGCGGACGTGTTGGCAGCGGCGGCGCTGGTCAACTATGGTCACTTCACGACGCTGCAGGTGCGCGACGGTGCGGTGCGCGGTCTGGATCTGCATCTGCGGCGGTTAGATGATGCCAGTCGATTGCTATTGGGCAGTGCGTTGCCGGCCGAGCGCGTGCGTGACGAACTGCGCGCGGCGCTGGTTGAGTTCGGGCATGCCGATGCCTCGTTGCGCGCCACCGTGTTCTCGCCGAGTTTTACGTTGCGTCGTGCCGATGCGGTGTGCGCACCGGAGTTGCTGGTTTCGCTGGATGTGCCAGCGGTGGCGGACCTCGTGCCATTGCGCCTGCGCAGCAGCGTGTTCGCGCGCGAATTGCCGCAGATCAAGCATGTCGGCACCTTCGCTGCCTTTCACCAGCGCCGCCTGGCGATGCAGGCCGGATGCGACGATGCGTTGTTCGTCGATGCGCATGGAGCGGTGGCCGAGGGCACGACCTGGAACCTGGGTGCGTGGGATGGACGATCTGTGCATTGGCCGCAGGCACCTGCTTTGCGTGGAACCCAGGAGCGTTTGTTGCAGGCGGGCTTGGATGCGTTGGGCGTGGCGCAGCAGCTGCGACCGTTGCAATTGCACGAATTGGATGCGGGCATGGCCGCATTTGTCTGTAATGCCCGTGGTCAGCAGGCCATCGCCACGGTGGATGGCCGCGCGTTGCGGCCTGCCGAGGAGGTGCTGGACGTGCTGGAGGCCGCATTGCGCACCCAGCCATGGCAGCCGATCTGAACGCTTGCGGCGACTTGGCACAGGGCGCCGGGGGCGCTATCATTGGCAGTTCACCGCGCCATCCTGGCGACTGGGCAATACCGGAATTCAACCATGGTCAAGATCCGCCTTACCCGTGGCGGCGCCAAGAAGCGCCCCTTCTACCACATCATCGTCACCGACGTGCGCAGCGCGCGCGACGGCCGTAACATCGAACGCCTGGGCTACTACAACCCGGTCGCGCAGGGCGCCGAGCCGCGCGTGGTGCTGGACTTGGCACGGGTCGACCATTGGGTGTCCAATGGCGCGCAGCTGACCGACAAAGTGCGCAACCTGTACAAGGACGCCAGCAAGGCCCAGGCCGCCGCGGCCTGATCCTGCGGGCCGCGCCATCTGCGCGCGGCCCTTGCGTTTGCTCCGATGAAAGACAGCCAGCGCCTTATTCTGCTTGGTCGGTTTCTTGGCGCTTTCGGCATTCGTGGCGAGGCCAAGCTCGAGTCGTGGACCGAGCCGCGCCTGGCCATTTTTCGTTATCAGCCTTGGATCGTGCGCAAACCCGACGGCAGCGAGGACATTCTGACCGGCGTGCGTGGTCGCGCTTCCGGCAAGTCCCTGATCGCCAGCCTGCCGGAGGTGAACGATCGCGATGCGGTCGAAGCTTTGCGTGGCACCGAGATCTATGTGGCGCGTAGTAGCTTGCCGCCGCCGCGTGCGGATGAATATTACTGGGTGGATCTGGAGGGCCTGGACGTGCGCACCATCGAAGGTGTGGCGTTGGGGCAGGTGTCGCACCTGTTCTCCACCGGCGCCAACGATGTGCTGGTGGTGCGCGGCGAGCGCGAGCGGCTGGTGCCGTTCGTCCAGCCGGATTACATCAAGTCGGTGGATTTCCAGGCCAATTTGATCGTGGTCGATTGGGATCCCGAGTTCTGAGTCCGGCAGGGGCTTGCACGGACGCGGCGCTTGCCTAGGCTCTGCCAGTCCCGAATTCCGAGTCCCGAGTTCACCATGCGCATCGACGTCATCAGCCTGTTCCCCGAGTTCCTCGCCCAGTGTGCGGCGTTCGGCGTGGTGGGCCGTGCCCAGGAGCGTGCGCTGTTGGATCTGCACGGCTGGAATCCACGCGACTACGCCAGTGGCGGCTACCGCAAGGTGGACGACCGTCCCTTCGGCGGCGGTCCCGGCATGGTGATGATGATCGAGCCGCTGCGGGCCTGCTTGCAGGCGGTCCGCGCAGTCGATGCACAACCAGCGCCGCTGATCTACCTCACTCCGCAGGGGCGGCCGTTGACCCAGGCCAAGGTGCGCGAGCTGGCCGCGCTGCCGCGCTTGCTGCTGCTGTGCGGGCGCTACGAGGGAGTGGATGAGCGGTTCGTCGCCGCTGCGGTGGACGAGGAAATCTCGATCGGCGATTACGTGTTGTCCGGCGGCGAGTTGGCGGCGGCGGTGCTGGTGGATGCGGTGACCCGCTTGCAGGAGGGGGCGCTGAACGATGCCGAATCCGCCGCCCAGGACAGTTTCGAAGGGCCCGATGGCCTGCTCGACTGCCCGCACTACACCCACCCGCGCACGCATGCACTGGGCGAGGTTCCTGCCGTGCTGCGCTCCGGCAACCATGCCGAGATTGCGCGTTGGCGGCGCATGCAGGCGCTGGGGCGGACCTGGCAGCGGCGTCCGGAATTACTGGACGAGGCCATGTTGAGCACGGCCGACCGGCGTTTGCTGCGGGAATTTCGCCAGAGCCTGGATGTTCCGCCGCCAATCGCGCCAGAGAATCCCTCCAGGCCCTAGCCATGGCCGTTGCGCTGGGTTAAAATGCCCGGCTTTCCGGCCAGTACGTTCCGTATTGGACCCGATCCGATATCGCGCAATCGCCGTGCGGCGACTGCCGGACCACCTCACCAGACACAATCGGTGCCCATCATGAGCAAGCTCAACAAGACCATCCTGGCCGACTTCGAAGCCGCCCAGATCCAGCGCAAGCTGCCGGAGTTCAACCAGGGCGACACCGTCGTCGTCAACGTCAAGGTGAAGGAAGGCAACCGCGAGCGCGTGCAGGCCTACGAAGGCGTCGTGATCGGCACCAAGAATGCGGGCCTGAACTCCTCCTTCACCGTGCGCAAGATTTCGCACGGCTACGGCGTCGAGCGCGTGTTCCAGACCCATAGCGCCACCATCGAGTCGGTTGAAGTGAAGCGTCGCGGTAAGGTCCGCGCCGGTAAGCTGTACTACCTGCGTGGTCTGGAAGGCAAGGCCGCCCGCATCAAGGAAGACTTGGCCGCCGCCGCGCAGGCCAAGGTCGCGCGTCAGGCCGCTGCGGCCGCCGCCAAGGCCGAGTAAGGTTCACACGGCGGCCTTGGGGCTCGCTGTTGCAACGGCCGCCTTCGGGTGGCCGTTTGCGTTTGTGCGGTTTCGGTGCGGTGATGATGCGGGTGCGTGGCGCTGCCCACTTGCCTCAGCGCGTCGGGTCCGGCGCGATGCTGTCCCCGATGACGGACGCTGCGGCTTGTGTTGCGGCGTCGAGGCTCGGTTGCGTCAGCATCCGCGCCTTGCGCCAGTTGCCCCAGCGGTAATAGGCCAATGACAACAGCATCGCGCAGATGGAACTGATCGGGAAGCTCCACCACACCGCCTCCACACCAAGGTGTGGTTGCAGCAATTGCGCGAATGGCACACGGATGCCCCATAGCGCCAACGCCAGGATCAGCAAAGGCGGGATCACCGCGCCGGTAGAACGGACCACGCCGGAAATCACGAAGGTCACACCGAAAAACAGGAACGACCACAGTGTGATGTGGTTGAGATGGCGCGCGATTTCCAGCGCCGCGCTGTGGGGGGGCAGGAACAGTGCGAGCGTCCAGCGGTCGAGTAGGATCAGCGGCGCGATCAGGGCACCGGTCATCATGAAATTGAACAGCAAGCCCTTGCGTGCGATTGCCGCGACCCGGTCCCAGCGCTGTGCGCCGACGTTCTGCGCGGCCATCGACGAGCAGGCGACGCCGATCGCCATCGCCGGCATCTGCAGGTAGGACCACAACTGCAAGGCGGCGCCGTAAGCGGCGGAGGTGTCGGTGCCATAAGTGTTGACCAGCGAGATCAGCACGATCATCGCCAGCGAGATCAGCGTCATCTGCAGGCCCATCGGCAGCCCCTTGACGACCAGCGCGCGCAGGATCGGTGGATTCACCCGCAACAGATGCAGGTCACGGCGGCCAAGCCATAGTACGTGGCGTTTGTGGCGCAGGTATAGCAGCAGTCCACTGAGTGCCACGCCTTGTGCGATGAGCGTGGCCCAGGCCGCGCCTGCGATTCCCAGGCGCGGGAACGGTCCCAGCCCGAACAGCAGCAACGGATTCAAACCGATGTCCAGCGCCACCGACAGCATCAGGAAACGAAATGGCGTGCGCGAATCGCCAGTGCCGCGCAGCGCGGCGGCAAGAAATCCGAACGTGTACAGCAGTGGCATCGCGAGAAAGAACACTTGCAGATAGGCTTCTGCCAGCGGCAGCGACGCTGCTGAAGTCCCCATTGCCGCCAGTAGGTGTCGCGCCAGCCACCAGCCGCTGCCGGCGATCAGTACCGAGATGCCGATGAAGAAGCTTGTGCTGGTGCCCATGACGTGACGCGCCTGGGTCGTGTCGTTGCGGCCAATCGCCTGGCCGATCAGGATCGTGGCGGCGATGCCGATGCCGAACACCGAGCCGAGGACGAAAAAAATAATGCTGTTGGCGTTGGCCGCGGCGGTCAGTGCCGTCTCGCCGAGATAGTGGCCGATCCAGATCGCATTGATCGAGCTGTTGAGCGATTGCGCGATGTTGCCGGCCAGAATCGGCAGCGAAAACAGCAGCAACTGTCGGCCGATGGGGCCTTCGATGAGTGCGCTTGGCTTTTGCATCGCGCATGCCTGCGAGAATGATCAGTCTTGCAGACTAGCACTCGCATGCCCACCTCGGACGATGACGGATGCGCCGCGTTCGCCAACGTCCTAGACTGTTTGCATCGATGCGTAGGCCCGTTATCCGGCATGCGGATGTGGGCAATGCGCGTCGTACCAAACAAAAAGCAGGAGTGTGCAATGTGGCAGTTGCCTCGTCATGTGCAGTGGATGGGAGCCAGCGCGTTAGGGCTTGCGCTGCTATCAGGATTGAGCGGTTGCGCCGACAGGGCGGGTTGGAGGGATACCAGCATGCGGTTGGATCGTCCGGAGTGCCTGGTCGGCGAGGTGCCCAGTGCGATTCCGGCCCGCGCTGATGGGCTGGTGGCGAATCAGCGTCAGCAGCGTTGCCATCCTGAGCAGGCGCAGCAAGTGAACAGCGCGCGGTCGGGCGAACCGCCCATGCGGGCGGATTTCCGTGGACACGAATGAATGAGCTGATCGCGCAAGCGGCGGCGGTTCGGCTGGATGTCTGGCTGTGGGCCGCCCGCTTTTTCAAGACCCGCAGCCTGGCCAAGCAGGCGGTGGAGACTGGCAAAGTGGACGTCGCCGGGCAGCGGCCGAAATCCTCGCGCGCGGTACGCGTGGGCGAGTGCATGCGTGTGCAACGAGGCGACGAACTGTTCGAGCTGCAGGTGCTGGGACTCAGTGACACCCGTGGCCCGGCCAGCGTGGCGCAGGCCCTTTACCAGGAAAGCGAGCCCTCGCGTGAACGGCGCGCACAGGTGCGCGCGCAACAGCGTGCCGAACGCAATGGTTACCAGGCACCGGAGAGCAAGCCGGACAAGCGTGCGCGGCGGCTGATTCGCGCGCTGGGCGATCTCGACGCGCTGTAGGCGCGGTGCCGCGCGTGGCGATTGGGCCTTGCGCGATTGCCGCAGGCTCAGGCGCCGTAGCCGGCGCCCGAGCTGTCATCTCATGCGGGAAGATCGAAGCGGTCCAGTTGCATCACCTTGGTCCAGGCGGCGACGAAGTCGCGTGCGAACTTCTCTTGCGCATCGGCGCTGGCATAGACCTCGGCCACTGCGCGCAGTATCGCGTTGGAACCGAACACCAGATCGACCCGGGTGCCGGTCCATTTCAGATGGTCGGTGCTGCGATCGCGGCCTTCGTAGAGGTCCTGCATCTGCGAGGTCGCTTTCCACTGGGTGTGCATATCCAGCAGGTTGACGAAGAAGTCGTTGCTGAGCACGCCAGGACGGTCGGTGAAAACGCCATGTGTGGATTGCCCGCTGTTGGCGCCGAGCACGCGCAGGCCGCCGACCAGCACGGTCATTTCCGGCGCGGTCAGGGTCAGCAACAGCGCCTTGTCGATCAGCATGGCCTCGGTCGACACCGTGTAGCCGGGCTTGGCGTAGTTACGGAAACCATCGGCGTTCGGTTCCAGAACGGCGAAGGACTCCACGTCGGTCTGCGCCTGCGAGGCGTCCATGCGTCCTGGCACGAACGGTACGCTCAGTGTCTGTCCGGCCTGCTTGGCGGCCTGTTCGATTGCTGCGCTACCGCCGAGCACGATCAGGTCGGCCAGCGAGATTTTCTTGCCGTTGCTCTGGGCGCCGTTGAATTGCGCCTGGATGCGCTTCAGCGTGGCTTCCACCTGTGCCAGTTGCGCAGGCTGGTTGACCTCCCAGTCCTTTTGCGGTGCCAGGAACAGACGAGCGCCATTGGCGCCGCCGCGCATGTCCGAACTGCGGAAGGTGGAGGCTGCGGCCCATGCCGTGGAGACCAACTGGGCGATGCTCAGGCCGGCGTTGAGCAGGGTCTGCTTCAATGCGGCGATGTCCTGTGCGTCGACCAACGGGTGATTCACGGCGGGGATTGGATCTTGCCAGATCAGTTCTTCGGCCGGAATTTCCGGGCCCAGATAGCGCGTGCGTGGCCCCATGTCGCGATGGGTCAGTTTGAACCAGGCACGGGCGAAGGCGTCGGCCAATTGTTCCGGATGCGCCAGGAAGCGCCGCGAAATCGCCTCGTAGGCCGGGTCGGCGCGCAGCGCCAGGTCGGTGGTGAGCATGGTCGGTAGGTGCTTCTTGGACGGATCGTACGCGTCCGGAATCACCGCTTCGGCGTTCTTGGCCACCCATTGGTGGGCACCGGCCGGGCTCTTGCTCAGTTCCCACTCGTATTTGAACAGCAGTTCCAGGAAGTCGTGGCTCCACTGCGTCGGCGTGGTGGTCCAGGTCACTTCCAGGCCGCTGGTGATGGTGTCCGGGCCTTTGCCGCTGCGGAACGAGTTGAACCACCCCAGGCCCTGCATTTCCAGCCCGGCGGCTTCTGGTTCGGGGCCGAGGTGATCGGCCGAGGCGGCACCGTGGGTCTTGCCGAACGTGTGGCCACCGACGATCAGCGCGACGGTTTCCTCGTCGTCCATCGCCATCTCTGCGAACGTGATGCGGATATCCTTGGCCGACAACAGCGGATCCGGATTGCCATCGGGACCTTCCGGGTTGGCGTAGATCAGCCCCATCTGCACTGCGGCCAGTGGGCATTCCAGCTCGCGGGTGTTTTCCTGCTTGCCGTGCGCGTAGCGCTCTTCGCTGCCCAGCCATGTCGTTTCGCGGCCCCAGTGCACGTCCTGGTCCGGTTCCCAGGTGTCTGCACGACCGCCAGCGAAGCCGAAGGTCTTGAAGCCCATCGACTCCAGCGCCACGTTGCCGGTGAGGATCAGCAGGTCGCCCCAGGAGATCGCCTGTCCATATTTTTGCTTGATCGGCCACAGCAGGCGCCGCGCCTTGTCCAGGTTGACGTTGTCCGGCCAACTGTTGAGCGGCGCGAAGCGTTGTTGCCCACGACCGGCGCCACCGCGACCATCGCCCACGCGGTAGGTGCCCGCGCTATGCCAGGCCATGCGGATGAACAACGGACCATAGTGGCCGAAGTCGGCTGGCCACCACTCTTGCGAATCGGTCATCAGCTTGCGCAGATCCTCCTTCAGCGCTTTGAAGTCCAGGCCTTTGAACGCCTTGGCGTAGTCGAAGTGCGCGCCCAGCGGATTGGAGCGGTCGGAATGTTGGTTGAGCAGATCCACTCGCAGTTGCTTGGGCCACCAGTCACGGTTGCTGGTCCCGGTGCCGTTCGTGGCGTGGTTGAAGGGGCACTTCGCTTCGGTCGTCATGAGCAATTACCTCTGTGCGTGAGCATGTGGGGAGCGATGGGTCGCCGCAGTGGCGGGAATGGAAAAACACGGGGCGTGTGCGAGGGGGGCAAGGGCGGGTCAGTGGCAAGGTGTTCGTTTGCCGGCTGTGCGGCAAAGAGTGAGCGCGTGCGGTGGTGCTGTGGTGGACAAGCGCATCTGGCGAACACCATGTGTCAGGTGCGTAGACGATAGAACGAAATTTCTATTGGTGTAATTTGAATAAAATTACTAAATCGATAGTTTTATTTTATCGATTGTCTTGGAGGTTCGGCCTGCCCAGTGGCGATGCCTCCGTGTTCGCATGCTGCGGATGAGCGCGGTGGTGCGACGTCGGCGTCTCGCAATGTTGAGTCACCCGCTGGGGGGCGGTCGTGTCCGGCGCCCTGCGCCGAAGAAAGCGGACGACCAACACGACGACGGCGCGGTTGTCCGCGCCGTCGTGCACCGAGTTGCTTATGCGATAGCGATTACGGCCACAGGTGGATCTGCTCGGCGTCGCTGCGCACCATCGGCTGTCCGGGCTTGCAGCTGAAGGTCGCGGCGAAGGCCGATTGGTTGGCCAGGGGGCCGTTGGTGCGCCAGCGGCCCGGCGCGTGCACGTCGGCAGTCACGCGCTGCACTGCTTCGTTCGGCGATAGCTGCTGCGCCCACAGGCCAGCCCAGGCGGTGTAGAACGCTTGCTTGCCGGCGTCGTTGGCGTTGGGCTGTGCGGCAGTGTAGGCCTGCCAAGCGAGTTCGACGCTGCCGATGTCGGTCAGGTCCTGGTATTGAGTCAGCGGGCCGTTGACCTTGGCGCCTTTCACTCCGGGGAAATCATAAGCGCCGTATTGCGTGGCGGCGCGTGCGGCCAGCGCGTCCCAGGCGTTCTTGTCCTCGGCGCTCCACCAGGTACGCAACTGGCCTTGGGCATCGACCCGGCTGCCCTTGTCGTTGATTGCGCCGATCAGTTCGTGCGCGACCAGCGCGGCATAGCTGCCGTATAGCACGGCACTGTCGCCACCGTTGGCGAATACGGGCTGTTGCAGCACGGCGGCGGTGACGATCAGGCGGTTCTGTGCGATGTCGTAGGTCAGTGCGGGTTGCTGCGGCAGGACGTCCCAGCGGCGGTCGGCGTTGCCCTTGCCGATGCGCTTCATCTCTTCGCGATGGCGCCAGGTAGAGGCGATCAGCATGTTGCCGCCGAAGCTGCCGCGCCCGGTCGGTTGCAAGGTGTAGTCGAGATCGCGATGCGGTACGCCGACTTCGATCTTCAGGGCCGCCAGCTTGGCTTGCGCTTCGGTACGTGCCGGTTCGCTGAGCCAACTGCTGCGCTTGACTGCGGCGATTTGCGCATCGCGCACCTGGTCAGCGATGGTTTCGGCTTTGTGGCGGGTCTCGGCGTTGAGATAGCGGGTGGCGTACTCGTGGCCGAGCATTGGTCCGGCGGCGACGTTGATCGCGTCCAGCACCTGCGCCCAGCGTGGCGGCGGCAGCGGTTGTCCTTCCAGCACGCGGCCGCGGAAATCGAAGCTGGCGTCGCGGAAGCTCTTGGACAGGTACGGCGCCATCGCATCGCCCACGCGCCAACGCAGGTAGGCCTTCCATTGCGCGGGCTGGATGCTGAGGATCATGCCATCGAGTTGCTTGAACATGTCCGGATCGGCCATCGACACCAGGTCGTCCTTGACGCCCTGTGCCTTGAGGAAGGCGTCCAGTTGCAGATTGCGGTATTGCTTGTTCAAGTCCTTGGTGGAGATCGGCGCGTAGTTGTTGAACGGATTGTTGATGCCGGCCAGGGATTTGGCGTTGCGCGCCAATGCGGTTTCGATCTGCAACACGGACTGCACGTCGGCGTCGAGCGTGGCCGCTGGTGTGCCGGTCAGGGTCAGGATTTGTTTGACGTAGCTCCGGTAGCGGCCCATCAGCGCCAGGGTGTCGGCGTCGGTGCGCGTGTAGAAGGCGGGGTCGGGCAGGCCCATGCCGCCTTGCATGAAGTAGCCGATGTGGCGGTCCAGCGCCTTCAGGTCCACGTCGGCGCCGAAATTGAAGGCGACCGGAATGCCGATTTGATGCAGCGCGGCGATCGAAGCCGGCACGTCCTTGGCTTTTTTGATCGCATCGATACGGCTGAGCAGTGGCGCGATTGGCGTGGAACCATCTTTCTCCACGGCAGCCTCGTCCAGGCCACTGGCCCAGAAGTCGCCGAGTGCTTTCTGTACCGGGTTTTGCGGCGACTGCATCGCCGCGTCGAGCAGGTCGCGCTGCTGCTGTTGGGCGCGTTCGGCGAGCTGGCTCAGTGCGGTGACCGCGTCGGTTTGTGGTACCGGGTTGCGCTTCAACCAATCGGCATTGGCGTCATCGTAGAAATCGCTGCAAGCGGCGCTGACAACGGGAGGCTTGGGGGCCGCGGCATGTTTCTTTTTGGGTGCAGCATCGGCAGTGGACGCCAGGGCGATCAGGCCGAGGGTGACCGCAAGGGCAAGCGGACGAGCATTGAGCATCTGGAACGCATCCGGTCAGGAATCAAGTCGACAAGTTTAACAAGCCGCGACGTACAACTGTGGCGATGGCGCGCGCTGTGTCGTGCCGCATGCCTCGGCAGGGGGCGGCGCGCATTTGCCAGGCAACAAAAAGGCCCGGACGTGCCGGGCCTTTTCGATGGTGCATCGTGCGTGCGTGGTTTACCAGATCACCACCTGTTTGTCGCCGCTACGCACCATCGGTGCTCCCGGCTTGCATTGGAACGCTGCGGCGAATGCCGGCAGGTTTGATGGGGCTGCGATCACACGGAACTGCGCCGGGGCGTGCGGATCGGTGTTCAGCAGCATCATCGCGCTCTGCGGGGTGTATTTAGTCCGCCACACCGTGGCCCAGTTGATGAAGAAATTCTGGTCGCGGGTCATGCCGTTGACCTTGGGGTCCTCCTTGCCCTCGTTGGCTTTCTTGAAGGCATCGTAGGCGGTGGTGATGCCGCCCAGGTCGGCGATGTTTTCGCCCAGGGTCAGCCTGCCGTTGACTGGTTTGCCGTCGACTTTATAGGCGTCGAACTGCTTGACCAGTTTGCCGGTGAGCGCGGCGAATTTCTTGGCATCGGCCTTGGTCCACCAGTCTTCCATGTTGCCGGTCGGCCCGAAGCGCGCGCCCTGGTCGTCGTAGCCGTGGGTCATTTCGTGGCCGATCACCGCGCCGATGCCGCCGTAGTTGAACGCGTCGTCGGCCTTGGGGTCGAAGAACGGCGGTTGCAGGATCGCGGCGGGGAACACGATCTCGTTGCGCTGCGGGTTGTAGTAGGCATTGACCTTTTGTGGGGTCATGTACCACTCGGTCTTGTCCACCGGCTTGCCGATCTTGCTCAGGTCGTACTTGTAGTTGAATGCTGTGGCGGCGCGCACGTTGTCCAGGTAGCTGTCGCGCTGTGTGCTCAGGCCGCTGTAGTCGCGCCACTTGTCCGGGTAGCCGATCTTCGGGGTGAAGGTCTTCCACTTGTCCATGGCTTTTGCCTTGGTTTCCTCGCTCATCCAGTTGAGTTTTTCGATCCGTGCCTTCAACGCCTGACGCAGGTTGTCGACCAACTGCTCCATCTTGGCCTTGTCGTCGGCGGAGAAGGCGACCTTGACGTACATCTGCCCCATCGCCTCGCCAGCACCTCGATTGATGCTGTTGAGCACGCGTTTCCAGCGCGGCTTCATCTCCGCCTGGCCGTTGAGTTCCTTGTTGTAGAACGCGAAGTTTTCCTGTGCGAAGGCATCGCTCAGGTACGGCGAGGCGCTATCCACGGTGTGAAAGCGCAGGTAGGCACGCCACACCGCCGGATCGGTATCGCCCAGTGCCTTGCTGACTTCCTGGTGGAAGGCGGGGATCGCCAGCGAGAACTTCTCCGGTGTCGTCACGCCCTGGGATTCGAAGAATTTGGTCCAGGGGAAGTTCGGGGTCAGCTTGTCGGCCTCGGCCGGAGTGATCGGGTTGTAGGACAGTTTGGCGTCGCGCAGTTGCTCGATTGACTTGGAGACTTTGGCCAGACGCGTTTCCAGCGCTACCACGTCCTGCGCCTGCTTGGCGGCGTCGGTTGCCGGCACGCCGGACAGTTCCAGCACCTTGGCCACGTGTGCCTGGTATGCCTTCAGCTTGTCTTTCTTGTCGGCATCGAGGTAGTAGCCGCGGTCGGGCAGGCCAAGGCCGTCTTGCGTCGCGTAGGCAATATTCACGGACGAGTTCTTGTAGTCGGGTCCGGCGTAGAAACCGAACAGGTGGTTCTCGCCCTTGGCCGCGCTCTGGCGCAGGTAGTCGGCCACCGCCGGGCCATCCTTGAGGCCGTCGATCGCGCTCAGCTCGGCCTTCAGCGGGGCGATGCCCTGCGCGTTGACCTTGGCTTCGTCCATGCCGGAGGCCCAGAAGTCGCCGACGATCTTTTCCACGCCTTTTGCGTTGGTCGCGGCGGCGGCTTGTTCGGCCAGTTGATGTTGCACGGCGACCGAGCGCTCGTCCAGAATCGAGAACGAGCCCCAATTGCTGCGGTCTTTGGGGATTTCGTTCGTGCTCAGCCATTTCCCGTTGACGTAGCCGTTGAAGTCGTCGCAGGCGTTCTTGCTGGGATCCAGGTCGTTGATGTTGAACGCGCTGTAGGCTGGCAGTTTGCTGGTGTCGAGGGTGAGTTCGGCCGCAGCGGGGGCGGCTGTTGCGGCGGGCTTGGGCGTGTCGGCGGCGGGGGCGGTCGCGTCGTGCTTGCCGCAGCCGCTCAGTACGGCGCTCACGGCCATGGACAACAGCAAGATATTGGGAGTGCGAAGGGTCACAGGGGAGGCTCCAGGCCGGCAGGGATACGAAATGGCCCAGGACCGGGCCGCGACAAGACTCTACCGCGCTGCAGGGATGGCCAGGGGTGTCGAAGGTCATGGGTGTGCTGGAGCGGGCGACCACGCTAGCGCTATCGAAGCACTGGCTTACTATGTCCGGCATGCGCAGCAAGCCGCCATGCGATGCCGTGATCGTGGGGGCCGGCCACAACGGTCTGGTCTGCGCCGCGTATCTGGCACGGGCTGGTTGGACGGTGACGGTGCTGGAGCGGCGTGGTGTGGTTGGCGGTGCCGCGGTCACCGAGGAGTTCCATCCCGGGTTCCGTAACTCGGTGGCGTCCTATACGGTATCGCTGCTGCAGCCCAAAGTGATGGCCGACCTCGATCTGGCCGGGCATGGCCTGCGCATCGTGCCACGACGCCGCAACAATTTCCTGCCGCTGCCGGACGACCGTTATCTCCTGACCGGACCTGGCCTGACCCAGACCGAAATCGCCAAATTCTCCGCGCGCGATGCCGCCCGCCTGCCCGCGTACGAGGCACGGCTGGAGCGCATTGCCGACGTGCTGCGGGTGCTGGCCTTGCAGCCGCCACCCAACCTCACCGATGGCGGTTGGCTGCAGGCACTGCCGGAGCTGCTGCGTGCCGCTCGCCTCGGGCGACACCTGCATGCGTTGGAGACGACGTTGCGCCAGGAGTTGCTGGATTTGTTCACCCTTTCCGCCGCCGAGTATCTGCAACGCTGGTTCGAGAGCGATCCGGTCAAGGCTTTGTTCGGTTTCGATGGCATCGTCGGCAACTACGCCAGCCCCTACACGCCGGGTTCGGCCTACGTGCTGTTGCATCATGTGTTCGGTGAAAGCAACGGGGTCAAGGGCGCCTGGGGGCACGCACTGGGCGGCATGGGGGCAATCACGCAGGCGATGGCCAAGGCGGCGCTCGCGGCTGGCGCCAGCATCCGCACCGATGTCGGTGTGGCCGAAATCTTGGTCGAGGACGGGCGCGCGGTCGGCGTGCTCACCGAACGCGGTGAACGTGTGTACGCACGGCACGTGGTCGCCAACGTCAATCCCAAGCTGCTCTACGAACGCCTGCTCGACCCCAGGCACGTGCCGGCCGCCACTTTGGAGCGCATGGCGCACTGGCGCTGCGGTTCCGGCACGTTTCGCATGAACGTGGCGCTGTCGCGCTTGCCTACGTTCCGCGCGTTGCCCGAGCCGGGCGATCATCTCACCGCTGGCATCGTGCTGGCGCCGAGCCTGGACTACATGGATCGCGCCTACCACGATGCGCGTGCGCACGGCTGGTCGCGTGACCCGATCATCGAACTGCTCATCCCGAGTACCTTGGACGCGTCGCTGGCACCACCCGGCCAACACGTGGCCAGTCTGTTCTGCCAGCACGTGGCGCTGCAATTGCCGCATGGGCGTTCGTGGGACGCGCACCGCGACGAGGTCGCGGACGTGATGATCGCCACCGTCGAGCGCTATGCGCCGGGTTTCGCCGCTTCGGTGTTGGGGCGGCAGATACTGACTCCGCTGGATCTGGAGCGCACGTTCGGTTTGGTCGGCGGTGATATCTTCCATGGCGCACTGAGCCTCAATCAGCTGTTCAGCGCACGACCGATGCTCGGTCAGGCCGCGTATCGCGGCGCGATTCCGGGCCTGTTTCTATGCGGGTCCGGCACCCATCCAGGCGGTGGCGTGACTGGCGCGCCCGGCCACAACGCGGCGATGGTCATGCTGCGTGGTTGAGCTGCGTCGCTGCTTGCACGCAGTAAGGCAAGTAACCCGCGCATCGGTCCGAGCGAGGGGCCATGGAATGGACGGTGCGGCCTGGCGTCGATTCGTGGCGCGATGGCGAATACACCGTGGTGTGGCGATATCTGTCGATATGGTCGCGTCGTCTGCGGACTTGAAACGCCGCCGCTTACTTTGCCGGGCGTGAAGGGCGATGTGCGCGCTCATTAAATGCGCGTAATTTTTGCTTGGCGGCGAGGTGTCATGGGCTGTGTATGCCGTGCATGCAACACTCCATGTACAGCATACGCAAAAAAAAAGCCCACCCGCGCGGGTGGGCTTTTCCGAATGTGCGTATCCGATTACTTGCCGAACGCGTAATGCATTTCCAGGTAGTACGCGCGACCGTATACGTCGTAGTTGTAGTCGTTGTACGCCCAATAGGAGCTTCCAGGATAGGACGTGTCCAGTGGCGGCATCTTGTTGAACACGTTGGTCACCATCAGCGACAGCTCCATCCCCTCGAATGCCTTGTAAGTGACACTGGCGTTGTGGGTGATGTGCGACGGCAGTTTAGCGGCGCGCGGAGCTGCGTAACCATTTGCACCGACGGTGGCCGCGTAGTTGGGCGTTTTGTCGAACCAATTGGCATACCACGTGGTCGAGAAGTCGCCGATCTCCCAGGTCAGCGCCGCATCGGCCTTACGCTTGGGATCGGTGCTCCAGTACGGATCGTTTAGCAGATCCACCGGCTGGTCGCCCGTATAGCGCACGTATTTGTGGCGCAGGTTCTGGGTGTAGCTGGTGACGGTGCTCAGGTCACCCCAGCGGCCCAGATCGTAGCCATAACGGAACGAGGCGACGACGGTCTGCAGTTTCTGGTTGGAGACGTTGATCTTTGGCGTATAGATCGTGGCGAGGTTGCCCGTCGAATCGCGGGTGACCTGCGATTCGGCTGCCTGGCACAGGGCCGAGCTGGGCGAGTCAATGCCGGCGCGGCAGCGGTAGTCCTGCAGGCTCAGCGCATCGGCGCTTTGCAGAGTGACTTCATCGCTGATATTCCAGTTGAGGTAATCCACGGTCAGCGCCATGCGATCCACCGGCGACCACACGAAACCTGTGCTCCACACCTTGGCGTTGATCGGTTTCAGGTCCAAGTTGCCGGACTGGCTGCCGAAGAACTGGGCGCTCGAATACTGTTGTGGACAATTATCGGTGTTGCCCGGCAGGTAGCCGCGCTGTGCGCATTGGTAATAGTCGATGACGCTGCTGTAGTAGCCGCTCTTGCGCTGGTACAGATCTGATAGGGTGGGTGCACGGAATGCCGTGCCGTACTTGCCACGTAGCAGCAGCGATTCGACAGGGCGGTATTCCAGCGCGATGCTGTAGGTCGGTTTGTCGATGGTGCGGCCGCTGGCCTTGAACGCGTCGTAGCGTCCGGCCAGGGTGATGGTCAGTGGGTCGAACACCGGCATGCGCAGTTCCGAAGTCAGCGCGTAGCGGTCGCGTTGACCGCCGCCGTCTACCGAGGTCAGGCCCCAGATATCGCCGTTGAGGATCGCGGGATCCGGGTTGTAATCCCATTTCTGCTTGCCGTATTCGCCGACCACGGCTAGACCGGCATCGCCACCTGGCAGGCTGAACAATTTGGCATCGGTCGCTTGCAGGCGGATCATGCCGTCGGAGGTTTTGCTCTTGTTGGTGGCACGGCCGGTGAAGCTGGCGAACTCCTGTTGGCTGATCGGCTGGTAGAACGCTGCATAGTTGGGCGAATAGATCGGGTAAGTGGCGCCTCTGAACGTGCGCACGCCAAGTTGCGGCCCGAGGACCTTGTCGATGAAAAATTGATCGATTGCATCTTTGTAGCGGACAAATTGGTTTTCTTGGAGTTTGTACTGCGTGTAGGTGACGCCGGCATCATAATCCCAGTTCGACTGGCCGAGTGTGCCTTGTGCGCCAAACGTGGCCCGCACCGACTCGCTCTTGTCGCGGGACATGGTGTCCTTGATGCCATGGATGCCCATTTCTTCTGGGGCAAAATTGCGCTGTAGATTGAGCAGATCCTTGATATTCGGGTCGTAGTAATAACCAAAATCTGCCGCTGTGCCCCACCAGATTAAGCTTGCTCCAGGATGGTATTTGGTTTCTTCGTGGCTATAGAGGACATCGCCGTAGAGTTGAACGTTTTCATTGATGTCGTGGGTGCCGTGCAGGTAGGCCTGCGCCGATTTGAGGCTGCTGCCGAGGGTGGCATAACCAGGCTTGTATGCGGAGCCGCAGTAATATTCATCGCCGAAACCGACACGGCGCTGCAGCGTTTCGGTGCCGCCGAAGAGGCTGGAAACGTTATTGCATCTGGCCTGGTCCAGGAAGTGGTAACTCGTTCTACGGCCATAGACCAAAAAGTCACGTCCCACCAATTGCGGGGAATAACCATGGGTGTTGAACTGTTTGGTCAGGTCGCGCTGATAGGCCCAGATTGGGTCCTTTTCCTCGTACTGCACGCCGCCGAGTAGGCTGGTGCGGCCGTCGGAGGAGGTCCAGCCATCGGCGAAGGTCGTGCGGAAGTTGCTGCCGCCGCCTTCGGAGTAGCCGCCACCACGGATGCTGAACACCGCACCGTCCAGCTTCTTCTTGAGGATCACGTTGATGACGCCGGCGATGGCGTCGGAGCCATACAGGGACGACTGGCCACCTGGCAGGATTTCGATGCGGTCGATCAGATCGATCGGAATGCCGCTGATGTTGTTGAAGGTATCGGTGCCGTTGTAGAGCGCGGGATAGTTCGACATCGGACGGCCGTCGATCAGGTACTTCACGTACCCCTGCGGCAGGCCGAACAAGCTGACCGACTTTGCGCTCTGGGTGAAGGTGTTGGAGCTCTGTGCGCCTTGCACGCCACCGGTGGCGAAGGAGCTCTTCTGCAGCACGTCGGCGACGCTGCTGAAGCCGCGTGCCTTGATTTCTTCGGCATTGATCGTCGTGATCGGGGTGGCGATCTCGATCTGAGCCTGTGGAATCAGCGAGCCGGTCACGGTGACTTTGCTCAGGTTCGTCGCCTTGTCGGTCGACTTGCCGTCGGTTCCGCTGTCCTGGGCGATGGCGCTGAATGCGGCGGGGACCATCATGGCCGAGACCAGGGCTGCACTGAGCTGGCGATGGGGGAAATAACGAGTGTGACGAGCAGTCATGATGTTTCTATTCCCGAAAATCAATCGATGAGAGGGGGGGGCTCGGCCTCGTGCCACGACATATGTGTCGAAAGTGGGATCGCTTCCGGCGATGCGACCGAACGTACTGCACGCCGCCGAGTAGGCTGGTGCGGCCGTCGGAGGAGGTCCAGCCATCGGCGAAGGTCGTGCGGAAGTTGCTGCCGCCGCCTTCGGAGTAGCCGCCACCACGGATGCTGAACACCGCACCGTCCAGCTTCTTCTTGAGGATCACGTTGATGACGCCGGCGATGGCGTCGGAGCCATACAGGGACGACTGGCCACCTGGCAGGATTTCGATGCGGTCGATCAGATCGATCGGAATGCCGCTGATGTTGTTGAAGGTATCGGTGCCGTTGTAGAGCGCGGGATAGTTCGACATCGGACGGCCGTCGATCAGGTACTTCACGTACCCCTGCGGCAGGCCGAACAAGCTGACCGACTTTGCGCTCTGGGTGAAGGTGTTGGAGCTCTGTGCGCCTTGCACGCCACCGGTGGCGAAGGAGCTCTTCTGCAGCACGTCGGCGACGCTGCTGAAGCCGCGTGCCTTGATTTCTTCGGCATTGATCGTCGTGATCGGGGTGGCGATCTCGATCTGAGCCTGTGGAATCAGCGAGCCGGTCACGGTGACTTTGCTCAGGTTCGTCGCCTTGTCGGTCGACTTGCCGTCGGTTCCGCTGTCCTGGGCGATGGCGCTGAATGCGGCGGGGACCATCATGGCCGAGACCAGGGCTGCACTGAGCTGGCGATGGGGGAAATAACGAGTGTGACGAGCAGTCATGATGTTTCTATTCCCGAAAATCAATCGATGAGAGGGGGGGGCTCGGCCTCGTGCCACGACATATGTGTCGAAAGTGGGATCGCTTCCGGCGATGCGACCGAACGTAACAAACACGGACTTAACGGATGCCTGCATGTGTGCGTCGTCTTTTTTGTCTACGGGCCGCATATGTCTGGATGCGATGGCAAACATCGATGCAACAGCCGATGACGTGCAGTTGATGGCCGATTCGCATCATGTTGGGGCGTTGCATGTACAGGATGCTGAATGGGTGGATTGGGCGAGGAAGCGAACGACCTCGGTCGTCCTGATTGATGTATTTATGGAGATGCTGCGGGTGACCGTGGGCGACGCACGGCGCGCACCAGATTGGGGAGCCTGTTTCTTCCGGATAGGGCAAGAGCAGCGCGTGACGATGACCACGGTTGCCCTGCGCGCCATCCTCGGTCCGCTTTGATCAGCGTGTCCGCGTCGGCCTATCGCGTCGGCACACGGGGCGTTCGGCCGCCGATTGCGCAAATTTGCGCGGCCGGCGTGGGGGCCGAGGCGGATCGCTGAGGATGGCCAATGCCTCGCACTTGTATAGTCGCCTCTCAGTTTGACCCGTCGCGTCGCGACACGCGGGTCAGTCGTCATGGCCGCTGTGCGGTCTTGTCCCCGTCTTCCGATTGCAGCGCAGGGGTTCTGCCTGCAGGTGCTTCATTTCATTCGATGAGTTTCCCGATGACCGAACATCCCCGCCTTCCCGCTCACGCCGTCCAGTCCAAACTCGCGCCGCATCCCCGTATCCGCAATGTCATCGCTGTCGGCTCCGGCAAGGGCGGAGTGGGCAAGTCCACCACCGCGGTGAATCTGGCCCTGGCCCTGCAGCGCCAGGGGGCACGGGTCGGGGTGCTGGATGCCGATGTCTATGGGCCTAGCGTGCCGGCCATGCTTGGGTTGAGCGGGCGACCGGACAGCCCGGACGATAAGACGATCGAGCCGATGCGGGCTTTGGGCATCGAGGCGATGTCGATCGGCCTGCTGGTGGATCAGGACACGCCGATGATCTGGCGCGGGCCGATGGCGACCTCGGCGTTGACCCAGTTGTTCGCCGACACGCTGTGGGACGACTTGGACTACCTGCTGATCGATCTGCCGCCGGGTACGGGCGACATCCAGTTGACCCTGGCGCAAAAGATCCCGGTGGCCGGTGCGGTGATCGTCACCACCCCGCAGGATATCGCCACGTTGGATGCGAAAAAGGCGCTGAAGATGTTCGAGAAGGTCGAGGTGCCGGTGCTGGGCATTGTCGAGAACATGGCGATGCACACCTGCAGCCAGTGCGGCCATGTCGAGCATGTGTTCGGCGCAGGCGGTGGCCAGCGTATGGCGCAGGAGTATGGCGTGCCGCTGCTGGGGGCGCTGCCGCTGGAGATCTCGATTCGCGAGCAGGGCGATGCGGGCACGCCGATCGTGGTGGCGGCGCCGGAGTCGGTGGCGGCGCAGGCCTATCTGGCTACGGCGCAGCGTCTGGTCGAGGAGTTGCGCAAGCGGCCACGCGCGGCCATCCCGATTGCCGCAACGTTGCGCTGAAGGGCGAGGCTGCCTCCGCGAATGGCCTGCGACCGGCTAGAATCGCCGGTCGTTGCGGCCCGCTTCCGGCGTCGGTCGCGTTTCCGGCTTACAGGCTGCGGCCTGCCGCCATTGGCATCAGGACTCCCCATGAGCATCAAGAGCGACCGTTGGATCCGCCGCATGTCCGAACAGCACGGCATGATCGCGCCGTATGAACCGGGCCAGATCAAACAGGTCAACGGCGAGCGCATCGTCAGTTACGGTACCTCCAGTTATGGTTATGACGTGCGTTGTTCGCGCGAATTCAAGGTGTTCACCAACATCAACTCGACTATCGTCGATCCCAAGCACTTCGACAGCGGCAGTTTCGTCGACATCGAGTCGGATGTCTGCATCATCCCACCCAACAGTTTCGCCCTGGCGCGGACGGTGGAGTACTTCCGCATTCCGCGCAGCACGCTGGTGGTTTGCCTGGGCAAGAGTACCTATGCGCGCTGCGGCATTATCGTCAACGTGACCCCGCTGGAACCGGAGTGGGAAGGGCACGTGACCCTGGAGTTCAGCAACACCACGCCATTGCCGGCACGCATCTATGCCAATGAAGGCGTCGCGCAGATGCTGTTCTTCGAGTCCGACGAAGTCTGCGAGACCAGTTACAAGGATCGTGGCGGCAAGTACCAGGGCCAGACCGGCGTGACGTTGCCGAGAACCTGAGTTTTCCTCTCGATCTCGATGGCCGGTCGCGGCGAGCGCTTGCCAGACAAGCATTGCCTGCACGATCCGAGCGCTGGTGCCGCAGTGGTCAACGTCCCCCGCTGATTCCTCGTGCTGACAACCGTGTGGCGGTGGCCAGCGTGGTCGCGGTTATTTACCGCGACCGAACAGCATGCCGACGCCGACCGCGACCAGAATCGCTGGCCACCAGGTGGCGATCAATCGGCCCAGGCTCAGATGGGTCCAGCCCAGGTTGTTGGCCAGGAACACCAGGCCGATCAGGATCAGCACGATAGCGGCGATCGCATTGGATTTCATTGGGGTGCGGTTTCCGCAAATTTAAGGTTGCTTATCGTAGCCGCTGGCGCCAGGCCGCGACACGCGCCTGCAGCAGATCGGCGGGGAGCCGCTGTGCCGGACCGCTGCCCCAGACCGGCCCCGGCCAAGCCGCATCGTCCGGGTGCCGCCCCAGCACATGCACGTGCAACTGCGCCACCACGTTGCCCAGTGCGCCGATATTGAGCTTGTGCACGCCCGGCTCCTGGCGCAGTAAATGCGAGAGTTGATTGATCTCGGCCAGCAGCAGACGTTGCTGAGCACCATCCAGGTCGATCCACTCGCGGGCATCGGCCACCCGTGGCACCAGCAGCAGCCATGGGAAGCGGGCATCGTCCATCAGCCGGACCTGCGATAGCGGTCCGTCGGCGACGAACGCACTGTCGGCGTCCAGGCGTGGATCCAGTACGAACTCAGCCATGGCGGTGGCTCAACTCAAATGCTCGGCGAGGAAAGTCAGGCTGCGTTCGCGTGCGCGCTCGGCGCTGTCGGGATCGTGATGATGCGGATCGACGTGGCGGTCGAAGCCGTGTCCGGCTGGATACACGAAGGTCTGCATCTGCGGCAACTTCTCGCGGTGCTGCTGCACCGCTTCGGCCGGGATACTCTGGTCGTGCGCGCCGAAGTGGAATAGCACCGGTGCTTTCGGCGTCTCGTCTAAAAATTGGGTGTTGCGCCCGCCGTAGTAGCTTACCGAAGGCAGGCCCAGGCGCAGTGCCGCCAGCAGTGCGACGCTGCCGCCCCAGCAGTAGCCGAGGGTGCCGACCTTGCCTGCGGGGGCCAGCGCCTGTGCGGCGGCCTGCACGATGTCCAAGGCCCGCTCGAAGCCGAGCGCGCCGACCAACTCCAGGCCCTTGTGTATGCCGTCCTGATCGTATGTCAGTTGCACGTCTTTCTCGATGGGATCGAACAGTGCCGGCGCCAGTACCGCGTAGCCCTGGGCGGCATAGTGCTCGGCGACTTCACGGATGTAGGCGGTGACGCCGAAGATTTCCTGGATGATCACCAAGCCGGCGCGTGGGGCGTCGTCGGGCTGAGCGTGCCAGGCGCAGACCTGGCCGTGCGCGGTGACGAGAGTGATCCAGTGGCCCATGCTGCGCTCCTGTGGCGGACGATGCGGGGGATTATCCATTGGGACGGCCAAGGTGGGGGAGCGGGTCAACGAATGGGTGCTGTGATGCCGCGCACGCCAGCTTGGCCCGGTATAATTCGCGCGCTTTTTCTCCAAGGCTCCGGACCCCGGCCCCATGTCTCTCGCCACCCCCAAAGTCGGCTTCGTCAGCCTCGGCTGCCCGAAGGCCTTGGTCGACTCCGAGCGCATCCTCACCCAACTGCGCGCGGAGGGCTATGCGATCGTGCCAAGCTACGACGCGGCTGACGTGGTGGTGGTCAACACCTGTGGTTTCATCGATGCGGCGGTGGCCGAGTCGATGGAGGCGATTGGCGAGGCCATGGCCGAGAATGGCAAGGTGATCGTCACCGGGTGTCTGGGCAAGCGCTCGGAGCAGATTCGCGCGGCGTACCCGGATGTGCTGGCGGTGTCCGGCCCGCAGGACTATCAAAGCGTGATGGAGGCGGTACATGCGGCGTTGCCGCCACGCCACGATCCGTTCGTGGATTTGTTGCCGCGCGGCCGCGGTAGCAGCGAGGACGACATCGGGGTCAAGCTGACCCCGCGCCATTACGCGTATCTGAAAATCTCCGAAGGCTGCAATCACCGTTGCAGCTTTTGCATCATTCCGTCGATGCGCGGCGATTTGGTGTCGCGTCCGGTCGACGAGGTGTTGCGCGAGGCGGAGCGCTTGGTCAAAGGCGGGGTGCGCGAATTGCTGGTGGTCTCGCAGGACACTTCGGCCTATGGGGTGGATCTGAAATACGCCGAACGCCAGTGGCGCGGCCGCGCCTATCAGACGCGGATGACCGTGCTGTGCGAAGGATTGGCGGAACTAGGCGCGTGGACGCGATTGCACTACGTGTATCCGTATCCGCATGTGGACGACGTGATCCCGCTCATGGCCGAAGGCAAGCTGCTGCCATATCTGGACATCCCGTTCCAGCACGCCAGCCCGCGCATTCTCAAACTGATGAAGCGGCCGGGGGCGGTCGAGCGCACCCTGGAACGTGTGCAGCGCTGGCGCGCGTTGTGCCCGGACATCACCTTGCGTTCGACCTTCATTGTCGGCTTCCCTGGTGAGACCGACGCCGAGTTCGAACAACTGCTGGAGTTTCTCGACGCCGCTCAGCTCGATCGCGTCGGCGCTTTCGCCTATTCGCCAGTGGAAGGTGCCAGCGCGAATGCGCTGCCTGATCCGGTCCCGGAGGCGCTCAAGCAGGAACGGTTGGCGCGCTTCATGGCACGACAGGCGGAGATTTCCGCAGCGCGCTTGGAAACCAAGATCGGCAGCGTGCAGGAATGCCTGGTGGATTTGCTGGAAGATGGCATCGCCGTGGCACGTTCCAAAGCCGATGCGCCCGAGATCGATGGACTGGTGCATATCCAGAATGGTGCCGAATGCGGCCTCAAACCGGGCGATTTGGTCCAGGTGGAGATCACCGAAAGCGACGAACACGATCTATTCGGCGATGCCCTGCCGATGGAGCATGTGCCGTCGCGGTCACTGGATTTGCGGGTACTCTGAGGTCGGTTGGATCGGCGCATACGGTGCGTTGGCGTCGCAGTTTCAAGTCGCGCCATACTCCACCGCCACCACCACGAAACGATGGTGGCCACCGGGCAGCAGCGCTTCCACCTCGTCATCAATGCGTTTTTTCAGTAGTGCCCGCGCCAACGGCGAATCGATGCTGATCCAGCCGCGCGCGGCGTCGGTTTCGTCCGGGCCGACGATGCGGTAGCGACGTCGTTCGCCACTCTCGGCATCTTCCAGTGCGATATGCGCGCCGAAGAACACGGCTTGCGGGTCCGACGGAGCGTCGGCGATCACGCGCAGCGCTTCCAGGCGTTTGCTCAGGTAGCGCACGCGGCGGTCGATCTCACCCAATTGCTTTTTGCGGTAGGTGTATTCGGCGTTCTCCGAGCGGTCGCCCTCGGCCGCGGCCGCGGCCAGCGCCTTGACCACCTCCGGGCGGCGCAGGCGCCACAGTTCGTCCAGTTCCGCCTTGAGTCGGGCATGGCCTTCCGGGGTGATCAGTGCGGTGCTTTTTTCGGCAGGAGGGCGCCAGCGGCTCATCGGGATGTAACGACGCAGAAGCAAAGCGGCGATGCTAGCGCGTGTGTCCAGCGTGCGCACCTGTGTGTGCTGCTGGGCTGATCGGCACGGAGTGGGTGGCGATGAACGTTGTCCCTCCGCAGATAGCGCAACAATCGTCACCGGCTTGCCGCGATGCGATCACGGGGGCTACTCTGCGCCCTTTCCGTCGCTGCGTTCCGCCATGCCCTTTACGTTCCGCCTCTCCAACGTGTGGTCCGTCGGGGCCGCCATGGTGCTGCTCTGTGCCGTCCCCGCTGCCCATGCTGCTCGTGTCTCCGCTCGCGATCAGGCCGCCATGGCGGTTCTCGATCAGCGTCTTGCCGCCGCAGAGAAGCGCTACAACGATGCCATGGTGCTGGTCGGTAACAACGACCCCAAGGGCACTCAGCAGAGCGATGCCGCGCTGGAGGATATCGAGGATGTGATCCAAGCCTGCATCAAGCTGCGCAATTGCCAGGTCGGTACCTATCTGGGGGCATACAAGCGTCTGCTGAAGGCCAAGACCGATGCGCAAGGCACGGCCAGCGATGCCGATGCAGATGTCGCTACCGACGAGGCACAGCCGTTGCAGGCCGATCCCGATCACATCAGTCCGCTGGCCGCCGACGTGCCAGAGGCATTGCGCGCGGCGCGTCTGCTCAACGACAAGCGTCATGCTTTCGATTCGATGGTGGAATACAACCCGGCAGTGCAGGCCGGTATCCGTCGCTGGCTCACCGACATGCGTCCGTCGCTGATGAGCAGTTATGAGAACTACCAGAACCTGCGCGCGGTGATGTGGCCGGAATGGGAGAAGCGCAACCTGCCCGAGGCGCTGCTGTTTGGCATCATCGCCAAGGAATCCAACGGTCGTGTGCACGCCAGTTCGCGTGTGGGTGCGGCTGGGCTGATGCAGTTCATGCCGGCCACTGGACGCCGTTTCGGCCTGGGGCCCGATGGCAGCGGTTTCGATACCCGTTACGACGCACGTAGTGCCGCAGAGGCCAGCGCCACCTACATCAACGAGCGCATGGCCGAACTCAATCGCAACGTGGAACTGGCGCTGGCTGGCTATAACGGTGGCGAAGGTCGCGCCGCGCGGGTGTTCAACCAGATGCAAGGGCATAGTTTCTGGGATGCGGGGGTGTACAACCAGTTCCCACCCGAGACCAAGGACTATGTGCCGATGGTGATCGCCGCCGCTTGGATCTTCCTGCATCCGCAGCAGTACGGCGTGGCATTCCCCAAGGTCAATGCACAACCGGCGATCCTGCGTCTGACCAAAGCCACCACCATCTACGAGTTGACCATCTGCCTGGGCAGCGATGGCACCCGCGAGGGCTATATGCGGGTGTTGCGCAATCTCAACCCGCGTTACGAGCCCGATGGTTGGATTCCAGCCGGGGCCACCCTCAACGCCACCACCAAGATTGTCGGTCTATACAGCCGTTACTGCGTGAGCGGTCCGCGCGCCGATCTGGCCCGTGCGCTGATCACCGCCGACGTCAATGCCGCCGTGCGCAATGGCCGTAGTGCGCCGGCGACCGATGTCACCGGCAATGTCGCGGTGGGCGATGTCAGTCAGGTCGCCGGTGTGCGGACCACGGCGGGCAGCGCTCATCCGGCACCGGTCAAGTCCAAGGAGAAGCAGAAGCCGGTGCGAAGCTATCGGGTCGGCAAGGGCGACACGCTGGGTAAGATCGCCGACCGTCATGACTGCGACATCAAGGAGTTGGCCAAGGCCAACGGTTTGCGAGCGCCTGGTTATGCGTTGAAGCCGGGGCAGTCACTGAGACTGTCCGGCTGCGAAAAATAGTCGCTGAAAATAACCGTTGACGTGGTTGCGTCAGGCGGGTGATGCGCCTGAAGCGTGCACCAGGCGGTTGCCAGTCACTTCCTTTTCCAGTGCCTCGTTCGCTGACTGGCGCTGAGGTGAGGGTGCCGAGCGATTGGCTTGGATGTGATGGGGGTGAGGCGGATTTCTCGACGCAACCTCGGGCCGTCTACCGCTGTCGTGCTTCAGTGCTGCAGCCGTCGTGCCAGGGCTTGGCCGAGTCGCACCGGCGATTCCGCCGTCAGCGTCGGGTCGAACGCGGCCACGCCGGGCGGGAGCAGGACGATGACCGTGGAGCCATAGTTGAAGCGCGCCATCTCCTCGAATCGTGGCACGGTGATTCCCTTGCCGCGCCAGTCCTTGCGGGTGATGCGCTCGGCGTAGCGCGGGATTTCCACGCCGCTCCACACCGTTTCCACACCCGAGACCAAGAGCGCGCCGACCATGACCGAGACCATCGGCCCGAAGTCGGTCTCGAAATGGCAGACCAGGCGCTCGTTACGCGCGAACAGTCGTGGCACGTGGCGCACCGCATCGGTGCCGACGCTGAACAAGCGCCCCGGCACGTGCACGGTCTCGCGCAGGGTGCCGGTCCAGGGCATGTGTACGCGGTGGTAGTCGCGTGGCGACAGATACACGGTGGCATACAGGCCATTGGCGAAGGGCGCTGCGGCTGCGGCATCGCCGAGTAATTCCGCGGCAGTGAACGACTGGCCTTTGGCTTGAAAAATGCGTCCATCCTCGATCTGGCCGAGTTGGCTGATGCGGCCGTCCGCCGGCATCAGCAGCGTCTGTGGATCGGCATCGGCGACACGCACGCCAGGCTTCAATGCGCGGGTGAAAAAGGCGTTGAAGGTGGGGTAGGCGCGCGCATCGGGCTGCGCTGCTTCGCTCAGGTCCACGCCGAAGCGGCGTACCACGGTGTCGATCAGCCATTGTTTCAGTGCTGGTCGCGGCGAATACGCCAGGCGCCGCGCCAGCGACGACAGCAGCCGATGCGGTAGCACGTAGGTCAAACGGGTCGTGAGACTCATGGTGTGGTGGTCTTGGTCAGCGCTTGCAGATCGGCTGCGATCGCCGCCGCGTCGAACGGTGGGCGGATCAATCCAGCTTGCCGACCCTGCGGATCGAGCACCGCGATCGCGGCGGAGTGGTCCATGCTGTAGTCATTGGGATTCTGCGCGAAATGCGTGCCGGGTACTTTCTGGAACACAAAGCCCAGTGAGGTGGCGAAGCGTTCCAGTTCGGGTACGTCGGCGGTGGCGGCGAGCGTGTCCTTGTGGAAGGCGTGCACGTATTCGCCCAGTCGCGTCGGCGTGTCGCGCTGCGGATCGACCGAGACGAACAGCACGCGCGGGCGCACGCTGTCCGGGATCGTCTGCCATTGCGTCTGCGCACGGGCCAGGGTCGCCAGGGTGGTGGGGCAGACATCCGGGCAGGCGGTGAAGCCGAGGAACAGCAGTGTCCAATGGCCCTTCAGCGCGCTGGGCAGCATCAGCGCGCTGCCGTCTGATTGGCGTAGATGGGCCTCGGGCAGGGCGCGCGGCTGTGGATACAGGGTCACGGTGCGGGTTCGCGGCCAGGCCGGGGCGGGGCCGTCGATGAAGAACCTTTGCGCTAGCAGCAATCCCAGGCCAGCGGCCAGGGCAACCACCAGGACGATGCCGAAGGTGCGATTGAACATACGGATGCTGATTTCCCATGCAACGAACGCTCATCATAGCGGTCGGGCCTCTATAATCGGGGTCTCAATCGCCTTGCTTGTTGCCATGACTGCCGACGCGGCCGCCGAACTCCACACGCTCATCGACCTGATCCGCTACGGCACCAGCCGTTTCAATGCCGCCGAGTTGAGCTTCGGTCACAGCTACGACAACGCGCTGGACGAAGCCACCCATCTGGTCCTGCACGCGCTGCATCTGCCGCACGATCTGGGGCCGGCCTATGGCAGTGCGCGGGTCACCACGCCGGAGAAGGCACAGGTGCTGGCGTTGTTCGAACGCCGCATCGCCGAGCGCATCCCGGCCGCCTACCTGACTGGCGAAGCCTGGTTCGCTGGATTGAATTTCAAAAGCGATCCGCGTGCGTTGGTGCCGCGTTCGCCAATCGCCGAATTGATCGAGGCCGGCTTCGAGCCCTGGCTGGCCGGGCGTGCGGTGAGCCGCGCGCTGGACCTATGCACCGGCTCGGGCTGCATCGCTATCGCGATGGCCCATTACAACCCGAACTGGCAAGTGGATGCGGTCGACATCAGCGACGATGCGCTGGCGCTGGCTGCACAAAACAAACAACGCTTGCTGGCCGACAACGTCGCGCTGATCAAATCCGACCTGTTCGCCGGGCTGGACGGGCGCCGTTACGAATTGATCGTCACCAATCCTCCTTACGTCACCCATGCCGAAACCGACGCACTGCCGCCGGAGTACGCGCACGAGCCGGAACTGGGCCTGCGTGCCGGCGACGATGGCCTGGATCTGGTGCTCAAGATCCTGCGCGACGCGCCAGCGCATCTGAGCGAGGAGGGGCTGTTGATCTGCGAAGTCGGTGAATCCGAGCGTGCGCTGGTGCAGTTGTTGCCGCACGTGGACTTCGCCTGGATCGAATTCAAGGTCGGGCAGATGGGCATTTTCGCCGTGGAGCGCAGCGCCCTGGTCGCGCACCACGCGCGCATCGCCGCGCTGGCCGCACATCGGTGATGCCACAGCCATGAGCGCGAACAGCTTCGGTACCCTGTTGACCGTCACCACCTTCGGCGAATCGCACGGGCCGGCCATTGGCTGCGTGGTCGATGGCTGCCCGCCCGGGTTGGAACTCGATGCCAGCGAATTCACCCACGATCTGCAGCGCCGCGCCAGCGGCAAGAGCCGGCATACCTCGGCACGGCGTGAGGCTGATGAGATCGAAATTCTCTCCGGTGTCTACGAGGGGCGCACCACCGGCACTCCGATCGGTCTGCTGATCCGTAACACCGACCATCGCAGCAAGGACTACACGCATATCGCGCGCCAGTTCCGTCCGGGACATGCGGACTACAGCTACTGGCAAAAATACGGCATCCGCGATCCGCGTGGCGGCGGCCGCTCTTCTGCACGCGAAACCACGATGCGCGTGGCTGCAGGCGTGATCGCGAAGAAGTGGCTGGCGCAGCGCTATGGCGTGCGCGTGCGCGGGTATCTTGCGCAGTTGGGGGATCTGCTGCCGCAAGGCTTTGCCTGGGACGCGGTGGAGGGCAACGATTTCTTCTGGCCGCATGCGGAGCAGGTGCCGGCGCTTGAGGCGTACATGGACGCGCTGCGCAAGTCCGGTGATTCGATCGGTGCGCGGGTCACGGTGATCGCCGACGGCGTACCGCCCGGATGGGGTGAGCCGATCTACGGCAAGCTCGATGGCGAACTGGCCGGTGCCTTCATGAGCATCAATGCGGTCAAGGGCGTGGAGATCGGCGACGGCTTCGCGGTGGTCACCCAGAAGGGGACAGAGCATCGTGATCTGATCGCTCCCGACGGCTTCCAATCCAATCATGCCGGCGGCGTGCTCGGCGGTATCGCCACCGGCCAGCCGATCGTGGCCTCGCTGGCATTCAAGCCCACGTCCAGTTTGCGTTTGCCCGGTGCCACGGTGGATGTGGACGGGCAGACGGTGGATGTCATCACCACCGGCCGCCACGATCCCTGTGTCGGCATCCGTGCCACCCCGATCGCCGAGGCGATGATGGCACTGGTGTTGATGGATCAAGCGCTGCGTCACCGCGCGCAGTGCGGCGACGTCGGCGAGATCGGGCCGCGCATTCCCGGCACTGGCGATGGCTGACCTGCGCCCACGGGTGTGGGTCAGCCAGCCGCTGTTCGACGATGTCGTCGCTCGGCTGGACGCGCATTGCGCGCTGACCACCACCACCACGGTGAACACGTACACCTCGGCGCAACTGTCCGCTGCGTTGGCGCCGCTGGATGGCGCACTGGTCACCCTCAACGAGCGCATCGGTGCCGCCGAGATCGCCGACGCACCGCGCTTGCGCGCCATTGCCAATGTCGGCGTGGGTTACAACAACCTGGACCTGGATGCGCTCAGCGCCGCCGGCATCGTCGCCACCAATACCCCCGATGTGCTGACCGAGACCACCGCCGATCTCGGCTTCGCACTATTGATGGCCGCCGCGCGGCGGATCACCGAAGCCGAGCGCTGGTTGCGCCAGGGACACTGGGGGCAATGGTCGTTTCAGACCATGTTGGGTGCCGATCTGCATGGCAGCACCCTCGGCATCCTCGGCATGGGCCGGATTGGTCAGGCCGTCGCGCGTCGCGCCGCCGGCTTCTCGATGCGCGTGCTGTATCACAACCGCCGTCGTCTGCCGGAGTCGTTGGAACAAGCGCATCGCGCCGAGTATGTCGGCTTCGACGCGCTGCTGGCGCGTGCCGACCATCTGCTGCTGGTATTGCCTTACAGCGTGCAGTCGCACCACATTGTCGATGCCGCCGCGCTCGCCAAGATGAAGCCGACGGCGACGCTGGTGAACATCGCCCGCGGTGGTCTGGTCGATGAGCTTGCGTTGGCTGATGCCTTGGCGCATGGGCGTCTGGCCGCGGCGGGACTGGACGTGTTCGAAGGTGAGCCAACGGTGCGTCCGGAATTGCTGGCGCTGCGCAACGTGGTACTAACCCCGCATATCGGCAGCGCCAGTGCGGCGACCCGTCGCGCGATGGTGGCGCTGGCGGTAGACAATTTACTTGCTGCGTTGGGCATTGGTGCCGACGCGGGACATCCGCCCAATGCCTTGAACCTGGATGCGATCACGGCGTCGGTTTCGGTCAACGCCGCGTCTGCGATAGTGGACAAAAAACGATAGGGAGCCTGCGGCGGTCCGTGCGATGTGCATGGCAGGTTCCCCGAATCCATCTGACACTACGGCGGTTTTTCCTCCACATTTTTCCTGCGAATCCAACATCCCCATGAGCAACCCAACTCGTCGTTTCAACGTCGCTGTCGTCGGTGCCACCGGTGCCGTCGGCGACACCATGCTGAGTATCCTCGCCGAGCGCGATTTCCCTGTCGCCACGTTGTTCCCGCTGGCATCCGAGCGCTCCGCCGGTGGGCAGATCGAGTTCAAGGGCCAGAAGGTCACGGTGCTCGACCTGGCGACCTTCGATCCCACGGGCGTGGACATCGCGCTGTTCTCCGCAGGTGGCGACATCTCCAAGCAATACGCACCGAAATTCGCTGCGGCCGGTGCGGTGGTGATCGATAATTCCTCGGCTTTTCGCTATGACGACGATGTGCCTTTGGTGGTGTCGGAAGTGAATCCGGACGCGCTCAAGCAGCGCCCGCGCGGTATCGTCGCCAACCCCAATTGCTCGACCATGCAAATGATGGTGGCCCTGGCGCCGCTGCACCGCGCATTCAACATCGAGCGCATCAACGTGGCGACCTACCAATCGGTTTCCGGTGCCGGTCGTTCGGGCATGGAAGAGTTGGGCAAGCAGACCGCGCAGTTGCTGGCGTTCCAGGATATCGAACCGCAGAAATTCCAGGCGCAGATTGCATTCAACCTCATTCCGCATATCGACGAGTTCCTGGACAACGGCTTCACCAAGGAAGAGATGAAGCTGGTCTGGGAGACGCGCAAAATCCTCGGCGACGACAGCATTCAAGTGAATCCGACCGCGGTGCGTGTGCCAGTGTTCTATGGTCATTCCGAAGCGGTGGCGATCGAAACCACGCGCAAGCTGACTGCGGAGCAAGCACGCGCGTTGCTGGCTGCCGCCCCGGGCGTGGAGGTTGTGGACGAGCGCAAACCCGGCGGTTACCCGACGCCGGTGACCCACGCTTCCGGAAACGATGCGGTCTACGTCGGCCGCATCCGCGAGGATATTTCGCATCCGCGCGGGCTCAATCTGTGGATCGTTTCCGACAACATCCGCAAGGGTGCCGCGCTCAACGCGGTGCAGTTGGCGGAGCTGGTGGCGCAGGAGGGCTGAGCAACCCGGGCGCGGCCTGGTGCGATTGCAGGCGCGCCCTTAGGGGGGCTGTCGAGGTGGAATACCGCCAAGGCCAGGGCATCCCCTGGCCTTGTGTTTTCCGGGTCCGGAATCCCGCGTACCGGCTTTCATATATATTTAGCGGCATGACACCAACTGGCAATGACGGGATGCGCAGAGGACCCCCCTTGTTCCGTCCCAGCTTTGTCGCCGGCCATGCGCCGATTGCGCTTGCCGCCGGTCATGCCTGGCGGACGCTGTGCGCGCTGCTGTTGCTGACATGCAGCCAGGCGGCGTTTGCGCTGGGTCTTGGCGATATCCGCGTGCTGTCCAGGCCGGGTGAACCATTTCTGGCCGAGATCCCGGTGATCTCCAACCAGCCGGGCGAACTCGAGCAAGCGCAGGTGGCGCTGGCTTCCCCGGCAACCTTCGCGCGGGTTGGCCTGGAGCGTCCGCAAGGTTTGGTCAGCGAGTTGCAGTTCCGTTTCGCGCAGACCAAACAGGGGCGCGCGGTGATCCGGGTCAGCAGCACTACGCCAGTCACGTTGCCGTCGCTGAGCTTTCTGATCGAGGTCGATTGGGGGCAGGGGCGGTTGGTTCGGGAATATTCCGCGTTAATCGACACGCCCAACACTGCCACGGTGGTGGATGCGCCGGCAATCAAGGCTCCGGCTGCAGTGCCGTCTGATCGCATTGCCCGCCGCGCATCCTCATCGGTGCCGCCGTCGGCGGAGGCGGCTGCTCCGGCACCGGTGCAGGCGAACCGGACGGTGACGCCAGCCGCCGCGTCAGTGGCTTCGTCTGCCGACGCGCTGGCGCCGGTGCGTGCCGGGCAAACGTTGTCGCAGATTGCCGGGCAACTGGCGCGCGTTAACGGTCATTCGCTTGACCAGACCATGGTCGCGCTGTTGCGCGCGAACCCCGACGCCTTCATTCGTGGCAATCTCAACCTGCTCAAGCGGGGCGCCGTGTTGCGTAAGCCGCCTCCGGAGGAGTTGACTCGCCTGGATGCCGCCGCCGCCGCCGCGTTGGTGCGCGAGCAGGCCGCACACTGGCGCGATGCTCGGACATCGGTGCCGCAGCCTGTGCAGGCGCAGCAGGGCAGTGCGGCGTCAACGATCAAGCCAGTTGCCGCGACGTCTACTGCCGCGTCCGGCGCACGCCTTGAAATCGCGCCGGCGGTACCGGCACCGCGCCGTGGGGCGGGAGCCAAGTCCGGCACTGGTGCTGGCAATGAAGGAGACATGGTGGCGACGCAACAATTGCAGCAGGCACGCGAAGATCTCGCAGTACGCGATGCCGAGGTCCAGGAACTGCGCTCGCGGGTCGAACAACTGGAAAAGCTCAAGACGCAGCAGCAGCAACTGCTCGCGCTCAAGGACAGTGATTTGGCTGTGGCACAGAAGCGTCTGGCCCAAGCCGCACCGGCGCAGCCGGTTCCTGTCCATGGATCGGCCGGTTCGTCGCTGTGGCCATGGGCTGGATTGAGTCTGTTGGTAGTGGGCGTTGGCGCCTGGTGGTTGTCGCGCCGTCGTAAGCCCTCGCCGTTGCCGCCCTTGTCGGAATACGACGACGAGGCGGCGGTGCTGGCGGCATCGGTTCCCGTGGTTGCGCGTCACGAGGTGGATGCGCTGGAGTCGTCACCGCTGGATCACCTCGATCGCACCGAGTCGCACGACGCCTCAGTCCCGCACCAGACGAGCCACGCTGCGGCTGCAGACGAGAGTGATCGCGCACAGCAAGAAGATGCCATGGATGCATTCGAGCGCGAGATGGCGCAACACGCGCATCGTCATGATGTGGTGGAGCCTGTGTCGTTTGCACCGCCGATCGACCTTCATCGTGGCGATGCTGCGACTGCGGCCGAGCCGATATCGGCGGAAACGTCGCTGCCCACTGCCGAGGCGCCTTGGTCCCCGTCGCCCGCGCCGACTGCAGTCGGCCGGCAGGAACCGACCTGGCATCCGCCCGAGGTGCCAGTGGTCGCCGTGCCGGAATCACCGTATCCGCCGGTCGGTCGCGAGCGACTGGAGTTGGCGGTGGCCTACATGGATCTGGGCGATCACGAGACTGCGCGCACTTTGTTGGTCGAGGTGGCCGCCAGTGGCGATCCCACCGCGCAAGCGGAAGCGCGGCAGTTGCTGGAGCGTCTGGGTTGATGCAGGCATGCGGCGCGCGGCGCGCTTGCCGCCGCCGTCCTGATGGCATCGGGACGGCGCTAATGCACGCTGCTTTTTTCATGCCAGCCAGCGGCCTGCGTCATTGCGGGCCGAGGCGGCGGCTTGCCGCTGTCATCGGTGTGGACCTGCGCTTGGTTGGGTTGCTGCAGGTGGGTGGCGCGTCGGCAGCGTTCGGCGCTTGGCTCGCGTTGCCAGGGGGGCCGCCATGCGCTACGCGTTAGGCGTGGAATACGACGGCAGTGCGTTCCATGGCTGGCAGCAACTTGGTGAATCCGGCGGCCCGAGCGTCCAGGCGACGCTGCAGGCGGCGCTGTCGTCGGTGGCCGATGTGCCGGTGAGTGTGGTCTGTGCCGGGCGTACCGATGCCGGCGTGCATGGCGAGTGCCAGGTGGTACATTTCGATTGCGCTGTGCTGCGCCCGCCTCGTGGCTGGATGTTGGGCGCCACGGCGCGGTTACCTCCCTCGGTGTGCGTGCGCTGGTGCGTGCCGGTCGCAGACGATTTCCATGCGCGGTTTTCTGCGCATGCGCGTCGTTACCGTTACCGTCTGCTCAACCGTCAGGTGCGTCCGGCCTTGTACCGGCGGACGCTGAGCTGGGAGCGGCGGCCACTACAGGCCGAGGCGATGCACATCGCCGCGCAGGCGCTGTTGGGCGAGCAGGACTTCAGTGCGTTCCGCAGCGTCCAGTGCCAAGCTCTACATGCGCGCCGCCAATTGCAGTCAATCGTGGTCACGCGCAGCGGTGAACTTGTCGAGTTCCAGCTCCAGGCCAATGCATTTCTTCATCACATGGTGCGCAATATCGTGGGGTCGCTTGTCATGGTCGGAACGGGCGAAAAGCCGGTGTCCTGGATTGGCGAACTTCTGTCTGGACGCGATCGTCGTGTCGCAGGTCCGACCGCACCGCCGCAGGGGCTGGTCTTCGTCGGTCCGCTCTATCCCGCCCACTGGACGCTTCCGGAGGAGGTCACTCTATGAATCGAACCTTATATCGTACTCGCATCAAGTTCTGCGGCATGACGCGTGCCGGCGACATCCGCCTTGCAGGCGAGTTGGGCGTGGATTCGGTCGGGTTCGTGTTCGCCCATGGCAGTGCGCGGCGGGTCGCGCCGACCGAGGCGCGGGCGATGCGTCAGGCCGCTGCGCCGATGGTGGATGTGGTCGCATTGTTTCGCGACAATCCCAAAGACGAGGTGCGCGAGGTGCTGCGCACGCTGCGCCCGACGCTGTTGCAGTTTCACGGCGATGAAGACGATGGGTTTTGCCGCAGTTTCAACCTGCCTTATCTGAAGGCGGTGCCGATGGGTGGCGGCGAGGTCAATGCGCGCACGCTGCAGTTGCAGTTTCCCAACGCGGCCGGGTTTCTGTTCGATAGCCATGCTCCCGGCGAGAGCGGCGGGTCGGGCAAGACGTTCGACTGGGCGCGATTGCCAACCGGGCTGCATCGGCCGTTGCTGCTCGCTGGCGGCATTACCGGCGACAACGTCTTCGATGCGATCGTCTCCACATTACCGTGGGGTGTGGATGTCTCCAGTGGCATCGAAAGTCAGCCGGGGATCAAGGACGGCAACAAGATGCGCCGTTTCGTCGAGGAAGTCCGCCGCGCCGACTGCCACGAATTGGCCCACAGTCGCTGAGTGCGGCAACGTCCGCCGCGTGATGCGGCGGACGCATGCTTGTCGCGTCCGTGCGTGTCGTCAATTTGCAGGGCGCCGCGTTGGTGTTGGCGTCTCACCCGCGCAATTCGGTGGCCAGCCAGCCGGCTAATGCTTCCACTCTGGGGTCTTGCCTTTCGCGTCGCGTGCATAGTGCCCATTGCCCGCCGGTTTCGACGAAGCCCCATGGCGCCAGCAGGCGTCCGTTGGTCAGCTCGTCGGCGACCAGGGGCTGTGGCGCGATCGCCACGCCAATCCCGGCCAGTGCCGCTTCGAGCAGGTAGTACAGATGCTCGAAGCCGGTGCCGTAGCGCAACTGCGCCGGGCTCATGCCTTGTGCCTGAGCCCAGGCCGGCCAAGCCTGTGGCCGCGACGCGGTATGCAGCAGCGGCCACTGCTGCAGCGCCGTCGGTGCCGCTGCACACAGCGTCTGCGCCTGTGGCAGCGCAGGACTGAGCACCGGGCCGATCCGTTCCGGTGCCAGCACGTGAACCTGCCAATCCTGCGGCCATGGCGCCTGACCCAATAGCAGCACGGCATCCAGTCCCTCCAGGTCGGTGGCGAACTCGCCCTCGTGTGCGGACAAGTGCAGGGTGAGCGAGGGCAAATCGCGTTGCAGTGCCTGCAGGCGTGGGATCATCCAGCGGGCCAGAATGCTGCCTGGACAGCCTAATACCAGTGCCGACGGCCGGCTCGGCTGGCGCAGTTCTGCCACGGCATCGTGCAAATGGGCGAAGGCGCTGCCGACCGCCTCGCATAGGCGTTCGCCGGCGGCGGTCGGACAAATGCCGCGTCCCGCGCGGCGCAGCAGTGCCAGTCCCAGGTCCTCCTCCAGCAAGCGCACCTGACGGCTCACCGCGCCATGAGTGACGTGCAGTTCCGCCGCTGCGGCACCGACGCTGCGCAGTCTGGCGGTGGCCTCGAATGCGCGCAGGGCGTTGAGCGAGGGGAGGCGGCGCAGGGCGTTCATGTGAATTTTCCTGACGGATATGGTCAGATTTTATAGGTTTTTACGGGCCAATATGTGCGCTAAAGTGTTTCCCTGCTTCCGCTGCCCAGCGACTGCCATGGCCTCTGTTCCCATCAGCGATTTCCACGCCTATCCCGATGCCGCCGGCCATTTCGGCCGTTATGGCGGTCGTTTCGTCGCCGAGACCCTGATCGGCCCGCTGCATGAGTTGGCTGCCGCCTACGATGCCGCGCGCCGGGATCCGGCGTTCATCGCCGCCTACGACAAGGATCTGGCCCATTACGTTGGCCGGCCCAGCCCGATCTACCATGCCGAGCGACTTAGTCGCGAAGTCGGCGGCGCGCAGATCCTGCTCAAGCGCGAAGACCTCAATCACACTGGCGCGCACAAGATCAACAACACCATCGGCCAGGCTTTGCTGGCCAACCGCATGGGCAAGACCCGCATCATCGCCGAGACCGGCGCGGGTCAGCACGGCGTGGCCAGTGCCACCGTGGCCGCGCGGCTGGGGTTGGAGTGCGTGGTGTACATGGGCGCCACCGATATCGAGCGGCAAAAGATCAACGTCTACCGGATGAAGCTGCTCGGCGCCACGGTGGTGCCGGTGACGTCCGGTTCGGCCACGCTCAAGGACGCGCTCAACGAGGCCATGCGCGATTGGGTGACCAATGTGCAGGACACCTTCTACATCATCGGTACCGTTGCCGGTCCCGATCCGTATCCGCGCATGGTGCGCGATTTCAACGCCATCGTCGGGCGCGAAGCGCGCGCGCAGATGCTGCAGGACTACGGTCGCCTGCCGGATGCGATCAGCGCCTGCGTCGGTGGCGGCAGCAACGCCATCGGTATGTTCCACGCCTTTCTCAACGATGCTTCGGTGAAAATCTACGGTGCCGAAGCCGCGGGCGACGGCATCGCCAGCGGTCGCCACGCCGCTTCGATCGCCGCCGGGCGTCCGGGTGTGCTGCATGGCAACCGCACCTACGTGATCTGCGACGACGATGGGCAGATTATCGAGACCCATTCGGTTTCCGCTGGCCTGGACTACCCAGGTGTCGGTCCCGAGCATGCCTTCCTGGCCGACAGCGGTCGCGCCACCTATCAGGGCATCACCGACGACGAGGCGCTGGCGGCGTTCCATCTGCTGGCACATACCGAGGGTATTCTCGCTGCACTGGAGTCCAGTCACGCGGTGGCGCAAGCGATCAAGCTGGCGCGGGATTTGCCCAAGGACGCGCTGGTGCTGTGCAACCTCTCCGGTCGCGGCGACAAGGATGTGCACACCATCGCCGCGCGCGAAGGGTTGACGCTGTGAGCGCGCTCGCTGTGATGCGGTGCTGTGCCGCGTGGTCGCGCGTTGGCGATGGTGCGCAGAACGAGGACGTAATGGGAGAAAACAACGTGGAAACGAAGTGTTGCAGCATCGGGGACGCGCTGGCCTGCATCGGGGGCCGTCCGTGAGTGTCGCTGTGGGGCGCATCGCCGCGCGGTTGGAGCTGTTGCGCCAGGCTGGACGCAAGGCGCTGATTCCGTTCTTGACCGCCGGAGATCCCTCGCTGGAGGCGACCGTGCCGGCGATGCATGCGTTGGTCGAGGCCGGTGCCGATGTGATCGAACTGGGCGTGCCGTTTTCCGATCCCATGGCCGATGGTCCGACCATCCAGCGCAGTTCAGAGCGCGCGCTGGCGCGCGGTGCCGGGCTGCGCTACGTGTTGGAGACGGTCAGTGCATTCCGCCGTGACGATACGGTTACGCCGGTGGTGCTGATGGGCTATCTCAACCCGGTCGAAATCCACGGCACTGCGCGTTTTGCCGAGGAGGCGGTGGCCGCTGGTGTGGATGGCGTGCTGTTGGTCGACTTGCCGCCGGAAGAGTCGGTCGAGACCCTGGCGGTGTTCGCCGATGCCGGTCTCGATTTGATCGTGCTCGCCTCGCCGACCACCAGCGATGCGCGCCTGAAGTTGTTATGCGATACGGCGCGCGGCTACCTCTACTACGTCAGTTTCGCCGGCGTGACCGGGGCCGACCGGCTGGATACGCACGCTGCCGGTGATCGGTTGCGCCAGTTACGGGCGCGTTGTCCGGTGCCGGTGGTGGCCGGCTTCGGCATCAAGGACGCCGCCAGCGCCAAGGCCATGGCGACCGATGCCGATGGCGTGGTGGTCGGCAGCGCCCTGGTTGCCGCGCTCGCCGAGGCCGCGACCCCACAGGCGGCGCGCGTTGCCGCCCTGGCGTTCCTGGCGCCTCTGCGACAGGCGCTGGACACGCACGGCTGAGCCCCGGCCCCGTGCGTGTCCGGCCAGGGCACGTGCCACCCAGGCCCGCGCCCTGCGCTAGACTGTCGCCCCTTGGTGGCCCGACGGGCCGCGCGACTGGATCGTCATTCAGCATGAGTTGGCTCAGCAAATTGATGCCTTCGGGCATCCGTACCGATAGCACCCCCAGCAAAAAGCGCAGTGTTCCCGAGGGTTTGTGGGAGAAGTGTCCCAACTGCGGCGCCGCGCTTTACAGGCCGGAGCTGGAAGAGAATCTGGAAGTGTGTCCCAAGTGCGACCATCACCTGGCGATCCGCGCGCGCGCGCGCCTGGCGGCGCTGTTCGATGCGGACACGGCACCCACCGAGATCGGTGCGCGTCTTGGGCCGACCGATGCGCTGAAGTTCAAGGACCAGAAGAAGTACGGCGAGCGCATCAAGGCCTCGCAGAAGAACACGGGCGAATACGATGCGCTGGTCGCGATGCGGGGACTGCTCAAAGGCCAGCCCCTGGTTGCCGCCTCGTTCGATTTCGCCTTCATGGGCGGCTCGATGGGCTCGGTGGTGGGCGAGCGGTTCGCGCTGGCCGCCGAGGCCGCGTTGAAGATCGGTGCGCCGTTCGTGTGTTTCTCCGCCAGTGGCGGTGCGCGCATGCAAGAAGGGTTGTTCTCGCTGATGCAGATGGCCAAGACCTCCGCTGCGCTGGGGCGCCTGCGCGAGGCGGGTCTGCCCTACGTGTCGGTGCTGACACATCCGACCACGGGTGGTGTGTCGGCCAGTTTTGCCATGCTGGGCGACATCAATATCGCCGAGCCGCATGCGTTGATCGGCTTCGCTGGCCCGCGGGTGATCGAGCAGACCGTGCGCGAGACCTTGCCGGAAGGCTTCCAGCGTTCGGAGTTCCTGCTCGATCACGGCGCGATCGACCAGATCTGCGACCGCCGCGAAATGCGCGACCGTTTGGCCGAACTGTTGGCGATGCTGATGCGTCAGCCGGCACCGGCGAAGACGGAGGCGGCGTGACGCTGGGGACCCGAGACCCGGGTCCCGGGTCAGGCGGTTTCTCGCAGCGGATGTATCGCGCAACCCGCGCGCGGGCGTCCATCGCTGGCAGCGCTGTGCGCTTTCCCTGGGTCCCCGGTCCCGATTCCCGAGTCCCGACTGTATGAGCGTGCGCAAGTATTTCGGCACCGATGGCATCCGTGGTCGGGTCGGCCAGGGAGCGATTTCGGCCGATTTCGTCATGCGCCTGGGCAACGCGCTGGGCAGGGTGTTGGTCGCCTCGGGCAATGCACAGCCGACCGTGGTGATCGGCAAGGACACGCGCATTTCCGGGTACATGTTCGAGTCGGCGCTGGAGGCAGGGCTGGTCGCGGCAGGCACCAACGTACAGTTGTTCGGTCCGATGCCGACGCCGGCCGTAGCGTTTTTGACCCGCACGCTCGGGGCCGATGCCGGCATCGTCATTAGCGCTTCGCACAATCCGCACTACGACAACGGCATCAAGTTCTTTTCCGCCGAGGGCGAGAAGCTCGACGATGCGACCGAGCTGGCGATTGAAGCGGCACTCGATGCGCCGTTCGCCACGGTGGAATCGGAGCGTCTGGGCAAGGCGATGCGCGCGCGCGATGCGATCGGCCGCTACATCGAATTCTGCAAGGCCAGCGTCTCGCGCGGTTTCGATTTGCGCGGGTTGAAGCTGGTGTTGGACTGCGCGCATGGCGCGACCTATCACATCGCGCCGCTATTGTTCCGCGAACTGGGCGCGGAGGTGATCGCCATTGGCGCGGCGCCGGACGGGCTCAATATCAATGCCGGCGTCGGCTCGATGCATATCGACACCCTGGCCGATCACGTGCGCCGTCACGGCGCGCACCTGGGCATTGCCTTCGACGGTGACGGCGACCGCGTGTTGATGGCCGACGACCAGGGCAATCCGGTCGATGGCGACGACTTGCTGTATGTGCTGGCGTGCGGCTGGCACGCCACTGGCCGCTTGCGCGGGCCGGTGGTCGGTACGCTGATGACCAACTACGGGCTGGAAAAGGCGTTGGCGCAGTTGCAGTTGCCCTTCCTGCGCGCCAAGGTCGGCGACCGCAACGTCCATCAGGCGCTGGTCGAACACGGCGGTGTGCTCGGCGGCGAGACCTCCGGGCACATGCTGTGCCTGGATCGGGCCACCACAGGCGATGCCATCGTGAGTGCGTTGCAGGTGCTGGAAGTGCTCAAACGCTCCGGCCAGAACTTGCGTCAGGCGCTGAAAGACCTGCACAAAGTGCCGCAGCAGACGATCAACGTGCGCTTGCAGCCCGGTGTGCGCCCGCTGGAGGCGGCCAGTGTGCAGGCCGCGCAGGTGGCGGCGCAGGCGGCAGTGCAGGGGCGCGGGCGTGCTTTCCTGCGCGCTTCCGGCACCGAGCCGGTGGTGCGGGTCACGGTCGAAGCCGACGATGTCGAATTGATGCGCCGCACTTTGGATGCACTCGTCGAGGCGGTCCGTGACGCGGCGTGAGTCGATCGTCATCGGCATCGTGGTGGTGATTGCCAAGGCGGCCACGTTTTACCTCCTGTATCGCCTATTGTGTTGAGTGCGGTGTTTGCATCCTTTTGAAGACGATGACCATTGTTGCCATGACCGCGCGCATTCCCACCTTGGACATCACCCGCTTTGACAGCGACCGCGACGCCTTCGTCGCCGAACTGGGTGCGGCGTACCGCGAGTGGGGGTTTGCCGGTATCCGTCACCACGGCATCGCACAGGCGCAGATCGATGCCGCCTATGCTGTATTCAAGGCGTTCTTTGCCTTGCCCGAAGCGGTCAAGCGCAAATACCACGTGCCCGGCGGCGGCGGTGCGCGCGGTTACACCCCTTTTGGCGTAGAGACCGCCAAGGGTGCTCAGCACTTCGACCTGAAAGAGTTCTGGCATATCGGTCGCGACATCGCCGACCATGCCAAGTACCGCGAGGTGATGCCGCCTAACGTGTGGCCGAGCGAAGTGCCGGAGTTTCGCGCACACGGCTATGGCTTGTACCAGTCGCTGGATCGACTCGGTGCGCGGGTGCTGTCCGCGCTGGCGCTGCATATCGGCCTGCCCGAGCACTATTTTGTCGACAAGACCGACTCGGGCAATTCGATCCTGCGCCCGATCCATTATCCGCCGATTACCGCCGACGACATCCCCAACGTGCGCGCCGGCGCTCATGAGGACATCAATCTGATCACGCTGCTAGTCGGGGCTAGCGCCGCCGGTTTGGAAGTGAAGTCCAGGCAGGGCGAATGGGTGCCGTTTACCTCCGACGCCGATACCATCGTGGTCAACATCGGCGATATGTTGCAGCGGCTGACCAATCATGTGTATCCCTCGACCACGCATCGCGTGATCAATCCGCCGGGGGAGCAGGCGCGCGCGCCGCGTTATTCGGTGCCGTTTTTCCTGCATCCGAACCCGGATTTCCTGATCGACGTGCTGCCCGTGTGCATCAGTGCCGACAATCCCAATCGCTATCCCGAGCCGATCACCGCGCAGGGCTATCTGGAAGAGCGCCTGCGCGAGATCAATCTGAGGTAACCTCGCCCGCAACGCTCCGTGCCGCCGCCGGGACGCTCAGCGGCCGGGAACGGCCTAAAGCCGGGTCCGGTCACGGTCGATATCATTTGCAGGTCGCCCTCGACGCGCCGTCCGGAAGGTCCGGGCGCTGCCAGCCGGGCCCGTAGAGAGGGTGCGATGACAAGGCGGACGAGATCCTTCGGGCGGCAAGGTCGCCACTGCTGGCTCGCAGTGGTGCTTGGGCTGGCTGTGTTGCCGGCAGCGGCCACGCCGGTCACAGTGGTCGTGACCGATGCCGCCGGGCCGCTGGCCGATGCCGTGGTCAGTCTGCAACCGGCCACGCCGACACGTCAGGCCTCGCCGGCGTCGTCGGTGACGGCGACGATGGATCAGGTCAACTCGCAGTTCGTGCCTGCTGTGCTGGCGGTGCAGGTCGGTAGCTTGGTGCGCTTTCCCAACCGCGATCAGATCCGTCACCAGGTATATTCCTTCTCGCCGGCCAAGCGCTTCGAGCTGCCGCTATACCAGGGCAGCACTGCCAAGCCGGTGCGCTTCGATCAACCGGGCCTGGTCACGGTGGGCTGCAACATCCATGACTGGATGGTCGGCTACGTGATGGTGCTCGATACCCCGTATTTCGCCGTGACTGGTGCCGACGCGCAGGTGCGACTGGACGTGCCGCCCGGCGCATACGAACTGCGGGTATGGCATCCGCGCCTGAGCGGTGCCGGCTATTCGCAGTCGCTGCAGGTGGCGCGTGCCCCGCTGCGCCAAACGGTGCTGCTGTCCACCCGTGGGCCGGCGCAGGTCGTCCCGGAGGATCCGCGTATTCGTGCATTGCAGGACAAATTCCGTCGCAGCCAGACGGCGCCGACGCGATGAAGCCTTGGCGGTTGCACACCCGCATCGCCGCACTGGTGGTGCTGGTGGTGCTGGCGGCACAGGCGCTGACGTTCCTGGTCGTGCACGTGGCGACCAAGCGCAGTGTCGCCGCGCAACTGGATGATGAGCTGCGCACCGGTGAGCTTGTGTGGCATAGCATCGACCAGCGCCGCGACGAGCAACTGTTGCAGGCCGCCTCGGTGCTCGCCGACGATTTCGGTTTCCGCGCCGCAGTGACCAGCGGCGACGTGCCGACCATGCAGTCGGCGCTGCGTAATCATGCCGCGCGCGTGCACGCGCCCAGTGCCCTGCTGTTATCGGCCGACGGCCAGTTCCTGGCCGGACTCTCACCGCTGCCGCAGGCGCAACAACTGCGTGCCGTGCAGCCGCTGTTGCGGCAGGCACAGCGCGACGGCAGCGCGTCTGGCATCGTGGTGCTGGACCGGCGCCTCATGCGTCTGGCACTGGTGCAGGTGCTTGCGCCGCAACGGGTCGGCTGGGTCGCTATCGGCGGGGAATCCGGCGCCGAGCTCGGTCAGGACTTCACCAGCACCACCGGATTGGACGCGACCTTTTTTAGCATTCAGGGCACGCCGCAGGTGCTGGCCTCGACCCTGGATCCGTTGCGCGCCGAGCAGTTCCAGCAGCAGTTGCGGCGCACGCCGTTGGCATCGACGGCCGCACAGCCGCTCCTGCTTGGGCAGGCGCGGTACCTCGTGCGGGTGCGACCGGCGTCCGACGAAGGCCGCGTCATGGTCGCGCTGCAGGCATCGCTGGACCGCGCCGATGCGCCGTACCGCTTGCTGAAGCTGCGCATTCTGATCCTGGCTGGCGTGGCCACCTTGGCCGCGTTGGTGGTGGCGATCTTCCTGGCGCGTGGGGTCAGCCGCCCGGTTGCGCAACTGGTCGCGGCGACGCGTCGCATCCAGTACGGCGACTATCAGACGTTGCTGCCGCTGCAAGCCGGCGCCGAGCTGACCGAACTGGCGAACAGCTTCGGCGCCATGCAGCGCCACATCGCCAGCCGCGAGCAGGACATCCTGCATCAGGCGCGGCACGATGCACTGACCGGATTGCCCAACCGCACGGCGCTGCTGCAGCACTTGCAGGCCGTGGTCGAGGCGTGCCATAGCGATGCCAGCACTGCGGCTGTGTTAGTGCTGGACATGGAACGTTTCAAGGAAATCAATGATAGTTTCGGCCATGATTTCGCCGATCAGGTGCTGGTCCATACCGGGCGCCGGCTGGAACAGGCGGTACGTGCGCCGGATCTGGTCGGTCGGCTCGGCAGCGATGAATTCATGGTGGTGCTGGCGCGCTGCGATGCCGCAGAGGTGGATGCCTATGCCGCCGAGTTGCTGGCGCAACTGCGGCACCCGCTGATCCTGCCGCAGGCGCGGATCCTGGCCGATGCGAGCATCGGCATCGCACTGATTCCCGCGCATGGCGCCGATGCCGACACCCTGATGCGCCGCGCCGATATTGCCCGTCAGCAGGCGCGGCAACTCGGCACCGGTGCATCCGTGTACCGCGACGGGCAGGACGAGCAGCACCTGCGCCGCCTGCGTCTGACCGGCGATCTGCGCCAGGCGATCGCGCGTGGCGAGATGTCGCTGCGCTTCCAGCCGAAGATCTGCCTGGCGCGCGGCGAGGTCGAACAGGTGGAGGTATTGCTGCGCTGGCAGCATCCGCAGCTCGGCCCGATCGGGCCGGACGAGTTCATTCCATTGGCCGAGCACTCCGGGGCGATCCAGCCGCTCACCCAGTTCGTGCTCGACGAGGCGATGCGCCTGCAGGCGCTGTGGCGCGGTCAGGGCCTGGATCTTGGTCTGGCGATCAACCTGTCGGCGCTGGACCTCAACGATCCGGGCTTGCCGGCCTTCGTCAGCGGTTGCCTGGCACGGCATGGCCTGGCTGCGCCGCGCTTGACCCTGGAGCTGACCGAAAGCGCGCTGATGCGCGATGTCGAGCACGCCCTGCACATGCTGCAGCAACTGCGCCGCTGCGGCGTGCGCCTGTCCATCGATGACTTCGGCACGGGGTATTCGTCGCTGGCGCAGCTCAAGCGCATGCCGGTTCAGGAGCTGAAGATCGACAAGAGTTTCGTATTGCAGTTGGCCGAGGGCAGCGACGACGCGGTGATCGTTCGCAGTACCATCGACCTGGGGCACCACATGGGCTTGAAGGTGGTTGCCGAGGGCGTGGAGCATGCGGCGGCCGAGACTTTGCTGCGCGGCTACGGCTGCGACATGGCGCAGGGCTATCTGTATGCTCAGCCGCTCGACCCGCCGGCCTTGCTGGCCTGGTGCGCTCAGCGCGGGAAGGCGGGCGCGGTAACGTCGGCGCCGATCAAGGAGACTTCCCGATGACCCGAACCCGACTTCCACGAAGTACGTTGCTGGTGGCTGCGGCCTTGCTGCCAGCGTTGGCCTGGGGCGGGCAGGGACGGCTGCTGGCCACCGGTGGCGCCTCCAGCGTGGAGGGCAGCGGCGGTGGCGGCATCGTGCCGTGGGCGACCTTGTCCGGCTACGGCACGCGCGATCAGGATGGTGCGGTGTTGTTCGCCACACATGTGGACAGCGGCGATTACCGGCTGGACGTGCAGGGTGCGGCGCTGACCCTGGACAACCGTCTGGAACTGTCGCTGGCGCGGCAGCGCCTGGACCTCGGTACGTTGCAGCGGCGCCTGGCGCTGCCGTGGAATGCGCTCGGCCAGGACGTGGTCGGTGCCAAGTTGCGGCTGGGCGGTGACCTGGTCTACGGGGCCGCGCCGCAGGTCGCGCTGGGCGTTCAGTACAAGCGGCTGCGTGACGGCACCCTGCCGCTGGCGATCGGCGCGCGCGCCGACCATGGCACCGACGTCTATCTCAGCGCCGCCAAACTGTGGCTGGACGCGGCAGGCGGCTACCAGTTGCTGGTCAACGGCACGGTGCGCGCCACCCGCGCCAACCAGACCGGGTTGCTCGGTTTCGGCGGCGACCGCGGCAATGCGTATCGGCTGATGGCCGAGGCCAGCGTTGCGGTGGTGCTGGATCCGTCCTGGGTGCTGGGCCTGGAATACCGGCAGAAGCCGGACAACCTCGGATTCGCCCGCGAGCAGGCCTGGGCGGACGCGTTCGTGGCATGGTTCCCGAACAAGCGCGTGTCCGTGGTCGGCGCCTGGGCCGAGCTCGGGGACGTGGCCACCCTGCGCGACCAGCGCGGGCCCTATCTCTCCCTGCAGGTAGCGTTCTGACATGATTCGGCCGATGCGTGTACTGACCCCGATCCTGCTGGCGACGGCAGTGCTGTTGGCCGGTTGCGCCAGCGCTCCGCCGCCGCCGCGCACGCTGTACACCGACCTGGGCGGCCAGCCCGGCATCGATGCGCTGGTGGAGACCCTGCTGTCGCGCATCGCCGACGACCCACGGATCGTCCAGCACTTCGCCCGGGTCAACATCGTGATGCTGAACCAGCGTTTGGTACAGAAGTTCTGCCACCTCAGTGATGGCCCGTGCGCCGACACCGCCAAGCCGATGAAGCAGGCGCACCAGCATTTGCCGATCCACGAGGCGGACTTCAACGCGCTGGTCGAGGACCTGGTGTGGGCGATGGACCAGCGCGGCATCCCGCGTCGCACCCAGAACCGGCTGCTGGCAAGGCTGGCCCCGCTGCATGGCGATATCGTCAATCAGCCATAGGCGCGTGCCGCGCTTCCCTCCATCCAGCGCAGCATGCGGATGACGGCGGTCGCCGCCGGACGGGTAGGCGGTGCGCTATTCCACCGATCACGATGTCCACGGGTAGCTGTGGACGCAGCTCCTCGGCCAGCGCTGCGCGCCGTGCGCTCAGGATCAGCGGGATGCCACGTCTGGCGTATTCGCTGGCGATTTCGCCGCCGATGCCGCTGGATGCGCCGGTAATCAGGGCGTAGCCTGGAGGCGTGGGCATGGTGGTGCGGTCTCGGTGCGGGGAGTTGGGATGGCGGGCCTTGGTGCCGCATCGGCTATTCTTTGGGCAAATTTTGCCGAGAAATGCGCCGATGCGACGCAAGATCGTAGCTGCAAATTGGAAATTGCATGGCACCGGCCAGGTTGCCCACGCGCTGCTGCAGGCGGTGGTCGCAGGGTTGTCCGACGATGCGGTGGAGGTGGTGATTCTGCCGCCATTGCCGTATCTGGCCGGCCTGATCCAGACCTTCCAGCGTCCTACGTTGCGTTTCGGAGCCCAGGATGTCAGTAGCAACGTGCAGGGCGCCTATACGGGCGAGGTTTCGGCGGCGATGCTGGTCGATGTCGGTGCCGACTATGGGTTGGTTGGGCACTCGGAGCGGCGTCAGTATCACCATGAGAGCAGTGAACTGGTGGCGCGCAAATTCGCTGCGGTCATCGCTGCCGGGTTACGCCCGATCCTGTGCGTGGGCGAGACCCTGGAGCAGCGTCAGGCCGAGCAGACCGAGGCGGCGATCGCCGCGCAACTGACGCCGGTGCTGTGCCTGGTCGGGGGCGAGGGCTTCGCCAACGCGGTGATCTCCTACGAGCCGGTGTGGGCAATCGGTACCGGACGTACCGCCAGCCCGGCGCAGGCGCAGGCGGTACATGCCTTCATTCGTGGCGAAGTGGCTGTCCGCGATGCTAGAATCGCAGATTCGCTGCCTATCCTGTATGGCGGCAGTGTCAAGCCCGATAACGCCGCCGAGCTGTTCGCACAGCCCGATGTCGATGGCGGGCTGGTCGGCGGCGCCTCGCTGGATGCCGCGCAATTCCTGGCCATCGTGCAAGCGGCGGCCTCCCGTTAATTTGGTCATCGCCGCTGGCGATTGCTCGTACTTCAAGTCGTACTGTCTGGACGGATCTCGAAATGCTGATTGTCATCCTCAATGTGGTGTACGTGTTGGTGGCGATCGCAATGATCGCGCTGATCCTGATGCAGCGCGGTGCCGGTGCGGCGGCGGGCTCCGGGTTCGGCGCAGGTGCGTCCGGTACGGTGTTCGGGTCGCGTGGTGCGTCCAACTTCCTGTCCAAGACGACCAAGTGGCTGGCGGTGGCGTTCTTTGCCATCAGCCTTTTCATGGCTTGGTACGCTGCTCACAGCGCGCGTCCGGCCGATGCCAACCTGGGTGTGATGTCGCAGGGTGCGGTCCCGGTGCAGGCCGCGCCGGCCGGTGAATTGCAGATTCCGCGGGCGCCATCGTCGGCTCCGGTCGCGCCGGCGGTGGCTCCGCCCGCCGCCCCGGCAGCGGAGAAGGAGCAAGAAAAGTCGCCGGCCCCATCGCAGAAACACTGAAGACGGTTACACTATGTTGCGCGGCGGGATTGCCGCGCATGTGATGCAGGCCCAGGTGGCGGAATTGGTAGACGCACTACCTTGAGGTGGTAGCGACTTAGGTCGTAGGGGTTCGAGTCCCCTCTTGGGCACCATTGTTTGGCTGCGGTTTTTTGTGCGAAGGGGTGTTTTGCCTTCGTCCAGGAGATCGCCTACCCCATGTCTGCGCGCTACGCGCGTGGGCAAAGGCAAGAGAGAATCGCGAGTGCTGGCCGAATATTTGCCGACCCTGCTGTTTCTGATCGTGGCCACCGGCATCGGCGTTGCGCTGATGTTGATAGGGCGGTTCCTCGGTCCCCGGCGTCCTGACCTGAAGAAGCTCTCGCCCTACGAGTGCGGCTTCGAGGCGTTCGAGGATGCGCGCATGAAGTTCGACGTGCGCTATTACCTTATCGCCATCCAGTTCATCGTCTTCGATCTGGAAATCATCTTCATCGTGCCCTGGACGCAGGTGTTCATGGACCTGGGTGCTCGCTCCCTGGTCACCATGGGCCTGTTCGTCGGCATGCTGTTTCTCGGTTTTGTTTACGTGTGGAAGAAGGGAGCGCTGGAATGGGAGTGATTCAGACCCTGGATCGCCTGATGACCAACCCGATCCCGGAAGGGCGGGTGGACGACATCCTGCGCCCGGAAGGTGAGAACCCGCTGCTGGAAAAGGGTTACGTCACCACGAGTGTCGATGCGCTGCTGAACTGGGCGCGGACCGGCTCGATGTGGCCGATGACCTTCGGCTTGGCCTGCTGTGCGGTGGAGATGATGCATGCCGGCGCCGCGCGCTTGGACCTGGATCGCTACGGTGTGGTGTTTCGCCCGTCGCCGCGCCAATCCGACGTGATGATCGTCGCCGGCACCCTGGTCAACAAGATGGCCCCGGCGCTGCGCAAGGTCTACGACCAGATGCCGGACCCGAAGTGGGTCATCTCGATGGGGAGTTGCGCCAACGGCGGCGGCTACTACCACTATTCGTATTCGGTGGTGCGCGGCTGCGATCGCATCGTGCCGGTGGACGTCTACGTCCCGGGCTGCCCGCCGACCGCCGAGGCGCTGGTCTACGGCATCTTGCAGCTGCAGAAGAAGATCTGGCGAACCCAGACCATCGCGCGCTGATTCCTCATTTCCTTCGAGAGCACGCCAAGTCCCCATGGCAGAGCAAGCATCTTCCTTTAGCGACCGACTCGGTGCCCGTTTCCCGGGTAGCCGGGTGTTCGTAGCCTTTCCGCGCGGCGAAGTCACTCTGGAAGTGGCAGCCGATGCCTGGCACGCCACCTGTCTGGCGCTGCGCGATGAGTTCGGTTTCGAGCAATTGACCGACTTGTGCGGCGTCGACTATCTGGGCTATGGCAGCGACGAGTGGGATACCTCGGACGTGTCCTCGCACGGCTTCAGCCGCGGAGTCGAAGGCAAGGCCGTGGGTCGTTTCGCCTGGGGTGAGTTCCCCAGTGGCGAAGCCGATGGCGGCGCCCAGCCGTTGCCGGTGCCGCAGCAGCGCTACGCGGTGTTGGCGCAACTGATGTCCTATCGTCACAACCAGCGTCTGCGCGTGCGCTGCTATGCGCCCAACGAGGATTTGCCGGTGGTGGCCTCGGTCACCGACATCTGGCCCGGCGCCAACTGGTTCGAGCGCGAGGCGTTCGACCTGTTTGGCGTGGTCTTCGCCGGTCATCCCGACCTGCGGCGCATCCTCACCGATTACGGCTTCGTCGGTCATCCGTTCCGCAAGGACTTCCCGCTGATCGGCAATGTCGAAGTGCGCTACGACGAAGCGAAGCAGCGGGTGATCTACGAGCCGGTGACCTCTGTCGAGCCGCGCGTGGGCGTGCCGCGGGTGATCCGCGACGATGCGCGCTACCAGACGGCGGCGGGCGAAGCACAGAAGGAGTCCGCCAAGTGAGCGAGTACCAGCAGGCGCACGACGGGTTCGCCAGTAATCCTGCCGAGGCCAGGCAGGAGATCCGCAACTACACGATGAATTTCGGCCCGCAGCATCCGGCCGCGCACGGTGTGCTGCGCCTGATCCTGGAAATGGACGGGGAGACCGTGGTCCGCGCCGATCCGCACATCGGCCTGCTGCATCGTGGCACCGAAAAGCTGGCCGAGTCCAAGCCGTTCAACCAGTCGATCGGTTACATGGACCGCCTCGACTACGTGTCGATGATGTGCAACGAGCACGCCTACGTGCGCGCGATCGAGACCCTGATGGGCATCGAAGCGCCGGAGCGTGCGCAGTACATCCGCACCATGTTCGACGAAATCACCCGCATCTTGAATCACCTGATGTGGGTTGGTTCCAACGGTCTGGATTTGGGCGCGATGGCGGTGATGCTGTACGCGTTCCGCGAGCGCGAGGAGCTGATGGACGCCTACGAGGCGGTATCCGGCGCGCGCATGCACGCGACCTACTACCGTCCCGGTGGCGTTTACCGCGATCTGCCGGACCGCATGCCCAAGTACCAGGAATCGCGCTGGCACAAGGGCAATGCGCTGAAGCGGCTCAATGCCGCGCGCGAAGGCTCGTTGTTGGACTTCCTGGAAGACTTCACCAACACCTTCCCCGGTCGGGTCGATGAGTACGAGACCCTGCTCACCGACAACCGCATCTGGAAGCAGCGTACCGTCGGCATCGGCGTGGTCGCGCCGGAGCAGGCCTATGCCTGGGGCATGACCGGGGTCATGCTGCGTGGGTCGGGTATCGCCTGGGATCTGCGCAAGAAGCAGCCTTACGCCAAGTACGACAGCGTCCAGTTCGACATTCCGCTCGGTACCAACGGTGATTGCTACGACCGTTATCTTGTGCGCGTCGCGGAGATGCGTGAGTCCAACCGCATCATCAAGCAGTGCGTGCAGTGGCTGAAGGCCAATCCAGGGCCGGTGATGGTCGAGAACTTCAAGGTGGCGCCGCCCAAGCGCGCCGAGATGAAGGACGACATGGAAGCGTTGATCCATCACTTCAAATTATTCAGCGAAGGCTACTGCGTGCCGGCCGGCGAGACCTATTGCGCGGTTGAAGCGCCAAAGGGCGAGTTTGGCTGCTACCTGATGTCCGACGGCGCCAACAAGCCGTTCCGCGTGCATCTGCGCGCACCGGGTTTTGTGCATCTGTCGTCGATGGACGCGATCGTGCGTGGTCACATGCTGGCCGACGTGGTGGCGATGATCGGCACCTACGACCTGGTGTTCGGCGAGGTGGACCGATGAGGTCGGGTCCTGTAGCCCTTGGCCTGGGATCGGCGAAGAGCGGCGCTGCGGCGCTCCTACCGGTAGGTGGAACTGGAAATTTTGATGCGGCAGCGGTGAGCGGGAGAGGACTTTCACGGGTCCCGGGTCCCGGGTTCCGAGTCGCGGAGGTTTTGGCATGAAAGCGACAGGCAATTTTGAAACGGCGCGCGACGTCGATCCGATGGTGGTGCTGAGCGAGAAGACGCGCGCACACATCGATCACTGGCTGAGCAAGTTCCCGCCGGAGCGCAAGCGCTCGGCTGTGCTGCAAGGTCTGCATGCGGCGCAGGAGCAGAATCAGGGCTGGTTGACCGAAGAATTAATCGTTGGTGTGGCCAAGTACCTGGAATTGCCACCGGTGTGGGCCTACGAAGTCGCCAGCTTCTACTCGATGTTCGAAACCGAAAAGGTTGGCCGTCACAACGTCGCCTTCTGCACCAACATCAGTTGCTGGCTCAACGGCGCCGAAGATCTGGTCGCCCATGCCGAGAAGAAACTCGGTTGCAAGCTGGGTCAGTCCACCGCGGATGGCCGCGTTTACCTCAAGCGCGAGGAAGAATGCCTGGCCGGTTGCGCTGGCGCGCCGATGATGGTGATCAACGGCCACTATCACGAGCACCTGACCAAGGACAAGGTCGACGCGCTGCTGGACGGGTTGGAGTAACGGCAATGGCACAACATCACCACGCTCCCACCGGTCCAGTCGGTCCCGCGCCGCTGCCGCACCAAGTGGTCTACACCACGCTGCACTACGACACCCCGTGGTCGTACGAGAGCTATCTGAAAACCGGTGGCTACGCCGCGCTGCGCAAGATCCTCGATGAGAAGATCCCGCCGGAACAGGTGATCGAGATGGTCAAGCAGTCGAACCTGCGTGGCCGCGGCGGTGCCGGCTTTCCGACTGGGCTGAAATGGTCGTTCATGCCCAAGGGTGCGCCGCAGAAGTACATCCTGTGCAATTCGGACGAGTCCGAGCCGGGTACCTGCAAGGATCGCGACATCCTGCGTTACAACCCGCATTCGGTTGTGGAGGGCATGGCGATCGCCTGCTACGCCACCGGCTCGACCGTGGGCTACAACTACCTGCGCGGTGAGTTCCACCACGAGCCGTTCGAACACTTCGAACAAGCGTTGGCTGATGCCTACGCCAATGGCTGGCTGGGCAAGAACATCCTCGGTAGCGGTGTGGATATCGATATCTACGGTGCGCTGGGCGCTGGTGCATACATCTGCGGCGAAGAAACCGCGCTGATGGAATCACTGGAAGGCAAGAAGGGCCAGCCACGCTACAAGCCGCCGTTCCCGGCCAACTTCGGTCTGTACGGCAAGCCTTCGACGATCAACAACACCGAGACCTACGCCTCGGTGCCGGCGATCATCCGCAACGGTCCGGAATGGTTCCTGGGGCTGAGCAAGACCAAGAACGGCGGGCCGAAGATCTTCTCGGTCTCCGGTTGTGTGCAGAAGGGCGGCAACTTCGAGGTGCCGCTGGGCACCACCTTCGACGAATTGCTGGAGATGGCCGGCGGACTGAAGCCGGGCCGCACCCTCAAGGGCGCGATTCCGGGCGGCGTGTCGATGCCAGTGCTCAAGGCCGAGGAACTCAAGGGCCTGCAGATGGATTACGACACCCTGCGCGCGTTGGGTACCGGCCTGGGCTCGGGCGCGATCGTGGTGCTGGACGACAGCGTGTGCTGCGTGAAGTTCGCCTGCCGTATCTCGCAGTTCTTCCACAAGGAATCCTGCGGGCAGTGCACCCCGTGCCGCGAAGGCACCGGCTGGATGCATCGAGTGCTGGAGCGCATCGTCGCCGGCAAGGCGAGCATGGAAGACCTGCACCAACTGCGTACCGTCGCCGGGCAGATCGAAGGCCACACCATCTGTGCCTTCGGCGAAGCGGCGGCTTGGCCGATTCAGGGTTTCTTGCGCCAGTTCTGGGACGAATTCGAGTACTACATCGTCAACGGTCATTCCATGGTCGATGGCAAGAAGGTGGAGGCAGCCGCCGCATGAGCGCGCAACCCAACAATCCCGGCGCAACTCCGGCAGTGGTGCCGGAAGGGCACGTGACCGTCGAGATCGACGGTCAGTCCTTGGTCGTGCCGAAAGGCGCGATGATCATCCAGGCTGCCGACAAAGCCGGCATCCCGATTCCGCGTTTCTGCTACCACGAGAAGTTGCCGATCGCGGCCAACTGTCGCATGTGCCTGGTCGACGTGGAGAAGTCGCCCAAGCCGTCGCCGGCCTGCGCCACACCGGTGATGGACGGCATGAAGGTGCAGACCCGTAGCGACAAGGCGCTGAAGTACCAGCGCAGCGTCATGGAATTTCTGCTGATCAACCACCCGCTGGATTGCCCGATCTGCGATCAGGGCGGGGAGTGCGAGTTACAGGACGTCTCGCTGGGTTATGGCCGTTCGGTCAGCCGTTTCAACGAGCGCAAGCGCGTGGTCGCCGATGAGGACATCGGTCCGTTGGTCGCCACCGAGATGACCCGCTGCATCCAGTGCACCCGTTGCGTGCGCTTCACCGCTGACATCGCCGGTACCTACGAACTGGGCGGCATGTACCGCGGCGAGAACCTACAGATCGGCACTTACGACGGCAAGCCGTTGACCACCGAGCTGTCCGGTAACGTCATCGATGTGTGCCCGGTTGGCGCGCTGACCAACAAGGTGTTCCAGTTCCGTGCCCGCCCGTGGGAACTCACCGCGCGCGAGTCGCTGGGCTACCACGACGCGATGGGCTCCAATCTGTTCCTGCACGTGCGTCGCGGCGAAGTACTGCGCACCGTGCCGCGCGATAACGAGGCGGTCAACGAGTGCTGGCTGTCCGACCGCGACCGCTATTCGCACCAGGGTCTGTACGCCGAGGACCGCGCACTGCGGCCGTTGCGCAAGGTCGATGGGCAGTGGCGCGAAGTGTCGTGGGCCGAAGGGCTTGCCGCCGCTGGCGAAATTCTCAAGGCCAACCGTGGCGATGCGCTGGGTGTGCTGGCGCATCCGTCCACCTCCAACGAAGAAGGCGCGCTGCTGGCACGCTTGGCCGATGGCCTGGACAGCGGCAATCTCGATCACCGGGTGTACAACCGCGACTTCTCCGATGCCGCGCTCGCCGAACCGTTCGCCCTGCCGCTGGAGCAGATCGAACAGGCCGAGGTGGTGGTGATCCTGGGCAGCAATTTGCGCCATGAACTGCCGCTGCTGCACGCCCGCATCCGCAAGGCGCAGATGCAGCGCCACACCCAGGTGTATGCGATCAATCCGGTCGACTTCGAGTTTACTTTCGACCTGACGGATCGCCAGATCGTGGCGCCGTCGCGCTTTGCCGAGGTGCTGGCCGATGGCGCGTTGCGTCAGGTCACACAGGCCGCCGCTCGCGCGGTGCTGATCGTCGGTGCGTTGGCCGAGAACCATCCGCAGGCTGCGGCATTGCGTGCCGCTGCGCGTGACTTCGCCGCTGCCACCGGTGCTGCGTTGTGTCGTATTCCGCAGGGTGCCAATGCGCTCGGTCTGGCGCGTTACGGTGTGCTGCCGCGTGCGCGCAACGTCGCGGCGATGCTTGAGCAGCCGCGCAGCGCGTATGTGCTGTATGGCCTGGAGCCAGGCTTGGACTTCGCCGACGCGGCGGCGTCGCGTCGCGCGCTGGCCGGCGCCAAGGTGGTCGCTTTCAGTCACTTCGCCTGTGCCTCCACCCGCGATGTGGCCGACGTGATCCTGCCAATTGGCGCGCTGCCGGAGATCGAAGCAACGCTGACCAACCTCGATGGCGACGACCAGCGCACCCGCGCTGGCGGCAAATTGCCAGGCGAGGCCCGCGAAGGCTGGCGTGTACTGCGTGCGCTCGGTGGCGAGTTGGGCCTGCCCGGTTTCGCATTCACCGATCTGGCTGGTTTGCGCGATAGCTTGCAGCCGCGTGAGGTTGCCGCGTCGACCTCGCCGCAACCGTTACTGCAGGACGATGGCCTGGAACTGGCGGCGAGCCCGGCGATCTATCGCACCGATGCGGTGGTGCGTCGTGCGCCGGCATTGCAGCAGCATCCGCTCAATCGCGCGCCCAGCGTGACCCTGCATCCGCAGGACGCGACGCGGCTGGGTTTGCACGCGGGGCAGATGGTCAAGGTCGGCACTGCGGCGGGTAGCGCCACCTTGCCGCTGGAAACGGATCAGCGGGTCGCGCCGGGCGCGGCCTGGATCGAAACGGGCCACGGCGCGACCGCGCCGCTGGGTGCCGGTCGGGTGACGGTGGTGGCCGCATGAACGAGATGCTGTTGAACGTGGTCGACCCGCTGCATCAGTGGTTCCTCGGCCTGGGCGCCCTCGGCGTGGTGCTGTGGATCGTGCTGAAAATCCTGCTGATCGCCGTGCCGGTGATTACGGCGGTGGCGTTCTATGTGGTCTGGGAGCGCAAGCTGATCGGCTGGATGCACGTGCGCCACGGGCCGATGTACGTGGGCATGGGCATCTTCCAGGCCTTTGCCGACGTGTTCAAACTGCTGTTCAAGGAAATCATCCAGCCCAGCAGTTCGCACAAGGCGATGTTCGTGATCGCGCCGCTGATTACCCTGGCGCCGGCATTCGCGGCCTGGGCGGTGGTGCCGTTCGACGCCAAGCTGGTGTTGTCCAACGCCAATGCCGGCTTGTTGTATCTGTTGGCGATGACCTCGCTGGGCGTGTACGGCATCATCCTGGCCGGCTGGGCTTCCAACTCCAAGTACGCGTTCCTCGGTGCGATGCGCTCGGCGGCGCAGGTGGTCAGCTACGAGATCGCGATGGGTTTCGCCCTGGTCGGCGTGATGATCGCCGCCGGCAGCTTGAATCTCAGCACGATCGTGCAGGCGCAGGTCGGCAATTCCGGCTTCTTCGACTGGTTCCTGATCCCGCTGTTCCCGTTATTCATCGTGTACTGGGTGTCCGGCGTGGCCGAAACCAACCGCGCGCCGTTCGACGTGGTCGAAGGCGAGTCGGAAATCGTCGCCGGCCACATGGTCGAATACTCCGGCGGTGCGTTCGCGCTGTTCTTCCTGGCCGAATACGCCAACATGATCCTGGTCAGCTTCCTGGTCTCGATCTTCTTCCTGGGCGGCTGGCTGAGCCCGATCCAGGGTTGGGTGCAGGCCGATATCTCGCCGTGGATCGACTGGATCTGGAAGGGCGGCTGGCCCTGGCTGTTGGGCAAGGTGCTGTTCTTCGCCAGCGCGTACATCTGGTTCCGCGCCAGCTTCCCGCGTTATCGCTACGATCAGATCATGCGCCTGGGTTGGAAGGTGTTCATCCCGTTGACGATCGTGTGGATCGCGGTGACGGCATTGATGGTGTTCTACGGCGTGATCCACAAGGGCGTGTAAGCGATGAATAAAATCACCCATTACTTCAAGAGCCTGCTCCTGCTGGAATTACTCGGCGGCCTGTGGCTGACCTTGAAGTACACGTTCCGTCCCAAGTACACCGTGCTGTACCCGATGGAAAAATTCCCGCAGTCGCCGCGCTTCCGTGGCCTGCATGCGCTGCGCCGTTATCCCAACGGCGAGGAGCGCTGCATCGCCTGCAAACTGTGCGAAGCGGTGTGCCCGGCGCTGGCGATCACCATCGACTCGACCAAGCGCGAGGACGGCACCCGCCGCACCACCCGCTACGATATCGACCTGTTCAAGTGCATCTACTGCGGCTTCTGCGAGGAAAGCTGCCCGGTGGATTCGATCGTGGAGACCCAGGTGCTGGAATACCACTTCGAAAAGCGCGGCGAGAACATCGTCACCAAGCCGCAGTTGCTGGCCATCGGAGACCGGCTCGAGGCCGAGATCGCCGAGCGCCGCGCCGCCGACGCTCCTTTCCGCTGAGGTTCCGACATGGATTGGGTCAATATCGCTTTCTGGATCTTCGCCACCATCGCCGCGGTCGCCGCCGGCGCGGTAATCAGCGTGCGCAACCCCGTGTACGCGGTGCTGTGCCTGATCCTGACGTTCTTCTCCATCGCCTGCGTGTGGCTGCTGGTGGGTGCCGAGTTCCTCGGCGTGACTCTGGTGCTGGTCTATGTCGGCGCGGTGATGGTGCTGTTCCTGTTCGTGGTGATGATGCTCGACATCGATAGCGCCCGCCTTCGCGAGGGCTGGGTGCGCTACCTGCCGGTCGGTTTGGTGGTCGCGGTGGCGATGCTGGTGCAGATGGTCACCTTGATCGGGGTCAAGGCGCGCACCGCCGCGCCGTTCCCGGCCGGTAATGCCGCGGCGCAGGCCGCCGATACCTCGAACATCGCCTGGCTGGCCAAGACCTTGTTCACCCAGTTCCTGCTGCCGTTCGAGTTCGCGGCCATCATCCTGACCGTGGCGGTGGTCGCGGCGGTGATGCTGACCCTGCGCAAGCGCACCGGCATCAAGACCCAGAACCCGGGCGAACAATCCCGCGTCAAGGCCGGCGATCGTCTGCGCATGGTCAAGATGGACGCGGAGAAGCCCACGCTCCACACCCCGGCGGCGGCATCGCAGGAGGGCCAGCCATGATCTCCCTAGGCCATCTGCTGGCGCTTGGCGCGGTGCTGTTCTGCATCAGCCTGGCTGGCATCTTCCTCAATCGCAAGAACGTCATCGTGCTGCTGATGTCGATCGAATTGATGCTGTTGTCGGTCAACATCAACTTCGTCGCGTTCTCTCGCGAACTCGGCGACGCTGCCGGCCAGTTGTTCGTGTTCTTCATCCTGACCGTGGCCGCGGCCGAAGCCGCCATCGGCCTCGCGATCCTGGTGACGTTGTTCCGTACCCGCCACACGATCAACGTGGCCGAAGTCGATTCGCTCAAGGGCTGACCCGCAGATGGATATCACTCTCTCCAAGAGTCTGTTGATCGCCGTGGTGCTCGCGCCGCTGGTCGGCAGCATCGTTGCCGGTCTGTTTGGCCGTCAGGTCGGGCGCAAGGGCGCTCAGGTCGCGACCATCCTCGGCGTGGCGGTCAGTTGTGCGCTGTCGTGCTGGACGCTGTATCAGTTGGTCGGGCAGGGCGCCGCGCCGTTCAATCAGAACCTCTACACCTTCTTCGAGGTCGGCCAGTATTCGGCGCATGTTGGCTTCATGGTCGACCGCCTGACTGCGATGATGATGGTGGTGGTGACCTTCGTCTCGCTGCTGGTGCACGTCTACACCATCGGCTACATGGCCGACGATCCGGGCTACCAGCGCTTCTTCAGCTACATCTCGTTGTTCACCTTCTCGATGCTGAGCCTGGTGATGAGCAACAACTTCCTACAGTTGTTCTTCGGCTGGGAAGCGGTGGGTCTGGTTTCGTATCTGTTGATCGGCTTCTGGTTCAAGCGCCCGACTGCGGTATTCGCCAACATGAAGGCGTTCCTGGTCAATCGCGTTGGCGACTTCGGCTTCATCCTCGGCATCGCAGGTGTGCTGTTGTGGTTCGGTAATCTCGACTACGCCACGGTGTTCGCCAATGCCACCGCCGTCCTTGGCAGCGATGCCGCGGGTGGCATGGCCAATGTGCAACTGTTGCCGGGCCATCCCTGGAACGTGGCCACCATCATTTGCACCTGCCTGTTTATCGGTGCGATGGGCAAGTCGGCACAGGTGCCGTTGCACGTGTGGCTGCCCGACTCGATGGAAGGTCCGACACCGATCTCGGCGTTGATCCACGCCGCGACCATGGTGACCGCTGGCATCTTCATGGTGGCGCGGATGTCGCCGTTGTTCGAACTGTCGCAGACCGCGTTGAATTTCGTACTGTTCGTCGGTGCCACCACGGCGTTCTTCACCGGCCTGATCGGTATCGTGCAGAACGACATCAAGCGCGTGGTCGCCTATTCGACGCTGTCGCAATTGGGTTACATGACCGTGGCGCTCGGGGTATCGGCGTATTCGGCGGCGGTATTCCACCTGATGACCCATGCTTTCTTCAAGGCGCTGCTGTTCCTGGCCGCCGGCTCGGTGATCATCGGCATGCACCACGAGCAGGACATGCGCAAGATGGGCGGCCTGCGCAAGTACATGCCGATTACCTACTGGACCAGCGTGATCGGCACCCTGGCCCTGGTCGGTACGCCGTTCTTCGCCGGCTTCTACTCCAAGGACACGATTATCGAAGCGGCCAAGCATCATGCCGAGGGTGCCCCGTTCTGGAGCATCGCCAGCTATGGTTATTGGGCCGTGCTCGGTGGCGTGTTGATCACCAGCTTCTATAGCTTCCGCCTGCTGTTCCTGACCTTCCACGGCCAGGAGCGCTTCCGCCACGCGCATGCGGCACACGACGATCACGCGCATCACGGCAGCGCCCATGACGCGCATGCCCACGATGCGCACGACGATCATGGGCATGGTCATCACGGCGCGCATGAGCCGCACGAGTCGCCGTGGGTGGTGACCTTGCCGTTGGTGTTGCTGGCGATCCCGTCGATCGCGATTGGCTTCCTCACCATCGGCCCCATGCTGTACGGCACCGACTGGGCGGGGCATCCTGCTGCGGAGGCGATCAAGGGCCAGGCGGTCAGCTTCTTCACCGGCATTGTCGATTTCTATGATCCGGCGCGCGACACCATCGGCGCATTGGCCGAGGAATTTCATGGGCCGGTCGCTTCCGCGTTGCACGGACTGTTCCAGCCCCCGTTCTGGCTGACCTTGGCTGGCTTCGCCCTGGCCTGGTTCCTGTACCTGTGGAAGCCCGACTTGGCGGCAAAGGCGCGCAAGATCTTCGCGCTGCCGGTGCGGATCCTCGAGAACAAATACGGTTTCGACAAGCTCTGGATCGGCGGTTTCGCCGGTGGTGGTCTGCGCCTGGGCAAGCTGTCGCGCGCGGTCGATACCCATGTCGTGGACGGCGTCATGGTCAACGGTTCGGCCCGCGTGGTCGACCTGGCGGCCAATCTGCTGCGTCGCACGCAGTCCGGTTTCCTCTATCACTATGCCTTCGCGATGATCATCGGTCTCATTGCCCTGTTGGGCGTGCTGATGCATTTCTGGCGTTGACCTGTACGGAATAAGATCACGTGTCGAACTGGCCTCTACTCTCTCTCTTGATCTGGCTGCCGATCGTCGGTGGCGCGATGGTCCTCGCCTTGCGTGATGCGCGTGCGGCACGCTGGGCGTCGCTGCTGGTGGCGCTGTTGACCTTCGCGCTCAGCGTTCCGTTGCTCACTGGCTTCGATTACGCCAGCGATGCGTTGCAGTTCGTCGAGACCCACGCTTGGATCCCGGCCTACAACATCGGCTACAACCTCGGTGCCGACGGCATCGCGGTGGCGTTGATCGTGCTGACCACGCTGGTCACGGTGCTGGCGCTGATCGGTGCCTGGACCTCGATCGACAAGCGGGTCAACCAGTACGTGGCCGCGTTCTTGATCTTGGAAGGCGTCACCGTCGGCATCTTCTCCGCCACCGACGCGATGCTGTTCTACGTGTTCTTCGAGGCGATGCTGATTCCGATGTTCCTGATCATCGGCATCTGGGGTGGTCCGCGTCGCATCTATGCGGCGGTCAAGTTCTTCCTCTACACCTTCCTCGGCTCGGTGCTGATGCTGGTCGGGTTGATCTACCTGTACCTGAAAGGCGGCAGCTTCCAGCTCGCCGACCTGTATCACCTGTCGCTGACGGCCAAGGAGCAGACCTGGCTGTTCTTCGCCTTCCTCATCGCGTTCGCGGTGAAGGTGCCGATGTTCCCGGTGCACACCTGGTTGCCGGATGCGCACGTCGAGGCACCGACCGCCGGTTCGGTGATCCTGGCGGCGATCGCGCTGAAGATCGGTGGCTACGGGTTCCTGCGCTTCAACCTGCCGATCCTGCCCGACGCCAGCAACGAGTGGTCGTGGCTGGTGATCGCGCTGTCGTTGATCGCGGTGGTCTATGTCGGCCTGGTTGCTCTGGTCCAGGACGACATGAAGAAGCTGATCGCGTATTCGTCGATCGCGCACATGGGCTTCGTCACCCTCGGCGCGTTCGTCGCTTTCGCCCTGGTCGGGTTCGGGAGCGTGGATGCCGCGCGGCTGGGCCTGCAGGGCGCGATGGTGCAGATGATCTCGCACGGGTTCGTGTCCGGCGCGATGTTCTCCTGCGTCGGTGTGCTGTACGACCGCATGCACAGTCGTCGCATCGCCGACTACGGCGGCGTGGTCAACGTCATGCCATGGTTCGCGACTTTCGCCATGCTGTTCTTCATGGCCAACGCGGGCCTGCCGGGCACCAGCGGTTTTGTCGGCGAGTTCATGGTGATCATGGCCAGCTTCCAGACGCATCCGCTGCTCGCCTTCGGCGCGGCGACCACCCTGGTGATCACCGCTGCTTACACTCTGTGGCTGTATCGCCGCGTGTTCTTTGGCGAAGTGGCCAACGCACACGTGGCCGAGTTGAAGGACATCAATGGCCGTGAGGCGTTGGTGCTGGGCGTGTTCGCGCTCGGCGTGCTCGCTCTTGGCCTGTATCCGAAGCCGTTGACCGACCTGATGGAGCCCTCGATCGCAAAGCTGGCGGCGCAGATTGCCACCAGCAAGCTGTAAGCGGCTGTCGAGCGTATTGATTCCAGAGACTTGATGATGACCACCCCTGCGCTGCTGCCCCTGACCACCATCGACCTGCCGCCCCTGCTCCCCGAGTTGGCGCTGACTGCTGGTGCCTTCGCCCTGCTGATGCTCGATTTGTTCATCAGCGAGCGCAACAAGGCCTGGACCCATATCGTCTCGGTGGCGATTCTGTTCGCGGTGTTCGCCATGCTGCTGGCCGGCGTTGGCGGGCAGGGCACGGTGTTCAACGGCATGTTCGTGCGCGATGCCGCTGCCGAGGTGATGAAGACAGTGATCGTCGGCCTCAGCGCGTTGACCTTGATCTACGGTTGGAGCTACCTGCGCGAGCGCAAGTTGTACCAGGGCGAGATCCCGGTGCTGGTGCTGTTCGCCACGGTCGGCATGATGATCCTGGTCTCGGCCGGTAGCCTGCTGATGGTCTACCTGGGGCTGGAGTTGCTGGCGCTGTGCTCCTATGCGTTGGTCGCCTCCAGTCGTGACAATGGCATGGCGGCCGAAGCGGCGATGAAGTACATCGTGCTCGGTTCGCTGGCTTCCGGCCTGCTGCTCTACGGCATGTCGCTGATCTACGGCGCAACCGGTACGCTGAGTCTGAGCGCCATCCATGATGCGATTGGCAGTGGTCACGAGCGCACTCTGCTGCTCACCGGTACGGTGTTCCTGATTGCCGGCATCGCCTTCAAGTTGGGCGCTGCGCCGTTCCACATGTGGCTGCCCGATGTGTACCAAGGTGCGCCCGCGCCGGTCGCGTTGTTCATCAGTTCCGCGTCGAAGGTCGCCGCATTCGGCATGGCGTACCGTTTGCTGGAAGTGGGCGTGGGTCCGCTGGCCTCGCAATGGCACTGGGTCATCGGTGGCTTGGCGGCGCTGTCGCTGGTGATCGGCAATTTGATGGCGGTGGCGCAGAGCAACCTCAAGCGCATGCTGGCCTACTCCACGGTGTCGCATATCGGTTTCTTGCTGCTCGGTGTGGCCGGCGGTGGCGAGCGTGGTTATGCGGCGGCGTTGTTCTACGCGATCTGTTATGCGGTGATGTCCACCGCCGCGTTCGGCGCGATCATCGCGATGTCGCGCAAGGGCTTCGAGGCCGAGCAGATCGACGATTTCAAGGGTTTGAATGCGCGTAACCCGTGGATGGCGCTGCTAGTGTTGTGCATCATGGCCTCGCTGGCAGGCGTGCCGCCATTCCTGGGTTTCTGGGCCAAGATGGCCGTGCTGGGTGCGGTAGTCGCGGTACCCGATCAAACGCTGTGGTGGACCGGCCTGGCCGTGCTGTCGGTGCTGTGCGCGGTGATCGGCGCGTTTTACTACCTGCGCGTCATCAAGGTGATGTATTTCGACGAGCCAGTCGGCGCACCCTTGCCGGCCAACGAGGATCGTGTGCTGGGAGTGACGCTGTGCGTCAATGCACTGGGCCTGTTGGCGTTCGGACTCGCGTGGAGTCCGTTGATGGCGTGGTGCCAGCGCGCTTTCACGCATCTGGCTTGAGCCGGCAGCCGCGCCTGTTTTCGAAATTGTTTGCGACGTCGCCGCCGAAAGGCGGCGCCGTCGTTTTACCCAGATGGCGATGTGACGCTATTGCGCTTGTGATCGTAGGCCTTCGGTATGCGCCTTTCGATCAGATGGAATCTTGGTCACATCAAAATGCGATCAGGGCTTGCAAGTACGTCGCTAAGTCTTCATAATTCCGCTTCTGCTGCGGGGTGGAGCAGTCTGGCAGCTCGTCGGGCTCATAACCCGAAGGTCGCAGGTTCAAATCCTGCCCCCGCTACCATATTTGTTTGCTGCAACAATCATGACATCGGTTGTGTGCAGGAGAGAAGTTTGGGCTTCGCGATGACGCATGTTCCCGTCGTCGTAACCGGAATCCAGCGTGACCGGAGTCGTACCGGATAAGGGGCCCAGCGGGCCCTTTGTCGTTTCCGGGGAACCGGAACTGCGTTAAACCGATTCTTTTCCATTCTGATGCAAGGCAGGCTGTGAGCGACAAGGCGAACGAAATCGCGAATCTGCTGGGTCCGACCGTGGATGCATTGGGTCTGGAGCTGCTGGGCGCTGAGTATCTGCCAGCGTCCGGTGGCGCTACGTTGCGCCTGTATATCGACGTGCCGCTGGGCGAACAGCCCGAGCGCATGGTCAACATCGACGACTGCGAACGGGTCAGTCGTGAAGTGTCGGCGCAACTGGACGTGGAGGATCCCATCAGCGGTCATTACACGCTGGAGGTGTCCTCGCCGGGTGTGGATCGTCCATTGTTCACGGCCGAGCAGTTCGCGCGGCATCGGGACGAGTCGGCGAAAGTGGTGCTGAAACTGCCGCAGCAGGGTCGCAGGCGTCTGCAGGGTCGCATCCTGCAGGTCGAGGTGGACGCCGGTCGGATCGTGTTCGAGGTTGATGGCGCCGAGCTGGGGGTGGACTTCGACAATATCGACAAAGCGCGGATTCTGCCCGATTGGGCGGCGCTGGGCCTGGCACCCACCAAGCCGGGCAAGGGGCCAAAGCCTGCCGGCAAGAACCCAAAATCCAATAAGAAACCATCCAACGAACCGGCGGCCGACACGGCTGCGCGCGGAGCGAAAGAATGAGTAAGGAACTGTTGCTGGTAGTCGATGCGGTCGCCAACGAGAAGGGCGTGCCGCGCGAAGTGATCTTCGATGCGATCGAGGCCGCGCTGGCCTCTGCGGCGAAAAAACGCTACCCCGATCAGGACGTGCTGACGCGCGTCACCATCGATCACAAGGAAGGCAGTTACGAGACCTTCCGCCGCTGGGAAGTGGTGGCCGACGATGTGGTGATGGAATCGCCGGACCGGCAGATCCGTCTGATGGATGCGGTCGACGAAGCCGAAGGCGTGGACGTCGGTGACTACATCGAAGAGCAGATCGAGAATCCCGATTTCGGTCGTATCGCCGCACAGGCCGCCAAGCAGGTGATCGTGCAGCGTGTGCGCGAGGCCGAACGCCAACAGGTGGTGGATGCCTGGAAAGATCGCGTCGGCGAACTGGTCACCGGTGTGGTCAAGCGCGCCGAGCGCGGCAACATCTACGTGGACCTGGGCGGCAATGCCGAGGCGTTCATCCCCAAGGACAAGGGCATTCCGCGCGACGTATTGCGCGCTGGCGACCGCGTGCGCGGCTACTTGGCCGAAGTGCGCTCGGAGCCGCGTGGCCCGCAGTTGTTCATCAGTCGCGCTGCACCGGAATTCATGATCGAGCTGTTCAAGCTGGAAGTGCCGGAAGTGGGCCAGGGTCTGGTCGAGATCAAGGCGTGCGCACGCGATCCGGGCGACCGTGCCAAGATCGCGGTGCTCGCGCACGACACCCGCACCGATCCGATCGGCGCCTGCATCGGCATGCGCGGTTCGCGCGTGCAGGCGGTCTCCAACGAGCTTAACGGCGAGCGCGTGGACATCGTGCTGTGGAACGACAACCCGGCCAACTTCGTCATCAATGCGATGGCGCCGGCCGAGGTGCAGTCGATCATCGTCGATGAGGAAAAACACTCGATGGACCTGGCGGTGGCGGAAGATCGCCTGGCCCAGGCGATCGGCAAGGGCGGCCAGAATGTGCGTCTTGCCAGCCGTCTGACCGGCTGGCAGCTCAATGTGATGACTGCCGAGCAAGTCGCGGCCAAGTCCGAGGCCGAGCAGACCGTCGCCCGCCAGTTGTTCATGGAAAAACTGGAAGTGGACGAGGAAATCGCCGCGATCCTGGTCGCCGAAGGCTTCAACTCGGTCGAGGAAATCGCCTACGTCCCGGTTGGCGAGCTGTTGGCGGTGGAAGGCTTCGACGAGGACATCGTCGAGGAACTGCGTGCCCGTGCACGCGATGCGTTGCTCAACGAGGCGCTGGCCGCCGAAGAAAGCGACGACAGCGGCGTGCCGGCGGCGGATCTGCTGTCGCTTGCGGGTATGGACGAAGCCACCGCGTATGCGCTGGCTGGCCATGGTGTGTGCACCAGCGAGGACCTGTCGGATTTGGCGGCCGACGATATCCTCGAGTTCGGCATCGAGGACATGGATCACGAGCGCGCCGCTGCGCTGATCCTGGCCGCCCGTGCCGAGGAGATCGCCCGTTTGGAGCGCGGCGAATGAGTCCGCGATGACCACCGCCCTGACCCGATCAGGGCTTAGAATCCGCGCTACCTTCGCACGCGTCGAGGGGGCGCCAACCAGATCATAGGATCCGAATGTCGCAGCAAACCACCATCCGCAAGTTGGCCGAACTGGTGAATACGCCGGTCGAAAAACTGCTGGTTCAACTGGCCGAGGCCGGGATGAAGTTCAGCGGGCCCGACCAAGTCGTTACCAGTACCGAAAAGATGAAACTGCTGGGCTTCCTGCGCCGTACCCACGGCAAGACCGACAAGCCGGTCGAGGAAGAGGCCCAGGCGGCGCCGAAGAAGATCACCCTGAACAGGCGCAAGCTGCAGGAAGTGACGGTCAGCGCCGGGCGCAGCAAGACCACGGTCAACGTCGAGGTCAGGCAGAAGCGCACCTACGTGAAGTCGGCCGAGGATCTGGCGGCTGATCGTGCGGGTGCTGCCACGTCGGGTGGACGGGTGGACGACGAGCGTGCCGAGATCCTGCGCAAGCTGGAGGAGTCCAAACAGCGCAACCTGGCCGAGCAGCAGCGTCTGGCCGAACAGGACCGTGCGCGTGCCGACGAACTGGAGCGCAAGCGCAAGGCCGAGCAGGACGTGCTGGATCGTGCCGAAGCCGAGCGCAAGGCCGCTCAAGCCGAGCAGGAGCCCGACATCCAGGAAGTGGCAGCGTCCACGCCTGCCGCGCCGAGCACGGTTGCCGCGCCGCGCGCGCCGCGTCCGGCCGCGCCGCCGCGTCCGGCGTCTGCGCCGCATCATCCGCCGAAGCCGGCTGCCCCGCGCGGCGATGACCGTACGACCGGGCACAAGCATAAGACCCGCGGTTCGCATGTGATGGTCGCAGGGGTCGAGGACGACGACAGCACCAGCCGTTTCGCTGGTCAGTTGCATTTGTCTGCGGCCGATCGTGCGCGCCGCTCCAACGTCCGCAGCAAGCCGCGCGGTGGCAATGCCGGTGGACGCCGTCAGACCGAACCGTCGCGTAGCGGCGGCGGCTCGCACGGCTTCGAGCGTCCGACCGCACCGGTCGTTCGCGAAGTGGCGATCGGCGACACCATCACCGTGGCCGATCTGGCGCAGAAGCTGGCGCTGAAGGGCGGCGATGTGGTCAAGGCGCTGTTCAAGATGGGCGTGATGGCCACCATCACCCAGAGCATCGATCACGACACGGCGGCGCTGGTCACCGAAGAACTCGGCCACAAGCCGCTGCGTGCCGGTAGTGCCGATGCCGAGGACGCGCTGTTGGCGCACACCGAGGATGATCAGGGCGAAAAGCGGCCGCGGCCGCCGGTGGTCACCATCATGGGCCACGTCGACCACGGCAAGACCTCGTTGCTGGACTACATCCGCCGCACCAAGGTCGCGACCGGCGAAGCGGGCGGTATTACGCAGCACATCGGTGCGTATCATGTCGAAACCGGCCGTGGCGTCATCAGCTTTCTGGATACCCCGGGCCACGCCGCGTTCACCTCGATGCGCGCGCGCGGTGCCAAGCTCACCGACATCGTGGTGCTGGTGGTCGCGGCCGACGACGGCGTGATGCCGCAGACGATCGAAGCGGTCAAGCACGCCAAAGCGGCGCGCGTGCCGCTGATCGTGGCGGTCAACAAGATCGATAAATCCGCAGCCGATCCGTTGCGGGTCAAGAACGAACTGTTGGCACAGAACGTGGTGGCCGAGGAATTCGGTGGCGATACCCAGTTCGTCGAACTCTCGGCGAAGACCGGTCAAGGCATCGACACGCTGCTGGATGCGATTTCGTTGCAGGCCGAAGTGCTGGAATTGCGCGCGGTGGCCGAAGGCCGCGCCAGCGGTGTGGTGATCGAGTCCTCGCTGGACAAGGGGCGTGGTCCGGTGGCGACGGTGCTGGTGCAGCAGGGCGCGCTGAAGAAGGGCGATTACCTGGTGTGCGGCGTGCAATACGGTCGCGTGCGCGCGTTGTTCGACGAAACCGGTCGGCAGCCGGCTGAAGCGGGTCCGTCGATTCCGGTGCAGGTCCTTGGTCTGTCCGGCGTGCCGGATGCGGGCGACGATTTCGTGGTCGTCGACGATGAGCGTCTGGCCAAGGATGTGGCGCAGCAGCGCGAGACCAAGCGCCGCGAATCGCGTCTGGTGTCCTCGGCGGGCAGCCGCATGGAAGACATCATGTCCCAGCTCGGCAAGGGCGAGGGCCAGTTGTCGTTGAATCTGGTGATCAAGGCCGACGTGCAGGGATCGGTGGAAGCGCTGAAACAGTCGCTGACCGCACTGTCCAACGAGCGGATCCGCATCAACGTGATCCACTCCGGTGTGGGCGGCATCACCGAGTCCGATGCGAATTCGGCGCTGGCTTCCAAAGCCACGGTGATCGGTTTCAACGTGCGCGCCGATGCGTCGGCGCGGCGCATCATCGAGACCAACGGCATCGACCTGCGCTACTTCTCGATCATCTACGACGTGATCGACCAGGTGAAGCAGGTGGCATCGGGTCTGCTGGGCGTGGAGATTCGCGAAGAAATCATCGGTACCGCGCAGGTGCGCGATGTGTTCCGCAGTTCCAAGTTCGGCGCGGTCGCCGGCTGCATGGTGGTGGAGGGTGTGGTCAAGCGCAACAAGCCGATCCGCGTGCTGCGCGACAACACCGTGGTGTTCGAGGGCGAACTGGAATCGTTGCGACGCTTCAAGGAGAACGTCGAGGAAGTTCGCAACGGCACCGAGTGCGGTATCGGCGTGAAGGCTTACAACGACGTCAAGGCCGGCGACCAGATCGAGTGCTTCGAGCGCATCGAAGTGCAGCGCACGCTTTGAAAGCCGGGGCCCGGGGCCTGGGACCCGGCGCCCGGGAAAAGCGAGAGCCAGGCGCAACGGCTTTTGCTTTTCCGGGTTCCCGATTCCGGGTCACGGGTCCCGAATAACGAGATTCCGGATCCATGCCCACCAAATCCTTCCGCCGCACCGATCGCGTTGCCGCGCAGATCCGCCGCGATCTCGGCACGATCGTGCATGCCGCCGTGCGCGATCATGGCCTGCCGTCGGTCAGTGTCTCCGACGTCGAAGTCACCCGTGATATGGCCCATGCCAAGGTATTCGTCACCGCGCTGATGCCCGAGCGCTCGGGCGAGGCGGTCAAGGGGCTGAAAGAACTCGCCCCGCAACTGCGTACCGAGTTGGCGCGGGCGATGAAATTGCGTCACGTCCCCGAACTGCATTTTCATTACGACGATTCGGTCGATCGCGGCGAGCGTATCGACACCTTGCTGCGCGATATGCCCGAGCTGCAGTCCGGCGTCGACGCCGACGATAGTGACGCCACCGACACGTCGGATTCTCCCAAGCGCTGAGGCGTCGCCGCGAATGCAGCATGCGGCGCAGTTCAGCAGATTGTCCTGTTGTGCTGATGGACGCACCTGCCGCATCGTGGCCAGCCGCGCCCATCGGCTGCTGTAGTTTCCGCTTTCCCGGGTCCCCGGCCCCGAGTCCCGAGTTCCGTCATCATGCCTCTCATCGGTCCCCGCTTGCCGCGCATTGCTTTCCGCCGTCTCGATGGCATCGTGCTGCTGGATAAGCCTGCCGGCATGAGTTCCAACGCCGCGCTGCAGGCGGCGCGACGCCTGTTGCGCGCGGAGAAAGGTGGCCACACCGGCAGCCTGGATCCGCTCGCCACCGGCCTGCTGCCACTGTGCTTCGGCGAGGCGACCAAGCTGGCCGGGTTGTTGCTCGGCTCGGCCAAGGCGTACGAGGCCGAGATCGTGCTCGGGGTGACAACCGATAGCGACGATGCCGATGGCGCGGTGTTGCGCACCCGTCCGCTGCCGCCGCTCGACGCGGCCACACTGCGGGCAGCGCTGGCACCGCTGCGCGGACGTATTCGGCAGCGGGCACCGATCTATTCGGCGCTCAAGCAGGGCGGCGAGCCGCTGTACATGAAGGCGCGTCGCGGCGAAACCATCGAGGCGCCTGAGCGTGAGGTCGACGTGCAGGCGATTGAGGTACTCGCGCATGTCGGTGAGCGCCTGCGTCTGCACGTGGTCTGCGGCTCCGGTACCTACATCCGTAGTCTGGCCCGCGATCTGGGCGAGACGTTAGGCTGCGGTGCGCACATCGCTGCGCTGCGACGGTTATGGGTGGAGCCGTTCCGCACGCCGCAGATGGTCACTCTGGAGCAGTTGCAGCAGCTTGCCGCGCACGATCCTGCCGGTTTGGACGCGTTGCTGTTGCCGTTGGCGGCTGGTCTGGTGGATTTTCCGCCGTTACGGCTGGAGGGTGCTGCGGCGCAGCGCTTCCGGATGGGGCAACGCCTGCGTGATGCGTCGTGGACGCCCGGCCTGGCGGCGGTGTTCGATGCCGAGGGCGAGCCGCTGGGATTGGGCCAGGTCGATGCCGGTGGGCTGTTGGCACCGCAGCGAATGTTCAATCTGTGATTCAATCCGATACGTCACTGGGTGGGTCGTCATGACGCTGTCTTAACGTCTTGTTCGGCAAGGCCGGTGCCGGTACAATTCCGCAGCCTTTCAGGCACTACGCGCTTCGGCGCAATCCTTCGCAATCGGCGAGCCAGGTGGTGCGTCCTCCGCACGTTCCTGCCGGCCCCGCATCTCAAGAGAAAACACATCATGTCCATCGACACCCAGAAAGTCATCGAAGAAAACAAGCGCGGCGCCGCCGACACCGGTTCGCCTGAAGTCCAGGTCGCGTTGTTGACCGCGCGCATCGAGCTGCTCACCGGCCACTTCAAGACCCACAAGAAAGACCACCACAGCCGTCGTGGCCTACTGCAGATGGTCAACCGCCGCCGCAGCCTGCTCGACTATCTCAAGAAGAAGGACGGCGAGCGTTACAAGGCACTGATCGAGAAGCTCGGCCTGCGCCGCTGAGTCAACCCAACCCACCGCGGCGCAGCGATGCGCCGCGGTTTTGTTTTAGGTAACACTAGTTTTGTTTTAAGTAGCACTGTGGTCCGGGGAAATGCTCCGCGCCACCGGCCGGATCCCCCAGGCCACCACCCGCCAGCGGCATGGGCCGTTCGCGGTCCATTTGCAGAAAGTATCTTCCAAGGAAACCCCGTGGCAAAAATCACCAAAACCTTCCAGTACGGCAAGCACACCGTCACCCTCGAAACCGGCGAGATCGCCCGCCAGGCCGGCGGCGCCGTCATCGTCAAGATGGACGACACCGTACTGCTGGTCACCGCCGTCGCCGCCAAGAGTGCGCGCGAAGGGCAGGACTTCTTCCCGCTGACCGTCGATTATCAGGAGAAGTTCTACGCAGGCGGTCGCATTCCCGGCGGCTTCTTCAAGCGCGAAGGCCGTGCGACCGAGAAGGAGACGCTGATTTCGCGTCTGATCGACCGTCCGATCCGGCCGTTGTTCCCGGAAGACTACAAGAACGAAGTGCAGATCATCGCCACGGTGATGTCGATGAACCCCGATATCGACGGCGATATCGCCGCGTTGATCGGCGCGTCGGCGGCGCTGTCGCTCGCGGGTACTCCGTTTAATGGACCGATCGGCGCCGCCAAGGTCGGCTACAAGAATGGCGAATACATTCTCAATCCCACCGTGACGGACCTGAAGGACTCGCAGCTCGAACTGGTCGTGGCCGGTACCGCGAACGCGGTGTTGATGGTCGAATCCGAAGCCGCGCTGTTGTCGGAAGAGGTCATGCTGGGTGCGGTCACCTTCGGCCATCGCGAAATGCAGAAGGTCATCAACGCGATCAACGAACTGACTGTCGAAGCCGGCACCAAGCCCTCCGATTGGGTTGCTCCGGCCAAGAACGCGGCCATGATCGCCGCGTTGAAGGAAGCCGTCGGCGGCCAACTGGCTGCGGCGTTCCAGGTGCGCGACAAGCTGCAGCGTCGCGATGCCATTGCTGCGATCAAGAAGGACGTGCTGGCGCAGTTGGCGCCGCGCGCCACCGACGAGAACTGGGTCGCGGCCGACCTGGCCAAGGAATTCGGCGAACTGGAATACCAGACCATGCGCGGTTCGGTGCTGAGCACCAAGGTGCGTATCGATGGCCGCGCGCTGGACACTGTGCGTCCGATCAGCGTGAAAGCCGGCGTGCTGCCGCGCACCCATGGATCGGCGCTGTTCACCCGCGGCGAGACGCAGGCGATCGTGGTGACCACGCTGGGTACCGCTCGCGACGGTCAGGTGATCGACGCGGTCTCCGGCGAATACAAAGAAAACTTCCTGTTCCATTACAACTTCCCTCCGTACTCGGTGGGCGAGTGTGGTCGCTTCGGTGCGCCCAAGCGTCGCGAAATCGGCCACGGCCGCCTCGCCAAGCGCGGCGTGCTGGCGGTGATGCCGACCATGGAGGAGTTTCCGTACACCATTCGCGTGGTCTCGGAAATCACCGAATCCAACGGTTCCTCGTCGATGGCCTCGGTGTGCGGCAGCTCGCTGGCACTGATGGACGCCGGTGTGCCGGTGAAGGCGCCAGTGGCCGGTATCGCCATGGGTTTGGTCAAGGAAGGCAACGACTTCGTGGTGCTGTCGGACATCCTGGGCGATGAAGATCACCTGGGCGACATGGACTTCAAGGTCGCTGGTACCGCCGAAGGCGTGTCCGCATTGCAGATGGACATCAAGATCGAAGGCATCACCGAGGAGATCATGAAGCAGGCTCTGGCGCAGGCCAAGGCGGGCCGTCTGCATATTCTCGGCGAAATGGCCAGTGCGCTGACCAGCCCGCGTGCGGAACTGAGCGACTACGCGCCGCGCCTGCTGACGATCAAGATCCATCCGGACAAGATCCGCGAAGTGATCGGCAAGGGTGGTTCGACCATTCAGGCGATCACCAAGGAAACCGGCACCCAGATCGACATCCAGGACGACGGCACCATCGTCATCGCCTCGGTCAACGCCATCGCCGCGCAGGCCGCCAAGGCACGCATCGAGCAGATCACCTCGGACGTGGAGCCGGGCCGGATCTACGAAGGCAAGGTCGCCAAGATCATGGATTTCGGCGCGTTCGTCACCATCCTGCCGGGCAAGGATGGCTTGGTGCACGTCTCGCAGATCTCCAGCGAGCGCGTGGAAAAGGTCGGCGACAAGCTGAAGGAAGGCGACGTGGTCAAGGTCAAGGTGCTGGAAGTCGACAAGCAGGGCCGTATTCGCCTGTCGATGAAGGCGGTTGAGGAAGGCGAGGGCGTGGCGGCCGAGTAAGTCGCCGGCTTGCATCGTGCTTTCAAGAAAAAGCGGGCTTCGGCCCGCTTTTTTCATGCGTCGCGTTTGCTGCGGGGCGCGCGTTCGTCGTGAATACAGTAGGACCTGTCGATTGCGATGACGTTGCGCTCGCGCATCGCCCATTGGCTTTAGGTGCTCATCTCAGCGTGTCATCGTCGATTGTTGGATAGCGCGCCAGATGCGCTGACAGCGGCCCTGGATGTGCCAGGTGGTAACCCTGTCCGTAGCGTGCGCCCAGTGCTTGTAGCGTGACCAATTCGCTTTCGGTCTCGATGCCCTCGATGATGACGTCGGCAGCGGTTTCGGCGGCGAAGGAGAGGATCGCCAGTGTGAGCCGTTGACGTCGGGGCTCGGCATCGATGCCACGGATCAGGGTCAGGTCCAGCTTGATGATGTCCGGAGCAAGATGCAGCAGATGGCGCAGACTGGCGAAGCCGGTGCCGGCATCGTCCAACGCAATACGCAGGCCCTGGCGTTGCAGTGCGCCAATGTGCTCGGACAGGCGCGGATAATCCGGCGCTTGCAGTTGTTCGGTGATCTCCAGGACGAGTCGCGACAGATCGTAACCATGCAATACCTCCTGCAGTTGCGGATGCAGCAGTGTTTGCGTGGAGACGTTGATCGCCAGGTACAGTGGTGCCGGTAGCTGTATGAGCAACTCCAGCGCCTGCCTTGCCGCAGTCAACTCCAGTTCCAGCGCCAGCCCGACCCGAGTGGCGTCGTCGAACCATCGCAGCGGTGGCAGGGCGAGATTGGAGGGGAACCGCGACAGTGCCTCTACTCCGACGATGCGTTGCGAGGGGAGCGCCAAGATCGGTTGGGTCACGATCTGCAGACGTGTGTTGGCGACCGTCTCGCGAATGCGCGTGGCGATTGCCGCTTTTTCGCGGAACGCGTGTTTCTCGGTATTCTGACGGCGCGCGATATCGGTCTGCAGCGCCGCGCGATCCATCGCCAGCGCCAGCGTCGCGCCGACCAGCGTCGCCAGCATCTCCAGTGTGCGTACATCCTGTGCGGTATAGGCGAAACGGTAAGGCGACATCACCTTGAGCACGCCGATGCCGCGTTCGTTGTAGCGCAGTGGAACCACCAGCATCGACCGCAGTCCGATCTTGCGGCAGGCACCGCGATCCACGCGCGGATCGGTTTCCGAATCATCGCATTGCAATACCTGGCCAGTGTGCATGCACAGGCCGGACAAACTGCCGTTGCTGGGCAGGCGCAGACCTAGATGCTGCTCGGCGATGCCGCTGGCCGACCAGTACAGCATGTCGCCGCTGTCGCACATTTCCACCACCGCGCCGGTGGAGCGGGTCAACTCCTGCGCGCGTCGTGCCACCACGTCGACGACTTGCAGCGGATCTGCGCCAGCGGCGGCGATCTCGCCCTGCGCCAAAATGATGCGCGACAGCAGCACCGCGTCGTCGTTCGACGCGATGGTGGTAATGCGCTGGACTTCGTCCTGAGTGTCGGGTGCCTGTGACATGTTGGCATCACGTGGGAATGCGTTGGAGTACAGCGATGCCTCGTTGCATGTGTGGTGTCGCAGCGTGTGGAATGGGGGCCATCACGCTGCGAGCTAGCTGCTCAGCCGTGGCTGCTGCTGCCCTTGCGCGGCTTGCCATACAGGCTGCGCAGTTCGTCCTTGGCTTGTTCCAGAATTTTGCGGCGATGCGCCGACAACTGACTGCCAGTGCGATTGATGTAGAAGGTGAGCATCGACATCGCCGATCGGTAGGGGCCGGTGCGACGCCGTGCATTCTGATCGGCGGATTGTTTGAGTGATTGCGCGATCGAGAGTGGATCGTCGCGCTCGAACACACTGGGGGCGACACCTAGCGATCGGTGCGAGTCGTTGGAGAGAGTCTGGCTCATATGGGGGTTGGACACATTGGAACTGCTATGTGCCATTGATGGCGCTCCTTGGCGATGACGGGGGAAGTGGATTAACTGCATGGGGGGCTTGGTGATGCGAGGGGTGCGCATATACCGGGACGCTGATGTGCGCCACGAGTCGAGAAACATGCCGTTACGGATCTGGAAACGGTGCGGTCGCGGCGGAGTCGAACACTGCCACGTTCGCGCGCGATGCGATTTTTCGCGTGCGTGCTCGGTGATGTGGTTGTCCGATCAGATGCCGTGTTGCATTCCGTTTCCCGAACTGAAGCTCACACTGCAAGTGCAGGCACTAGACGGGCAGGCATGACCTCATCAACACCATAACCGCGCTATGCGGCATGCGTGGTAGACAGTGTCATATTCGATGAACGATTAACGAAGAGTTCTTTAAAAAAGCACGCTTCTTGCAGATTCTCTTGATGGCGAAGGTAACGTCACCACTGCTTCTGTAGTGGTGTTGTTAGGTTATTTAACGATCATTGAAGGTCGCTGCCATTGCGTGCGGGTAAGGTTCCGCCGAGGCGTGGCAGGAGTGTGTATCTCGTGTGCGTAAGCGTATTTTCATTGCGTCATTGTGGAGTTACGCATCGTGGTATCGATACCGTCATGCACAGATGGTGGTGCGGGCGCTGATGTAGTGCATTTAGAGCGGGCGACTCGCTACGGTAATTGATGCTGGCAAGAATCTTGTTCGCGCGCCATGCCTTGTTCGAGGTTGCGTTGCGCGTTTCCATGCCCGGTGATGGATTGTCAAATCGTGCGAATTATGTGGATGTCTTGCTGCTGATGGCGATTCAATTCAGTAAATTGCACAATATTTTTGCGCTTCTGTAGCTTGCTGCTGAAGAATTGATCTTTTTGGGTTGGTGTGGTGCGAGGAGTGTGTCGCAGTGTGTTCGCGCCATCTCATCGCGCGAATTTGCGTGGGTTTGGCGATATTCATCGCATGTGTGAGTTGGGACGCTTGATTTGCTGTGTACGTCATCGACGTCAATGTTCTGGTGTGTATTGATGGGCTATATCTGTGTGTCTAGGATATATTCAGCTAGGTTGTGCAAATGCGTATGTCGATGGCCGTGGTGCGGGTATGGTGGCGCCGATTTGCGCGGTGACCATGGGCCTCGTTGCGGCGGATCAGCTCTGATTCGCAATGCCGCCGAGGAGGATTCCGGGGAAGACTTCGGGAATTTTTTGAATCCGATGTCTCTTGCGCGGACGATTGCACAGTCCTTGCTCGATCCATCGCGGGTATGCATCGGTGATGGTGCTGGAATCGGTGTGTCGTGACAGTTACTGTCGGGCCAATCCGATGGCGTTTTCGTTGTTGCCTAGCGACCAGGCGTAATGCGGATCAGCGCAGTAGATGTCGTCTGCTATCCAGTGCCCAATCGCCGATGCGACCGGCGATCTGCTCCGGACGAAGATCCTGATCAACAATCCCGTGACGTGATCTTTGCGATGCACTCGGCACCGATGCGTGGGCTGCGTGCGCCGATGCACACGGATGTGCGCGGCCCGATCTTGGGTGAGAAGTGCCGAGCTCGCGTTCAGTCGCGATCGTCGCGGGTCCACACGCCGCCGTGCTCGAATTTCACTGGAAACTTCGCGACCGGGCCGTAGGCCGGGGCGCATAGCGCGCGGCCATCGCGCACATCGAAACGTGCACCATGCAGTACACATTCGATGCTGCCCGCGGTGCTGTCGAAGGTGCCTGGCGATAGTTCGTAGTCTTCATGGCTACAGCGATCTTCCAGCGCGTAGCAGTGTCCGTCGAAATTGAACACGACGATCGGTGTGGCGGTCACTTCGTCCCACACCGTTTTCATTTCGCCGGGCAGCAGTTCGCCGTCGGCACAGACGAAGGTCCAGGTCTCGCTCATGCAGCACCTTCCAGCGGTTTTTCCAGTATTTCAAAACGCAGGTCGTCGCGCTTGGGCAGGCCGAAGCGGGCATCGCCGTAGGGGAACGGCTGCTTGATGCCGGTGCGACGGTATCCGCGGCGTTGATAGAACGCGATCAATTCCTCGCGCACGTCGATCACGGTCATGCGCATGACAGGCACTCGCCATGTCTGCCAGGCGATACGCTCGGCTTCGGCCAGCACGGCTTTCCCCAGGCCTTGGCCTTGCGCTTGCGGCTGCACCGCGAACATGCCGAAGTAGCCAGCGTCGTCGTTGTTGGCGATGTGCGCGCAGGCGATCAGCGCACCGTCGTGCTCGGCAAGTAACACCGCGCTGCGTGGACGCAGGATGTCCGCGCGCAGCAGGTCGGGATCGATGCGGGCGCCGTTGAGTAAGTCGGCTTCGGTGGTCCAGCCGAGACGGCTGCTGTCGCCACGATAGGCCGATGTGACCAGGGCGGCAATGGCGTCCAGATCGTCTAGGCTGGCATTGCGGAAGGTAATGGCGTGCATGTGGCGATTATGTCGTAAGTCTGCAACGTGGAATGCCGCGAGCACAATGCCGCACAGCGTGGCAGGCGTTGATCGGTTGTTCAGCGATGATGTGCTTTTTGCTTTGGTTTTTCGACGTCATCCGCCTGTGCTTTACCCAAGCAGCGTTCGCACTTTCCGCAACGCGATCACGAAGCGTTCGATTTCCGCATGCGTGTTGTAGAACGCCATCGAAGCGCGGCAGGTGGCGGCGACGCCGTAGAACTGCAGCAGTGGGTGCGCGCAGTGTTGTCCGGAGCGGACCGCCACGCCTTCCAGGTCGAGCAGGGTGGCCAGGTCGTGGGCATGTGCGCCTTCGATCAGGAACGAGACCACCGCCGCTTTACCCGGTGCGGTGCCGATCAGGCGCAGGCCGTCGATCTGCTGCAGTTCTTCGCTCAAGTGCGCGAGCAACTCGGCTTCGCGCGCTTCCACATGTTGCAATCCGAGTGCCTGCAGGTAATCCACCGCTGCACCGAGGCCGACGAAGCCGGCGATGTTCGGCGTGCCGGCCTCGAACTTGTGCGGTGGGTCGTTGAACACGGTGCCGTCGAAGCTGACTTCCTTGATCATCTCGCCGCCACCGAGGAACGGTGGCATCGCTTGCAGATGTTCGCGGCGTGCCCACAGTGCGCCGGTGCCGGTTGGGCCGCACATCTTGTGCCCGGTAATGGCATAGAAGTCGCAACCGATCGCGGTCACGTCCAGCGGCCGATGCGGCGCCGCCTGCGAACCATCGATGACGCTGACGATGCCGCGCTTGCGTGCTTCGCGGCAGATTTCGCGGACCGGGTTGACGGTGCCCAACACGTTGGAGACGTGGGTCAGGGCCAGCAGTTTCACCTCGCCGGTCATCGCCGCGCGCAGCGCGTCCAGGTCGAGTGCGCCTTCAGCGGTGATCTCGGCAACTTTGATTGTGGCACCGGTGCGTTGTGCGACCAGTTGCCAGGGGACGATGTTGGCATGGTGTTCCATGCGCGACACCAGGATCGTGTCGCCCGGCTGCAGGCGCGGCAGCGCCCACGAGTACGCCACCAGATTCAACGCAAAGGTGGCGCCGCTGCACAGCACCAATTCGTCGGCGCGCACGTTGAGAAAGCGGGCTAGTTTGGATCGCGCGCCCTCGTAGGCTTCGGTGGCCTCGCTGCCGAGCGCATGCACCGCGCGGCTGACGTTGGCGTTGTGACGACGATAGAACGTGTCCGTTGCCGCGATGACCGGCAACGGTTTCTGCCCGGTGTTGGCGTTGTCGAAATACACCAGCGGCTTACCGTGGACATTGCGCTGCAGCAGTGGAAAGTCGTTGCGGACGGTATCCCAGTCCGGTGCCTGCGATGCAGTGGTGTGCGTGGCGGTGCCGTTCATGCCACGCCCGCGTCACTGAGCGCGCGTTCCAGGCGCGCGGCGAGTAATTCGTGCAATGTCGATGGTAGTGCACGCAGTGGTTCGCGGCAGAACGCGGTGGTCAGCAGTTGCTGCGCGCGTGCTTGTGGCAATCCGCGCGAGCGCAGGTAGAACAGCGCGTTGCTGTCGAGTTGGCCGACGGTGGCCCCATGCGCGGCCTTGACCTCGTCGGCGTCGATCACCAGCACCGGTTGGGTATCGATCTCGGCATCGGCGGACAACAGCAGGTTTTTGTTCGATAGCTGCGCATCGGTGCCGTCGGCACCTTGGCGGATATGGATGCCGCCGTGGAAGGCGACCCGGCTGCGCGCGGTGGCGACACCGCGCCAGAGCAGTTCGCAGGCGGTGTCGCGGGCGATGTGCTCGATGCCCAGGCGGGTATCGAGCTGACGCCGGCCATTGCCGAGTAAGACTCCGTTGGCGCTCAGTCGCGCGTTGTCGCCTTCCAGGCGCACGTTGAGTTCGTGTCGCACCAGCGCGCCGCCCAGTTCCAGGTCCACGCGTTGGTAGTGTGCTTCGCGTGCCAGCACCGCGTCGGTGCGCAGCAGCGCGGTGATGCCGGGTGCGTCCTCCTGTACGCGCGCATGCGTCAGTTGCGCGCCTGCGGCCAGGTGGACGTGGGCGAGGCTGTTGCTCAGGTGCGGCGCCTCTTGGAGATGCAGGTGATGTTCGACGAGCGATAGTGCGGCGTTGTGACCCAGTTCGATCAGGTGGCGGTGGTGCCAGGCGAGATCGGCCGCCGCCGCGGTGGAGACGAACACCAGGTGCAGTGGCGCTTCCACCCGCACACCCGCATCCACGCGTAGCACGCATCCTTCGTCGGCCAGTGCGGCGTTGAGCCGGGCGAAGACGTCGTCGACGTGCTCGAAGCGGCGACCAAGCAAGCGCATCGCCTCCTCGCCGCCGCGCAACAGCGCCGATAGGCGTTGCAGCACCACGCCGGAGGGCAGCTCGCTCAGGTCCGACAGCGCGTCGCTGGCGCGGCCGTTGACGAAGACCAGCCGAGGCGCCGGAATGCCGGCGATCACGGCGGCGTCCACGTCCGCCGCGGCGTCTGCTGCCGGGACGAAGCGGCGCCGCTCCAGTGCCCGCAGCGAGGTGTATTTCCATGCCTCGCTGCGTGGACCGGGCAGGCCATCGCGCAGTGCCTGCTCCAGGGGGGCGCGACGCACGCTATCGCCGTGGAATGCCGCGGCCAGGGAGTCGAGCAGAGCGCTCATCGCAGTGCCGCCTCGGGCGCCACGCGCTCCTTCAGCCAGGCATACCCGTGTGCTTCCAGTTCAAGTGCCAGCTCCGGGCCGCCGGTCTGCACGATGCGCCCGTCGGCCAGTACGTGTACGACGTCCGGCTTGATGTAGTCGAGCAGGCGCTGGTAGTGGGTGATGACCACGAACGCGCGCTCGGGCGAGCGTAGTGCGTTGACGCCGGCGGCGACGGTCTTGAGTGCGTCGATATCCAGGCCGCTGTCGGTCTCGTCGAGAATCGCCAGCTTCGGTTCCAGTACCGCCAGTTGGAAGATTTCGTTGCGCTTTTTCTCGCCGCCGGAGAAGCCTTCGTTGACACCGCGGTGCAGCAGTTCGTCCTTCAGATGCAGCACGGCCAGTTTTTGCCGGACCAGTTTGAGGAATTGCATCGAATCCAGTTCGGCTTCGCCGCGCGCCTTGCGTTGGGCATTGAGCGCGGCGCGCAGGAAATAGGTGTTGTTGACGCCGGGAATTTCCACCGGGTACTGGAAGGCCAGGAACAGGCCGGCGGCGGCGCGCGCTTCCGGCTCCAGCGCGAGCAGGTCGGCACCGTCGAAGTGCACGCTGCCCTGGCTCACCTCGTAGCCGTCGCGGCCTGCCAGGACGTTGCCCAGGGTGGACTTGCCGGCGCCGTTGGGGCCCATGATGGCGTGTACCTGGCCGGGCTGCACGTCTAGCGATAGGCCCTTGAGGATGTCCTTGTCGCCGATGCGGGCGTGGAGGTTGTCGATCTTCAGCATGGCGGTGTTCGTCTTGTCCAATGAGGGGAAGGGGCGGCGGTGCGACTCAGAGGTCGCCTTCGCGGCGCTCCAGGAAAGTGGCGCGCAGATAGGCCGTGCGCGCAGCGGTCAGTTCGGCTTTGGCGCTGGCGTACAGCGTCGGGTACATCGAGCCGTACAGCACCTGCGGACTTTGATTGTTGCCGAGCGGATAACGCGCCGCCAGGTCGGCATCGCGCAGTTGCAACCACAGCCGCTGCGCAGTCTTGAGTTTGTCCAGCGCCAGTGGTTGTTTGACCAGCCTGGCCATGATCTGCCGGTAAACCGTGTTCAGTTCGGCATCGGCCTTGCGTAGATCCTGTGCGGCGCAGGCATCGAGTTGCGCCTGCGCGCCCGCGGGGTCGCAGCCGACGCTGTCGGCCCAGGCGGGTGCGGCGACACTGACCAGGAGCGCCAGAGCGAGCAGCGTCCTCCTCATCCGACCGACCCTTCCAGCGAGACTTCCAGCAGCTTCTTCGCTTCGACTGCGAATTCCATCGGCAGTTCGCGGAACACCTGCTTGCAGAAACCGTCGACGATCATCGACACCGCATTCTCCTGATCGATGCCTCGGGCGCGGCAATAAAACAGTTGGTCGTCGCTGATCTTGGAGGTGGTGGCCTCGTGCTCCACCGTCGCGGTCGGGTGCTTGACCTCGATGTACGGGAAGGTGTGCGCGCCGCAGCGTTTACCGATCAGCAACGAATCGCACTGGGTATAGTTGCGTGCGCCCTCGGCGCTGCGCTCCACCTTGACCAGGCCGCGGTAGGTGTTCTGCCCGTGGCCGGCGCTGATGCCCTTGCTGACGATTTTGCTCTTGGTGCGCTTGCCGACGTGGATCATCTTGGTGCCGGTGTCGGCCTGCTGGCGGTGGTGGGTCAGTGCCACCGAGTGGAATTCGCCGACCGAGTCGTCGCCGAGCAGGACGCACGAGGGATATTTCCACGTGATCGCCGAGCCGGTTTCGACCTGGGTCCAGGCGATCTTGCTGCGTGCGCCACGGCATTCGCCGCGCTTGGTCACGAAGTTGTAGATGCCGCCGCGGCCTTCCTCGTCGCCCGGATACCAATTCTGTACGGTGGAATATTTGATTTCCGCATCCTCCAACGCGACCAGCTCGACCACCGCCGCATGCAGTTGGTTCTCGTCGCGCATCGGTGCGGTGCAGCCTTCCAGATAGGACACATACGCCTTGTCTTCGCACACGATGAGGGTGCGCTCGAACTGGCCGGTATGGCCAGCGTTGATGCGGAAGTACGTGCTCAGTTCCATCGGGCAGCGCACCCCTTTGGGGATGAAGACGAAGCTGCCATCGGAAAACACCGCCGAATTGAGCGCGGCGAAGAAGTTGTCGCCGACCGGCACCACGCTGCCCAGATACTGCTTGACCAATTCCGGATGCTCCTTGATCGCCTCGGACATCGAGCAGAAGATCACGCCCTTCTCGGCCAGTTCCTTGCGGAAGGTGGTGCCGACCGAGACCGAGTCGAAGACCGCATCCACGGCCACGCCGGCCAGCCGGGCGCGTTCGTGCAGCGGCACGCCGAGCTTGTCGTAGGTGTCCAGCAATTCTTTCGGCACCTCGTCCAGCGAGGCGTACTTGGGGCCTTTGGGCGCGGAGTAGTAGCTCAGCGCCTGGAAGTCGATCGGGGCGATGTCGAGCTTGGCCCAATGCGGTATCGGCATGTTCAGCCAGTGCCGATAGGCGGCCAGGCGCCATTCGGTCATCCACTCAGGCTCGTCTTTTTTCGCGGACAGAGCGCGCACGACATCTTCGTCGAGGCCGGGCAGGAATGCGTCGGATTCGATGTTGGTGACGAAGCCGGCGTCGTAGCGACGTCCCAGCCGTTCCAGGATTTCAGCGTTTTCGGTGGCCATGGGGCTGCCTACAGGGTCAGGTGGTCGCGAATCGCACGGCGATCGGGCGCCGTTTGGGATCGCCGGGAGGCGGAAGAGGGTGGAGCATCTGCGCCAGGGTCACGGCGCGCAGCGCATCGGCAACCACGTCGTTGATGAGCCGCCAGTTCGAGCGCACCCCGCAGGTCTGGGCGATGCTGCACTGGTTGCCGTGGTGGCTGCATTCGGTGATTGCCAGTGGGCCTTCCATTGCCTCGACGATTTCGATCAGGCTGATGGCCTTGGCTGGGCGCGCCAGCCGGTAGCCACCATGCACGCCGCGCAGCCCTTCGACCAGCCCGGCCTGGGCCAGCGGCTTGAGCAGCTTGCTGACGGTGGGCGGCTCCAGCCCGGCCTGCTCGGCCAGTTCGGTCGCGCTCAGCACTTCGGTCGGACGCGCGGCGAGCACGGTCAGTACGACGGTGGCGTAATCGGTCAGCTTGGTGACACGGAGCATGGCAGAAGCGGCGATGTCAATGCGGACCGAAATTGTACGCTTTTGCGCCGCGGCGTCCAAGCGCGCCGTGTGCGATGGTTTCTATCGCAGTCATGGACTGGTGCGATGGCATCGGCCGTGTCGTTTGCATCGGGCTGCGGGCAGGCTTGGGATCGTGGCCGATGTGCTTCAGAATCGGCACTTTCCTGTTTGGATTGCTGTATGCCCCGCAAGATCGCCGCGCGCAAGTCCCGCATTCATGGCAACGGCGTTTTCGCCGTGGCGCCGCTCAAACACGGCGAGCGGATCATCGAATACAAAGGACGTCTGCGTACCCATGCCGAAGTCGACCGCGACGATGCTGGCGACGTGGAGACTGGCCATACCTTCCTTTTCACCCTCAGCGACGAATACGTGATCGATGCCAATTACGAAGGCAACGATGCGCGCTGGATCAATCACAGTTGCGCGCCGAACTGCGAGGCGGTGATCGTGGAGGCTGAAGGCGAGGACCGGCGCAAGGATAAAGTGGTGATCGAAGCGCTGCGTGACATCGCGCCCGGCGAGGAATTGACCTACAACTACGGCATCACCCTGGCCGAGCGGCACACGCCACGGTTGAAGAAGATCTGGGCATGCCGCTGCGGCGCGATCAACTGCACGGGCACGATGCTGCAACCCAAGCGCTGAGTTGCTGCTTGGAGTGCGATGCACTCTCCGGCGCTGTCACGCAAAACGGCGGCTCGCAGGCCGCCGTTTTTGTACGCTCGATGGCAGAGGGGCGTGCGCCGTTCCTGCCGTTCGCCGCCTCATTGGCCAGATAACAAGCCGGCCGGCACCAGGTTGGCGATGTCCTGATTGAAATGGATGGCCAGCGCGCCGTTTTCCACTCCCGCCGATTCGATCTGTAGCTTGCCCATCGCGGCGGCCAGACGCGGGTCCAGTTTGTAGATCGGTTCCCGGCGCGCGTAATCGTCCAGCCACACGTTGAGCAACTCGCGGGTGTTGGCGTCGAGCTTTTCGCCATTGGCGGCCGGGCGGAAATCGTCGATAGTCGGCGATTGCAGATGGAAACCCTGGCTCTGTTGATCGTAGCGCAGCCCGCTGGTCAGTAGCACGGTGCCCAATGGCGTCGCCGCGCCACCGCCGCTGGCCATGCTCAGGTCAAATTGCATCTTCAGCCGGTTACCCGGCGGCAGGGCCAGCTTCGGATTGCGGATGGTCATCTTGATGAGCCCACCCAATGCCTTGTGCGTCTGTGGAAAGCTGCCATCGAGGTAGTGCTGCACATCGGCGGCACCGACATTGATCTGCCGGCCCTGGATCGTCGGTGTGGCTTGCGCAAAGGGCGCGGCGATCAAGGTCATCAGCACCACAGTGCGCAGTGTCCACTGGCGAAATGTCATCGGTGTAGCGCCTTGTTTGAAGTTGGGCTCTCACCATAACCGCTGCCGGTGAATGTGCCATTAGCGCAATCGGCTGCGTCGCGCGCAGTGTGGGGATGGATGCCAGTGGGGTTGTGCGGCGGCGGTGCTGCGAGCTGCAACGCCGGCCTGTGTAAGACTGGGCGAGCGGTGCCAGCAGTGCATGTGGCTGGCAGTCGTTGGGTTTTTCTGGCGGCACAAAAAAACGAGACGGCCTGAGCCGTCTCGTCGGTGTGCGTTTGCCTGGATCAGGCGATGCGGCTCAGAGCGCGGCGTCCTTGAGCTTCTTCAGCGGACGCACCTTGAGCTTGGTGGTGGCCGGCTTGGCCGCGAACCATTGCTCTTCCTTGGTGAACGGGTTGATGCCCTTGCGCTTCGGCTTGGCCGGGACGCTGACCGAGGTGATCTTCAGCAGGCCTGGCAGGGTGAACGAGCCGGCGCCCTTCTTGCTGATCGAACCGGCGACGGCATGCTCCAGCGAGGCCATCACGGCGCGCACGTCCTTGGCGATCACGCCGCTGGTTTCGGCGATATGTGCGACCAGAGCCGATTTGCTCAGCACATCCTTGATGGGCTTGGGAGCGGCCGGTTTAGCTGCGGCCTTGGTTGCTGTTTTCTTCGCTGCCTTCTTCGGGGCAGCCTTTTTTGCGGTCTTTGCCATGATGTCCTGATTCCGTAAATGAGTGGTGTGGGTCGCGCCGACCCCGTCGGCATGGCGAAATGTAGGGCATGTGCTACGCCGCGCCAATAGGTAATTGGCAAAAAAAGCCGAAAAAACGCTTTTTAAAGCGATTTTTTTTCTGGATCGGCGTTCCAGGTGGCAAAAACGTAGGTGTATGCCGGATTTTTTCGTCCCATCTGAGATGGGATGACCATGCTGTCGCGCAGTGTGGCGAGGGCACGCTGCCTGCTTTGAGGGGGCGCTACTCGTCAGCGCGGGAGTGTATGGGGCGCGTTGTGTGTCGTCGGGCGCTTGGGAGGCGATCTACAAGATCACCGAGACACGCTCCAATACCCAACAGCACGAGTTTGCCGGGATGCGCTGTCGACGGATTCAATCGTCGCTTCGGTGACGAGATGGGGGACATCGCCAAGCGTGGATCGTCACCGCGCAGGTGGATGTTTTCCTTATTCGGCGTGATTGGCTAGAAAAGTGTTGCGCTTGGGCATGCATGGCTCGCACTAAATTTCAGTTCGCTGCTGCCGATAACGAGCGTTGCGTATTTTCGCGCCCCGCTCGATGAGGGCGTGCGGTGCTGCATTGGTTTTCAGGGTGCTGGGTGTTGTGTGCAGGTGTGCATGGGGGTGGAGCCGTGTGGTCCGGCGTGGCGGCTGCGGTGGATAGCGGTTGCATGCGCGCTGTTTGCTCGCCTCGGTGGATGCAGATGCAGATGCCGGCGATGGCGTCCAGCTGTCGCGACGCTAAACGTGCATGGCCGATTTGCGCCAATTCAGTTTGGTTTCACCGCGCAGGATTGAGCATGTACTCGCGCGATCCACGCGCTTGGAATCATCGCCATGAACAAGCTCTCGACCCACTTGTTGACCGCTGCGCTGACGATCGGCGTGATCGGCTCCGCCGCTGCGCAGGATTACGGTTATACCCGTTACCAAAACGGTCTCGGCACCTATGAATATGCGCGTGTGATACGCGTCGATCCGATCATGGTCCAGGTCAATGGTCCACGCGAGACCACCGAGCGCTGTTACGACCGTCAGGCACCTGACACCTACGTCAGCGGCTATGGCGGCACCCAGGGTGGCCGGACGGCTTCGACCGTTGCCGGTGGTATCGCTGGTGCGTTGCTTGGTAGCCGCGTCGGTGGCGGTAATGGCCGCTTCGTCGGCACCGCCGTCGGCACCATGCTCGGTAGCCTGGCCGGACGTTCGATCTACGACTCCAATGCCCGCTCCTATGGTGGCGGCTATGTCAGCGGCGGCGTGGTCAGGGAGTGCGAGCCGGTGTCCTACCGCACCGAAAGCTACGACCGCGTCGACGGCTACGACGTGACCTACGAGTACGGCGGCCGTTACTACCACACTCGCACCGCCTCGCCTCCGGGCGACCGCATCCGCGTGCGCGTGGACGTGCTGCCTTACTAACCGAAACAGGGCGCCTGCTTGTCAGGCGCCCTTTCTGTTGACCGTTGGCCGCAGTGCGATCAGGCCAGCGGCGATATGTTCTCATCACCATGTTCGTGACGATCAGGGCCAGTCGATCTGGCCCTCGATCACCGTCTGCACTTGGCCGCCGGACCAGATATCGCCTGCGGCATCCACGCTCAGCGTCAGCAGCGCATCGTGGCCGACTTCGCGGCCCTGACTCGCCACATAGCGGCGGTCGCGCCCGGGCAGGGCGCTGCGGTGGTCCAGCCATGCGGCCAGCACCGCATTGGCCGCGCCGGAGGCGGCATCCTCGAATCGACGGCCGTTGCCGACGAAGGCGCGCACCGCCAGCGCATAGGCTTGACCACTTGCGCGTGCATAGGCGAACACGCCCATGCTCGCGGTGCTTTCGGCCAGGGCGGCGATTGCATCCCAGTCCGGTGCCAGTTGCCGCAGCGCCGCTTCGTCGGCGACCTCGACCAGCCACCAGCAACGACCGCCGTCCATGCGCACCGGTGGCAGCGCCCCCAGCGACCAGTTGCGCAGCGCGTCTGTCAGGCGCGCGTCCGCCGGGTCGGCGATTTCGGCCACCTGTGCGCGCGGGGTACGGATGGCGATGCTGGGCACCCCGGCATCTGCCTCCAAGCGTAATGGCAATAACCCGGCGATGCCGTCTTGGACGAACAGGCCATCGCGCGGGGTGGCGATGCCGTTTTCCAGCACCACATGCGCGGTGCCGACGCTGGGGTGGCCGGCGAACGGCACTTCCTTCTGTGGACTGAACATGCGGATGCCATAGCTGGCTTCCGGTCGCGTCGGTGCGAAGACGAAGGTGGTTTCCGGCAAGCGCGTCCAGCGTGCGATGGCTTGCATCGTGGCCGCGTCCAGTCCATCCGCATCGAGGACCACGGCCAATGGATTGCCGCTGCCGGCGCGCGGGGAGAACACGTCAACTTGTACGAAACGGCGTTTGCGCATCGCAATGGATTCCGCATATTAGTGTCAGAAGGCAGCTTACCAAGCGATGCGCGCATCGACCGGCACAGGTAGCGCGAATCCGATCCGAACCTCGCGGGCCGCGTCGATCTGGCGCGCGATGCGGTCGAGTTCGCGGCTGGCGTGGCCTGGCAAGCGTCCTTGTTGGATCGTGGCTGCCCCGCTGATCGTTCTGACGCTGGCCGGTTGGCAGTAGAATCGATGGCTGCGTCCGGTCAGTCCGGCGTTTCCCCCACCATGCTAGATACCCCATTCCATGTCAGCTCCTTTTATTGCAGGTCGTTGGATCGTTCTCAAGTTCGGTGGCACATCGGTGTCGCGTCGTCATCGCTGGGACACGATTGGGAAGCTGGCGAAAAAGCGCGCGGAAGAGACCGGCGCGCGGGTGTTGGTGGTGGTCTCGGCGTTGTCCGGCGTCACCAACGAGCTGACCGCGATCGCCGACGGCAGCGCTGACAGCGCTCAGCGTGTGGCCGCGCTGGAACAGCGCCATCGCGCTTTCCTCGCCGAGTTGGAACTGGATGCCGATGCCGTGCTCGGCGAGCGTCTGGCGCTGCTGCGCGGCCTGCTTGAGGACCCACGCGCGGCCAGCCGCACGCTGGATTGGCAGGCCGAGGTGCTGGGCCAGGGCGAATTGCTGTCTTCTACCTTGGGCGCGGCCTACCTGCGCAGCAACGGCCTGGACATCGGCTGGATGGACGCGCGCCAGTGGTTGCACGCGCTGCCGCCGCAGCCGAACCAGAGCGAATGGTCGCGGCGCCTGTCGGTGTCCTGCCAATGGCAGGCCGATGCTGCCTGGCGTGAGCGTTTCCTCGCCCAGCCCACGCGCATGTTGATCACCCAGGGTTTCATCGCGCGGCATCAGGACGGCGGCACCGCGATCCTCGGCCGTGGCGGTTCGGATACCTCGGCCGCCTATTTCGGCGCACTGCTCGGTGCCAGCCGGGTGGAGATCTGGACCGACGTGCCAGGCATGTTCAGCGCCAACCCGCGCGATGTGCCGGATGCGCGTTTGCTGACCCGGCTGGACTATTACGAGGCGCAGGAAATCGCCACCACTGGCGCCAAGGTGCTGCATCCGCGTTCGATCAAGCCCTGCCGCGACGGCGGCGTGCCAATGGCGATCCTGGACACCGAGCGACCCGACTTGCCCGGCACCAGCATCGACGGCAATGCGCGCACCGTGCCGGGGGTCAAGGCGATCAGCCGCCGCAATGGCATCGTGCTGGTGTCGATGGAAGGCATCGGCATGTGGCAGCAGGTCGGTTTTCTGGCCGACGTGTTCGCGCGCTTCGCCAAGCACGGCTTGTCGGTGGATTTGATCGGCTCGGCCGAAACCAATGTCACCGTGTCACTGGATCCGAGCGAGAATCTGGTCAACACCGATGTGCTGGCGGCGTTGTCGGCCGATCTGGCGGAGATGTGCCGGGTCAAGATCATCGTGCCGTGCGCGGCGATCACCCTGGTCGGGCGCGGCATGCGCTCGTTGCTGCACAAGCTCTCGGACGTGTGGGCCACGTTCGGCAAGGAGCGTGTGCACATGATCTCGCAGTCGTCCAACGACTTGAACCTGACCTTCGTCATCGATGAGGGCGCCGCCGATGGGCTGCTGCCGATCCTGCACGCCGCGCTGATCGACAGCGGTGCGATGCCGGTGGACGAGACCGAGGTGTTCGGCCCGCGCTGGCGCGAGATCGCCGGCAGCGTGCGCTCGCGGCCGACGCCGTGGTGGCATGAGGAGCGCGCGCATCTGCTGCGCTTGGCCGAGGTCGGTACGCCGCGTTACGTCTATCACCTGCCGACCCTGCGCGAACGCGCGCGCGCGCTCAAGGCGATTGCGGCGGTGGATCAGCGCTATTACGCGATCAAGGCCAATACGCATCCGGCCATCCTGCAGGCGCTGGTGGAGGAGGGCTTCGGCCTGGAGTGTGTCTCGCACGGTGAACTGCGCCGGGTGTTCGAGACGTTGCCGGAGCTATCGCCGCGGCGCGTGCTGTTCACTCCCAGCTTCGCGCCGCGGGCCGAATACGAGGCCGCTTTCGCCCTGGGCGTCACCGTCACCTTGGACAACGTCGAGGCGCTGCGGCGCTGGCCGGAGTTGTTCCGTGGCCGCAGTGTGTGGGTGCGGATCGACCTGGGCCATGGCGACGGTCATCACCAGAAGGTCAACACCGGTGGCAAGCGTTCCAAGTTCGGCCTGTCGGCCACCCGTGTGGACGAGTTCGTCGAGGCCGCGCGTGCGTTGGACATTCGCATCGTCGGCGTCCACGCGCACCTGGGCAGCGGGGTGGAGACGTCGGAGCATTGGCGGCGCATCTGCGACGAACTGGCCGGGTTCGCGCGGCGCATCGGCAGTATCGAGGTCATCGACATCGGTGGCGGTCTGCCGATTCCCTACAGCGCCGACGACGAACCGTTCGACCTGGACACCTGGGCGCAGGGTCTGGCCGAGGTCAAGGCGATGCATCCGGCCTTCCGCCTGGCGATTGAACCTGGCCGTTACATGGTGGCCGAATGCGGAGTACTGTTGTCCCGCGCCACCCAGGTGATCGAGAAGGACGGCATCCGCCGGGTCGGTCTGGATGCCGGCATGAACACGTTGATCCGCCCAGCGCTGTACGACGCTTGGCACGACGTGGTCAACCTGAGTCGGCTGGAGTGCGAGGCCGACACGGTGTTCGACGTGGTCGGGCCGATTTGCGAATCCAGCGACGTGTTCGGTCAGCGCCGTCGCCTGCCGGCGGAGACGGCGCCGGACGATGTGATGTTGATCGCCGATGCCGGTGCCTACGGCTACGTCATGGCCAGCACCTACAACCAGCGCGAATTGCCCCGCGAGGAAGTGATCGATGCGCCCGCACGCTGAGATGCCCCCGCATAGCCGGCGCTTGCCGATGCGATGCGTGCGCGGTGGTTTGCCGCCGCTGCGTGCGGCGTTGCGGTATTTGATGAGCGAATTTTTCCTGTGCCGCCGCGACGTGTGGCACGCCCGTGTTTTTGCAGGACGTCCATGAGCGCATTCGACAAACAGCACATTGCCACTTTCCGCTTCGTGCGCTGTGGCTTCGACGCGGCCAGTGGAGTGGCACGTCTGGTTTATGCGTTCGACGATGGTCCGGAGTTGGTGGAGACCATCAGTATTCCCGGCGCGCCATTCGCGCTTAATCCGCAGCGCACGCAGGCGTTGCAGCGCGCCTTGCGTCTGTTGCATCTGGTGGCGGGGATCAGCTACTACAAGGCGGCGGTTCCAGAGCGGATCGTCATCGAAGATGACGCCATCGACGCCGAGACTGCCGCATTGCTGGATAGCGTGTATCTGCATGGGCTGGGCGAATTCGCTTACCGCAACGGCCTGGACCTGCGCACGCGCATTCGCTTTCCGGCCTCGGCCAGCAGCGACGCCGAGGCGGTGGGCCTGGGGTTGAGCGATCGTGCGCTGGTGGCCATCGGCGGCGGCAAGGACTCCTTGGTCAGCATCGAAGCACTGCGTGCGGCCGGTGTGGCCCAGACCGTGACCTGGATCGGTGGTTCGCAACTGATCCGCGCCTGCGCCGAGCGCACGGGCTTGCCGACCCTGGGCATCGGCCGTGCGCTGGCACCGGAACTATTCGAACTGAACCGGCAAGGGGCGTGGAACGGACATATCCCGGTGACGGCGGTGAACTCGGCGATCCTGGTGTTTGCCGCTTTGTTGCACGATGCCGGCCAGGTGGTGTTCTCCAACGAGCGCTCGGCCAGCTACGGCAGCCAGATCGCCGGCACCGGCGAGGTCAATCACCAGTGGTCCAAGGGCTGGGCTTTCGAGCAGGCGTTCGGCGCGCACGTGCAGCGCTATGTGGCCGCGGACTTGCACTATTACTCGTTGTTGCGTCCGTTGTCGGAACTGGCGGTGGCGCGACAGTTCGCCAAGAACGACCACTACGACGCGCATTTTTCCAGTTGCAACCGCAATTTCCATATCCTCGGCGAGCGCCCGGCGCATCGCTGGTGCGGGATCTGTCCGAAGTGTCATTTCGTGTTTCTGGCGTTGGCGCCGTTCATGCCCAAGACGCGGCTGGTGCGGATCTTCGGTCGTAATCTGCTCGACGATGCAACGCAGGCGCCGGGCTTCGACGCGCTGCTGGAATTCCAGGACCACAAGCCGTTCGAATGCGTCGGCGAAGGCCGCGAATCGCGCGCGGCGATGGCCACGCTGGCCAGCCGTGCGGAATGGAAAGAGGATGCGCTGGTGGCGCGTTTCATTCGCGACATCCAGCCACAGCTCGATGCCGCCGAACTGCGGATGGAACCGCTGCTGGCGTTGGACGAGCAGCACCGGATTCCGGCCGCGCTGTGGGAACGTGTGCGTGCGAATTTCGCAGTTTGAGGGCCGGCGTGTCGCGCTGTGGGGATGGGGTCGCGAGGGCCGGGCGGCGTATCGCGTGTTGCGCGATGCGCGCAGCACGGCCGATCTGCCGCTGACGCTATTCTGTTCCGCCGAGGATGCCGCCGAGGTCGTCGCGCTGCACGACCCCCACCTGCGCGTGGAGACAGACGCCAGTGCCGAGCGCCTGGCCGCGTTCGAGTGGGTGATCAAGTCGCCGGGTATCAGCCCGTATCTGCCCGAGGCGCAGGCGGCGATGGCGCGTGGTACGCACTTCGTCGGTGGCACCGCGTTGTGGTTCGCCGAGCATGCCGACGCCGACGGTGTCGTACCCGGCAGCCTCTGCATCACCGGCACCAAGGGCAAGAGCACCACCACGGCGCTGCTGGCGCATTTGCTGCGCGCCGGTGGTCATCGCACCGGCCTGGTCGGCAATATCGGCGTGCCGCTGCTGGACGTGTTGGCGCCGCCGCAACCGCCGCGGTATTGGGCGATCGAATTGTCCAGCTATCAGACCGGCGACGTTGCCCGCAGCGGTGCGCGTCCGCAACTGGCGATGGTGTTGAATCTGTTTCCCGAGCATCTGGATTGGCATGGTAGTCAGGCGCGTTATGTCGCCGATAAGCTGGCGTTGGTGACGCAGGCGCGGCCACGCATCGCGCTGCTCAACGCCGCCGATCCGCAGTTGGCGACGCTGCATTTGCCGCACAGCCAGGTGCGTTGGTTCAACCGCGAGGATGGCTGGCACCTGCGTGGTGAGGTGGTGTATCGCGGTGCCACGCCGATCTACGACAGTGCGCAGACCCCGCTGCCGGGTCGGCACAACCGCGCAAACCTGTGCGCCGTGCTGGCGGCGATCGAGGCGCTGGGCTTGGACGCGGCCGCGTTGGCGCCAGCCGCTGCCACTTTTCGGCCGCTCCCCAACCGGTTGCAGACACTGGGTACGCGCGACGGCGTGAGTTACGTGAACGACTCGATCAGTACCACCCCGCACGCCACTCTCGCGGCGTTGGAATGCTTTCGTGGACGCCGCATCGCGTTGTTGGTCGGTGGGTATGACCGTGGTCTGGATTGGCGGGACTTCGCCGAATCCATGCGCCATGGCGCACCGCTGGAGATCGTGACCATGGGCGACAACGGGCCACGTATTCATGCGCTGCTGGCGGCATTGGCCGCCGAGGCCGGTTTCGGCTTGCACGCGGCCACCAATCTCGCGCAGGCGCTGACGCTGGCGCGTGAGGCGCTGGGCGAGGCGGGAGGCGTGGTGCTGTTGTCGCCGGGCGCGCCGAGCTTCGGCGCTTATCGCGACTACGTGGCGCGTGGCCGGCATTTCGCCGAATTGGCCGGGTTCGATCCGCAGGCGATCAGTGCGATTGCGGGGTTGGGTATCGCCTGATCCAGCGGCGCCGTCCGTGCTGCATGGGCGGCGGCTTGACGATAGCGTGCTTGCGCACGCGACAGTGGTCGTGGTGTATTTTTCACCTGCAGCGGCACGGTGCTGTGCGCGGTTGCGCTGAGCGTCGCACCACGCGCGTGCTCAGTGCTTGCGTTCGACCGCGTAGCGGGCCAGCCCGCGCAATGCGGCCACTGCGTCGTTGTTCGGCAGACTGTCCAGTGCGCGCTCGGCCGCCGTGGCGTACTCGGCTGCGCGGCGGCGGCTGTAGTCCAGTCCGCCGCTGGCCTGGATCGCGGCCAGCACCTCCGGCATGGCGTCGGCATCGCCCTGTTCGACGATCTGGCGCAGGCGTGCGCGGGTGCTGGCGTCGGCGTGCGCGATGGCGTGGATCAGTGGCAGTGTGGCTTTGCCCTCGGCCAGATCGTCACCCAGGTTCTTGCCCAGATCGGCGGCATTGGCGGTGTAGTCGAGCACGTCGTCGGCAATCTGGAACGCGTAGCCCAGGTGCATGCCGTAGGCGTACAAGCACTGCTGCACCGCGTCGCTGGCACCGGCGGCCAGTGCGCCCAGGCGGGTGCCGGCGGCGAACAGCACGGCGGTCTTGCGTTCGATCACCTGCAGGTAGGCGGCCTCGTCGGTATCGGGGTTGTGGACGTGCAGCAGTTGCAGCACCTCGCCCTCGGCGATGCGGTTGGTGGTGTCGGCGAGCAAACGCATCACTGCCATGCTGTCCAGCTCCACCATCAACTGGAAACTGCGCGAGTACAGGAAATCCCCGACCAGCACGCTGGGCGCATTGCCCCATAGCGCGTTGGCGGTGCTGCGGCCGCGACGCAGGTCCGATTCGTCCACCACATCGTCGTGCAGCAGGGTGGAGGTGTGGATGAATTCGATGATCGCCGCCAACTGGTGGTGCTTTGGTCCATGGCCATCGCAGGCGCGGCCGGCCAGCATGACCAGCATCGGCCGCAGGCGCTTGCCGCCGGCGGAGATGATGTGGTCGGCGATCTGGTTGATCAGCACGACGTCCGACGCCAGGCGGTGGCGGATCAAGGTATCGACGGCCGCCATGTCGGCTGCGGCGAGCATCTGAATCTGGGGCAGGCCCAGGGCGGGGAGGTCTTCGGCGATGCTCATGCGGACAGGGCTGGATGCGTGCGCGGAGTATAGGCTGCGCGGCGACATCCGTCCTGCGCCGGGCCTGATCGGGCTGGTCTGGCCTTGTCGGGCGCGGTCTGGAGAGCCTTGCTGGTGCTGCGTTGCCGGCATTGCGGTCGTGTGCCGCGGGGTTTCCCTAGGCCTTTGCAGGCGTTCGGCGCAGGTCGGGCCAGCCCGGCAATGTTAGGATTGCCGGATTAGGAGTTCCTAATCGTGTTCTTTACCGCTCCGCGTGCCGTCTGGCCGTGGGGACCCCAGACGGAAGCAGCTCATGGCCCGCGGCATCAATAAAGTCATCCTCGTCGGTAATCTCGGCAACGATCCCGATACCAAGTACACCCAGTCCGGCATGGCCATCACCCGCGTCAGCCTGGCGACAACCAGCGTGCGCAAGGACCGCGACGGCAACCAGCAGGAGCGCACCGAGTGGCATCGCGTGGTGTTCTTCGGGAAGCTCGGCGAAATCGCCGGCGAGTACCTGCGCAAGGGGAGTTCGGTCTACGTCGAAGGTTCGCTCCGCTACGACAAGTACACCGGCCAGGACGGCGTGGAGAAGTATTCCACGGACATCGTCGCCGATGAAATGCAAATGCTTGGCGGCCGTGGCGAAGGCGGCGGTGGTATGGGCGGCGGCGACCGCCCGGCGCGTTCGGCACCGCCGCGTCAGGAGCGTTCGGACATGGGCGGTGGCGGGCAGGACTATGCTCCACGACGCCAACAGCCGGCACCGTCGCAATCCGCGCCGATGGATGATTTTGCCGACGACGATATTCCGTTTTAATGCACACGACACCTTTTCGTCCCTGTCGCAAAGACTCGGTAGAGTGTCGGCCGCAAATTGGCGCGTAAGGTGCAATGCCAGTCACTTAAGAATTTGCACCTGGCAAACCATGAAAAAGGAGCGCGAAATGCGCTCCTTTTTCATTCCTGTTCGTTGACGCCGGGCGAGTCGTTGCGGTTCGGTACGAGCAAAGCGTTCGAACACAAATGCAGTGAGTGGACGCGCATAATTTGAAGTGCCGCAAATGCCGGCTTGGTGTGGTGATCATCGGCACCAATCTTTTACAGCCGGGAATAGACGAACGCGCCAGCATCGATGGCGAGTACGCCTGGCGTGATGGCAATCGTGATGACATGGACTGTGTGCTTTTCATGGGCAGTCCCTTCAGAGTCTGATCTGGAAGCCGGCGATGATCGGCTGATCAAGTGTGCCTCCGATGTAGCCGGTCGCCTCCAGCTCGAACTGAATTTAGTGGCGTCAATTGACACAGATCAAGTGGCGTTTTCCGCAAGGCCGATACTCTTTCCCCAACGCGGGCATAGGACTTGTGTGATGTCGCTCCAGATTGCCGTACTAAAAGAAACGCGCATAAATGAGCGCCGTATTGCCATGGTGCCTATGCTTGTTCCACGTTTTATAAGGCTAGGAGCGAACATTACTCTGCAGACAAGTGCTGGCGTCACTGCAGGATTCGCCGACGCGGATTACGCTGGCACCAAGATAATGGACGATCCACAACGCATGGTGGCTGACGCGGACATCGTACTCGCGGTACAAGTACCGCCAGCAGAGGTGATCGCAGCAATGAAGCCTGGCGCAGTACTCGCCAGCTTCGTCTATCCTGAAAAGAATGCCGATCTTCTGAAACCTCTGCGCGATGGCCGCATCAGCGCTTTCGCCCTGGAAAGCGTCCCACGTATCAGCCGCGCACAGGCCCTGGATGCACTGTCCAGCCAGTCAACATTGACGGGCTATTACGCATTGTTGTTGGGTGCTGTGCACCTGCAGCGCATCCTGCCGATGATGACCACTGCTGTTGGCTCGCTGCGCGCCGCTCATGTGCTGGTGATGGGGCTGGGGGTGGCTGGACTGCAAGCATTGGCGACAGCCCATCGGCTTGGTGCGATTACCGAAGGCTATGACGTGCGGCCTGAGACAAAGGAACAAGCGCAATCGGTGGGTGCGAAGTTTGTCGACACGGGTGTGAATGCAGGTGGCGAAGGTGGCTACGCACGCGAACTCACCACCGAAGAGCAGGCGCAGGCCAAGGAAGTATTGACCCGGCATATCGAGCAAGCCGATCTCGTCATTACAACCGCTAATGTACCGGGACGCGCCGCGCCCAAGCTTGTGTCGCGCGCGCAGATCGAGGGGATGAAGGCCGGCTCGGTCATCGTCGACCTGGCGGCGGAAAGTGGAGGTAACTGCGAAGGTACCTTGCCTGGCCGGACCACGAGGGTGGGGTCAGCCACGATCCTCGCACCGTTAAACGTGCCATCACTGCTGGCCCAGCACGCTAGCGAGCTCTACGCGAAGAACCTGCTGAATCTGCTCGAACTGATCATCAAGGACGGTGCGCTGTCCCTGGATCTGAGCGACGAAGTGGTGGCGGGAACCCTGCTGGCGCACGCCGGAGAGGTCCGTCATTTGGCAGACCAGTGTCTGCTTAATAATTTATCGACTCTTCGTCCCCCAATTCCATAGTGTGAGGAGTCTAAAAATGAGCATCGATTTGTCGATGAGCTGGCTGATCGCGCTTTATGTGTTCATGTTGGCCGCATTCACCGGCTACGAAGTAATAAGCCGCGTGCCCTCCATTCTGCATACGCCGTTGATGTCAGGATCCAATTTCGTTCACGGTATCGTGGTGGTGGGGGCGCTGCATGCATTGTTCAATGCTGGCACTGTAATCGAGCAAGTTATCGGCTTTTTCGGCGTGCTGCTTGGTGCTGGCAATGCAGCCGGTGGCTATGTGGTAACCGATCGCATGCTTGCAATGTTCAAACCGAGTACGTCAGCGTCGGGTGGGAAGGAGTAAACCCATGTGGCAGTTGCTGGTCGAAGTCAGTGGGTTTGCGGCATCTGTGTTATTCATCCTGGGCCTGAAACGGATGTCGTCGCCGGTGACAGCTGGGCACGGCATCGTATTGGCGGGTTTCGGCATGCTAGTGGCGGTACTGGCCAGCTTCGGTTATCTAGCCGACGTGGACGCCGCAGCAGGAGTGCACCGGCTTCCCAACGTGGGGCTGGCGATGTTGGCGCTGGCGATCGGCATCGGTTGGGCTTGGTATCGCGGCCAGCGGGTGGCGATCACAGCCATGCCTCAGATGGTGGCACTGTATAACGGCATGGGCGGTGGTGCCGCGGCGGCTGTGGCTGCGATGGAACTGACCGAACCACATAACGGCAGCATTCTGCAATTGATCGCCACCACGTTAGGTGCACTGATTGGCTCGGTGTCCCTGACGGGTTCGATGGTCGCCTGGGCCAAGCTGGATGGACGTATGCGTAGCGCTTGGCGCTTTAAAGGGCAGAGCGTTTTCAACGCATCGGTGTTACTGACGACGCTGATATTTGGCGCCCTGACGTTGACCGACTTCGGTAGCGAGGCCACGACATGGCTTGCCCTGTTCTTTCTCGGTGCGTTGGCTTTCGGCGTCTTGATGACCTTGCCGATTGGTGGTGCGGACATGCCGGTGGTTATCTCGTTGTACAACGCTTTCACCGGCCTGGCTGTGGGGCTGGAGGGATATGCCTTGCATAATCCAGCGTTGATGATTGCCGGTATGGTAGTCGGTTCAGCCGGTACTCTGCTGACCGTGCTGATGGCCAAGGCAATGAACCGCTCGTTGACCAACGTGCTGTTCAGTCGATTTGGCGAAACGGCTTCCGTGGCACAGGGAGACATCGCCGGCGGGCTCAAGCCCGCCGATCCGTCCGATGCGGCAGTGACCATGCGTTACGCCGGCAGCGTGATCGTCATACCTGGATATGGCCTGGCTGTGGCGCAGGCACAGGCCAAGCTCTACGAGTTCGTAAAGCTGCTACAAGGCGCTGGAGTGGATGTGAAGTTTGCCATCCACCCAGTGGCCGGGCGTATGCCAGGACATATGAACGTGTTGCTGGCCGAAGCAGGCGTGCCCTATGACCTTATCTACGACATGGAAGATATCAACGACAGCTTCACCACCACAGACATAGCACTGGTGATCGGTGCCAATGACGTAGTGAATCCCGCCGCGCGCATCGACAAACATTCGCCTATCTACGGTATGCCCATTCTCAATGCTGACAAGGCGCATCAGGTCTACGTAATCAAGCGTGGCCAGGGCAAGGGTTATGCCGGTGTGGAGAACCTCCTGTTCTATGGCGACAACTGCAACATGGTCTACGGGGATGCGCTGGCCGTACTCCAACGCATCGGTGTTACTGACGACGCTGATATTTGGCGCCCTGACGTTGACCGACTTCGGTAGCGAGGCCACGACATGGCTTGCCCTGTTCTTTCTCGGTGCGTTGGCTTTCGGCGTCTTGATGACCTTGCCGATTGGTGGTGCGGACATGCCGGTGGTTATCTCGTTGTACAACGCTTTCACCGGCCTGGCTGTGGGGCTGGAGGGATATGCCTTGCATAATCCAGCGTTGATGATTGCCGGTATGGTAGTCGGTTCAGCCGGTACTCTGCTGACCGTGCTGATGGCCAAGGCAATGAACCGCTCGTTGACCAACGTGCTGTTCAGTCGATTTGGCGAAACGGCTTCCGTGGCACAGGGAGACATCGCCGGCGGGCTCAAGCCCGCCGATCCGTCCGATGCGGCAGTGACCATGCGTTACGCCGGCAGCGTGATCGTCATACCTGGATATGGCCTGGCTGTGGCGCAGGCACAGGCCAAGCTCTACGAGTTCGTAAAGCTGCTACAAGGCGCTGGAGTGGATGTGAAGTTTGCCATCCACCCAGTGGCCGGGCGTATGCCAGGACATATGAACGTGTTGCTGGCCGAAGCAGGCGTGCCCTATGACCTTATCTACGACATGGAAGATATCAACGACAGCTTCACCACCACAGACATAGCACTGGTGATCGGTGCCAATGACGTAGTGAATCCCGCCGCGCGCATCGACAAACATTCGCCTATCTACGGTATGCCCATTCTCAATGCTGACAAGGCGCATCAGGTCTACGTAATCAAGCGTGGCCAGGGCAAGGGTTATGCCGGTGTGGAGAACCTCCTGTTCTATGGCGACAACTGCAACATGGTCTACGGGGATGCGCTGGCCGTACTCACGGCCATGGTCCAAACAGTCAAGGAGCTTCCTTCCCGCTGAGCAGGGGCGTGGGCCATCTACTTTCCGACGCAATATATTCGCTTACCGCATTATCGATGATGCGAGCGCACTCAAAAGAGGTCAAATATGCCTTACATGACCACCAATCCCTATACTGGTCAAGTCGTCAAAACGTTCCAGAATGCCACCGATGCGAAGATCAAGCACACGTTGGATCAGGCGCAAGCTATGTTCGATGCATGGAAGGACGTCAGCGTTGCCGGGCGGGTAGAAATTCTTCGAAAAGCCGCAAGCATGCTGCGCAAGGGCCATGCCGAATACGCAAAGCTCCTCACGCTCGAAATGGGTAAAGTGATCGCTGAGGCTGAGGCTGAGGTGGAATTGTCCGCGCAGATTCTCGATTACTATGTCGATAACGCTGAGAAATTGCTTGCGCCGGAGAGGCTGTTTAGTCAGCATGCTTCCTATATCGAGTCGTGGGTCGAATACGTTCCGGAAGGCATCCTGTTGGCCTTGGAGCCATGGAACTTCCCATATTATCAGGTCGTACGTATCGCTGCGCCGCAACTAGCGGCAGGGAATGTGATCATTCTCAAGCACGCCTCCAACGTGCCGCAATGCGCCGCAGCGTTCGAGCGTCTGTTTCGCGAAGCGGGCCTGCCGGAAGGAGGCTTCACCAACCTTTATGCCACCCACGATCAACTCAAAACCATCATCGAGGATCCACGTGTGCAAGGCATAGCGTTGACGGGTTCGGAGGGTGCTGGCGCGGTAATCGCTTCCCAGGCTGGCCGGGCATTGAAAAAGTCAACGATGGAACTAGGTGGCGCTGATGCTTTTGTAGTGCTGGCCGATGCTGATCTGGATAAGACGGTGCAATGGGCGGTCGCCGGACGTCATTGGAATGCCGGCCAAGTGTGTTGCTCGTCCAAGCGAATCATTGTGATCGACGCGATCTACGACATTTTCCTGGAAAAATACAAGATGGGTGTAGCCAAGTTGAAGGCAGGCGATCCGATGGATCCCTCCACCACGTTAGCACCGTTGTCTTCACAAAGTGCTGTGGACGATTTAAAGATGCAGGTTGAAAATGCGGTAGCGCATGGAGCCAAAGCCGAATTCATCGGCGCGGAAGTACCGTCTACCGGTGCGTTTTTCCGTCCGCTGCTACTCAGTAACGTCAGTAACGACAATCCTGCGCATGCTTGGGAGTTTTTCGGTCCGGTGTCGCAAGTGATCCGAGCCAAGGACGAGGCTGATGCCATTCGTATCGCCAACGATTCTCCGTATGGACTCGGCGGCTCGGTATTCACCAAGGACATCAAGCGCGGTGTCGAGGTGGCGCGGAAGATATCCACGGGCATGGTCTACATCAACCATCCCACTGGCGTAGCTGCCGACCTGCCTTTTGGCGGTATACGTCGATCTGGTTATGGGCGTGAGCTGGTGGATTCGGGCATCAAGGAATTCGTGAACCACAAGCTGATTGCCGTAACGGATATCAACGGTGTGTTCTGAGTGGTGGCAGGGCGCTGCCAGAGCGCTGCCAGAGCGCTGCCAGAGCGAGAAACTTTGCCTCGCCTTTGCAGGAAAAAAACTGTGGTTGAGCAAAATGAGGGCATATCAGTCTGACTGTGACATCTGCTCTCCAAAACTATCCATATCTTGATACAAGGAATTTAATGATGAGCAAGACCATGAAAGCAGCGGTTGTCCGTGACTTCGGTGGCCCACTGGAAATCGAGGAGGTAGCGGTACCGCAACCGGGGCTGGGGGAGGTCTTAGTGAAGATCGAGGCCTGCGGCGTGTGTCATACCGATCTACATGCGGTGTATGGTGATTGGCCGGTAAAGCCAACATTGCCCTTCATTCCGGGTCATGAGGGAGTCGGCTATGTCGTCGCGCTCGGGCCTGGTGTCACCCACTTGAAAGAGGGCGACCGCGTTGGCGTGCCTTGGCTGTACTCGGCCTGCGGGCATTGCGAGCATTGTCTGGGCGGCTGGGAGACACTGTGCGAAACGCAGAAGAACACCGGCTACTCGGTCAACGGCGCTTTTGCCGAATATGCTCTCGCCGTTGCCGACTACGTAGGCCATTTGCCGGATAACTTCGGCTTTGTCGAGATCGCGCCGGTACTGTGTGCGGGTGTCACGACATACAAGGGTCTGAAGGTGACGGATACCCGGCCTGGTCAGTGGGTAGCCATTTCTGGCATTGGCGGCCTGGGCCACATGGCAGTGCAGTATGCGAAGGCGATGGGGCTCAAAGTGGCAGCGGTGGACGTGGACGAGGCCAAGCTAGACTTGGCGCGTCGGCTCGGTGCGGAGATCACGGTCAACGCAAAGAACGTCGATCCGGCGCTTTTTCTCAAGAAGGAAATCGGTGGTGTGCACGGTGCACTGGTGACCGCCGTTTCGCCTGGTGCATTCAGTCAGGCGATGAATATGGTGCGCCGTGGCGGCACCGTCTCGCTCAATGGCCTGCCACCTGGAAAATTCGACCTGTCGATCTTCGACATGGTGCTCAACGGAGTCACTGTGCGCGGTTCGATCGTCGGCACCCGCCTGGATCTACAGGAGTCGCTGGATATCGCGAAGGATGGCAAAGTGGTGGCTACGGTCTTTAGAGAGCGCCTGGACAACATCAACGATGTATTCAAACGTATGCGTGAAGGCAACATCGAGGGCAGGGTAGTGCTGGATTTCGCTGCCTAACGAGCTGTCGAGAAGTGTCGTTCCGCATTGCTCTCGATAGCCACGATCCACGATCGGCGATGAGCATTTCCTTGCCGTTACCGAGTTCTCCCCCATAATCGAAAAACTCAATGTTTGAATTTTCTTGCATGCCAGATCATCTGGTCAATGAGGTCAGGGTTACATGGGCGAAGCTCGCTTGGAAAGCACATCATCAACGACTCGCTAGACAGTCGATGGGTGAATTCGGGGATTGCGCTGCCGATCGGACTGGTGGAATGGACGGATAAGTAATCGGATCGAAACAAGCGTGTGACCTCCCCCCTATAATTTGGGCCGGCCAGAACCAGAAAATTCGGCGACACTTAGNCATATCGTCTGGCTGGCTGGTCTTTTGGTGGACTAGTGGCTTACGAAATGGCAAGTCAACTTGTAGATGCAAATTTGCAAGTCGAGTTTTTAGGTCTTCTCGACACTAGCCATCTATCGACTGACGTTAAAATTAAGAATTCCATGGGCTCTGCATGTAAAATAGATGTCGATTATGTAATTAGAAATTTTATTGAAGCAGGGTTGGGTAAGAAAGTTGATTCAAGTAAAAAAATTAATGAATTAAGTGATCTTGTTGATATGTATCAGGAGATGGATTTCCTTTCAGATTTTATGGGGGAAAGTGAGTTAATGGACTACGCCATGCGCGTCAGTCACCACATCAATGCGTCTATTGCATATTATGCAAAATCAATTCCGATGCGTGTGCACATATTTGAGGCATCTCAATCTTCCAGGAATAATCCATTCCTAGGGAGTCCAGTTCAGAGTTGGCAAGGCGTATTGCCTGAGGATTTAATTCGCGTCATCAAAGTGCCTGGCACACATCAAACTATGATGGAGTCACCTAATGTCGAATTTTTGTCACGGGTTCTTTCAGAGGCTATGAAGAGCGGTTTGACTGACCCACTGAGCTGAGGCGTTTGCGGCTGCTGGAAGAGGAAAATCGCAAGCTCAAACAGTTGGTTGCCGACCTGGGCCTGGACAAGGCGATGCTGCAGGAGGTGGTCACAAAAAAGCTCTGATGCCTGCCCAGAAGCGCGACTGGGTAGGCCGGCTGAAGGAGCGTTTTGGGTGAGCGAGCGACATGCGCTGCGTGTGGTGGCAATGTCGCGCTCGGTGTTCTTCTACAAGGCCAAGACGCGCAATTGCAGCGCCATCGGTCTGTGGATGCGGGAGATCACCCGGACGCGTGTGCACTATGGGGGTTGACCTGCCCCCACTAAACCGTACCAGTTGAAGCTGTAAAGTCCGTCATCCAAGAGGACGGACATGAAGAAAAGCAGATTCACTACCGAGCAGATCATCGGATTCATCAAGCAAGCCGACGCGGGCATGGCCGTTGCCGAGTTGTCACGTCAGCCCGGCTTCAGCCCGGCCAGCTTCTACCAATGGCGGGCCAAATACGGCGGCATGGAGGCCGAAGACGCCAGGCGCCTGAAGGACCTGGAGACGGAGAACCAGCGGCTCAAACGGCTGCTGGCCGAAGCGCATCTGGACATCGAAGCGCTGAGGGTCGGCTTCGGAGTAAAACGCTAGCCCCGCAACGCAAGCGCGAGGCAATCCGGTGCATGCGTGAGCTGACGGCGATCAGCGAGCGCCGGGCTTGCTGCCTTGCGGGGCTGTCGCGTGATGCCTTCCGCCATGAACCTGAGCCGGCGCCGGCCACGCAAGCGCTGTCGGCCCGTCTGGTCGAACTGGCACAGACCTACCGCCGCTTCGGCTATCGCCGCCTGCACAATCTCCTGCGCCCGGAGTTTCCGCTCGTGAACCACAAGAAGGTTTACCGCTTGTACGACCAAGCCAAGTTGAAGATATGCAAGGGCCGCAAGGCCAAGCGTCCGTTCAATGAACGCCAGAAACTGGTGGCGCCCTGCAGGCCGAACGCGACCTGGAGCATGGACTTCGTCTTCGATGCGCTGGCCAATGGCCGCCGCATCAAGTGCCTGACCGTGGTCGATGACTTCACCCGCCAGAACGTGGACATTGCGGTTGACCATGGCATCAGCGGTGCCTATGTGGTGCGTCTGCTGGACCAGGCGGCCTGCTTCCGCGGCTACCCACGTGCCGTGCGGACCGACAACGGTCCCGAGTTCACCAGTCGCGCCTTCATCGCCTGGGCGCAACGGCACGGCATCGAACACATCCTGATCGAACCGGGGGCACCCACGCAGAACGCCTACATTGAAAGCTTCAACGGCAAGTTCCGCGACGAGTGCCTCAATGAGCAGTGGTTCACGTCGTTGCCACAAGCGCGAGATGTGGTGACCCACTGGCGACGCCACTACAACGAAATCAGGCCGCATAGTCGTTGTGGCCGAATCCCACCGGCACAATTCGCTACAAATTACCGCGCACAACAAGCCAACAACGCAGTACCCTTCAACCCCGGGCTTTATCAGTAACTACTGGTACGCCTCGTGGGGGCAGGTCGCTTTTTGTCAAGAAAGTCTGGGTGGTATATAGGCGGTGCCCCGAAGACTCTCAGTCTGCATGAGCGCGGCAAGCAGGGATTGATTCAAACCTGAAGCACAACACCTGCAGCCCGATAAGGGCTGCAGGTGTCCTAATTTCACCGCTGCAGTTCGGTACTGCCAACTTTGGATCCACTCCCTTCTGCCTGTTTTCATGGGGCGTGTTGGATCCAGCGAGGATCAGCGACGGGTCAGTTGTCGCAGCACGTATTGCAAGAGGCCACCGTGGCGGAAGTATTCGACTTCCTTCGGTGTCAGTAGCATCACCGCTACCGTGAAGGTCTGCGTGCTGCCGTTGGAGGCGGTCGCGGTGACGGTGGCGCGCTTGCTGCTGCCGTCCTGCAGGTCGGTGATGTGCAGGATCTCAGAGCCGTCCAGGCCCAGCGCCTGCGCGTTCTGTCCATCCAGGAACTGCAGCGGCAGGACGCCCATGCCGACCAGGTTGGAGCGGTGGATCCGCTCGAAGCTCTCGGCGATCACCGCCTTGACCCCGAGCAGGTGGGTGCCCTTGGCCGCCCAGTCGCGCGAGGAGCCGGTGCCGTATTCTTTGCCGCCGATCACCACCAGCGGCACACCATCGGCTTTGTACTGCATCGCCGCGTCGTAGATCGACTGCTTCTGCGGTTGTCCGCCGCCGGGTGGGTGGTACAGCGTATTGCCGCCTTCTTCGCCGCCGAACATCAGGTTCTTGATACGGATGTTGGCGAAGGTGCCGCGGACCATCACTTCGTCATTGCCTCGGCGGCTGCCGTAGCTGTTGAAGTCCGCCGGTTGCACCCCGCGTTCTTGCAGGTAACGGCCTGCCGGTGAATCTTTCTTGATGTTACCGGCTGGGGAAATATGGTCGGTGGTGATCGAGTCGCCGAATAGCGCCAGGATGCGCGCGCCATGCACGTCCTCAATGCGGCCGACCTGCATGGTCATGCCGTCGAAGTAGGGTGGGTTCTTGATGTAGGTCGATGCCTGGTCCCAGGCGTACAGCTCGCCATCGGGCGAGGCGATGGTGTTCCAGCGGCTGTCGCCCTTGAACACGTCGGCATAGTTCTGCTCGAACATCTCCGGGCCGACGGTGGCGGCGATGGTGTCGCCGATGACCTTGTTGCTTGGCCAGATATCGCGCAGGTAGACCGGATGGCCGTCGCGACCGGTGCCCAGCGGCTCGCGGGTGAGATCGATGTCGGTGGTGCCGGCGATGGCATAGGCGACCACCAGTGGCGGCGAGGCCAGGTAGTTCATTTTCACTTCCGGATGCACGCGGCCTTCGAAGTTGCGGTTGCCCGATAGTACCGAGGTCACGACCAAGTCGTCCTTGGCGATGGCTGCCGACACGTCTTCCGGCAGCGGGCCGGAGTTGCCGATGCAGGTGGTGCAGCCATAGCCGACCACGTAGAAGCCGAGCGTCTCCAGGTCGTGCATGACGCCGGCTTTGTGGTATATAGGCGGTGCCCCGAAGACTCTCAGTCTGCATGAGCGCGGCAAGCAGGGATTGATTCAAACCTGAAGCACAACACCTGCAGCCCGATAAGGGCTGCAGGTGTCCTAATTTCACCGCTGCAGTTCGGTACTGCCAACTTTGGATCCACTCCCTTCTGCCTGTTTTCATGGGGCGTGTTGGATCCAGCGAGGATCAGCGACGGGTCAGTTGTCGCAGCACGTATTGCAAGAGGCCACCGTGGCGGAAGTATTCGACTTCCTTCGGTGTCAGTAGCATCACCGCTACCGTGAAGGTCTGCGTGCTGCCGTTGGAGGCGGTCGCGGTGACGGTGGCGCGCTTGCTGCTGCCGTCCTGCAGGTCGGTGATGTGCAGGATCTCAGAGCCGTCCAGGCCCAGCGCCTGCGCGTTCTGTCCATCCAGGAACTGCAGCGGCAGGACGCCCATGCCGACCAGGTTGGAGCGGTGGATCCGCTCGAAGCTCTCGGCGATCACCGCCTTGACCCCGAGCAGGTGGGTGCCCTTGGCCGCCCAGTCGCGCGAGGAGCCGGTGCCGTATTCTTTGCCGCCGATCACCACCAGCGGCACACCATCGGCTTTGTACTGCATCGCCGCGTCGTAGATCGACTGCTTCTGCGGTTGTCCGCCGCCGGGTGGGTGGTACAGCGTATTGCCGCCTTCTTCGCCGCCGAACATCAGGTTCTTGATACGGATGTTGGCGAAGGTGCCGCGGACCATCACTTCGTCATTGCCTCGGCGGCTGCCGTAGCTGTTGAAGTCCGCCGGTTGCACCCCGCGTTCTTGCAGGTAACGGCCTGCCGGTGAATCTTTCTTGATGTTACCGGCTGGGGAAATATGGTCGGTGGTGATCGAGTCGCCGAATAGCGCCAGGATGCGCGCGCCATGCACGTCCTCAATGCGGCCGACCTGCATGGTCATGCCGTCGAAGTAGGGTGGGTTCTTGATGTAGGTCGATGCCTGGTCCCAGGCGTACAGCTCGCCATCGGGCGAGGCGATGGTGTTCCAGCGGCTGTCGCCCTTGAACACGTCGGCATAGTTCTGCTCGAACATCTCCGGGCCGACGGTGGCGGCGATGGTGTCGCCGATGACCTTGTTGCTTGGCCAGATATCGCGCAGGTAGACCGGATGGCCGTCGCGACCGGTGCCCAGCGGCTCGCGGGTGAGATCGATGTCGGTGGTGCCGGCGATGGCATAGGCGACCACCAGTGGCGGCGAGGCCAGGTAGTTCATTTTCACTTCCGGATGCACGCGGCCTTCGAAGTTGCGGTTGCCCGATAGTACCGAGGTCACGACCAAGTCGTCCTTGGCGATGGCTGCCGACACGTCTTCCGGCAGCGGGCCGGAGTTGCCGATGCAGGTGGTGCAGCCATAGCCGACCACGTAGAAGCCGAGCGTCTCCAGGTCGTGCATGACGCCGGCTTTTTTCAGATAGTCGGTGACCACCAACGAGCCTGGGCCGAGCGAGGTCTTGACCCACGGTTGCGCCTTCAGCCCTTTGGCCACGGCATTGCGCGCGAGCAGGCCGGCGCCGAGCATCACCGCTGGGTTGGAGGTGTTGGTGCAGGAGGTGATCGCGGCGATCACCACTGCACCATCGCGTAGCTGCCAGCCGGCGCCGCTGGTGTCGGCATTCTGCGCCTGCGCTGTTTGGGTGCCGACGGCGGTGCCATCGCCGCCTTCGTTCTTGAGCCGGTCTTCCTGCATGGTGTCGCCGCGGCGCTTGGCACGCGTTTGGGCGAATGGCACCAGGTTGTCGCGGAAGTTGCGCTGCATGTCCTCCAAAAGCACGCGGTCCTGCGGTCGCTTGGGGCCGGCCAGCGACGGTTTGACCTGGCCCATGTCCAGCTTCAGCGTGGCGCTGTAGTGGGCGTGCGGACTCTCGGCGTCGTGCCACAGGCCCTGCGCTTTGGCATAGGCTTCGACCAGGGCGATTTGCTCGGCATTGCGTCCGGACAGGCGCAGGTAAGTCAACGACTCGGCGTCGATCGGGAAGATGCCGCAGGTCGCGCCGTATTCGGGGGCCATGTTGCCGATGGTGGCGCGGTCGGCCAGCGGCAGGTGTTGCAAGCCATCGCCAAAGAACTCGACGAACTTGCCGACCACGCCATGTGCGCGCAGCATTTGCGTGACCGTCAGCACCAGGTCGGTGGCGGTGACGCCTTCGCGCAGCTTGCCGCTGAGCTTGAACCCCACCACCTGCGGAATCAGCATCGAGGAGGGTTGGCCGAGCATCGCCGCTTCCGCTTCGATCCCGCCCACGCCCCAGCCGAGGACACCGATGCCGTTGATCATGGTGGTGTGGCTGTCGGTACCGAACACGGTGTCCGGATAGGCGATTGCCTCGCCGTCGCGTTCGCCGGTCATCACCACCCGGGCCAGGTGTTCGAGATTGACCTGATGCACGATGCCGGTATTCGGTGGCACCACTTTGAAGTTGTCGAATGCTTTCTGGCCCCAGCGCAGGAAGCCGTAGCGTTCTTTGTTGCGCTGGAACTCGATCTTGCCGTTGAGGTCGAGGGCGTCGGGTTTGCCGAACACATCGACCTGCACCGAGTGGTCGATCACCAGTTCCGAAGGGATCAGCGGATTGATCTGCTCGGCTCGCCCGCCGAGTTTGACCACCGCGTCGCGCATCGCCGCCAGATCCACCACGCAGGGCACGCCGGTGAAGTCCTGCAACACTACGCGGGCCGGCATGAACGCAATCTCGGTGTCTGGTTCGGCGGTGGGATTCCAGCGTGCCACCGCTTCGATGTGTTCCTTGCTCACGGTCGCGCCGCCGTCCTCGTGGCGCAGCAGGTTCTCTAGCAGGATCTTCAGCGAGTAGGGCAGGCGGGCGATGTCGAAGCGCTGGCCTAGCCGCGACAGACTGAAGTATGTGTAGCGCTTGCCGTTAACCTCCAACGAGGCGCGGCTGGAAAAGGTGTCGTGCATGATCGAACTCCTATGGCATCGAGGCTGTAGGGACGTACCGCAGTCTGACTGATTCAGTGTACACGTTGGCTTGCGGCCGGGGATCGCCTACATGCTTGAGTATGTGTAATTTAGTATGTAAAATTTGTACGTACTTGAAACGGAGCCGCCATGGAAGCCATCGTCGCCGAGCGCGGACAGATCACCTTGCCCAAGGCCGTGCGCGATGCTTTGGGTTTGAGCAAGGGCACGGTGCTGAAAGTGGAGCTGGACGGCGGCCGCATCGTCCTGCGCAAGAGCGTGGACGATGCGATCTCGCGTGCGCGCGGTCGCTTCAAGCTCGACGGCTTCGCCAGCACCGATGAGGCGATGCGGGCGATCCGCGGTCGTGCCCCGGGCGATCCATTCGAGTCGGACGCCACGGCGTGATCGCGATCGACTCCTCGGTGCTGGTGGACCTGCTGGCCGACAGCCCGCAGGCCGATGCCGCCGAAGCCTGTCTGCGCCAGTGCTTGAGTACCGGCCCGGTGGTGGTCTGCGGTATCGTCTTGGCCGAGGTCTGCGCGGCGCTGCGCGATGGTGCCGAGGCGCTGTCGGTGCTGGAGGACATGAGCATCCGTTTCAATGCCCTGGAATCCAAGTCGGCGTTGCGCGCCGGCGAGATGCAACGCCGATTCCGTGCTCGCGGTGGCCAGCGCGAACGGGTGGTGGCCGACTTCCTGATCGGTGCCCATGCCATGCTCCAGTGCGATGCCTTGATTACCCGCGACGATGGCTTTTTCCGCGATTATTTCAAGGGCCTGAAGATCATCGTCCCCAAACCTGCGGCCTGATGTAGCGCCGCCGCCCCATCTTTCGTCTTTTTCCGGAGAACCCGCATGTTGGAAGCCTATCGCCACCACGTCGCAGAGCGCGCCGCGCTCGGTATCCCGCCGCTGCCGCTGAGCGCGACGCAGACCGCGCAGGTCATCGAATTGTTGAAGCATCCGCCTGCGGGCGAGGAGCAGTTCCTGGTCGAACTGTTGAGTCAGCGCGTACCCGCTGGCGTCGATGATGCCGCCAAGGTCAAGGCCTCGTATCTGGCTGCGGTCGCCTTCGGGACCGAGAAGACACCGCTGATCTCGCCGACCCGCGCGACCGAGCTGCTGGGCACCATGCTGGGCGGCTACAACGTCCATCCGTTGATCGAACTGCTGGACAACCCGGAACTGGGCGCGACGGCGGCTGAGGGTCTCAAGCACACCTTGCTGATCTTCGACGCCTTCCATGATGTGCAGGAAAAAGCCGAGGCCGGTAACCCCCACGCCAAGGCGGTGCTGCAGAGTTGGGCGCAGGGCGAGTGGTTCACCAGCAAGCCGGAAGTGCCGCATAGCCTCACCATCCATCACCGTGTTCAAGGTGCCCGGCGAGACCAATACCGATGACCTGTCGCCGGCGCCGGACGCCACCACGCGCCCGGACATCCCGCTGCACGCGCTGGCGATGCTGAAGAACAAGCGCGACGGCGCACCGTTCGAGCCGGAAGAAGACGGCAAGCGCGGCCCGATCCAGGCCATCGCCGATCTCAAGGCCAAGGGCCATCTGGTCGCCTATGTCGGCGACGTGGTCGGCACCGGTTCCTCGCGCAAGTCGGCGACCAACTCGGTGCTGTGGTGGACCGGCGAGGATATCCCGTACATCCCCAACAAGCGCTTCGGTGGCGTGTGCCTGGGTTCGAAGATCGCGCCGATCTTCTACAACACCATGGAAGACGCCGGCGCGCTGCCGATCGAACTGGACGTCTCGCAGATGGAGCACGGCGACGTGGTCGAACTGCGCCCCTACGATGGCAAAGCGCTGAAGAACGGGCAGGTGATCGCCGAGTTCGCGATGAAGTCGGATGTGCTGTTCGACGAAGTACGCGCCGGTGGCCGCATTCCGCTGATCGTCGGTCGCGGCCTGACCGCCAAGGCGCGCGAGTTCCTCGGCCTGCCGCCGTCGGAGCTGTTCCGCCTGCCGATGAACCCGCCGGATACCGGCAAGGGCTTCTCGCTGGCGCAGAAGATGGTTGGCCGCGCCTGCGGCCTGGCCGACGGGCAGGGCATGCGCCCGGGCACCTATTGCGAACCGAAGATGACCTCGGTGGGCTCGCAGGACACCACCGGCCCGATGACCCGCGACGAACTGAAGGACCTGGCCTGCCTGGGCTTTTCCGCCGACCTGGTGATGCAGTCGTTCTGCCACACCGCGGCGTATCCCAAGCCGGTGGATGTCAAAACCCACCACACCTTGCCGGAGTTCATCTCCACCCGTGGCGGCGTGTCGCTGCGTCCGGGCGACGGCGTGATCCATAGCTGGCTCAACCGCATGACCGTGTTCAAGGTGCCCGGCGAGACCAATACCGATGACCTGTCGCCGGCGCCGGACGCCACCACGCGCCCGGACATCCCGCTGCACGCGCTGGCGATGCTGAAGAACAAGCGCGACGGCGCACCGTTCGAGCCGGAAGAAGACGGCAAGCGCGGCCCGATCCAGGCCATCGCCGATCTCAAGGCCAAGGGCCATCTGGTCGCCTATGTCGGCGACGTGGTCGGCACCGGTTCCTCGCGCAAGTCGGCGACCAACTCGGTGCTGTGGTGGACCGGCGAGGATATCCCGTACATCCCCAACAAGCGCTTCGGTGGCGTGTGCCTGGGTTCGAAGATCGCGCCGATCTTCTACAACACCATGGAAGACGCCGGCGCGCTGCCGATCGAACTGGACGTCTCGCAGATGGAGCACGGCGACGTGGTCGAACTGCGCCCCTACGATGGCAAAGCGCTGAAGAACGGGCAGGTGATCGCCGAGTTCGCGATGAAGTCGGATGTGCTGTTCGACGAAGTACGCGCCGGTGGCCGCATTCCGCTGATCGTCGGTCGCGGCCTGACCGCCAAGGCGCGCGAGTTCCTCGGCCTGCCGCCGTCGGAGCTGTTCCGCCTGCCGATGAACCCGCCGGATACCGGCAAGGGCTTCTCGCTGGCGCAGAAGATGGTTGGCCGCGCCTGCGGCCTGGCCGACGGGCAGGGCATGCGCCCGGGCACCTATTGCGAACCGAAGATGACCTCGGTGGGCTCGCAGGACACCACCGGCCCGATGACCCGCGACGAACTGAAGGACCTGGCCTGCCTGGGCTTTTCCGCCGACCTGGTGATGCAGTCGTTCTGCCACACCGCGGCGTATCCCAAGCCGGTGGATGTCAAAACCCACCACACCTTGCCGGAGTTCATCTCCACCCGTGGCGGCGTGTCGCTGCGTCCGGGCGACGGCGTGATCCATAGCTGGCTCAACCGCATGCTGCTGCCCGATACGGTGGGCACCGGCGGCGATTCGCACACCCGCTTCCCGATCGGCATCTCGTTCCCGGCCGGCTCCGGTCTGGTGGCGTTCGCCGCCGCCACCGGGGTGATGCCGCTGGACATGCCCGAGAGCGTGCTGGTGCGCTTCAAGGGGCAGATGCAGCCGGGCGTGACCCTGCGCGATCTGGTCAACGCGATCCCGTTGTACGCGATCAAGCAGGGCCTGCTGACCGTGGCCAAGCAGGGCAAGAAGAACATTTTCTCCGGTCGCATTCTGGAGATCGAGGGCTTGCCCGACCTGAAAGTGGAGCAGGCGTTCGAGTTGTCCGACGCCTCCGCCGAGCGTTCGGCCGCCGGTTGCACGGTGCGCTTGAACAAGGCCCCGATCATCGAGTACCTGACCAGCAACATCACCCTGTTGAAGTGGATGATCGCCGAGGGCTACGCCGATGCGCGTTCGCTGGCGCGGCGGATCAAGAAGATGCAGGAATGGTTGGCCGATCCGCAGTTGCTCGAACCCGATGCCGATGCCGAGTACGCGGCGGTGATCGAGATCGACCTGGCCGACATCCACGAGCCGATCGTGGCCTGTCCGAACGATCCGGACGACGTCAAGACGCTTTCAGAGGTCGCTGGTGCGACCATCGACGAGGTGTTCATCGGCTCGTGCATGACCAACATCGGCCATTTCCGCGCGGCGGCCAAGTTGCTGGAAGGCAAGCGTGATATCCCGACCCGTCTGTGGGTTGCGCCGCCGACCAAGATGGATGCCTCCGAACTGACCAAGGAGGGCCACTACGGCACCTTCGGCGCAGCCGGTGCGCGCATGGAAATGCCGGGTTGCTCGTTGTGCATGGGCAACCAGGCGCAGGCACGCGAGGGCGCGACCGTGTTCTCCACCTCCACCCGCAATTTCCCCAACCGGCTTGGCCGCAATACCAACGTGTACCTGGGGTCGGCCGAACTGGCGGCGATCTGCTCGCGCTTGGGCCGTATCCCGACCAAGCAGGAGTACATGGCCGATGTCGGGGTGATCAAGACCAGTGGCGAGCAGATCTATCGCTACATGAACTTCGATCAGATCCAGGACTACCAGGAGGTGGCCGATACGGTCACCGCCTGAGATAAGGTGCTGTCATGCGGTCACGAAAAAGCCCGGCAATGCCGGGCTTTTTCTTAAGCCATCATCTGCATAAATGCGCCGCTTGCGCGTTCTGATCTCGATCGTGGCCCCATTCGTGCATCCCGCCATGCTCATGGCGAGGTTCGACGCTGCGTGCTTATTGCGTCGGTGTGCCAGCTTGCGCCTGCAGCCACTGTTCCAGCGCGCTTGCGGGCAGCGCACGCGAGAATAGAAAGCCTTGCAACACGCCACAGCCCAGTTCCGCTAGGAGGCTGCGCTGCGCGTCGGTCTCTACGCCCTCGGCCACGGTGTGCATGCCCAGGGTTTCGCCGATGCGCAATACCGAGGTGGTCAGGGCACGGGAGGTCGGGCTGTGCTCCAGGTCGCGCACGAAGCTCATGTCCAGCTTGAGTTCGTTAATCGGTAATTGGTGCAGATGGCTGAGGCTGGAATAACCCGTGCCGAAGTCGTCCAGCGACAGCAATACGCCGCTGCTCTGCAATTGCCGCAGATTGGCCAGGACCGCGGCGGTGTTGGACAGCATGACGCTTTCGGTCATTTCCAAGGCCAGGTCGTCGGCGACCAGGCCATAGGTGCTCAGCATTTGGTCTACTCGCGCAGGTAATTGCGGATCGGCGAAATTATTGGCGGACAGGTTCACCGCCACGCGCGGCACCGCAATCCCGCGCAAACGCCAGTCGGCCATCTGACGGCAGGCTTCGCGCAACGCCCATTGGCCGAGCTCCTCGATCAGGCCGCATTCCTCGGCCATTGGCACGAACCGTGCCGGCGAGATATTGCCGAGATTGGGATGTTCCCAGCGCAACAGCGCTTCCACCCCATACAGCGCGTGCGGTGCCTGGCTGAACACCTGCGGCTGATAATGCAGTTGCAGTTCGTTCCGCCATGCTCATGGCGAGGTTCGACGCTGCGTGCTTATTGCGTCGGTGTGCCAGCTTGCGCCTGCAGCCACTGTTCCAGCGCGCTTGCGGGCAGCGCACGCGAGAATAGAAAGCCTTGCAACACGCCACAGCCCAGTTCCGCTAGGAGGCTGCGCTGCGCGTCGGTCTCTACGCCCTCGGCCACGGTGTGCATGCCCAGGGTTTCGCCGATGCGCAATACCGAGGTGGTCAGGGCACGGGAGGTCGGGCTGTGCTCCAGGTCGCGCACGAAGCTCATGTCCAGCTTGAGTTCGTTAATCGGTAATTGGTGCAGATGGCTGAGGCTGGAATAACCCGTGCCGAAGTCGTCCAGCGACAGCAATACGCCGCTGCTCTGCAATTGCCGCAGATTGGCCAGGACCGCGGCGGTGTTGGACAGCATGACGCTTTCGGTCATTTCCAAGGCCAGGTCGTCGGCGACCAGGCCATAGGTGCTCAGCATTTGGTCTACTCGCGCAGGTAATTGCGGATCGGCGAAATTATTGGCGGACAGGTTCACCGCCACGCGCGGCACCGCAATCCCGCGCAAACGCCAGTCGGCCATCTGACGGCAGGCTTCGCGCAACGCCCATTGGCCGAGCTCCTCGATCAGGCCGCATTCCTCGGCCATTGGCACGAACCGTGCCGGCGAGATATTGCCGAGATTGGGATGTTCCCAGCGCAACAGCGCTTCCACCCCATACAGCGCGTGCGGTGCCTGGCTGAACACCTGCGGCTGATAATGCAGTTGCAGTTCGTTATGGCGTAAGGCATCGCGCAGCGCGGTCTCCAAGGCCACGCGTTCTTGCGCCATGCGGTTCATGTCGGAGCTGAAGTAGCGGAAACTGCCGCCGCCTTCGTCCTTGGCTTGGTACATGGCCAGATCGGCGTGGCGCAACAGTGTTTCGATGTCGTCGCCATCCTCGGGAAACATCGCCACGCCGATGCTTCAACAGTGTTTCGATGTCGTCGCCATCCTCGGGAAACATCGCCACGCCGATGCTTGCACTCGGATGCAGGGTGACATGACCGACCACCACCGGCTCGGCCAGTGCCAGCAATAGGCGTTCTGCGGTGCCAGCGGCCTGTTCGGCTCCGCATTGCGGCAACATCAGCACGAATTCGTCGCCGGACTGACGACTGAGCAGGTCGGTGACTCCCATTTCTTCGGTCAACCGTTGCGCGATATCGCGCAGCAGTCCGTCGCCAGCGTGATGCCCCTGGGTCTCGTTGACGCGTTTGAAGCGGTCGATATCCACGAACAGGATCGCGACCGGGGAGCCGTGGTATTCGGCATCGGCCAATGCTTGTTCGGCGCGTGCGCTGAACATTACTCGATTGGGCAGGTTGGTCAGCGCATCGTAGAAGGCCAACTGATGCACGCGTTCCTTAGTCTGTTCGCGTTCCATTGCCAGCGCGCATAAATGTACGCACAGTTCGATCAGACGCATGTGCCAGGGCAGTGGCTCGCAGACCTCGCGGTAGTACAGTGCAAAGCTACCCAGCACACGCCCGCCGCTGGATTTGATCGGGGTGGCGACGCAGGTGCCAAGATGCAATTCCTTCGTCAGCGAGCGGTAGTCGGCGAACAACTCATCGCGCTGTGCATCCTTCACAATGACTTGTTTGCCGCGCCACATCGCGGCGCCGGAAGCGCCGACATTAGGGCCGATGGGGACGTTTCCTACCTTTTTCTGCAATAGCTCTGGCATGCTCGGTGAGACCAGTAGATGCAGATTGCTGTTGCTGTCTACGCTGAAGATCGAGGTCAATAGCTGCGGAGCGATGCGCTCGAACTCTCTGCAGATCAGCGTTGCGACATCGGCCAGTGGCTGTTCGCGGACCATCGCATCGAGCACGTTTTTGTGCAGTACCTCGTGCATCTTGCTGTGCGTGATGTCGGTGAAGGACACCATATAGTGCTGGACAGTGCCGTTTTCCTCGGTGATCGGATTGGCCACCATCGTGGTCCACAACGGTGTGTTGTCCTTGCGATAGACCAACAAATCGACCTGGTGGCCGAATCCTGCGCGCATGCGTTCGCGGGTCTGCGACACCACCTGCATATCACTGCTAGGGCCAGGCAGTACTTCGCTGGGAAGTTTCCCCAGGATTTCTTTTGTGTCATAGCCAAATACGCGGCTGAAACCTGCATTCACATAAAGAATATGCAAGTCTTTGTCGCACAGGATAATGGCGCTGTCGCTACGTTCCAGTGCCAGCGAGAGCAAGCGCATCTTGGTGTTGCGCTCGTTTTCGGCGCTGATGTCGCGCACTTGCAGTACCTGCAGCGGTGCACCTTCCTGCGGCACAGGCGAGGCGCTGATCGATATCCAGTGCTGCACGCCCTTGTCGCTTTGCAGCGGCAGCCTGTAATCGTTGCCGCCACGCAGGCAGCTGGTAAGGAAATCGGTACGAATTTCCTCGTCGATCAGTTCGCCGAATTCGCGCCCCAGCGCCTGTGCCTGAGACAAATTCCACAGAGTTTCGGCAATGTGGTTGAAGGCGACAATGCGCGACTGCGCATCGACGACCACGATGCCATCGCCCGTGCGCTGCGTGGAATGCAACGGCGCCAGCTCGTGGCTGGACGCTACATGCGTCTGGATCGTCGCGTCCGCGCTGGTGTCGGACGCGATCGGTTTAGTGACGCGGCGGTGCGGCATGGTACTAGCGCGCCTGTACGGACAGCGCGATCAGTCGCTCTGCGATCTTGTGCAATGGCAGCACTTCCTGCGCAGCGCCAAGTCGGAAGGCGGCGCCGGGCATGCCCCAGACGACGCTGGTCGCCTCGTCTTGGACAAGGGTGCTGGCGCCTGCCTGTAGCATTTCGAGCAGTCCGCGTGCGCCATCGTCGCCCATGCCGGTGAGGATCGCGCCAATCGCATTGGCGCCGGCGTTGCGCGCCACCGACTGGAACAGCACGTCCACTGCAGGTTTATGCCGGTTGACTGGCGGGCCGTCGTCGATTTTGCAGCGCCAACGTGCACCATCGCGGATCACTTGCAGATGCTTGCCACCGGGGGGCAAATAGGCATGTCCGGGCAAAATCGCTTCGCCTTCGCTGGCTTCACGTACCGCCATGGCCGAATGACGGTTGAGGCGATCGGCGAAGGCGGTGCTGAAGCCGGCAGGCAAGTGTTGAGTCATCACCACGGCGGGTGCGTCGGCGGGCATGCCTTCCAGAACCACGCGTAGCGCTTCGGTGCCACCGGCGGACGCACCGATGGCGATCAATCGGTCGGTGGTACGGAACTTCAGTGACGACGGGGTGGTGGGCGTCACCGCCGCAGTACCGGCTGGTTTCGGTATGTTTGCGCGGTCCAGCGCACGCACCTTGGCCTTGGACGCGGCTTTGACTTTGCCGATGATCTCCTCGGCGTACTCTTCCAGGCCGCGTGCCACGTCGAGTTTTGGCTTGGAGACAAAGTCCACCGCACCCAGGGAGAGCGCCTGCAATGTGGTGTCGGCACCGTGCTCGGTGAGCGAGGAGATCATCACCACGGGTGTGGGCCGCAACCGCATCAGGTTTTCCAGGAACGCCAGCCCATCCATTCGTGGCATTTCCACGTCCAGCGTGATCACGTCCGGATTCAGGCGTTTGATTTTTTCGCGTGCCAGCAATGGGTCGGCAGCTGAACCGACCACTTCGATGCCAGGGGCGCGCGAGAGAATTTCCGTGAGGATTTGTCGCACGACGGCGGAGTCGTCGACGATCAGCACACGGCAAGGGGCTTCTAAATTCATTCGAACAACTCCACGGCTCCGGTGACAGGAGCTTTGGCGAGACGGGCGCGCACGGCCGATTCGGCGGCGGCGACTTCTGCTTCTTCGTGTGCGTGTGGCAGACGCTGTACGACAACGCGACCGGTGGCAGGAAAGAACCAGATTTTACGCGGATGGATGCCACGTAGATCCTCGGCGATCACCGGTATGTGTTCGGCTTTGAGGTAGTTCAGTACGAAATCCGAGTTACGGGTACCCACCGGATTATTGGTGAATCCCTTGAGCACATTGCCACCGCCGAACACCTTGGCTTCCAGCCGGCTGCGGGCGGCACCGCGCTTGAGCAGGTCGTTGATCAGCATTTCCATGGCGTAGCTGCCGTAACGTGCCGGAGCGCCATCGCCGCTCTGGCCGTCCGGCAACATGAAGTGGTTCATGCCGCCGATTTTGAGCACGGGATCACGGATGCACGCCGCAACGCAGGATCCCAGGATGGTTGTCAGCGCGGTGTCATCGTCCACGACGAGATATTGCGTCGGCAACAGTTTGGCTGCCGTCGTCTTGAAGCGGGTATCGTGATACCGCATCACCTGGTCCATAGACATGGTGGCGGTACTCATGTGTGAGCCTTATTGCCCGCGCGATACAGGGTGCGACCGCAGGGTTGGATCAGGTCTGCGGCGTGTAGATAATTCTCCGAATGGCCGGTGTAGAGCATGCCGGCGGCGTCCAGATGCGGTGTCAGTCGCGACAAGATGCCGCGCTGAGTCGGCTTGTCGAAGTAGATCATCACGTTGCGGCAAAACAGAGCAAGATACGGCCCTGCGACGTCGTAGCGCGGTTCCAGCAGATTCAATTGGCGGAATTCGAGCAGATCGCGCAGGGCAGGGATCACCCGGCATTGGCCTTCGTTGGCGCCGCTGCCACGCTGGAAATACTTGCGCTTGATCGCCGGGTCCAGGCTCGCGATACGCTCGAGCGCATAGACGCCGCGCGAGGCGGTCGCCAGCACCTGGGTGTCTACATCGGTGGCCAGGATCCGTACCGGAGGGGTCAGCGTTCCGAATGCCTCGCAAGCAGTGATCGCCAGCGAATAGGGTTCTTCGCCGGTGGATGCGGCGCAGGACCAAATCTTCAGCGGTGCCGAAGCGGCATGTTTTTTCAGTTCCTCGTTCAGCCGTTCGAAATGGTGTGGTTCGCGGAAGAACGAGGTCAGGTTGGTGGTCAGCGCATTGGTGAATGCCTCCCATTCATCGCCGCCTTCGCGTTCGAGCCAGTCCAGGTAGTCGCGGAACGAGCGCAGCCCCAGCGTGCGCAGGCGTCGCGAAAGCCGGCCATACACCATGTCGCGCTTGGCTGGAGCCAAGGCAATGCCTGCCTTCTGGTAGATCAGGTCGCAGACACGCTTGAAATCACGATCACTGAATTCGAAGTCGCGGTTATCGAAACCGGGGGGCGGCGGAGCAGAGATCGGAGTGGCCATAGGTCTCAGCGGTAGTCGGTCTACAGATATATCGGCGAGGACTCGAAAAAATTGACCCGTCTCCCAGGCAGTGTGTTGCCCATCACCTGGTACGTATCGATCCTAGCGCCTGCCATTGCTGCTCTTCCAGAGGCGATTGCAGTGTGGTGGGTGATATGAGGAACGCAGTGTCTCAGATGAGAAGATTTTGGGTGTGATCCTTCAGCCATCAGTGCTCGTCCACCTCGCGCGTGACATGCCGGTCGCGCTTGGCGAATGCGGTGAAGCCAAATGGCAAAGATCCCAGACGCTGGGGCCGGGGATCGGGATGACGGTGATGGGTGGAGCCGTGATTAACGTTTTTCCCAGTCTGAATTTTATGAATTATTCAGGCATCGAGGAGCGCGCGACCTTGGCTAGCTTGCTTGGTGCGGTTGCTCCAGGCTTCTTTTTGGACTGCATTTTTGTGTGTGTCCTTGCCACGTGTTGTGGTGAGGACGGGCGATGCATGTCTGGCGTCGATCGTGCCACTCGGAAAATCGAGACCGATTCGATCAGTTGGCCTGCCTGTTCTTCCATCGAGTGCGCGGCAGCCTTGGCTTCTTCCACCAGCGCCGCGTTCTGCTGGGTGGCTTCGTCCATCTGGCTGACAGTCTGGCTGACCTGATCGATCCCGGCAGACTGTTCCTGCGAGGCAGAGGCGATCTCGCTCATGATGTCGGTGACCCGCTGCACCGAGGCCACGATTTCGTTCATGGTCTGACCGGCTTGGCGCACCAGCGCCGAACCATTCGAGACTTGGCTCACCGAGGCATCGATCAAGCCTTTGATTTCCTTGGCGGCGCTGGCCGAGCGCTGCGCCAGGGTGCGCACTTCGCTAGCGACGACCGCGAAGCCGCGGCCCTGTTCGCCGGCCCGGGCCGCTTCCACTGCGGCGTTGAGCGCCAGGATATTGGTCTGGAAGGCGATGCTGTCGATGACGCCGATGATGTCGGCGATCTTCTTCGAGGACGTCTCGATGCCGCTCATCGTGCTCACGACCTGTCCGACCACCTCGCCGCCCTGCGACGCAACCGAGGCAGCGCCGACCGCCAATTGGTTGGCCTGGCGCGCATGCTCGGCATTCTGCTTGACGGTAGAGGTCAGCTCTTCCATGGAGGCGGCGGTTTCTTCCAGGTCCGACGCCTGTTGCTCGGTGCGGCGCGACAGGTCGTTGTTGCCAGTTGCGATTTCCCCGGCGGCGCCGTTGATCGCGTTCGCCACATGTTGGATGCCGCTGATGATGCTCGATAACTGTTCGGCGGTGGCGTTGGCGTCGTCGCGCATCGTGGCGAACACCCCGTGGAACTCGCCTTGCATGCGGATGGTCAGATCGCCCTGCGATAGTGCAGTCAGCAGCTTGGATACTTCGCCGATGCTATCGCCGTTGGCCTGCAGTAGACCGTTGAGTTGCTCGGCCAACATCAAGAAGAAGCCCTGCTTGCCGTCGATGGTGATACGCCCGGACAGGTCGCCGGCGCCTGCGGCCTGCACGATCGTCGCTACTTCCCGTTCGACTTGCGCCTCGAGCGTGCGATCACGCGATTCGCACACATAGCCGATATGGTTGCCGTGTCCATCGCGGATGGAGGTGATGATCTGGGCAATGCGTGCATCGCCATAGGCCATCTCGCGTTCGACCACGCCTTTGTGTTCGATCTCCGCCGCGGTTCTGGGATCGACCTGGTTGCCATACTCGATCACCGAGACCGAGGAGCCAACCAGTGGCAGTTTGGAGTCGAACGCCGGCGCGACCGAGCGGATCTCGTCAGCGTACTTGTCGGTGATGCTCTGCATCGACGGATTGGCGTAGACGATGCTGTAGTCCAGGTCGGCGATGAACACGCCAGTAGAGGAGTTGTCCAGAGCGGTGCGGATGCGCAGGTTCTCGGCGGATGCCGCGGCATCGTGTTCGATGCGCGCGCGCAGGTCATGCTGCATACGCTGGAGTGCTTGCATCAGTTCGCCGACTTCGTCCTGACTGCTGGCGTCGATATGTCCGTCGAGCTTGCCGCCAGCGACTTCGTTGGCCACCTTGACCGCACCACGCACGCTGTTGGCCAGTAGCTTTCCGAACAGGAACGCCAGGGAGACCGCACTGCCGATGCCAATCAGCAGGCACACCAGCAGCATTGCCGACGCCTTGCCATAGGTGCTGCCGGCATTGTCTGCCGCGACTTTGGACTGGCGGTCGTTCTCGGCGATCAACGCGATCAGGTCATCGGTCACCTTATTGTCCAGAAGGCTGGTTTCGCTGGTGAAGGTGTCGATTGCGTCATCGCGCAGGTCGAGCTGCAACATTTCGTCCACGGAACCATAGGACGCGATTGCCTTTTTCCAGTCCTTCACCAGGCGCTCGTAGGCTACTCTTTCCTGCGCTGTGCTGATTTTTTTCGGATACTGGGCGATGATCTCGTCCATCTGCTTTTTCAGAGCGATTTTACGCGTCTGGGATTCTTTCTTTACCGCGTCGCTGCTGCGGATCAGACTTTGATACGCAGCGCTACGGTAATCGCCGAGGATTGCGCGCATTTCGCCACCGATACGCACGCTGGGCACTACCGAACTGGAAAGGTTCTTGGTCTGATGATTGAGCGAGTTCAGTCCACTGTAGGCTGTCAGTCCCTGAATCAGCATCAGGGCCAGTACGATGCCGAATGCCAGCATCAATTTTGGCATCAGCTTGAGATTTTTTATCCACTGCATTAGCGCGTTTCCCTTGTGTTGACAGCCACTGCGAAGGTAAAGACAGCGATAGCACACCGTGCTGGATGGCCAAAGGCACCAGCACGGTGATGCGCAGTGGTTATTTGATGGTTGCCAACTTCAGGCTAGAGGGAGCGCTGACTTGGATTTCCGCGCGCGAGCTGTCGCGTTCGATCTTGCCGATCACGCACACATCCTTGCCTTCCAAGGCTTCCGGCGGAAAGCTGAACTTGCTGCGATCAGCGCCAGCGATCCGTGCGGAAAAGGTGTGACGTGGAAACATGCCGCCCATGTACAGAAAAGTGGGTTCGCCCTCGGAATTCTGCGCATATTTGGCCTTCTCGACCTTGCCGCAGACCATGCCGTCCTTGCCGACGAACTTGGTCGCCATTTCCGGCGGAATCATCTGCTGAGATTGGGCGAAGGCGCTGGGGCTGGCGGCGAGTAGAAGGACCAAAAGCAGCGGCAGGTTCGATTTCATAGAACGATTCCTTGAGGGCGATGGATGAAGTAATGGTGATATGAGTCAGCCACTCTTCAGCTATCGGCCACTTTTCTATGAACTTGATTCACTCAAATGATATGCAGTTCGCACTTCAAATGAAAACCCGCCATTGCGGCGGGTCGGAGTGGGGGAGGCTGGAACGGCTGCTTGATGGATCAGGCAGCTTCCTCGATATGCTGTATGTGCTGGCCGAATTCGGCGCTGTCCAGTAGGGTTTCGATGTCCAGCAGGATCAACATCCGGTCGTCTTGAGTGCCGATGCCGGAGATGAAGCGGGTGTCTACCGCTGCACCGAACTCTGGAGTCGGACGGATCTGTTCTTCGTTCAGTGGAATCACGTCCGAGACGCTATCCACGACGATACCGACCACACGGTCCACGACGTTGAGCACGATCATGACGGTGAAGGCATCGTAGCGCGCTTCCTTGAGTCGCAGCTTCAGCCGCAGGTCGATCACCGGGACGATGGTGCCGCGCAGGTTGATAACGCCCTTGATGTACTCCGGCGCATCGGGGACCCGGGTGACCGAATCGTAACCGCGGATTTCCTGTACTTTCAGAATATCAACGCCGTAGTGCTCTTCACCGAGCGTGAAGCTGAGAAATTCGCCGCCTGTGGCGCCGGAGTTGGAGGTATTTTTTTCGTTCATCGTGTGCTCCTGGTGCGCACGGGATTGCGGTGGGCGGGGAAATGGAATCGTGACTTATCCGTAGATCGGCGTGCTGCACCAGAACTTTAGCGATGCTGTGCCGCCCATTCAGGGCAGCGTGCCGCTCTTGCGGGCGTTGCGTTGGCGCTCGATGCGGAAAATGTACCGTTGGATCGCCGCATCCGCGCCGCGCGGCAGGTCGACAAAGCGCACCCCGAGCCTTAGCGTTTCCTGCCCGTTGGCCAGCTTGGAGGTGTACATATTGCAGACTTCCAGGGTCAGTCGGATCGCAGGGGTGTCGGGTAATTGCAACTCGCAGCCCTTGTAGCTCTGTTGCAACTCCGGTAGCGATTGATTCGGTGCAATGGTCATGGAGAGCGCGACCGCAAGACCGCCGTTGCTGATGTCCAGCACGCGCAGTAACAGTTCAGTTTCCGGGTTGGCTTCGTCCAGGCGCAGGATGCACATCGGTGATTCGGTCACCGGTGTTTCAAGGCGGAAATGCTCGCGGCGTTGCAGGTAATAGAGCGAGTCGGGCAGTGGGGCGCGGAATCCGCCGATGCCATCCACCTCGACCCGTTCCTGGTTCTGGACGCGAAAACGCACACGCACTTTGTCCAACTGAGCGAAGCACAACAGGTATTGCGCCTGTTCGGCTGCTTGGTTGCAGGCATCGTTGACGCTGAGATCCAGCAATAAGCTGTCCTCGTCCAGAGCCAGCAGTGCGGTCGAGAAAGACTGGTCGCGGCCGCTCAGGTGTGCGCTGACCTGTGATCGTTGGTTGATCAAGGAGTGCAGCAACTGGCGAATCTGTCGCTTGTTGGTGAGCATGAAGCGATCGTCCGTCTCCTCCTCTTCCGGCGAAGACGGGAGGGGGGCATCGCTGGAATTACCTTCGGCCATGGTGGGAAGTGCGTGCTCTAGTAGGGTGGGACGGCGCATTTTTTGGTGAGCATGAAGCGATCGTCCGTCTCCTCCTCTTCCGGCGAAGACGGGAGGGGGGCATCGCTGGAATTACCTTCGGCCATGGTGGGAAGTGCGTGCTCTAGTAGGGTGGGACGGCGCATTTTTGACTGCCATAGGGATGTTATCGGCTGAGTATGGCGTTTTTGTAGATCGAGCGCGTTATATGGGTAGTGCTGGCGGGGCGTGAGCATTTGGTAGGTTGCGGCCGATGCTGCGTTGGCTGCTTAGCTTTCCATCGCACCTAATGGCGCTGTCTGTCTCCACGAGCCGGGCATCCGATGGGATGGCCCGGTCTATGTAGTCGATCATCTGCGTGATTGGCGGTGCTAGCATGCACACGACACGGTGTAAGCAGGGTCGTGGTTGCGCTTGCCTTCAGCCGAGTTAGCACATTGCTTCGGCAGTGGCACGCATCTGTGGCCTGGCCGGAGTCGCCGTAATCTTGAACAGCGACACAGCCTGGCTCAACTGGCCAGCCTGTTCTTCCATGGAGCGTGCGGCGGCTGTTGCTTCCTCCACCAGGGCGGCGTTCTGTTGCGTGCTCTCGTCCATCTGCGCAACGGTCCGGTTCACCTGTTCGATGCCGGCAGATTGTTCCTGCGAGGCGGCGGCAATTTCGCCCATGATGTCGGTGACGCGTTGTACCGAGGCGACGATCTCCTGCATGGTCTTGCCGGCCTGCTCGACTAGCGTGGAGCCCTCGGCGACGCGGCCGACTGAGTCGTCGATCAGTCCCTTGATCTCCTTGGCCGCATTGGCCGAGCGCTGGGCCAAGGTGCGCACTTCGCTGGCCACAACGGCGAAACCGCGGCCTTGTTCGCCGGCACGCGCGGCTTCCACCGCCGCATTCAAGGCCAGGATATTGGTCTGGAAGGCGATGCCGTCGATGACACTGATGATGTCGGCGATTTTCTTGGACGAGGCTTCGATGCCGCTCATGGTCTGCACCACCTTGCTGACCACCGCACCACCTTGCGAGGCGACCGAGGTGGCACCGACTGCCAACTGATTGGCTTGCCGCGCGTTTTCCGCGTTCTGTTTGACGGTGGAAGTCAGTTCTTCCATCGAAGCGGCGGTTTCCTCCAGGCTTGCAGCCTGCTGCTCGGTGCGGTGGGACAGGTCGTCGTTACCGGTGGCGATTTCAGTGGAGGCAGCGTTGATGCTGAGCGCCGCGTTCTGAATGCGGCCGACCATGGCCGCCAACTGTGCGGTGGTGGCATTGGCATCGTCGCGCATGGCGGCGAACACACCCTGGAACTCGCCGTGCATGCGTGCGGTGAGATCGCCGGCTGCGATCGCTTTCAGTAATTTCGACAGCGCCTGCAGGTTGCCGTCGGCGGTGCCCATCAACTGGTTGAGGCTCTCGACCATGGCGCGGAAGTCGTACTGGAAGCGTTCTGCTTCGCCACGCACGCTGAAATCGCCAGCGGCTGCGGCGCCAGCCAGATGCTTGATCTCCTGATTCATGGCGTTCAGGTTCTGCTTGACCTTATCCATGGTATCGGTGAGTACCGCTTTTTCACCTGGGAGGCGGTCCATGTCTTCTGACAGATCGCCGATAGCGTAGCGACCCATGATTTGCGCCATGCGCATTTTGACCGTGACATGCGCGCCTACCAGCGCGTTGCTGTCGTGGACCATGCGGCCGTAATCGCCTGGGAAGGCATGGGCGTCCATGCGGTAGCTGATCTGCCCAGCATCGTGGCGCTTGGCCATTTCTGCCTGTGCGGCAAGAACATCACGCAACTGCTGTTGCATGCGTTGCATGTAGGCGAGCAGTTGTCCGCTTTCGTCTCGGCTAGGAATCGTGATTTCGGCGTCCATGCGACCTTCGGCGATATCTGCGGCGACAGTTGCGGCACGTCGTACATTCCGCGTTAGCGCACTCAAGGTTTTGACCGTGACATGCGCGCCTACCAGCGCGTTGCTGTCGTGGACCATGCGGCCGTAATCGCCTGGGAAGGCATGGGCGTCCATGCGGTAGCTGATCTGCCCAGCATCGTGGCGCTTGGCCATTTCTGCCTGTGCGGCAAGAACATCACGCAACTGCTGTTGCATGCGTTGCATGTAGGCGAGCAGTTGTCCGCTTTCGTCTCGGCTAGGAATCGTGATTTCGGCGTCCATGCGACCTTCGGCGATATCTGCGGCGACAGTTGCGGCACGTCGTACATTCCGCGTTAGCGCACTCAAGGTTTTTATCCATACCGCTGCAATCAGCAGGGTCAGCAGGCTCAAACCGGCAATCGCACCCCACATCGCTTGACGCGATGCATCCAGATGCCGTTGCGACTGTTCTTGTAAGGCTTGCAAGGAGGTGATGCTTAATGCACGCATGGCTTCGTCCCAGCCATGCAATGCTTGGTTCCACTGCTGGTCGGCATCGGCTGTCTTGCTGTTGAGCGCTTCTTCGAGTTTGGGTAAGGCCTGCTCGGCCACTTGCGCTTCTTTCGCCTCAGCCTGCGCTAGCGCCGGATTCGGCTGTTCGAGTAGGCCGATCGCTTTCTTCAGTTCATGTTGGAACCTTGCGTGGTCGTGCTCGAGTTCTCCGATTTGTGCCTTTAGCAAGGAGGCGTCGCCGCTTGCCTTGGAAGGATCTTCTAGTGCTTCCAGACGCGTGAGTGTCTCGCTGGTGTTGGGCGCATCGATCAAGCTGGCGACCACCAAGTGATAGCTTTCCACATAAGGTGTATAGACCAATCTGCTTTCGTCGCGCAGGGCATCCAAGGCATCGGCTGCTTGTTTAGACTCGGCGATGGTATCGTTGCGTCGCGTCTGCAACGTTTGCTCCAGGAGCTTCAGCTCCTTGCTCGTTTGCTCGAATCCCTCCATCTCTGCCAGGGTATGCTGCAGTTCGCGTAAGGATTCATCCGTACTTTGTGCGGCTTTGCTCGCATCGGCACCGCTCTTGGTCTGCTCGGCTTGCAGTGCATCCAGCAACCCCAGCATCTGCCGCAGCGGAGCATAGCTGCGCAGTTCATCGCGGCTGACCTGTACGTTCTCGTTGAGAGTGCTGGTGTAGAGAATCAATGGAATCGCCAGGCCGATCAGCGCCAGAATGCCGACCAGACTCAGTTTGCGGGCGATAGGAAGGTCTTGCCAGGTCCGTAATAGCGGATGGCGGTCCGAGCCGATCAATGTCGTAATCGTGGTGAGGCGTGACGTCGTCATTGCAAGAGATCTCTTGGCTTTTACGAAAAAACACATGCGATAAGCCTCAGATCACAAGCACCGTACAAGGACTGGAGCCGGTTCATCGGCATATCCAAGCAGGTTACGAGGGCATTCCAGCCGCAGTCAGCGTTATCCGCGGTCTCCCTAACGGCAAACTGGACAAATTCTGAACCTGTGACGGCGGCGGAGTTAATCCGCGTTAGGGATGGCGTGCCGCAGTCGATGCGCATGCGCGCAGTGAGCGATGGGCGTGTCGCGAGAGCATGCGAAGGCGTATGGTTGCTCGGAAGTATGGCGGCGCGAGCATAGCCCCCTTGCGCGGGTTAACAGTGCCGAGAATCCCATCGCCGCAGTTTCTAGCCGAGAGCTGGTGCTGCGTTGCGTAAAACGGACGTTCTACCGACATGTGATGCTGGTGTCATCCACCACAGTATGGGGAAATACTGTGGTGGTTGTCCTGGTGGAAGGACGCTGTTGTCGTAATCGCCGTATTGCCAGGTGGAGCGTCATGCCGTCGTCGGCATGACGACCAACTGGATCAGAACTCCTGCCACTGCTTGTCTTCACCTGCGAGTGCAACCTGCTTGGTGGGCCGATGTGCGACACGGGCAGGCGTCTTGTATGGGGGCTTGGCTGCCTGCGTCATCGCCTTTGACGCGACGCCGCTCGGTCGGCGTGGGGCGGTAGCCGCTCCGGTGCTGTCGATCTTGAACAGTGCCACGGTATTGGTGAGCTCTCCTGCCTGTTCTTCCATGGAACGTGCGGCGGCGGTGGCTTCCTCGACCAAGTCAGCGTTATCCGCGGTCTCCCTAACGGCAAACTGGACAAATTCTGAACCTGTGACGGCGGCGGAGTTAATCCGCGTTAGGGATGGCGTGCCGCAGTCGATGCGCATGCGCGCAGTGAGCGATGGGCGTGTCGCGAGAGCATGCGAAGGCGTATGGTTGCTCGGAAGTATGGCGGCGCGAGCATAGCCCCCTTGCGCGGGTTAACAGTGCCGAGAATCCCATCGCCGCAGTTTCTAGCCGAGAGCTGGTGCTGCGTTGCGTAAAACGGACGTTCTACCGACATGTGATGCTGGTGTCATCCACCACAGTATGGGGAAATACTGTGGTGGTTGTCCTGGTGGAAGGACGCTGTTGTCGTAATCGCCGTATTGCCAGGTGGAGCGTCATGCCGTCGTCGGCATGACGACCAACTGGATCAGAACTCCTGCCACTGCTTGTCTTCACCTGCGAGTGCAACCTGCTTGGTGGGCCGATGTGCGACACGGGCAGGCGTCTTGTATGGGGGCTTGGCTGCCTGCGTCATCGCCTTTGACGCGACGCCGCTCGGTCGGCGTGGGGCGGTAGCCGCTCCGGTGCTGTCGATCTTGAACAGTGCCACGGTATTGGTGAGCTCTCCTGCCTGTTCTTCCATGGAACGTGCGGCGGCGGTGGCTTCCTCGACCAGTGCGGCGTTCTGCTGGGTGGGTGGCTTCGTCCATTTGGTTCACGGTCTGGTTGACCTGCTCGATGCCAGCGGATTGTTCCTGCGAGGCAGCGGAGATTTCGCTCATGATGTCGGTGACCCGCTTCACCGAGCTTCGTCCATTTGGTTCACGGTCTGGTTGACCTGCTCGATGCCAGCGGATTGTTCCTGCGAGGCAGCGGAGATTTCGCTCATGATGTCGGTGACCCGCTTCACCGAGGCGACGATCTCCTCCATGGTCTTGCCGGCCTGGTCGACCAACGCCGAGCCTTCGGTGACGCGGCCGACCGAATCGTCGATCAGGTCCTTGATCTCCTTGGCGGCACTGGCCGAACGCTGGGCGAGGGTACGTACTTCGCTGGCGACCACGGCGAAACCGCGGCCTTGTTCGCCGGCACGCGCCGCTTCCACCGCCGCATTCAGGGCCAGGATATTGGTCTGGAACGCGATGCCGTCGATGACGCTGATGATGTCGGCGATTTTCTTCGAGGAGGTCTCGATGCCGTTCATGGTCTGAACCACTTGACCGACCACGGCACCGCCTTGCGAGGCAACCGAGGCGGCACCGATGGCAAGCTGGTTGGCCTGACGCGCGTTTGCGGCCGACCGAATCGTCGATCAGGTCCTTGATCTCCTTGGCGGCACTGGCCGAACGCTGGGCGAGGGTACGTACTTCGCTGGCGACCACGGCGAAACCGCGGCCTTGTTCGCCGGCACGCGCCGCTTCCACCGCCGCATTCAGGGCCAGGATATTGGTCTGGAACGCGATGCCGTCGATGACGCTGATGATGTCGGCGATTTTCTTCGAGGAGGTCTCGATGCCGTTCATGGTCTGAACCACTTGACCGACCACGGCACCGCCTTGCGAGGCAACCGAGGCGGCACCGATGGCAAGCTGGTTGGCCTGACGCGCGTTTTCGGCATTCTGTTTGACGGTGGAGGTCAGTTCTTCCATCGAGGCGGCGGTTTCCTCCAGGCTGGCGGCCTGCTGCTCGGTGCGGCGCGATAGGTCGTCGTTGCCGGTGGCGATTTCGCTGGAGGCAGCAAGCATTGATACTCGTCGCGGCGGTCTGGATGCGGCCGACGATATTGGTCAATTGGTCGGCGGTGGTATTGGCGTCGTCGCGCATCTGAGCGAATACGCCCTGGAAGTCGCCGTGCATACGTGCGGTGAGATCGCCAGCGGCGATGGACTGCAGCAGTGCCGAGAGTTTGCCCAGGTTACTGTCGCTGACCTGCATCATGGCATTGAGGTCTTGATACTCGTCGCGGCGGTCTGGATGCGGCCGACGATATTGGTCAATTGGTCGGCGGTGGTATTGGCGTCGTCGCGCATCTGAGCGAATACGCCCTGGAAGTCGCCGTGCATACGTGCGGTGAGATCGCCAGCGGCGATGGACTGCAGCAGTGCCGAGAGTTTGCCCAGGTTACTGTCGCTGACCTGCATCATGGCATTGAGGTCCTGCACCATCAGCCGGAAATCGTGCTGGAACTGCTCGGCCTTGCCACGGGCACTGAAGTCGCCAGCGGCGGCGGCGGCGGCCAGCCGTTTGATTTCGGTGTTGATCGCCAGCAGGCTGGCCTTGGCCGCATCCATGGATTCGTGCAGTACCGCCCGGCTGCCGGGCAGGCGACGTGCGTCGCGGCGCAGGTCGCCGTTGGCATATTCGTTGAGCACGGCGATGGCATCGACGATGGCATCGAGATGCTCGAACATCATGGTGTTGATGCCCTTGCTCAGCTCGCCGTAGACGCCGGGGAAATCGATGGGCATGCGATGACTCATATCCTTGTCGGCATGCAGTTCGATCATGCGCGCGGTTTCGCTGGAGAAACGCTGCAACTGTTGCTGCATGACGTCCATGGCGACCAAGTTGGCATATTCGTTGAGCACGGCGATGGCATCGACGATGGCATCGAGATGCTCGAACATCATGGTGTTGATGCCCTTGCTCAGCTCGCCGTAGACGCCGGGGAAATCGATGGGCATGCGATGACTCATATCCTTGTCGGCATGCAGTTCGATCATGCGCGCGGTTTCGCTGGAGAAACGCTGCAACTGTTGCTGCATGACGTCCATGGCGACCAACAGGCAGGCGGCCGGGTTCATCGCGTGCGTCGGTGGCGACGTGGTTGTCCAGGCGGCCGTTGGCGATGGCCTCGGCGGCGCGGGTGGCGCGGTTGAGCGGTTCAGTGAGGCTGCGGGTGATCGCCCAGGCCAGCAGACTGCTGATGACCAGTACCGCCACGCCACCGGCAATGAGCATGTTGCGACCATTGGCCATCGCCTGACCGGCCGGGTTCATCGCGTGCGTCGGTGGCGACGTGGTTGTCCAGGCGGCCGTTGGCGATGGCCTCGGCGGCGCGGGTGGCGCGGTTGAGCGGTTCAGTGAGGCTGCGGGTGATCGCCCAGGCCAGCAGACTGCTGATGACCAGTACCGCCACGCCACCGGCAATGAGCATGTTGCGACCATTGGCCATCGCCTGACTCGCCCGCGTTGGCGTAGGCGACTTTCATCTGCGCTTCCTGCAATTGTGCGTTTTCGCGGATCTTCGACTGCCATGCCTGAGTGGTTGGTCGCGCGCGCTCGCTCAATAAGGTCTGCGCTTCGGCATTTCGGTCTGCGAGAGAGAGCTCGATGACCTGATTATTCATTGCACGCGACGCGTCGCGTCCGGCATCGATATCCGCGCGTAGCTTCACCACGCGTTCGTTGTCTGCGGGGAAGGTATCGAGTTCTTTGCGCAGATCGTTATAGCGCTGGCGGTTTTCCTTGATCGCGGCCAATGCCGGCGCATTCAGCTCTTCCCTGGTGACCATCGCCAACGTGCCCAGGGCGACTAGGATGCTGGAATTGGCATCGAGCATGCCGTTGCTGATCCGGGATTTGTTGGCGTAGGCGACTTTCATCTGCGCTTCCTGCAATTGTGCGTTTTCGCGGATCTTCGACTGCCATGCCTGAGTGGTTGGTCGCGCGCGCTCGCTCAATAAGGTCTGCGCTTCGGCATTTCGGTCTGCGAGAGAGAGCTCGATGACCTGATTATTCATTGCACGCGACGCGTCGCGTCCGGCATCGATATCCGCGCGTAGCTTCACCACGCGTTCGTTGTCTGCGGGGAAGGTATCGAGTTCTTTGCGCAGATCGTTATAGCGCTGGCGGTTTTCCTTGATCGCGGCCAATGCCGGCGCATTCAGCTCTTCCCTGGTGACCATCGCCAACGTGCCCAGGGCGACTAGGATGCTGGAATTGGCATCGAGCATGCCGTTGCTGATCCGGGATTTTTCGAAATTCACCTTCACGATGTTGTCCAATTCGCGCCGGGCATTCGACATGGACAGCAATCCCCCCGCGACTAGCAGGCACGACAATAGGATCAGTAGGCCGAAAGCACCTCCGAGCCGATGGCCGACGTTGTAGCGTTGCAGGAACGAACTCATGATCGACCTCTTCTTTTAACTGAAATGCCTGGGGTGTGCCCAGGTTCTGCTGCGTCCTTGCAGGTTTCGACAGATGTATGACTTAGGCGGTGACGCTTGCCAGTCAGGCAATGAAGAAGAACGCAATGTCGTTTTTGTTCGACGCTGGCTTCTGCTCTTGTGATCAAGTATCGGCGGAAGGTCGTGTAATCCGATGCTGCTTTGGTCGTAAGGTAATTCCTGACATCGTGTGATGTCGTTCGCGACGGCGGCAATGCTGATCGCTAGCGCAATCGATATAGTGGGCTCCTGCTTGGGCTGGTGCGCGTTGCGGCTGTTGGGCGCGTTGCGGTTGTTGCATCTGTAGCCAGCTCACCTACACAGATGCAATTTTCATCTACATTGCCAACTCAGAAACGGAACGACACACCTGCACTCAATGTGTGATCTGGTGAGCGGTCGTTGAGACCGTGGCTGTACAGCAGGTCCAGTTGCACGTCCTGTGTGACCAACCAGGCCGATCCGACATCGAGCATTGCGACGGTACCGCCGTCGTCGCTGTGAGCGATCTGTGGAAATGCCAATTCCACGAACGAACGGTAGCGTTCGTTCCAAGCCTTACCTAGCACCACGCCGAAAATGCCAGCCGTGTACTGGTGTCCGTGTTCATCTTCTTCGCGGATCACACCGGGCATTGCCCCGACCGAAATGCTGTCGCTGAGCGTCCATTCGGCGACCAGGCGCAACGAGGGTCGGGCGCTGCTACCACGCAGCTTGCGTGTGCCGCTGGGCAGATCGACATGCAGCAGCCAGGCCAAAGACACGTTGTCGGCATCGGTGCCAGCCAAGTGATGCTTCAGCCCCAACGAGATGTCGGAGAGTCCAAAGACATCACCGCCAATCGGCACATCAATGTACTGCCAGCCGTCGGTTTCCAGGCGCAATTCCCAGGTTTGACCGATGCCATAGCGGAACAAGGTCGGTGTCGTGTAGCCATCCTCTGCGCCAGCCTTTTCCCAAGCGATGCCGGTTTCCACTTGCAGGCGGCGATCTCCGGCGGTGAGGCTGGATTCGACGAAATCTGGGCGATCGGTGACGATCGGTGCTTGTTCGGCGTAGGCCATGTTGGCGACGCAGGACAAGATAAGGCACCCGATAGAAGCAACGGATTTCATTGCGATCCTTTTGGTGTTCTGAGCCGAACACCGATAACTTGAGAGATGGCCTCCTGTATCAGGAAGCGTGAGTGCTGAGATTACCCAGCATCGTTGTGGTGTCTTTTCTAGATCCAAGCTCAACCTGCTTGCTCGATCAACCTGATGCCACACATCCAGGTTGAGCCCGCATGCCTTGCGCGATGCGTGCGCTTGCCGATTTCCTGGCAAGGTGGTTGTTGCAGAAGAAAACTGGTGCGTCGCCTCCTCGCGACGCACCTTGCAATCTCCGCTCAGAACTCCTGCCACTGGGCGTTGTCCGCATGCGCGGTGGTGCGAATTGGGGCTGCGCTGGTTGTCGCAGGCTTGCGCTTGGCGGTGACGGTGGTGGGAGCGAGATATTGGACGTTTGCCGGGCGGGCGGTAGTGGCAGTCGTTGCGTTATCGAGTTTGAACAGCGCCACGGCCTGACTCAACTGGACTGCCTGATCTTCCATGGAGCGTGCCGCAGCGGTGGCTTCCTCGACCAGGGCGGCGTTTTGCTGTGTGCTCTCGTCCATCTGCGTCACGGTCTGATTGACCTGCTCGATGCCGGCAGACTGTTCCTGCGACGCAGAGGAGATTTCGCCCATGATGTCGGTGACGCGCTGCACCGAGGCGACGATTTCCTGCATGGTCTTGCCCGCTTGATCGACCAGCGCCGAGCCTTCGGTGACGCGGCTGACCGAGTCGTCGATCAGGTCCTTGATCTCCTTGGCGGCGTTGGCCGAACGCTGGGCGAGGGTACGCACTTCGCTGGCGACCACGGCGAAACCGCGGCCTTGTTCACCGGCACGCGCCGCTTCCACGGCTGCATTCAAGGCCAGGATATTGGTCTGGAAAGCGATGCCATCGATGACGCTGATGATGTCGGCGATTTTCTTGGACGAGGCTTCGATGCCGGTCATCGTCTGCACCACCTGGCCGACCACGGCGCCGCCCTGGGACGCGACGCTGGCAGCACCCGCGGCGAGCTGATTGGCCTGCCGGGCGTGTTCGGCGTTCTGCTTGACGGTGGAGGTCAACTCTTCCATCGAAGCGGCGGTTTCTTCCAGGCTGGCGGCCTGCTGTTCGGTGCGGCGCGATAGATCGTCGTTACCGGTGGCGATTTCACTCGCGGCGGAGTTGATGCTGACCGCCGCAGTCTGGATGCGACCGACAATGGAGGCCAACTGTTCGGTGGTCGCATTGGCGTCGTCGCGCATGGTGGCGAACACGCCCTGGAAATCGCCGTGCATACGTGCGGTGAGATCACCAGCGGCGATGGATTTCAGCAATTGGGACAGTGCCTGCAGGTTGCCGTCGGCGGTGGCCATTAATTGGTTGAGGCTCTCGACCATGGCGCGGAAATCGTACTGGAAGCGCTCTGCCTCGCCGCGCACGCTGAAATCGCCCGCGGCGGCGGCGCCGGCCAGGTGCTTGATCTCATGATTCATGGCGGTCAGGTTCTGCTTGACCTTGTCCATGGTGTCGCTAATGACCGCCTTCTCGCCGGGCAGGCGATCCATGTCCTCGGACAGGTCGCCGATGGCGTAGCGGCCCATGATCTGCGCCAGACGCATCTTGACTGTGATGTGAGAGGCGACCAGCGCATTGCTGTCGTGGACCATGCGACCGTAATCGCCCGGGAAGGCTTGCTCGTCCATGCGATAGCTGATCTGTCCGGCATCGTGACGCTGGGCCATCTCGGCCTGCGCGGCGAGGACGGCCTGCAACTGGCTCTGCATCTTGTCCATGCTGAGCAGCAGGATGCCGGCTTCGTCTTTGCGGCGCAGATCGATCGTATTGTCGAGCTTGCCCCTGGCGATGGCATCGGCCACACCGATCGCGGTGCCGAGCCGCTTGAGCAATTGCCGACGGATCAGGATGGCCATGACGATTGAGGCCACGATCACCAGCAGATTGCCCAACAGGACGGACCACTTGTTCTGCGCGCGCACAGTCACCAGGGTCTCGCTGCGCTTTTCCAGCAAGCGGCGTTCTTCATCGGAAAACGCACCGAGCAGGTTACGGATCGATTCCATGGCCTGGCGGTCACGGGCTTCACGGAACACGGATGTGATCTGCCCCGTATCGGTGGAGCGCTCGCGCAAGTCGATGATCTGCCTCTCCGCAGCGATCAACGCTTCAAAAGACGTATGCAGCTGTTCCAGACGCGCCTGCTGTTTTGGGTTGTCCGAAGTCAGGTGCTTGGCATCCTTGAAGCTCTGTTCGAAACCGGCCAGGCCGTTGGTGAAGGGCTGCAGGTGCTGCTTGTCGCCCGATAGCAAGTAACCCCGCGCTCCGGTTTCCACGTTGAGGGCGTTGGTCCTCATCATCTCCCCGGTCGCCAGCACTTTGTACGTGTGATCGTTCATGTCGGCAGCGGTGTTGAGCGAAGAAAGACTGCTCAAACTGATCGTGCCGATGATCACCGTCACCAGAACGATGGTGCAGAAACTGAGCGCGAGTTGGGCGGAAAGACTGAGATTCTTGATGTTCATCGTGGAGTCTCGGAAGTTAGAGAACGTTCGGAGGTTGGAGCGGCATGTCGCGTGGTGAGGCATGCGAGCAGATAGCGCCCTGAAATATATAGCGGCAAACTATTGATATCCTAAAATCAATAGTTAATATTGTTTCGATAGGTTTTGACTATTAAAAATTCTTTCTTTGGCTTTATTGCGCGCAGAAAATAATGTAGAACCTATCAAAAATTTAAATTTTTGATATGTATGTATACGAATTATTTAAAGTGACTATCATATCGACGTCGCCAGGGATGTCTTGACTAGCAAAGTGCGATACTGGGAAGCGATGCACTTTCCGCGTGTGATCTATCGCGGTGCGCTTGCCGATGAGCGCATGCAATGCGACGTTTGGCGAACAAAAAACCCCGGGAGATTGCTCTCCCGGGGTTGGACTCGCTTGCAGGGGCCTTTTGCGAAGGTAGGCCTGTGGATCAGAACTCCTGCCAGGCGCTGTCGTTGGTGGCGATGGCGACCTGCTGTTTGGCGGTTTGATGCGGTTTACGAATGGCAGCCTTTGCGATGGGCTTGGTGGTGCGGGGGAGTGTCGCGACGCTGGCATGCTGGGACTGTGCGGCCACGGCGTTGTCGATCTTGAACAGCGCCACCGCATTGCTGAGTTGCCCGGCCTGCTCTTCCATCGAGCGTGCGGCGGCGGTGGCTTCCTCGACCAGCGCGGCATTTTGCTGGGTGGCTTCGTCCATCTGGGTCACGGTCTGGTTGACCTGCTCGATACCGGCAGACTGTTCCTGCGACGCAGAGGAGATCTCGCCCATGATGTCGGTGACGCGCTGCACCGAGGCGACGATTTCCTGCATGGTCTTGCCGGCCTGATCGACCAGGGCCGAGCCTTCGGCGACGCGACCAACCGAGTCGTCGATCAGTCCCTTGATTTCCTTGGCCGCATTGGCCGAACGCTGGGCGAGGGTACGCACTTCGCTGGCGACCACGGCGAAACCGCGGCCCTGTTCGCCGGCACGCGCCGCTTCCACGGCTGCATTCAAGGCCAGGATATTGGTCTGGAACGCGATACCGTCGATGACACTGATGATGTCGGCGATTTTCTTCGAGGAGGCCTCGATGCCGCTCATGGTCTGCACGACCTGGCCGACCACTGCGCCGCCTTGAGAGGCGACGTTGGCAGCGCCCGCGGCGAGCTGATTGGCCTGGCGCGCGTTTTCGGCGTTCTGTTTGACGGTGGAAGTCAGTTCTTCCATCGAAGCAGCGGTTTCCTCCAGGCTGGCGGCCTGCTGCTCGGTGCGGCGCGACAGGTCATCGTTACCGGAGGCGATTTCGCTGGCGGCAGAGTTGATGCTGACAGCGGCGCTCTGGATGCGACTGACGATGCCGGTCAACTGCTCGACAGTGGCGTTGGCATCGTCGCGCATGGTGGCGAACACACCGTGGAATTCGCCGTGCATCCGCGTGGTGAGGTCGCCGGCGGCGATGGACTTCAATAGTTTGGACAGCGCGTTGAGGTTGCCATCGGCGGTGGCCATCAACTGGTTGAGGCTCTCGACCATGGCGCGGAAGTCGTACTGGAAGCGCTCGGCTTCGCCACGCACGCTGAAGTCGCCTGCGGCGGCAGCATCGGCGAGCTGTTTGATTTCGCGGTTCATGGCGGTCAGGTTCTGCTTGACCTTGTCCATGGTCTCGCTGAGCACGGCCTTTTCGCCGGGCAGCCGATCCATGTCCTCGGACAGGTCGCCGATGGCGTAGCGGCCCATGATCTGCGCCAGGCGCAACGTGACCGCGATATGCGAGGCGACCAGTGCATTGCTGTCGCGCACCATGCGACCGTAATCGCCCGGGAAGGCGCTTTCTTCCATGCGGTAGCTGGTCTGACCGGCGTCATGCCGCTTGGCCATCTCGGTCTGTGCCGTGATGACGGCCTGCAACTGGCTCTGCATCTTGTGCATGCTGACCAGCAGCACGCCGGCTTCGTCCTTGGTCTGCGTATCGATCGGGTTGTCGAGCTTGCCACCAGCGATGGCATCGGCGACCACGATCGCGGCACCAAGCCGGTTCAGCAGCCGGCGACGGATCATGACCGCTAGGCCGATCGAGGCCACGATCACGAACAAACTGCCGAGCATGATGGCCCACTTGCTCTCCGCACGCACGGAGACCAATGTCGAGCTGCGCTTGACGAGAAGGTCTTGTTCTTCGGCGATGAAATCTGCAAGCATCTTGCGGATCGTGGTCATTGCCTGGCGGTCGCGGGCCTCGGCGAACAGGCTGGCGATTTTTTCTTTATCGTTGGTGCTGTCGCGCACCGCGATGATCTCTTTCTCAACCTCGATGAGTTGCTTGAACGACTTTCCCAGTTGTTCCAGGCGTGCCTGCTGGTTAGGGTTGTCGACGCTGAGCTTCGTGGCTTCGTCGAATTTCTTCTCGAAAACCTCGCGGCTGGGCTCGAACGACTGAATGTGCGACTTGTCACCCGATAGCAGGTAGCCACGCGAACCTGTTTCGATATTGAGCGCGTTGATCTGCATAATTTCGCCGGTCGACAAGATCTTGTAACTCAAGTCATTCATGTCGGTAGCATGGTTGATGGTCGACAGGCTACTTAGGTTGATCGTGCCAATGACCAGCATTACCAGAACGATGGCCGCAAAGCTCAGTGCGAGCAGTGCGGAAAGGCTGAAGTTTTTAAGCTTCATTGTGGAGTTCCTATTTCGGGGAGAGTTCGGTGCGCATGCATGGCCTATCGGCGTTGTGTTCCAAGCATCACGGCGAGTGATCGCAAGGTGTTGCTACGTCGATGCGGCTTGGCTTATGTGGTCAAGAGGGCGGGGTGTTCATGCGGTGGATGGGTGTTTGATCGATGCCTGAACATGTTTAAGTGTCAATCTTCATTGAAGTTGATGCGCGCAAATCGCATCACTCTCCTAGCGGCATCGCATTGACTTTCTTGATCACTGCGATTTTTTTCTTTAATAATGTGATATTCGTGTGATGAATATTTGATGTTTGAATTCATGGCGCCGCTTTCACGTAGCAGGCTTTCATGCAGATGCGGGCTATCGATCGCGATAGCCTGCATCGTCATCATGTGTTCCGTGAATCTGTGCGGACAGCACGGCGCTCGCATCGATGTATTCAGAATTCTTGCCAATCGGTGGCAACTGCGCTGGATGCCGTCTGTCTGGAAGTAGAACGTTGTGTTGTGCGATGACGTTGTGCCGGGTTTGGCTGAGCCGCCACTCGAACATGTTTTGCTGAGGTGCTGTCGATCTTGAACAGTGCCACGGTATTGGTGAGCTCTCCTGCCTGTTCTTCCATGGAACGTGCGGCGGCGGTGGCTTCCTCGACCACTTTAATAATGTGATATTCGTGTGATGAATATTTGATGTTTGAATTCATGGCGCCGCTTTCACGTAGCAGGCTTTCATGCAGATGCGGGCTATCGATCGCGATAGCCTGCATCGTCATCATGTGTTCCGTGAATCTGTGCGGACAGCACGGCGCTCGCATCGATGTATTCAGAATTCTTGCCAATCGGTGGCAACTGCGCTGGATGCCGTCTGTCTGGAAGTAGAACGTTGTGTTGTGCGATGACGTTGTGCCGGGTTTGGCTGAGCCGCCACTCGAACATGTTTTGCTGAGGTGCTGTCGATCTTGAACAGTGCCACGGTATTGGTGAGCTCTCCTGCCTGTTCTTCCATGGAACGTGCGGCGGCGGTGGCTTCCTCGACCAGTGCGGCGTTCTGCTGGGTGTGTGGCTTCGTCCATCTGATTCACGGTCTGGTTGACCTGCTCGATGCCAGCGGATTGTTCCTGCGAGGCAGCGGAGATTTCGCTCATGATGTCGGTGACCCGCTTCACCGAGCTTCGTCCATCTGATTCACGGTCTGGTTGACCTGCTCGATGCCAGCGGATTGTTCCTGCGAGGCAGCGGAGATTTCGCTCATGATGTCGGTGACCCGCTTCACCGAGGCGACGATCTCCTCCATGGTCTTGCCGGCCTGGTCGACCAACGCCGAGCCTTCGGTGACGCGGCCGACCGAATCGTCGATCAGGTCCTTGATCTCCTTGGCCGCACTGGCCGAACGCTGGGCGAGGGTACGCACTTCGCTGGCGACCACGGCGAAACCGCGGCCTTGTTCGCCGGCACGCGCCGCTTCCACGGCCGCATTCAAGGCCAGGATATTGGTTTGGAAGGCGATGCCGTCGATGACGCTGATGATGTCGGCGATTTTCTTCGAGGAGGTCTCGATGCCGTTCATGGTCTGGACCACTTGACCGACCACGGCGCCGCCTTGCGAGGCAACCGAGGCGGCACCGATGGCAAGCTGATTGGCCTGACGCGCGTTTTCGGCATTCTGCTTGACGGTGGAGGTCAGTTCTTCCATCGAGGCGGCGGTTTCCTCCAGGCTGGCGGCCTGCTGCTCGGTGCGGCGCGATAGGTCGTCGTTGCCCGGCATTCTGCTTGACGGTGGAGGTCAGTTCTTCCATCGAGGCGGCGGTTTCCTCCAGGCTGGCGGCCTGCTGCTCGGTGCGGCGCGATAGGTCGTCGTTGCCGGTGGCGATTTCGCTGGAGGCAGCAGGCATTGATGCTCGTCGCGGCGGTCTGGATGCGGCCGACGATATCGGTCAATTGGTCGGCGGTGGTATTGGCGTCGTCGCGCATCTGGGCGAATACACCCTGGAAGTCGCCGTGCATGCGTGCGGTGAGATCGCCAGCGGCGATGGACTGCAGCAGTGCCGAGAGTTTGCCCAGGTTACTGTCGCTGACCTGCATCATGGCATTGAGGTCTTGATGCTCGTCGCGGCGGTCTGGATGCGGCCGACGATATCGGTCAATTGGTCGGCGGTGGTATTGGCGTCGTCGCGCATCTGGGCGAATACACCCTGGAAGTCGCCGTGCATGCGTGCGGTGAGATCGCCAGCGGCGATGGACTGCAGCAGTGCCGAGAGTTTGCCCAGGTTACTGTCGCTGACCTGCATCATGGCATTGAGGTCCTGCACCATCAGCCGGAAATCGTGCTGGAACTGCTCGGCCTTGCCACGGGCACTGAAGTCGCCAGCGGCGGCGGCGGCGGCCAGCCGTTCGCTTGATTTCGGTGTTGATCGCCAGCAGGCTGGCCTTGGCCGCATCCATGGATTCGTGCAGTACCGCCCGGCTGCCGGGCAGGCGACGTGCGTCTTGATTTCGGTGTTGATCGCCAGCAGGCTGGCCTTGGCCGCATCCATGGATTCGTGCAGTACCGCCCGGCTGCCGGGCAGGCGACGTGCGTCGCGGCGCAGGTTGCCGTTGGCATATTCGTTGAGCACGGCGATGGCATCGACAATGGCATCGAGATGCTCGAACATCATGGTGTTGATGCCCTTGCTCAGCTCGCCGTAGACGCCGGGGAAATCGATGGGCATGCGATGGCTCATATCCTTGTCGGCATGCAGTTCGATCATGCGCGCGGTTTCGCTGGAGAAACGCTGCAACTGTTGCTGCATGACGTCCATGGCGACCAAGTTGGCATATTCGTTGAGCACGGCGATGGCATCGACAATGGCATCGAGATGCTCGAACATCATGGTGTTGATGCCCTTGCTCAGCTCGCCGTAGACGCCGGGGAAATCGATGGGCATGCGATGGCTCATATCCTTGTCGGCATGCAGTTCGATCATGCGCGCGGTTTCGCTGGAGAAACGCTGCAACTGTTGCTGCATGACGTCCATGGCGACCAACAGGCGGCCGGGTTCATCGCGTGCGTCGGTGGCGACGTGGTTGTCCAGGCGGCCGTTGGCGATGGCCTCGGCGGCGCGGGTGGCGCGGTTGAGCGGTTCAGTGAGGCTGCGGGTGATCGCCCAGGCCAGCAGACTGCTGATGACCAGTACCGCCACGCCACCGGCAATGAGCATGTTGCGACCATTGGCCATCGCCTGACTCGCTCGCGTTGGCGTAGGCGACTTTCATCTGCGCTTCCTGCAATTGTGCAATTTCGCGGATCTTCGCCTGCCATACCAGGATGGCGGGGCGTGCGCGTTCGCTCAGCAGGGTTTGTGCTTCCATATTGCGGTCTGCCATGCCAAGCGCGATGACCTTCTCGTCTATCTCACGCGCAGCATCTTGTGCGGCATCGATGTCCGCGCGCAGCTTCACCACGCGTTGGCTGTCTGCTGGGAAACTATCCAGCTCTTTGCGCAGATCGTTATAGCGCTGGCGATTTTTCTTGATATCGGCCAATGCCAGCGGATTGAGTTCTGGCCTTGTCACCATCGCCAAGGTGCCCATGGAGATGAGGATGCCGGAATTTGCATCGACCATGCCATTGCTGATCCGGGTTTTCTCCACATTCACCTTGACGATGCTGTCCAACTGCTTGCGTGCATTGAATATGGAAAATACCCCTCCTACGACCAGCAGGCACGAGAGCATGATCAGCACACCGAAAGCTCCCCCGAGCCGATGGCCGACGTTGTAGCGTTGTAGAAACGGTTGGCGTAGGCGACTTTCATCTGCGCTTCCTGCAATTGTGCAATTTCGCGGATCTTCGCCTGCCATACCAGGATGGCGGGGCGTGCGCGTTCGCTCAGCAGGGTTTGTGCTTCCATATTGCGGTCTGCCATGCCAAGCGCGATGACCTTCTCGTCTATCTCACGCGCAGCATCTTGTGCGGCATCGATGTCCGCGCGCAGCTTCACCACGCGTTGGCTGTCTGCTGGGAAACTATCCAGCTCTTTGCGCAGATCGTTATAGCGCTGGCGATTTTTCTTGATATCGGCCAATGCCAGCGGATTGAGTTCTGGCCTTGTCACCATCGCCAAGGTGCCCATGGAGATGAGGATGCCGGAATTTGCATCGACCATGCCATTGCTGATCCGGGTTTTCTCCACATTCACCTTGACGATGCTGTCCAACTGCTTGCGTGCATTGAATATGGAAAATACCCCTCCTACGACCAGCAGGCACGAGAGCATGATCAGCACACCGAAAGCTCCCCCGAGCCGATGGCCGACGTTGTAGCGTTGTAGAAACGAATTCATTGGATGCCTTCTTGAGAAAATAGATGGCGAATGACGTAGGTTTCTACGTGCTCGCCAGGGGGCTGGCTGGATGCTGGTCGTTCAATGCAGGATGAATCGAACGACACCTTGCAAGGTTGCGCACTGTGTTCGAGTGGGCCTCGCCACGTGTGCGGAGGTGATGGGATACAGCGCTTTGCTTCAGCGAATGGAGCGTTCGTCGTGCAGGTCGATCCCATCTGAAGCGCCGACGGCGCGGTTCATTTCGTAGACAAAATTCGCGGCGAACCGAATATCGGCGGCTCCGGCGAAATCTTGAGTGTTGCTGTCGTCGCGCGGTGCCGCGTTTGTTCGGGCACCTTGGCGGCCGCGATGGGGGGTGTTAGTCGTGATGGAGGGCCATACAAGCAAAAGCCCCGGCAGTTTTGCCGGGGCGTGCGGTGTGCTGCATGGGGCGCTCGGCAGGCGATTGGGCCTGGAAAAGCGTTGACTCAGGCCGCTTGTTGCACTCGCAGCGAGCGGACCAGACCACCGATATCCACGATCAACGCCACGCGGCCGTCGCCGAGAATCGTCGCACCGGAGATTCCGCTGATGCGGCGGTAGTTGTTCTCGATATTCTTGACAACCACCTGCTGTTGACCGACCAGTTCGTCCACTTCCAGTGCCAACTTCTGTCCATCGGCTTCCACGACCACGACCAATGGTTCGCTCTGCGGGTTTCCACCAAAGCCATAGGAGTCGCTGAGCGATAGGATCGGCAGGTATTCGCCGCGGACCCGAAGCACCCGGCCTTCGCCGGCCATGCTGCGGATGTCGTCGGCCTGCGGTTGTAGCGCTTCGATGACGTAGGCAAGCGGCAGGATCAGGGTTTCGCCGGCGACCGATACGGTCATGCCGTCCAGAATCGCCAACGTCAGCGGCAAGCGGATCAGCACGCGGGTGCCGCGACCGAATTCGCTTTCCAATTGCACTTCGCCGCCCAGGCCCTGGATATTACGCCGGACCACGTCCATGCCCACGCCACGTCCGGACAGGTCGGTGACCGCATCGGCGGTGGAGAAACCAGGAGCGAAAATCAGATCCCAGACCTGCGCGTCGGTCGGATTATCCGGCACGGTCAGGCCGCGCTCGGTGGCCTTGGCCAGGATGCGGTTGCGGTTGAGGCCGGCGCCGTCGTCGCTGACTTCGATGACGATATGCCCACCCTGGTGTGACGCCGCCAGGGTGATGGTACCGGTCTCGTCCTTGCCGGCAGCGCGGCGCGCTTCCGGCATTTCCAGGCCGTGGTCGATCGAGTTGCGCACCAGGTGCACCAGCGGATCGGCGATCTTTTCGATCAGGCCCTTGTCCAGCTCGGTGCCTTCGCCGATGGTGCGCAGGCGTACCTGTTTGCCCAGGCGCGTGGAGAGGTCGCGGACCAGACGCGGGAAACGGCGGAATACCGCATCCACCGGTAGCATGCGCACGCCGATGACCGCTTCCTGCAGGTCGCGGGTATTGCGTTCGAGCAGATCCAGGCCGGCAAACAAGCGCTCGGCGGCGGCCGGATCCAAACCACTGGAAACCTGCTTGAGCATGGCCTGGGTGATGACCAATTCACCGACCAAATTGATCAACGCATCGACCTTATCGACGCTGACGCGGATCGAGCTTTCCGCTTCCTGCGCGGCGGCCGCGTTGCCGGCGGGCGCATTGGCGGCAACCGTCGCCGCCGGCGTTGCGGTGGCCGCAGCCGGTGCCGGAGTCAGCACAGGCGCCGGTGCGTTGGCCAGACTCGGCGGTGGCACGGCGCGGATATCCAGTTCGCAATCGTCGATCACCCAGGCAAAGGTGTTTTCGATCGCACTGCGCGGGATTTTGCCGACCAGGCCAAGATCCCATGCCATGTAGGCTTCCAGCGGATCGAGATCGACGAAGCCGGGCAGGCGGCCTTCACGGCATGCAACCTGCAACGGGCCGAGATGCTCGAGTTCGCGGATGATACGTAACGGATCGTTGCCGCTCATGAACAGCGACGGCGACGGGGTGAAGCCGATCTGCCAGGCTTCCGGTTCGGCGGCCTGATTTGCGGCCGGTGTCGCGGTGGTCGGTGCGGCGTCTTTGCCGTCCAATGCGCGCTGCAGGCGGTCGTGGACGGCCTTGACTGCAGCCGGATCGGCTGCAACTCCGTGTTCGGCTTCGCGTAGCAGCGCACGCAGTACGTCTACCGATCCAAGGATGGCGTCGATCGCGTTCGCTTCGACTTCGCGCTTGCCGGCGCGCAGCTCATCGAGCAGCGTTTCTAGGACGTGGGTGAGTCCGGCCATTGCTTCGAAGCCGAACGTGGCGGCACCACCCTTGATCGAGTGCGCGGCACGAAACACCGAATTGATGGTTTCGGGGTCGCGATTGCCTTCTTCTAACGACAGCAATCCGGCCTCCATCGCGTCCAGCCCTTCGCGGCTTTCCTCGAAGAAGGTGGCGTGGAAGCGTTGCAGGTCCATGCTCATAGGGAGGGGATCCGAAAAAGAGAGAGAAAATCAGCCCAGAACTTTCTGGACGGTGGCGATCAGTTGTTCGGGGTTGAACGGCTTGACCAGCCAGCCAGTGGCACCGGCGGCTTTGCCTTCGGATTTTTTTTCTGCCGCCGATTCGGTGGTCAGCATCAGCATTGGGGTGAACTTGTAGTCCGGTAGCTGGCGCAATTCGCGGATCAAGCTGATACCGTCCATGTTCGGCATGTTCACGTCGGTGACCACCGCGTTGAAGCGCTGGCCCTTTGCGCGACCCAAGGCGACCTGGCCGTCCTCTGCTTCTTCGACAGCGTAGCCGGCCGAGGTGAGGGCAAACGAGACCATTTGGCGCATCGACGCCGAATCGTCCACTACCAAGATACGTGCGCTCATGCAGCGTTCTCCACAGATTTCAAATTTTCAGAGGTGGCAGGAAGGCCCAGCGATTCGCTGACCCCTAATAGGCGTGCCGCGTCGCTGAAGGTCGCGGTGCAGGCCTCGAATTCAGTGCGTTTGCCTTCTTTGCGGCGTGCATCCACGAACGCGCACAGAACCTGCACGGAAGCAGTGTGGATGCGGCGGACTTGGCTGGCATCCAGCCGCAACACCTCGTCCGACGTCAGGAACGTGGTGAGGCGTTGTTTCAGGTCGGCGCTGATCTCGATGCCCAGATCCTCGCCAAGTGGGACTGTGCTCATCATTACTCCGCACGAATGGTTCTATCGAAGGTAACGGCCGTCGCTTGAAAAGCTTTAGGCGGCATATCGAAAATGCGGTGTAGTCTGCAGTTTCTATTTATTTTTTCGCTCAATGCAACAATTGTTCAGCATCGAGCAGGATCATCGGGTGCTGCGTCAGTCGCGCGACGCCGCGGAAAAGATGGTTGGAAATGCGGCAGATACGGGCATTGTCCGGTGGTTCGATCTCATGATCGGTCAGGCTGGCGACGTCTTCGACAGCGGATACGCGCAGGCCCAGAGTTTCGCCACTTTCTTCCAGCACCACGACCCGCGTCTGCATGTCCATCTCGATTGGTGCCGATCCCAGGTGCAGTCCCAGATCCAGGACCGGCACCACCTGGCCGCGCAGGTTCATGATGCCTAGCATCGATGGTGCCGTACCACGCAGTGCCAGTAGCGGCACCGGTAGTACGACTTCTTGCACTTTCAGTAGCTCCAGTGCGTAGGCCTGTTCGCCGCAGCGTAGACGTAGCCAACGCGTGCTACGTTCGGTCACGCGCTCGGGGGCGGTGGCCGAGCCCTGTGGCAGGGACGGTGCCATGAAAGCTTGTAGGTTGGGCGTGAGCCGCGTTGCGCCGGGTTTTGCGCGTTCGGCTTCGGCGCGACGCTCCGGTGGCACCGCCATCGCTGGGCGCTTGACGGCGCGCGTGCTGGCGGCATCGTCTTCGGCGGCAAGATCGCGCGCGGCAGTGGAACGTTGTCGTTCCATCGCTGCGATTGCGTCTAGATCGGCCTGGCGGTCGGCGTTGGGTGCCTGCTGCGACATGATGCCGGCCAGTGCGGGATCTGCATCGGCTTCGGCCAGGACTGCGGCGGCGATTTGCTCCGGGGTTGGGCCGGTCGGTGTTGGCGTTGGCGCTTGTTGCGACATGATGCCGGCCAGTGCGGGATCTGAATCGGCTTCGGCCAGGACTGCGGCGGCGATTTGCTCCGGAGTTGGGCCGGCCGGCGCAGGCGTCGGCGCTTGTTGCGACATGATGCCGGCCAGTGCGGGATCTGCATCGGCTTCGGCCAGGACTGCGGCAGCGATTTGTTCGGGGGTCGGACCGGCTGGCATGGGTGTTGTCGTATGAGCAGGAGCCGCTGAGAGCGGTGATGTGACGTTCTGCGCTTCGCTGGTCGTGTCGTGCAACAGACCTTCCAGATAGTCGTCGATGATGTTTGGAGTACTCATGCGGCTTGTTCCATCAGCGTCGCGTCGTTGAGCAGCAGCCATTCCAGCGCGCGCCGATAAGCGGCCAGGCCGCGACCGGGATAGTCGCCGCCAACGCCAGCGATGGTCAGTGCCTTGACGTTACAGATCTTGGTGTCTACCGGAATCGCGTCTTCCCATACCCGTTCGCCATAGCTGTCTTGCATCTGTCGCAGGGTTTCGTTGCCGGCGCGGGTACGCTTGTCGAACAGCGTCGGCAGGATCGATGCGGGTAGGGGACGGCGACGCGAACGCTCGACCATGTCCACGGTGCGGACCATGCTGGCCAAGCCGTGCAGTGCGAGCGGCTCGGCTTGCGTGGGAATGATCACGCGATCGGCAGCGGCCAGTGCGTTGATCATCAACAGGCCCAGGGTCGGAGGGCAGTCGAGCAAAATGTAATCGTGCTGTCCGGCATGTCGGGCCATGGCTTGCTGTAACGCCAGACCTAATCCCGGCTGGTTGGCGCTGCGTCGCTCCAGCGTGGCCAGCGCGGTCTGCCCGCAGACGAAGCTCAGGCGTTCGATCGCGGTGGTGTGGGCAAGCGTGGAGAGTTCACTGGATGGAGTGGAGAACAGATCCACCACGCCAGCCGGTTGCGGTTCCTGGGGCACATCGAACGCTCTGGTCAGCGACGCGTGCGGATCGAGATCTAGCATCAACACGCGATGGCCGAGCATGGACAGGCCACGGCCCAGTGCCAGCGTGCTTGTCGTTTTACCCACGCCACCTTTTTGGTTGGCAATCGCCCAGATACGCATCAGTTCACTCCTTCAATGTCAGCAGGGACTGCCCAGGGGGCTGCCGGCGCTGCCGTGGCGGGGGTTGTCGAGGTGGTCGGCGCTGCACCGGCGCTGAAACGCTCTAGTGTCGATGGCGCGTTATTCGCGCTATCACCGGAATCGGCCAAAATGACCAGCACCACGCGTCGGTTGGCATTGCGTCCGCTTGCGGTATCGTTGCTGGTATGCGGGCGGAATTGGCCATAGCCGATCATCGATAGTCGAGAGGGTTGCAGGCCCTGGTCGGCGAACAGATGCACCACACTGGCCGCGCGCGCCGCCGAGAGTTCCCAGTTGGATGGGAACTGTGTGGTGGCGATCGGTGTGTTGTCGGTATAGCCCTCCACGCGCACGCCGTTAGGGACGCTCGCCAATACCTGCGCTAGCTGTGCCAAGGTCGCATGTGCGCTCTGATCCAACGTTGCAGAGCCGGAGCCGAACAGGATGTCGCTGTTGATCTCCACTTCGATCCACAACCCGGAGCGGTGTACGTTGATCAGTTTTTTCTGGATCAGGGGTGACAGTGCGGCGTCAAGGCGCTCGGCAATGCGGTCGAGCTGTTGTTGTGCGCGTCGCAGTTGCTGTTCGTCACGTAGCGCATCGGCTGGGCGTGGCAGCGACGTTGCCGGCAGCCGGTTCGGATCGACAATGGACAGCGCCGGGCTGGATCGGATTGGTGTCGGTCGCGTGTTGCCCTGGCCTTGCATCGGTTGTTCGCCCACCTGCACCGGATGCATGGTCTGCTCGGTGCCACCGAAGGCTGCGTTCATCGCGTTTGCCATGACTCGGTATTTGGCCGCGTTAACCGTGGATAACGCGTACATCACCACGAAGAAAGCAAGCAGCAACGTCATCAGGTCGGCGTATGGGATGGCCCATGCCTCGTGATTGGTGTGCTCGTCGTGGGAATGTTTGCGGGCCATGTCGGACTCAATGCAGGAATCCGGCCAGTTTCGATTCGATGTTGCGCGGATTTTCGCCCTTGGCAATGGCGATCAACCCTTCGATGAGCATTTCCTGTTCGCCGCTGCTGTGCTTGATCACGCTCTTGAGTTTGCTGGCCATCGGCAGGAACAGCAGGTTGGCCGAAGCAATACCGTAGATGGTGGCGGTGAAGGCGGCGGCGATACCCAGGCCGAGCTTGCTCGGGTCAGCGAGATTTTTCATGACGGCGATCAGCCCCAGCACTGCGCCGATGATGCCCAGAGTCGGAGCGTAGATGCCCATGCCCTCGAACACCTTGGCGGCGGCTAGATCGCGGTGGGCCTGGCCTTCCAGGTCGATCTCCAGCATGTGCCGGATGGCGTCGGGTTCGACGCCGTCCACCAGCATCTGTAGTCCCTTGCGGACGAATGGATCCTGCTGCTGCGGCAGTTCCTGCTCCAGGCCGAGCAAGCCCTGGCGTCGTGCAATATTGCTCCACTCCACGATCTGTTGCAGTACCGCCTGACGGTCGCTCGGTGGCGGCAGCAGGATCCACTTCGCAATTTTGAACGCGCGCCGGAACACCACCGGTGGTGTTTGCACAAGAATTGCCGCAAAGGTCCCCACGATCACGATGACGAACGCAGCCGGCGACCACAACGCCGAAATCCCGGCGCCTTTGAGGATGCTGCCGCCGATCAGCGAGATGATCGCCAGCAGCAGGCCGATGAGACTGAGTTTGTCCATGCAGGAGGTATCGGCAAGGGAGCGGGGGACTTAATGGGTAGCCGGGATTGGAGACGTGCACGAAACGAAATGTGACAGCGCACAAATACAAGTATTCGAGGTAAAAAGTGCAAATATCCTGGGCAGGACGTTGCGATCGCTTCTTCAACGTGTTGCGGTTTGTTTCATCAACGCGTTTGACAATGGTTTGGATAAGGGAGGCACTGTTGCCGTCCCGAACCCTTAGCTTTTCAGGCCATCCACATCCAGGATCAATGCCAGACGGCCATCGCCGATCAGGGTGGCGCCGGCATACCCTGGCAGGCCGCGCAGGGCGCGCGGTAGCGGTTTGATGACCACCTCCTCGCGACCGCGAACCTGGTCCACCACCAGACCCATACGCGATTCGCCAGCTTGCAGCACCACGATGGTCAGTAGTGGCAGTTGTGGGGCATCGACGTTGAGCCACTGGCGCAGATCCACCAATGGCAGCGTATGCGATTGCCGGTCGAGTACGGCGCGGCCGTCGAACCAGCCCAGCGAGCGGCGTGGCGCATGCAGTACTTCGACCACGCGCGCCAAGGGCAGTGCATAGACACTATCGCCGGCCTGCACCAGCAGGGTTGGCAAGATCGCCAGGGTCAGTGGCACGCGGATCAGGAAGCGGCTGCCGCGGCCCAATTCGGATTGGATCTGGATTTGTCCGCTGAGTTCTCGGATGCGCGACTGCACCACATCCATGCCGACGCCACGGCCGGAAATGTCGGTGACTTCGGATTTGGTCGAGAAGCCAGGCAGGAACACCAGATGCAGGCATTCCTCGGTGCTCAGTCGTACAGCGGCTTCCGGATCGATCAAGCCCTTTTCGCGCGCCTTGGCACGCAACCGCTCCGGATCGATGCCGGCACCGTCGTCTTGCACTTCGATGGTGACGTAGTCGCCTTCTTGTTGTGCAGACAGGCGCACATGGCCGCCACGCGGCTTGCCGGTGGCTTCGCGTAGCGCGGGCGCCTCGATGCCATGGTCGATCGCGTTGCGCACCAAATGGACCAGCGGATCGGCCAATGCCTCGACCAGATTACGGTCCAGTTCGGTGTCGGCACCGATCAGTTCCAATTCCACTTCTTTCTGCAAAGAACGGGCAACGTCGCGCGCGACCTTCGGGAAGCGCGAGAACACCTTGCCCACCGGTTGCATGCGTGTGCGCATGACCGCCGATTGCAGCCGCGCGGTGGCGATATCCAACGTGCTGACTGCACGATCCAGCTCTTCGTCGCGCAAGCGCGCACGCAGTGTCTTGAGTCGATTGCGCGATAACACCAACTCGCCGATCATGTTGACGATGGCGTCAAGGCGTTTGGTGTCCACGCGCACGGTTTGTTCGGGTTCGCTCGCCTTTGCCGCGACGCCCGGCTTGGCTGCCGCTGCTGGCGCGTTGGACTTGGGACTTGGTGCTGGCGCAAGTTGTGGTTTGGCCGCAGGCGCGGCACCGCCGTGTAGATTGTCGAGTAGGGCTTCGAATTCGTCGTCGCTGATCAGGTCCGAATCGGCGCCATTTCCTCCAACCGGCATACTGCTCTTGCTGGCTGTTGCAGCGGGGGATGGCGTTGCGGCTTCCTCTTCACCTGCGGCGAATTGCGCGATCAATTGTGCCGGGGCGCGTGGTGGCTCGTTGCCGCTACCGAACGCATCGAGCATCGATTGCAGGTAGTCCAGCGATTGTTGTGCGGCGTCGAAATGACGCGCTTCCAGTGTGGCCTGGCCAGCGCGGGCCATGCCCAGGGTCTCTTCGGCGGCATGGCACAACTCGACCATGGCGTTGATCGACAAGAAACCGGCGCCGCCCTTGAGGGTATGGAAGCCTCGGAACACGGCGTTGAGCTGGCTGCTGTCATCAGGCGCCTGCTCCAGCGACACCAACTGTTCGCCTAGGCGGTCCAGGATTTCCTGGGCCTCGATGATGAAGTCGGCAGCGATGTCGTCTGATACGGCGCTCATACGATTACAACCCCAATCCGGACAACAGGTCGTCGGCGTCGTTTTGCGACACGCCGTGGCGATCCAAGCCGGGCAATGCCGGGCCAGCCAGGCTGCCATCGGCCTTTTTTTCTTCCTTTGGCGGTAATCCCAGCGCGCCGAACCCTTCGTGCACACGGCGCACGATTCCGGCGACGCGGCGGATGATCTGCCCGGTCAGGTCCTGGAAGCTCTGCGCCAGGGCCATTTCGGTGAGGTTGTGGCGGATCTTGTCCAGGATCTCGCCCTGGTCCTCGCTCAGGCCGCCGGCACGCAATTGATCGGCGAGTCCACGGCATTGCTCTGCTAGATCCAAGGTGCGGTGACTGGCCTGTTCGGTCATTGCCACCACATGGTCCAGCCGCGAACAGGCGTCATCCAGTTCGCCGGCGTCGCTGGGCACTACTGGCAGTTCGCCCAGCGCTTGGCCCAGATCGCGCGCAAGTCGGCTCAGGCCCTGCATCATGGGGCGTGTGCGCCAAGCGGCGAGGGTATCGATCTCTCTGCGCCAGCCGGCTTCGTCACCGCTCTCCAGTGCGTCCAGCGCACCTTGGAGGCGTTCGATCAGGGCAGTGCGTTCAGCTGTCACTTCCATCAGGCAGTTGCTCCAAGGCGTTCGAAGATCTTGCCCAGTTTTTCTTGCAGTGTTTGCGCGGTGAACGGTTTGATGATGTAGCCGTTCACACCGCACTGCGCGGCTTCGATGATTTGCTCGCGCTTGGCCTCGGCTGTGACCATCAGTACCGGTAAATGCTTGAGCTTGTCGTCGCCGCGGATGTTGCGCAGCAAATCGATGCCGGTCATGCCGGGCATGTTCCAGTCTGTGACCACGAACTCGAACGGGGCCGAGCGCAATGCGGCCAGCGCGCTGTTGCCGTCTTCGGCTTCGGCGGTGTTGGTGAAGCCAAGATCGCCGAGCAGGTTCTTGACGATGCGCCGCATCGTCGAAAAATCGTCCACGATCAAAATCCTCATGTTTTTATTCACCGCTAACTCCCTAGGTTCTTATTCTTCGTCTTCCAGGCCTGCGTCGGCGGCTTCGAATGCCTTCAGGCGTCCGCGCAACCGTACCGTGGCCTGACCGTGGATCTGGCACACGCGCGACTCGCTGACTCCGAGGACCGCGCCGATTTCCTTGAGATTCAATTCCTGCTCGTAGTACAGGGACAGCACTAATTGTTCGCGTTCGGGCAATTGCGCGATCGCTTTGCCAAGTTCGCGGCCGAATTCGCTGCGTTCGAGCATCTGCTGCGGATTGGGGCCGCCCTTGGCGATGGTGTCCAGTTCGCCATGATCCTCGATACGCGATTCCAGGCTCAGTACTTGTCCGCGTGCGGCATCTTCCATCAACCGCATGTATTCGGGCAGTGGCATTTCCATCGCGGCGGCCACTTCATTGGCGGCAGCGGCGCGACCGGTATTTTGTTCAATCTTGCGGATCGCCGAGGCGGCGTCACGCGCGCGTCGGTGCACCGAGCGGGGCACCCAATCGCCACGGCGGATCTCGTCGATCATCGAGCCGCGGATGCGGATCGAGGCGTAGGTCTCGAACGAGGCGCCCTGGTCGGCATCGTAGCTGCGCGAAGCCTCGATCAGCCCGATCATCCCGGCCTGGATCAGGTCGTCGATCTCGACGCTGGCCGGCAGCCTGGCCGCCAGGTGATGGGCGATGCGTCGCACCAGGTCCGAGTGTTGCGCGATGTAGTCATTGGAACTGTTGCGCTGCACGGCGCGATAGTGGGCGGCGGCGTTCATGCGGCGACTCCACGCTGAATGATGCGTTCGACGAAGAACTCGACGTTGCCGCTCGGAACGGTCGGTGCCTGCCAGCGTGAAGTGCGCCGTGCAATATCGGAGATCGCTTGGGCCGAGGGGCTGGAGGGGTAGGCTTTGACCACCGGTTGCTGGCGTTGCACTGAAAGTCGCAGCCAGTCGTCCTGCGGTACGCAACCCAGATAGTTCAGCGACACGTCACCGAGGAACTTCTCGCAGACACGGCTGAGCTTTTCGTATAGCAGGCGGCCTTCGTTGGCGTCGCGGACCATGTTGGCGACGATCTGCAGCCGGTCCATGCCACGCTCGCGTGCAAGGACTTTGATCAGGGCGTAGGCGTCGGTGATCGAGGCAGGCTCATCGCAGACCACCACGACGGCGTCCTGCGCGGCCTGGCAGAAGGTCAGTACGCTGTCGGTGATGCCAGCGGCCGTGTCGATCACCATGATGTCCAGGTCGCGTTGCAACTCGGAGAACACATTGACCAGGCCGACGTGTTGAGCGGGGGGCAGTTCGGCCATGTAACGGCGGCCGGAGGCGGCGGGCACCACCATCAACCCGTTGGGCATGTCGATCAGGGCTTCTTCCAGCGTGCAACGCCCGGCGACCAGATCGGCCACAGTGAATCTAGGCGTCAACCCCAGTAATACATCGACGTTGGCCAGGCCGAGGTCGGCGTCCAGAAGCAGCGTGCGCTTGCCCATGTCGGCCAGCGCCATCGACAGATTGACCGAAATGTTGGTCTTGCCGACGCCACCCTTGCCACCGGTCACAGCGATCGTGCGCACCGGACCCAGCGGTTCGTTGCGCGTCGCCGATAGGGGAAACGCATTGGTCAGATTGGCGTAATCACGCGACGGCATGGTTCTGCTCCGGAGTACAGGGCTTATCGGCAGCGCGCCGCAAATCTTCAAGGCGCAATACCAGGCTGGCGGCGTTGGCGCGGTGTAGGTCGTCCGGCACACGCTGTCCATCGGTCACCCAGGTGATGGGAAGGCGATGGTCAACGACCACCGATAAGGCACTGCCAAACCGTCCGGTTTCGTCCAGCTTGGTCAGGATGACGCCCTGTGGATCGGCGCTGGCGAACCGGCGCACGACTTCGTCCAGGTCGGAAAAATGGGCGTTGGTGGGAAGCACGAGCAAAGAGCGGACGACGCGTGAGGCGCGCAGCCAGTGCAGTTGCGCGGCCAGTGCGCGGTCGCGCTGGCCCATGCCGGCGGTGTCGATCAGCACCAATTTGTAGTCGGCCAGACGCTTTAGCAGCTGCTGTAGCGAGGCATCGCTGTCGGCCTCGTGAACGGCGATCCCGAGCTGTCGGCCATAACTATGGAGTTGTTCGCGGCCACCGACGCGGACGGTGTCAGTGGTGACCAGGGCCACGTCGCGGGCGGCGTTGCGCTCCAGGAAGAGAGAGGCCAGCTTGGCGATGGTCGTGGTCTTGCCGGCGCCGGTGGGGCCGATCAGGGCGATCACGCCGCCTTGCTCGAGCGGATCCAACGCCGCGATCGGCAAGCGTTTGGACAACAGGCCCAGCATCAGTCCGCGGCCGCGGTGCAGTTCCAGGTCGGCGGGAATTTGCATGACAACGTCGCGGGTGATGCCGCCGTCGAAGCCGTAGTCGTCCATCAATTCCAGCGCCTGGGCGCGTACCGGCGAGCCGCGCAGGCGCTCGTCGGTGAGTCGATTCATTTCACGTTCGATCATCTGCCGCATCAGCGCCAGTTCGTCGCGCAGTTGCGTCAATTGTTCGTCGTTCTGCGGCGCCGGGAAGTTGGGAACTGCGGTGAGCGTGGTGGCTGCCGGAATTTCGGCGCTCTTGCTCGGGGCCTCGGCGACCAGCTTGGGCGTGCTCGCTGGCGCCAGTGCCACGGCGGGGATGTCTCTTCGTGCCAGGCTGTATCCGCGGCGGTGGGCGCAGCGGCGAGGGTTGTACTGGCAGCGGGAAATGGTGTTGGCAGCGAGACGTTGATCGGCGCGTTGCGGAACACATCGTCGGGGATGCTGCTCTGGGCAGTGGCCGGTTCCTGGACGGCGGCCGGTGGCGTGAGTGTCGATGTCGCAGTGCCGAGCTTGCCAAGCGGCCGCGCCGACGTGGCGGCGCTGGCATTGCTGCGGCGCTCGCTGATCGCGGCCATCATCGCCATCGCCGAGTTGGGCCCTGCAGCTTTTTGACGTGCGGGCCGTGGCGTCGCCGCTGTGGTGGCCGGACGTGGCGTTTCCTCTGGACGCACTGCGTCCAGAGCGCGTTGTACCAGTGTCTCGTCGTAGTTGCTGGCGGCGACGATCTCGATACCTTCGTCGGTTCGCCGGTTGGACAGGATCACCGCATCCGGACCCTGCTCATCGCGCACCATACGGAACGCGGTACGCATGTCTGGAGCGACGAAGCGTTTGATTTTCATGGGGACACCTTGGCGCCGTGACGCGTGAGGGGGAGCGCGGGACTGAAAAATCGGCACAGACGCTGTTGTCGTTCCGAGCGGTGGTATGCGGGTGTGCAGATATTCATATGTCCTGTCCGATTCATGCCTTTACACTTTTCCGAGTCCGAAGTCCCCGGATCGGGTCTTTCAACTGATCGTTCCCACCAACTTCAACCGCTTGTCTTCCGGCACTTCGCTGTAGGACAGCACCGACAGCGAGGGGACGCTGTGGCGGACCAACCGTGCCAGTGACGCGCGAACCTGCGCCGGTACCAGCACCACTGCTGGCTCATTGCGTGCTTCTTGCTTGCTCACGCAATCGGCCAGACTCTGGTGCAAGCGTTCGGCCAGTCCGGGTTCCAGCGCTGCACCGTTGCCCTGACTGGAGTCTTGCAAGACACGTTCCAATTGCGGTGCCAGGGTGAATACCGGCAGTTCCGATGCCATCCCGGCGATCTCCTGGACGATGAAACGGCCCAGGGCGTTGCGTACCGCGGCGGTGAGCACTGCCGGTTCCTGGCTTTGTGGGGCGTTTTCCACCAGTGCCTCGACGATTTTGCGTAGCTGCCGTACCGGGATTTTTTCGATCAACAGGTTCTGCAATACGCGTACCACCACCGACAACGGCAGCGCCTTGGGGGTGAGGTCCTCGACCAGCTTGGGCGCGCTCTTGGCCAGGGTGGCCAGTAATTGCTGGACTTCTTCATGCCCAAGCAGTTCCGGGGCGTGCTCGCGGATCAGGTGCGAGAGATGGGTTGCGATCACGGTGGCCGGGTCGACCACGGTATAGCCCATGGTTTCGGCCTGTGCGCGCTGATGCGGTTGGATCCACACCGCATCCAGGCCGAATGCCGGGTCCTTGCCAGGGATGCCCTCGATCTTGCCGAGCGCACCGCCTGGGTCCAATGCCAGTTCGCGGTCCGGGTGGATGTCTGCGGTGGCCACCGGCACGCCGTGGACCAGCAGGCGATAGGCATTGGCTTGCAATTCGAGGTTGTCGCGGATGTGCACGGGCGGCACCAGAAAGCCGATGTCCTGGGTCAGCTTGCGCCGCACGCCTTTGATCCGCGCCATCAATTCGCCGCCCTGGGTCTTGTCCACCAGGGGGATCAGTCGGTAGCCGACTTCCAGGCCTAGCGGATCGATCGGCCGTAGTTCGTCCCAGCCCAATTCTGCATTGGCTTGTGCTACGGCAGCGGCAGCCGGCTGCGCCGCATCGGCTGCCGCTGGTGACGGTTGCAGGCTGCGCTTCCACATTTTCCAGGCCAACAGGCCCAGGATCAGCGCCAGCGTCAGAAAAGCGACGTTGGGCATGCCCGGAATCAGGCCGACCAAGCCCATGATCGCCGCAGCCACGGCCAACGCTTTGTGTTGGCCGAACACCTGGCCCATCATCGAAGCGCCCATGTCCTGGGAGCGAGATGCGCGGGTGACCAGCATGGCCACCGCCGAGGACACCAATAGCGCTGGCAACTGCGCGACCAGGCCGTCGCCGATCGACAGCAAGGTATAGGTCGAGGCGGCCTGACCCACCGGCATGCCGTGCTGGAGGACGCCAACCGCCATGCCGCCGATCAAGTTGATGAACAGGATCAAGATGCCGGCGATCGCGTCGCCGCGGATGAATTTGCTAGCACCGTCCATCGAGCCGTAGAAATCCGCTTCCTCGCGGACTTCCTCGCGTCGTGCTTTGGCTTCTTCGCGGGTGAGCAGGCCGGCATTGAGATCGGCGTCGATCGCCATCTGTTTACCGGGCATGGCATCGAGGATGAAGCGCGCGGTCACTTCCGACACACGCCCGGCGCCTTTGGTGATGACCACGAAGTTGATGATGGTCAGAATCGCGAACACCACGATGCCGACCGCGTAGTTGCCACCGATCACGAACTCGCCGAAGGCTTCGATCACCTTGCCGGCGGCGCTGTGTCCGTTCTGGCCGTTGATCAGGATGACGCGGGTCGAGGCCACGTTCAGTGCCAGGCGCAGCATCGTGGTCATCAGCAGCACGATGGGGAAGATGCTGAATTCCAAAGGCCGTTTCACGTACACCACGGCCAGCAGCACCATCAGCGAAATCGCGATGTTGAAGGTGAACATCGCGTCCAGCACAGGAGCGGCCAGCGGTACCACGACCATCGCCAGCATCACCAACACGATCAGCGGGGCGCCGAGCCCGTGCTTGATCATGTCCATCATCTTGCGCGTGTTCATCTGCGCGGCGGGCTGGCTCATGGCGTGTTCTCCGGGGCGAACTCATCCACGTTCAACGGCGGCATCGGCGGCATCGGGCCGCTGCGCCAGGCACGCAACTGGTAGACGTAGGAGAGGATCTGGGCGACCGCCGAATACAGTCTCACGGGAATTTCCTTGCCGAGCTGGCCTTCCCTATACAAGGCGCGTGCCAACGGTGGCGCAGATACCACTGCGATGCGGTGCTGCTCGCCGACTTCGCGGATGCGGAAGGCGATCTCGTCCACGCCCTTGGCGAGCACGGTGGGTGCGCGCATGCGTCCGCTCTCGTATTTCAGCGCCACCGCGTAGTGGGTCGGGTTGACCACGACCACGTCGGCCTTGGGGACGGCTTCCATCATGCGCCGCTGGGACAGCTGCATCTGCATCTGGCGGATGCGCCCCTTGACCTCGGGATTGCCGTCGTTTTCCTTCATTTCTCGACGGACTTCTTCGCGGGTCATCTTTAACTTTTGGATGAAATGCCACTTCTGATAAGGAGCGTCGATCGCAGCCAGTAGCGCCAGCGCACCGGCGGTGTACAGCAGCAAGCTCAGGGTGAAGCCCAGGCCATGGCCGATGGCTTGTTCGAGGGGCTGCTGCAGCAGGCCGCGCAGGCCGTCCAAGCCTTTCCAAATGCACAGGAACGAGGCACCACCGACGAAGCCCATGCGCAGCAGCGACTTGAGCAGTTCGACCAGGCTTTCGCTGCCGTATAGGCGGGAGAGTCCCGTCATTGGATTGAGCCGGTCGAATTTGGGGATGAGCGCTTGGCCAGAGAAACGTAGGCTGCCCATGAGCAGCGGTGCGATGAAGCCAGCGGCCGCACAGATGCCGATCAGTGGCAGGACCACCCAAAACAGCCCGATCAGCAGGTCACCGAAATAGCCGAACAGGGCCTGCGGAGTGTCGCGTAGATGCGGTGCCGGCTGCAGTGCGTGTTTCATCCATGCCAACGCACCGGCGCTCATCGAACCGGACATGCCCATCAACGCGAAGATGCTGGAGCTGAATACCGCCGCTGTGGCCAGTTCGCGCGAGCGCGGGATATTGCCCTGTTCACGGGCTTCGCGCAGACGCTTTTCGGTCGGTTGTTCTGTGCGTTCTGCGCCTTCTTCGTTTTCGGACATGGGCTTGTGCGTGGCGGGGGAGTGCCACTGCCCATTGCAAGGCCCATGCCGCGATGCCGATGCCCACCATAGCTGTTGTTGCCAATACGCGTTGGCGGGCTAGGCTGGCTGCAGTTCCACCCGGTCACGGCCGAGGCGCTTGGCTTGATAAAGCGCCTTGTCGGCACGGGCCAGCATCTGCTCCAGGCTCTCTCCCGGGCGATACCAGGCCACGCCGATCGATGCGGTAATCGACAATTGATGTTCGTCCAGGTGCAGCGGTTGTTCGCCGATCACCCTGCGTAGGGACTCCAGCCGTTCGTGCGAGGGCGGCGGCAACCCTGGCAGGACGCTCAGCAGTTCCTCGCCGCCGTAGCGCCCGATCCGATCGTCGTCACGCAGGTTGGTGCTCAGGCGCTGCGCGACTTCGATCAGTACCGCGTCGCCGACCAGATGACCGTGGTTATCGTTGATCCGTTTGAAGTGGTCCAGATCGATCATCGCCACCGCCAGCGGGTTACATGTGGCATCGCTGTAGCGCATCTGCGCGGTCAGAGTTTCGAGGATGCCGGCACGGTTGAGCAGGCCGGTGAGGGCGTCGTGGGAGGCTTTTACCAGCAGCGCTGAGCGGGCGAGCTCCAATTCGTGTTTGTCGCGCTCCAATTCCTCGGTGCGACGTGCAACCAACTCGGCCAGTTCGCGTTGGTGCTGGCGCATGCGGCGTTCGCGCCAATGCAGTGCCGCCACCACAAGTGCTCCGCCGAGCAGTAGATAGAGTCCCAGCATTGGTTGACTGCACCACCAGACTGGCGCCACCGAGAACGCCACCCGTAGTGGTGCCGAGGCGGTATGCCGGTAGGCATCGAACAATTGGACTTCCAGAACATAGTCACCGGGTTCCAACGGTGGTTGTTCGATCTCGAGGTTGGGAGTGTGGATCCAACGCGCGTTTTCGCCCTGGAAACGATAGCGGATCGAGATCCTGTTGCGATCGTCGTAGAGGTCTGGCGAGCCCAATTCGATGTGCAGCGGCTCCTCGCTCCAGGATAGGCGTGTTCCAGCGGTGATTGGTTTGTCGTCACGGCTGAACTTGTTGAGCGTCAAGCGCGGTCTCTGCGCGTCGAACAGGCGTCGAGGGTCCAGTATATGGCTGACGCCCCGGCTGGTCCCGATCCACATCGACCCATCGGCATCCTCGAAGAGGGCTGAATCGGAGATGTCGTTCCAGAGTAATCCTTGGGTTTGGGTCAAGCGCGACCAGGCGTGTCCGTTGAAGACATCGATGCCCTGATTGTGGCCGATCCACACCCAGCCATTGCGCGTGCGTCGAATGGCATAGACCTGCAGCGTCTGTAAATGAGCGGTTTTCTGCGACAACGTCAGGGTGCCGCCGTCGAACCGGCCTTGATGCAGGCCAGGTGCGTACAGCGTCGCCCAGACGCTGCCGTCGTCCTGGACGAGCAGCTTGCTCAGTTGTGCGTCAGTGGGCTTACCATCGAGCAATAGCTTGATTGGCGTCCAGACGGTGCCGCGTAACTGGAATAGCCCAGCCACGCCCGCGATCAGGATGCTGCCGTCTTTGCGTTGCTGGATGTCGGAATATTCCCCGCCCGGCAGTGCCTGTATGCGTTGCGGAACTGCATCGGAGTGTGCGGAATCGAGCATGTAGATGCCGTCCAACGTCAGGATCCAGATCCGGCCTGCGGTGTCCAGGTAGAGTCGGTTGGCGGTGTGACCAACACGGGGGTAGACGCGCAGCAATTGTCCTTGAGGGTCGTAATGGCGTAACTGTCCAGGCGAATCGATACACCATAGCGATCCGTCCGCTGCCCGACCGATGCTGACGACCTGCGTGCCGGCGTCTTCGAGCCAGGGTTGGAACCGTCCGTTACTGAGCTGGTGGTTCATGCCGCCTTCGTTGCCGAGCAGTAGTTCGCCGCTGCGGCTGCGTTGAATGCTCCAGGTCGGCGCTTTGCTCATGCCCTGCGAGGTGTCCCAGTTCTCGATCCAGCCATAGCCGTTCCAACGCAGCACGCCTTCGCCATCCATGCTCATCCACAGGTCGCCGGCCTGGTCGAATGACAGGGCGACGATGCTGCTGTCGGGCAGACCATTGCGGAGGTCGAAATTGCGCCAGTGACCGTCTTCCCAGCGCGTTAGACCTTGCCCGGTGGGCACCAGCACACGCCCCTGCGGATCGAGCAGGATTTGCGTGCGCATCATGACGCGTTCCGGGCCATCTAGCGTGGGTGGGGTTTGCTCCTGAAACTGGCTGGCTCCGGCTGGTAATCGCATGACGTTGCGATCGCCCAGCACCCACAAGTTGCCATTTCGATCGTGGACGATGCTGCGCCATTGTGCGGGCGGTAACCCGTGTGATTGCCCGTAGAGCGTGACGCTGCCGTCTGCGTGGACCCGGCATAGCGCCTTGGCGCAGCCCAGCCACAGGCTGTCGGCCTCGCCTTGTACATCGTGGACCTCGGCCAGTTGCGGTAGGCGTGCCAAGGTGGCTGTGTTGAACAGCGGGCGTAACTGCCAATCACCGTTCTGGTCGGTGACCGCGCGTAGAACTTGCTTTCCATTGAGGACGATCGTGCCCCAACTGGTGTTTGCCAGACGCAAGCGATTCTTCAGCAGTGGCCCGGTTTGCTCTGGTGTCAGTCGGCGCAATTGTGTGCCGTCGCTGACGAACACCGCGTCGAAGGTAGTGACCCAGACGTGCTGTTGGGCATCTTCAATTGCATCGATGACATAGAGACCGAGCTGGCCTTGCAGTGGCACTTGCTGGAAATCGTGGCCGTGGAAACTGTACAGCCCGCTTTCCGTGCAGACCCACATGCTGCCGCCGTGGCGCTGTAACAAGCAGGTGCCAGCCAAGCCCAGCAGGCCTTGATCCTGTCCGTAGCGCCGCAGCGGGATCGTCTGGGCGTGCGCGGCATCGCTTAATCCGGATCCCAGCAGCAGGCACAGCCATAGCAGGCGCAGGCGTGACAGGGTGTGCATGTGCGGATCAGTTGCCTTGCCGCTGCATGGCGCGCGGATATCGTGTACGAGCGTGCGCTAGAGATGAGGAGTGCATGGCAGGCCGGATCACAGGTGGTGGAGAAAACCTCGAGTAGAGCGACCTGCGAGGATGGCCGTGCTACCTGCCAACGCGGTATCGCACCGATACACGTCATCGGTATCGGCCGCTGTGTCCTTTAACTTGAGGTATCTACGCAGTGAGCTGGCGCGCGGCATCGAAGGCGGCGTCGAACAGCCGTTGCACCGGTGGCCCCATTTCGCTGACCAGCACTGCCAGCAGCGCTAATCCCAGCACCATCGCCACTGGCAGACCGATCTGGATCGGATTCAGCGCCGGCGCTGCCTTGGCCAATGCGCCGAAGGCCAGGTTGACCGCCAACATCGCCACGATCACTGGCAGCGCCAAGCTGACCGCACCGCGCATCATGCTCATGAAGAAGTCCGGTGCGACCGCGATCATGGCCTGCGCGTCCGGCAAGGCATTGCCGATTGGCAGTGCTTTGTAGCTATCCACGAGTAGCGCCACGACCGCCAGATGCCCATTGGCGGTGAAGAACAGTAGGCCGAACGCCAAGTAGAACCATTGCCCGATCACGCCGGAATTGACTCCGCGCAGTGGATCGGCCATTTGTGCGAAGCCCAGTCCCGTACTCTGCGAGATCATTTCGCCCGCCATTGCGCCGGCCTCGAAGATCATCCGCAACATGAAGCCCATGCTGGCGCCGACGGCCAATTCGCGTGCCACGCCGAGGACGACCGCGGCGTCGAAGCCATTCCAGTTCGGCACTGGCGGTAACAGCGGTGCCAAGGCCATGGACAGGGTGGCCGCCAGGATCACCCGGATGCGTGCTGGAATCGCGCGGGTGCCGACCAGTGGCATCACCATCAGCATTGCGCCGATGCGTAGCATGGTCCATAGGATTGCGCCGACCATCGCGAATGCACGCGAGCCGTCGATGACCATTTGTGTGGCCGCGTCCATCCCGGTACAGCCGCTAGCCGATCAGATGCGGAATACGCTGAAACAGCATCGTGGTGTATTCCACCAGATGCGCCAGCAGCATGCTACCGGTAGCGAACAGCATCGCGGTCAGGGCGATGACCTTGGCGATGAAGGCGATGGTCGGCTCGTTGAGCTGCGTTGCGGCCTGAAACACGCCGATCACCACGCCGACCACCAGCATCGCCAGCAGTAATGGGCCGGCGACCCATAACACGGTGACCAGGCCGCCACGCAGTTCGGTCAGAGCCAGTTCGGGACTCATCGGCTCACACTCCGTTGAAGCTGGCAGCGAGCGTGCCGACGGTCAGTACCCAACCGTCGACCAGCACGAACAGCAGGATCTTGAACGGTGCCGAGATCAACATCGGCGACATCATCATCATGCCCATCGACATCAGTACGCTGGCGACCACCAGATCGATGATCACGAACGGAATGAAGATCAGAAAGCCGATTTCGAAAGCGGTTTTCAGTTCGCTGGTGACGAAGGAGGCCACCAACACCGGGAACGGGATCGCGTCCGGACTGCTATAGGTTCCGTTGCCGGCCATGCCAGCGAAGGTCATCAGATCGCTCTCGCGGATCTGGGCCAGCATGAAGGCGCGCAGCGGCTGAGTGGTCAGCGTCCAGGCGGTCTGAAAATCGATCTGGCCGTTGAGGTACGGGCTCATGCCATGGCCCCAGGCTTTTTCCCACACTGGCATCATCACCAAGGCGGTCAGGAACAGCGCCAGACCCATTAATACCTGGTTGGATGGGGTTTGTCCGGTGCCCATCGCTTGGCGCAACAGGCCTAGCACGATGGTGATACGGGTGAACGCGGTCAGCACCAGCAGCATCGATGGCAGCAGGGTGATGGCGGTCATCAACATCAGCGTCTGCAGCGGCAGGCTGACCGACTGCGCGCCGATTTTGCCGACGTTGACGTCCGGCAACGAGGGCAGGGTGGGGGCGCTGTTCTGTGCGGTCGCTGCCACGGTGTGCGCCGCCTGCGCCCAGACCAGTGCCGGCAGCAGGCTCAACGTCAGCAGGAGCAGTAACAGGCACAGGCGGCGCGCGTTGCGGTTCCAACGAAGCGACATGATTATTTTTCCTTGCGCAGCTTCTGCGCCAGCAACTGGGCGAAATCGGGAAGTTGCTTGAGTTGTTTAAGGGTGGGCAAAGAGGGGACCGATGCCTGCGGTAGCGGCTCGGGCAGGCGATGCAAGGTGCTGACTCCACCAGGCGAGACCCCGAGCAGCAGTTGCTCGCCGTTGACATCGATCACCACCACGCGTTCCTTGGCCCCGACCGCCAGGCTGGCAACGACGCGCAAGCCATCGGTTGGACGGAAGCCGCTGCCGGGCATGCGCTTGAGTACCCATGCCATCGCCAGAATCAGGCCCAGGACGAGTAGCAGCGCGAACACCCCACCGAGCAGGCTGGGCGGTGATGGCGCCGCGCTGCCGATTGCCGAGGTGCTCTTGGCTGCCTGCGTGGCGACCGCGAGCAATGTGCTCACCGCAGTCTCCGGATGCGTTCGCTGGGGCTGACCACATCAGTCAAGCGCACGCCGAAGCGGTCGTTGATCGTCACCACTTCGCCGTGCGCGATCAGGGTGCCGTTGACGTACACGTCCAGCGGTTCCCCGGCACCGCGCTCCAGTTCCACCACCGAGCCCTGGTTGAGTTGCAGCAGGTTGCGGATCGGGATCCGGCTGCGGCCGACTTCCAGCGACAGGGTGATCGGGACGTCGAGGATCACGTCCAGATTCAGGTCGTTGGTCTCGGCCACGGTCTCCTGCTGGAGGTTGTCGAACTGTGCCGGTTCGGCCTGGTTAGTCTCGTTCTCACTCATGGTGCGTCTTCCTGGAAAGCAGTGCGGCGGCGCAGCGCGCCGGGGGGATGGGTGGAGGTGATCTTGACCGCGTTTTGACCTTGGGAGACGCCGAATTCCCCGGTGAACACCGGGATGTTCTCTACGCAAAGCGGTACTTGCTTGGGTAAGTCGATCGGCAGGATGTCGCCGATCCTCAGCCGGGTCAGGTCGCGCAAGCTCATTTCCTTCTGTGCCAGCACACTGGAAATAGTGACTTCCGATCCGTACAACTGCTCGCGCAGCATGATGTTCCAGCTTTCGTCGCGGTCCACGCGGTCACTCTGGATGCCGGCGTCGAGCAGTTCACGGATGGGCTCGAGCATCGAATACGGCAGGGTCACGTGTATTTCCCCGCCGCCGCCTTCCAGTTCGACGTGGAAGCGGCTGACCACTACGTACTCGCGTGGGGTGACGATGTTCGCGAAGTGCGGGTTGACCTCGGAGTTGAGGTATTCGAACTCCACGTTCATCACTGGTGCCCAGGCTTCGTGCAGGTCGGCGAAGGTTTGCTTGAGCATCAGTTGGATCACCCGCATCTCGGTCGGGGTGAACTCGCGGCCTTCGATGCGGGTGGGGTAGCGGCCATCGCCACCGAAGAAGTTGTCGACCACGGTGAACACCAGGGTCGGTTCGAACACGATCAAGCCGGTACCGCGTAGCGGTTTGAATTTAATCAGATTCAGGTTGCTGGGGACGTACAGCGAATGCATGTAGTCGTTGAACTTGATCAGATCGATGCCGCGCACCGATAGGTCGGCCGAGCGCCTGATCAGGTTGAACAGGCCAATCCGGCACAGCCGTGCAAAACGCTCGTTGACCATCTCCAGCGTGGGCATGCGCCCACGGATGATCCGATCCTGACTGGAGAAGTCGTACTGGCGCGCTTCTCCCGGTTCCGTAGGCGCAGGCTCGGTATCCACCACGCCGGCATCGACCCCATGCAACAGGGCATCGATTTCATCTTGAGAAAGGAGGTCGCTCATGGTGATGGCGCCTTATTACTGAGTCACGAAGCTGGTGAAAAGCAATTCTTCCACGCACTTTTTGCCGGTCTCGGTGGTCATCAGCTTCTGCGCCTCGGCCAGCGCGCTTTCTTTTAGCTTTTTACGGCCGGCGATATCGGTGATGTCCTGTGCCTTGACCTGCGAGAACAACATCAGCAGGTGCGCGCGGATTGCCGGTGCGTTCTCGGTGATCAGTTTGAGTTCTTCCGGGTCACGGGTCACCAGTTGCACTTCCAGTTGCAGGTAGTGCGGGCCATCCTCGGGGCCCCCGTTGAGATTGATCACGAATGCCGGCTCCATCGCGAAGTATTGCGCTGGCTTGGGGATCTCGGCGTGCTTGGCTTCGGCCTTCTCGTGGCCTGCTTCCGGCTTTTTCTTCAGGAAGAAAAATGCGCCAGCGCCACCGCCGCCGAGCAACAGCACCGCTGCGATGACGACGATCAGCAGTTTCTTCTTCGACTTGCCGCCCTCGGGGGCGTCCTTGGCGTCTTTATTCGATTTGTCGGGGGCTGACACGGATCGTTCCTAAAAGAGAGGCTCTCTCTGTGGATGCAATCGGTGTGCCGAAATGATGCCTGCAAGACGCCGGACATTTGACGGATGATCTTCCCCCGCGCGTCATCTGGGAAAGCTTGAGTTCTATGGGGTTCAAGCTTTCCCGTGCGATGCCTCGCCCTGCTCAGTGCGACCGCGTGGGCCGTGTTGATTATGCGTAGGCGTCCAACAGGCCACGCTGGCGCAGCATCATCGTCGGAATTTCGACGTTGCCGATCCGCTCTTCGGCCACTTCGCCGCTGCCGTTGGCATACTGCTGCGGCATGCTCTGCGTTCCGGCCTGTTGCTGGTGTGGCTGCTGGCCAACATCGGCCTGGCCGAGCTGAAATCCGTGTTGACCCAGCATCTCCCGTAGCCGTGGCAGGCTGTTTTCCACTGCCTGGCGGACGTTGGCTTGAGCACTGGTGAAGCTGGCGTTGACCTGGTCGCCGGCCAAGTGCAAGCGCACCTCGATCGGACCGAGTTCGGCTGGATTGAGTTTGATGTGCGCATGCCCGACTGTCTGGTCGGCCAACCAACTGATGCGTGCCCCCAGTTCTTCGTCGAAGTGCATGCTGTGCAGGTTGGGGGTCGGGGTTGGCGAGCCAGTGAACGGTGTGGCCGCGTCCATGGCCCTTGCTGGGGTTTGGATCCCAGTGGATGCGAGCAGATTGATCGGTGTGCTATCGCCGGGGGCGACGTTGCTGCTGTCGGTATGCTTGTCCTCGATCACCGCGGTGATCGCCGCCAAGTTCGCCATTGGGCTCGCGTTTTCGCTGCCAGTCGTCTTGGCGTTGCTGGCGACTTCGGCCAGCATTGCGCCGAAGCTATTGGCGGCGCTGCCCCCAGCATTGGCGGTTGCGCTGGTCGCCGAGGTGGTCGTGGGATCGGTGCCGCTCGCGGTCGTTGCAGCCGTTGCGATGGCGCCCATGCCCTGGGATACGCCAGCAGCTAAGGTGTCGCCGCCGAGTAGGGCGCCGATTTCCTTGGTGGCGGTTCCGGCCACGCCGATCGCCAGTCCGGCGGCAGCGCCTAGAGGGGTGGTATTGGCGGCCGGCAGTACGGCTGCACCAATCGTCGGCAACAAGCCCAAGCCGATTCCGGCCAGGCCAGCCGGCGGCCAGGTGCTATCGTCCTTCTTTTCGTCGCCCAGCTTGGCTGCAGCCTTGCCCTTGGTCGGTGCTTTGACATCGGCGCTGCTTTTGTCGCTTTCCTGTGCAACCTTGTCACCTGCCTGTGCGCTGGGTGCCGGATCGTTGCTGTTGTCGTTGGTCGTTGCGGGACGTTTGCCGGCGTCGGCTTGGCTTGGTGCCGACGATGGTGCTTTTTTGGCCTGCTCCGTGGCCTGCTCCGTGGTCTGCTCGCTGTTCTGCTTCGTGGTCTGTTGTGTGGTCTGTTGTGTGGTCGGCCGTGTTGTTGGCGCGGATGCGTCACGCGGCGTGTCGCCACTGAGCAGCTTGTCAAAATCCTTGTCGCCGCTGCCGTCGTTGCTTTGCGTCTCGCTGCTGGTATTGCCGAGTTGACTGGAACGGCTGCTGCCGCCCAGCGCGGAAAGTGCGTTGTTCATTGTCCGTCTCCGTTGCTGTGCTCGTGCTGCGCTGTCGCTGCGGCAATGCGCACGCGACGCGCGCCCAGGTCGTCCATTTCGCGCTGGCTGCGACGGTCGTCGACTTTGCGTTCCTGCGCGTGATAACTGGCGGCGAGCTGCTCCAGCACTTGTTTGTCGCGGCTGGCCAGCAGCAGCCGGGTACGTTCTATTTCCACTTTCTCGCGGTTGCGGTCCACGGTCTGGCATTGCTGTTGTACGGCACTTTCCAAGCGGTCCAAGAATGCACGGCGGTTGGCTAACTGTGCCAGGTTGGTGGCCGACATCTGACTGTTGGCGTATTCCTCGGCATAGCGGCGCAATTCCTCCAGTCGCGATTCGTGGGTCGCCAGTACGCGCTGGCGTTCGGCCAAATCGCGCGCCACCTCGTCCTGGTGTTGCTGGGCGCGGTGGAGCAAGGGGGCGAGACGCTTTGACTGCATCATGGGTTAGTTCTCACGTTCAACCAGCCGCTTCAGTGCGTCTTGGCTATGGGGAAGGTCTGCAGCTCTGGCGACGTCTTGCCCGAGGAACTCCATGATCTCCGGCCAGCGTTCCAGTGCTTCGTCCACGGCCGGATCGTTGCCGCGCTGGTAGGCGCCGATGGTGATCAGGTCGCGGTTGGACGAATACGCCGAGACCAGCCGTTTGAGTGCGCGGATGCGCAACCGCCATGGTTCGTCGGCGATGTCCTGGACCACGCGGCTGACCGAGGATTCGATGTCGATGGCCGGATACAGGCCGCTATCGGCGACGCGTCGGGAGAGCAGAATGTGGCCGTCGAGAATGGCGCGGGCGGCGTCGGCGATCGGGTCCTGCGGGTCGTCGCCTTCGGTCAGCACGGTGTAGAAGGCGGTGATCGAGCCACGGCCCTTGGCGCCATTGCCGGCGCGTTCGACCAGTGCCGGTAGCTTGGCGAAGACCGAGGGCGGATAGCCACGCGTGGTCGGTGGCTCGCCGACCGATAGGCCGATTTCGCGCTGCGCCTGGGCGAAGCGGGTCAGCGAATCCATCAGCAGCAGGACGTTCAGCCCCTGGTCGCGGAACCATTCGGCGATGGCGGTGGCGCGGTAAGCGCCATGCAGGCGCGCCAGCGGTGGCCGGTCCGCCGGTGCGGCGACGACCACGGCGCGACGCAGGCCTTCCTCACCGAGGGTGGTTTCGACAAAATCGCGCACTTCGCGGCCACGTTCGCCGATCAGCCCGACGACGATGATGTCGGCAGCGGTATAGCGGGTCATCATGCCGAGCAGCGTGGACTTGCCGACGCCGGAGCCGGCAAACAGGCCGACACGTTGGCCGCGGCCGATGGGCAACAGTGCGTTGATCGCGCGCACGCCTACGTCCAGCGGGGTGGTGATCGGTTCGCGGGCCAGTGGATTGATCGACACACCGGCCATTCCCACGGAGCCTTCGGCGCGGATCGGACCCTTGCCGTCCAGCGGCAAGCCGTCGGAGTCGATGACCCGGCCGAGCAGGCCTTCGCCGACTTCCACGCCGCCACGGCGATGCAGTGGCACCACCCGTGCGTTGGGCAACAAGCCATGGGTCTCGGCGCTGGGCATCAGGGAGGTGCGGTCGCCGGAGAAGCCGACCACTTCGGCATCGACCCAGCCGCCATCGACCTCGACCCTGCAGATGGCGCCCATCGGCGCTTCGCAGCCAACCGCTTCCAGCGTCAGGCCCACTGCGCGGCGCAGGATGCCCTCGCGGATCAGCCCACGGCCGTTGGCCGGGTCCAGGTCGAGATTGCCCAGGCGTGTGGCGACACGCAGGTTGCGTGCTTCCAGCCAGTCGCCCGGATGCGTGCCGAATAGCGCGCTCACAGCCCGGCTCCTGATTTGCGCATGATCGTTTCCAGCGCCGCGCGCAGACGCGCATCGAGAGTGCCGTCAATCCGCACCGACTCGGCGTGTACGCGCAGATCGCCGCGGCTCAGGCTTAGGTCGGGCACCAGCCGGATGCCGACGTCCATGAATGTCAGCAGCGGGGTCAGTGCGGCGATGTCGTCCGGATGCAGGCGCACCTCGACGTCGCGGTGCGTGCCGCCGACCGCGTCCAGTGCTTCGCCGACCAGTTCCGAGAGCAATCCCGGGTCGGTCTGGTAGGCGCGGCCGACCAGGCTGCCGGCAATCCGCACCGCCAGTTCGCCGAGTGCCCCGACGACTTCGTTTTCCAGCCGCGCCAGTGGACGCGAGAAATTATCCAGAATGCCCTCGATCTGTGCGGTGAGGCGGCGGATTTCCGATTGTCCCTGCGCCAGGCCTTCGGCGTGGCCGCGCTCGAAACCTTCGTGTTGGGCGGCCGCCTCGATTGCCTGGATTTCTTCCAGGCTCGGCGGTCGCAGCACGGGTACCTCTGGCAGTGTCTCTTCCAATACCGCAGGCGGCGCAGGTGCATCCAGTTCCGGTGCCAGCCAGCGCACGACGTTGTTGTTCATACCATGGCCTCCGCACCGCTGCCGCCGAGGGCGATCACACCCTCATCGGCCAGGCGCCGCACGATGGCAAGAATTTCCTTCTGCGCCGCTTCCACGTCGGATAGGCGCACCGGGCCGCGTGCTTCCATGTCTTCCAGCAGGATTTCGGCGGCACGCTGGGACATGTTCTTGGTGATTTTTTCGCGCACCTTGATGTCGGCACCGCGCAGGGCCAGGCCGAGGCGGTCGCCGCTGACCTCGCGCAACATGGTCTGTAGTGCGCGGTCTTCCAGTTCGACCAGGTTGTCGAACACGAACATCAGATCCTGGATGCGGCTGCCCAGGTCGGCGTCGATCTTGCTGATCGCCGCCAGTACGCCTTGGTCCGAGCCGCTTTCCATGAAGTTGAGGATATTGGCGGCGACTTTGACGCCGCCGACGTTGGACGATTTCAAGTTCTGGTTACCGGAGAACTGCCGCTCCATGATCTCGTTGAGTTCGTTGAGCGCATTCGGCGGAATCCCATCGAGGGTCGCGATGCGCATCAGCACGTCGGCGCGGGTGCGTTCGGGGAGTAACTTCAGTGCCTCTGCGGCCTGATCGCTATCCAGATGCGCCATCACGATGGAAATGATCTGTGGATGTTCGTTGCGTACCAGATCGGCGACCGCGCGTGGGTCCATCCACTTCAGCGTGTCCAGACCGGTGGTGTTACGCCCGAGCAGGATGCGGTCGATCAGGCTGCCGGCCTTGTCGGCGCCTAATGCCTGCACCAGCACGTTGCGGATGTAGTCGTCGGCACCCACGCCCAGTGATGTTTTGCTGCCGAGTTCGGCGTTGAATTCCTCCATCACCTTCTCGACCTGATCGCGCGAGATGCCGGTCAAGGTGGCCATGGCGATGCCGATCTTCTGCACCTCTTTGGGGTCCATGTGCTTGAGCACTTCCGCCGCATCGGCCTCGCCGAGCGATAGCAGCAGTACTGCGGCGCGCTGGGTGCCATTCATTGGGCTCGCCTCAGGCTTCACTGGCCACCCATCCCTTCACGACTTGCGCCACGCGCTTGGAATCCTGTTTGACCGCTTCGCGTGCCAGACGCAGACGTTCTTCGTAAGCGTCGGGCAGGGCGATGGCGGGATTACCGCCGCCGGCGATGCTGGCGGTGTCTTCGCCCAGCGACTGCAGCAGCGGGTTGTTGCCGTCTTCCAGCATCGACAACTTGGCGTCCTGCGGCGTTGTCTTGTCCTTGCCGCCGGCCTCGGGGGCCGGGCCGGCGATCTGGCGCAACGCCGGGCGCAGCACGCCGAACAGTAGCGCCAGCACCACGGCGGCGCCGACCAGCAGACGCAATCCATTCATCACCCGCGGATCCTGCCACCAACTCGGCTTGTCTGTTGCCTCCGGGGCCTCGTGCACGAACGGGGCGTTCATCACCGACACCGTGTCACCACGCTCGGCGTTGAAGCCGACCGCCTGCTTGACCAGGCCTTCGATACGGGTCAGTTCGGCGGCGCTGAGCGCCTGTTCGACCATCTTGCCCTTGGGACCCGGGCGCGGCACATTGTCCACCAGCACCGCGACCGACACCCGCTTGATCCGGCCTGCGGGTTGCCGCGTATGTTGCAGGGTGCGGTCCAGCTCGTAATTGCGGGTCGCGCTCTTGGAGCTCTCGGTCGGGTTGGCGGCCTGCTGGTTCGCCGCCGCCGCCGCCGCGGCAGCCGGGGTGCCGGCGGCGGCGGCGGGCTGAGCTTGCGCGCCGGTGCCGGGCGAATTACTGGTCGCGCCGGGTACGCCTTGCGGACCGCCCTTGCTGGTGTTGCTGTCGCTGACCTGTTCGCTGCGCAGCTTCGGCGGATCGCCGTTGTACAGCTCTCGCGCTTCTTCGGTCACGGAGAAGTCCATGTCCACGCTGACTTCCGGATTGACTCGGCCGGGGCCGGTCATTGGTTCCAGTAATTCGCGAATACGTTGGTTGAAGGAGCTTTCCTGGCGGCGGATCTGATCGAACTGGGCGGCGTTGAGTGCTGCGTCGCTGTTAGGATCGGCGATGGTCAGCATGCGTCCACTCTGGTCGACCACAGTCACCCGGCTCGGCGAGAGATCCGGAATGCTGGAGGCCACCATGTTGACGATCGCATCGACCTGGTTACGTTCCAGGGTATTGCCGCCACGCAGTTCCAGCACCACCGAGGCGCTAGCGGCTTCGCGTTGACGGGTGAACGCGCTCGGCTTGGGGATGGCCAGGTGTACCCGTGCTTCGCGCACCGGGCGAAGGCTGGCGATGGTCCGTGACAGCTCGGTCTCCAACGCGTGCTGGTAGCGCGCGTTCTCCACGAATTGGCTGACCCCGAAGCCGGGGTCTTTTTCCATCACTTCGAAGCCCATGTTGCCGCTTTTGTCGGTCAGGCCGGAGCCGGCCAGCTTCAGTCGGGCGTCGTAGAGCTTTTCCTGCGGCACGGTGATCGCGCCGGAAGTGGGGTCGAGCTTGAATGGGATCTGCGCAGTGCGCAGCAGGTCGGTGGCCTCGGCCGTGCCTTTCTCGTCCAGGCCGGTGTACAGCGGGGTGTAGTCCGGTTTCTGCGACCAGAAGAATACGAACAGACCGGCAGCCACGGCCACCGCGATCATCGCCATCAAGCCGATGCGTCGGGTGATCTGCAGGCTTTGCAGGCGATCGAACCAAGCGCCTGCTTTTTCGCTGTTGATTGTTTCTTTGCTGAGCGCAAGCGCCATCGTCTTCTACCTTACAGCGGCATGTTCATCACGTCCTGGTACGCCTGGACGAGTCGGTTGCGGACTTCCACGGTGGCGCGGAACGCCACCTGGGACTGCTGTGCGGCCAGCATGACTTTGGCCAGACCCGCGTTGGGATCGCCTAATTCGAATGCCTTGGCAAGATTGCTGGAGTTCTGCTGAGTCTCGTTGACGCTACTGATCGCACTGCGCAGGGTCTCGCTGAAGCTCGGACCCTGGACGCCCTGGTTCCCGGTCAGGCCTTCGATCGCATTGCTGCGCGCCGTATCGCCCACCCGCGCCGGGGCTGCCTGGCCGACTTGGCCCTGGTAGCTGCGGATTTGCGAAAGAATGGAGCTGATGGAGTCGCTCATACGTGAAAGTCCATGCCGGAAGGCGGCTCATCCACCAATGCAAACAACGTGCCGAAACTGCGGGCAAGGTCGCCTGTCGGAAGTGACATGTGCCGCGTCGGCTTCCTGACGCAGTTGCGTGCGCTGCCAACGCCCGACATGCCAGGCGATTGACGGCCCGGCGATTGACGCTGCCGTCGGCGGACGTGGCGACAGCGTTGGATTTCACTGGTGAACGGGGGCGCCAGTGGGCTGCTAGGGCTCAGTTCGGCAGCCAGGTCGCGCGCCACTCGTCCAGGTTGGTGCCTTGTAGCATCCAGTCGCGTTGTACCGCAGCGTGCAGTGCGGTGCCTGTCGCGGCCCGCGCATCGGCATCGGCAAGATGCGCGCGGATTGCCGTGATCCAATCGCGGAAACGATTCTTCACCAAGGTCACGGGGAGTCCACCGTCCCGGTAGGGCGGCAGGTCGCTGGCCACCACCGGGTAGCCGCAAGCGCCGTATTCGAGCAGGCGCAGGTTGCTTTTGCAGCGGTTGAACAGGTTGTCTTCCAGCGGTGCCAGGGCAAGGTCCAGGCCGAGCGCGGCCAGGGCCTGCGGATAGCGCGCGAAGTCCACGCCAGCGTGTACCTCGGCCACATGCGGCCGCAGTCGCTCCGGGCACATGCCCATGAAGACCCAATGCACTTCGCCGGCCAATGCCTTGACCACGTCGGCGATCAGTTCGAGATCGCCGGTATGGCTGGCGCCACCGGCCCAGCCGACCCGTGGCTTGTCCGCGGGCATGCGGGCTCGTGCGTTCAGTCCGCCCCACATGTGCGGGTCCAGGCGATTGCGCACCACGCGGATGTCCGTGTGCAGGCCGGCCAGGGCATCGGCGAGGGTCGGCGTGGATACCACCACGCGGTCCACCAAGTTGGCGGCGCGGCGCAACGAATGCAGCACATCTTTGGGCATCTGTGCGCGGTGTGCGCTTTTCAATGGCAGATTGGGGAGGTAGTCGTCCAGCTCGTAGACTTTGAATGCGCTGGAGAAGCGGCGCAGGCGTTCCATTTGCGCCAGTTCCGCTTCACCCACCCGGCGCTGCACGATCATTGCGTCGACGCCAATGCGTTCGCTCTCCACTGGATCGAGCAGCCGTGCGTAGTAAACGCCATCGATCTGTCCGGCTGCGGTCAGCGCCTGGAACGGTTGGATCACGCGGTAATGACCACTGCCGAACGCATCGCCGGGATACGCCAGCACGCGTTGCAGGGGCTTCCACGACAGTGGTTGCCAGGAAAAATCGGATTCGCCCAATTTGAAGCCGCCAGTTTGGTCCAGGCTCAGGCTGGGCGAATGGGCGGGGTCGTGCGCCATTGCCGGCAGCCAGCGTTGCAACAGGGCGTCGGTGGCGGCGTCCACACGTGTTGTGGCGACGGGTTGCAGCAGCAGCGCGTCGGGGGTCCACAGTGTCCATTGGCCCTGTGCCGCCGCACGCAGGCACAGATCCACATCGGCGCCGCCCGCGCCGAACGCGGCGACGTCGAAGCCCGATAACTGCTCGAACAGTGCGCGCCGGATCAATAGGCAACGGTCGGAGACGGCGCTGTAGCGATGCGCCACCTGCAGCCGCCCCATATAGCCAGGCTGTGCCATCGCTTCGCCGGCAAACGCATGGCCGGCGTCGCGCAGCAGGCCCGGCAGTAGCCCGGCGTGGGTGATCGCGCCATCGCTGGAAACGCCCTTGGCGCCGACGATGCCGACTTCCGGACGCTGTGCGTGGTTCATCAGTGCGTGCAGCCAACTGCCCTGGAGCAGATTGCTGTCGGCGTCCAGGAACAACAGGTATTCGCCCTGGGCCTGCGTCGCGGCCAGATTGCGCGCCTCGGCCTGGCTGACGCGCTGTTCCAGCGCGAACACGCGGATGTGGCCGTTGCCCAACTCCGCCACGGCTTGCATCCACTCGGTCACGGCGGGGGCGATGCTGAAATTGTCGACCAGCAGCAGTTCGTAGGCCGGATAGGTGGTGTGTTCGAGCAGGCTGACCACCACGCTTTGCAGTGCCGGTAGATTGTCCTGTCCCAGCAGGACGATCGAGACCAAGGCATGTTGGGTGTGGCCGTAGTCGATCCGCCACAGTCCGCCTGGCAGTGCATCGACCCTGCCGTCGGTATAGCCGCGTGCCTGCAAGTGCGCCAAGATCGCCCGTTGGCGTGCCTCAGCGCCATTATCGGCCACAGCCGGCGTGGCGATCAGTAGCGGTTCGGGCAGGTGCGCGATGCTGGCGCCGGCATCGCGCAGGAACAGGCGCAGGATCAATTCCAGTTCGCTGGCGCCATCGTAGTTGGGATCGAAGCCGCCCAGTTCGCGGACCAGAGCGAGGCGGAAGATCCAATGGCCAGCGGTGGCGAGCGGGTTGCCCAGCAACAGGTCCAGGTCTGGATCCGGGCGCAGCACCGGCGCCAGGGTGTGTGCGTCCAACGCCAGCCATTCGTCCGCATACAGCGCGCTGCACTGCGGATGCTGGGCAAGTTCCAGCAGCAGGCGCAGCAGGCCTCCGGCGCAGAAGCGGGTCCCGGCCGTCACGCGCAGGCACCAGTCGCTGGTGTTGGCCGCCTCTACCGCGGCGTTCATCGCGGCGGCATCGGCGTTGGCCGCCAGTGGCGCTAGCGATTGCACTCTCGGGTCCGACCATGGCGTGGTGGCGCCCTCGCTGAGGACGAGGACGCGCAGATGGACGAACGCGGCCCCTTCCAGCAGCAGGCTGTGCAGCGTCGTCTCCACGGCGGTGATGTCGGCTGTGCGCGCATCGATCAGCACTGTCAGCCGCGCCGGGCCGCCCAGTGCGGCCATGCGTGCGTCGATGAGCGTGCGTTGGACGGGCGTCGGTTGCCGGCGCGCTTGCCAGTCGCCTAAGGCTGCTTGTATGCGTTGACGTGCATAGGCGGCTTGGATGGCCTGTATCAGGTCCACCGGTGTGGTGCTGCCGCCGGCCAAGGGCGTCACTCCGACCAGACGCGCGTCGCCATCCCCGCGATACCAGCCCATTGCGCGCACGCCGCGGCGGAAATCGTCGTGGCCTTGATCGCCGATCCCGGGTTGGTCGCGGCCTGTCTGACTGTATTGTTCCTGCGACACGCGGAAGCGGGTCAGTGGCCTTGCCAGCAGGGCCAGATCGCCGCGATGCAGGAGTTTGGCGTACATCGACAGGTCGCCAACCCAATGCGTTACCCGGCCATCCAGCGACATCAACTGATCGCCGAACTCCAGCAGATCGCGGCGCCGGCACAGCACGCAACTGGGCTCGCCGATGAAGTTGATGGTGTGGTCGGCGAGGAAGGACAGCAGTTGTGGGCCATCCAGCCGCACATCCTCGGCGAATGGGAAAGCGGTCGCGGGGATGTCTTCCAGCGGCGCATCGTCGCTGCCGATACGCTGGCGTCGCGACGAGGCCAGCACCACACCGGGGTGGCTTTGCATGGCGGCGACCAGCGCCGCGATGCAGTCCGCTTCCAGCACATCGTCGTCGTGGAGGAACTTCAGGTATTCGCCCTCGGCCAGCGCGATGCCGCGCACGGTGCTACCCAACTCGCCGTAGCGGCTCGGGTTGCGGTGGTAGCGGATCGGCAGGCGTGCGTCGATGCGACGGCGCTCCACGATGGCCTGGATCATGCCATCGGGGTTGTCGTCGCAGATCACCAGCTCCAGCGACGGGTAGGTCTGGGCGAGTACGCTGTCGAGCGTCTTCTCGAAGTAGCGGGCCTTGTAGGCCGGCATGACCACGCTGACCAGGGGGAGGGGACTCATGAATGCTGGGCCGTCTCGAAGGAAATGGCATGGAGCGCATCGCGCCCGATCCCAAGCCCGATGCAACATGTATGCCGGTCTCAGCACGCCGTCGCGGCGGCGGCATGCCGCTGACCAGGCGCGGCGGTGTCGAGCGTGCTTATTTTGGTCGATGCTGGAGGGAAGCATCCTGCGTCGCAGAGCGGTGTGCGGTTTTCTATCTGCACAATGCGCAAACGCGCCGCGCGGTTATTCCACGTAGAGGACGGTATCGAAGAAATACATCGCATACTGGCGCAAGCGCAGTTTCGCATCCGGCAGGATGTGGTCGAGGACGGCGACGATCTCCAGCAGGTCCAGTGCGTTGTGGTAGCAGGTGATGGCCATGCGCGGGCGGCAGCGCTGGATCAGCCCGGCGGCGCCGCGCAGCACCTGCGGCTCGAATCCCTCCACATCCATTTTCATCATCGTGACGTGTTCGATCAGCTCGTCCAGGCGCACGCTGGGGACCATCACCGTGCCGTTGGCATCGAGTCGGCTGCCCATGGTGCCTTCGGCATGGAAGGCCAGGGTTCCGGCGACATCGGAGACGGCGGCATTGTGCAGCACGGTGCGCCCGCCATCGTCGGCGAGGTCGCGTTGCAACGCGGCGAAGTTGGCCGGGTCCGGCTCGAACGCGTGGATCGAGGCGTAGCGATGGCGCGAGGCGGCGCGGAATTTCTTCACCGTGTCGCCGCGGTAGGCGCCGATGTCCACGTAGTGCTCGTCCGCACCGATTCGCAGCGGATGTGCGTTGGTGGAGTAAACGGAGAAGTATTCCTGCTCCATCGGGCACAGCACGTCCAGTAACGGCCGCCGGTCGCCAGTCATCCGCATCTGCAGCACGGCGTCGAGCGTGCGCATGCTCAGGGGATCGCCGAAGCGTTCGCGCAGCGCGGCGAATTGCGCGCGGTGCGCCAGTGTCTGCTCGCGGGTCAAACGCCCAGTCTGATACACCAGTGGGATATCCAGCGCGTACAACAGCTCCGGAAGATCGATCCGGCGCCCGCTGCCTGCGTCTTGCAGTTGCGCGAAGTACAGCCATGCGGTCGGCATGAATGCGCAGTTGATGGTGGGCAGCGTCGCAAGTTGCGGGTCGTTCCGGAACGCGTTGGTCGGCCGGATATCGCTGAAACCCATGTCGGCGATATGCCCCTCATACAACACATCGTCCAGGGCAATGATCCTGATGCCCGGAGCGCGCTCGACCAGCGTAGCCGCTGCGTGCGTTGCATAAATCCCGCCGAGAGTGGAACTGGGGGCCATGAAGATTGCGCCGCCGGCGTCTGTGCAATGTGCAATCAGGTCTGTTTCGTCGCGAGGCGTGGTTGAGGTGTTGGTCATGGATGCACTCGGGAGATGGGTGTTATGTGGAGATTGCTGCGATGGTCGTCAGAGACCCTCTGAACAAGTCACTGGGAAAATGACGGTAGCGACGTTCAGTCTCGTTCATAGCGATTGGAATCGGACCCAGCGGCTTTCCAAAGCCGCGTTCAAGCCGAAATTCTCTGAAAAACTCATTATTTTCACAATTCGGACGCACCTTCCATCAGCGCTTTCAACTGCCCGGCATTCTTCGTCAGCCCCCTATAGCGCACCTTCGTACGCGGTTGCGCATCCGGCAGGATCTGTTCAAGTAAGGTGACCAGATCCTGTCCCTCAAATCAAGAAGTTTGATGGCCGGAATCGCATCAAGATAGAATTATGAGAGTAGATCCCAGGTAATGGAGAGTCCGCCTGTTGAGGTTGCTGAGCTTGCATAAAGTCCACTTGTTGCCCATAAGCCAAGACCTGCGGGAATAAATAAAGGATAGGGCATAATTGCAATTCCCTTTTTGTCATTAGGTGTGTCGCTATTTGCGCAAAAAATAATGCGCGTATTAAGATCGCCTGGAGCAGTTGGAGCGGTTTCCGATGCGTAAAGGTTGACATATCCGCCTGGAGAGGTAGTCAGTATTGCAGTGCTGACGATTAAGCCGTTAACATTATTGGCGGGAGATACAAGTTGTAAAATTCCCTGCGGGGAAACTGCCTTGAAGTTTTTGCCAATTTTAAATGCTTGCATACAATTTCCTTTTTGGTTGAGATTGTCTATCGATGATGATGGAAAATTCATGTCGCTTAAGAGCGATAACTCGGAGCTTGTATTTCTTGCATTTCCCACTTGGTTCGCATTGAAATGCATTTGATCTGCAAGCTTCATCTTGCTCGCCGGTGCGAGCGAATGTGCACCTACATCAGGATACGAGCGCCGCTCGGCATCAGCGCATCGTAGAAACAACGGTCGGGCAATACCTCCGGCAGCATCCCAGGCAACAGCCATTCGCAGTGCCGGCCGATCTTGCTGCCGCTGTGGGTCATGCTGGCGCTGCCCAGGGTGCTGCCTTGGCCGATCTGGGTGCCGCGCCCAAGATGGACGCCGGCATGCAGGGTGGCGCAGGCACCGATTCGGACATCCTGTTCGACGATCACCTGCCGTTCCAGCCACGCGCCCTGGCCGAGACTGCTGCCCGCCGCGAGATTGCAGCCAGGCCCCACGTACACATTGCCCATCAGCCGCACGTCGGCATCGATATGCGACTGCGGCCATACCAGATCGATGGTGCGGTAGCCGGCCAGTCGCACGTCGGCCAGCAGCTTGTGCCGCGACTGATTGACCGCACGTTCGTCGAGTGCGACGAACACGTCGGTCTCCGCTGCGGCGTGGCTGGCGTGCAGTTCGCCCAGGTCGAAGTTGTAGCGGTCGGTGGAGTGCAGCGTCAGGCTGACATGGACAAAACCGCACGCTTGCGCGGTGCGTCGTGCCTGCTCCAGCGCGTCGCCTTCGCCGAGCAGCAGCAATGTTTTCATGCCTGCGCCTCCAGCACGTTGCTGCGGTACCACAGGTGCTGGCGGACCAGTTCGGTTTCGTAGTCGCCGTGCATGGTGGGTGGGGAATGGGGTCCGAGACGCGCTTGCAGGCGTTCCAACACGGCGGTGTCCTCGGCGATGATCTGATGTTCGATGCGGATCAACGTACTCAGCAGCGCAGTGAAATCGGTACGCTCGCTCCTGCGGCGCGCGGTGGTCACCCACAGATGGTAGTCGCTCTCATGGGGCGAGACCGGGTCGTACTGCTGCAGTACGAAGGAGTCGCCGCGCACGCTGTAGAAGTTGACGTTCGGATAGACGAACCAGTTGTAGAACGCCGAATCCTCGCCATAGCGCTCGCATAGTGGGCGGTACCAGTTGTCGTGCTCGGCCATCGCGGCTTTGGCCGGGAAGCTCAGCGCATCGATTGCAGGGGCGTGGCCTGCTTGCAGCAACTGCTCGACCACGGACGGCACCTCCGCCGGTCGTTCAACCTGAGCGGATGAATTCGGAGTGGCGTTCATCAGCGGATTGAAGGTCTTTGGGTGGATGAATGGTAGATGGTTGTAGTCCTTGACGTTCTCCATGTTGAGCTTCCAGTTGTAGCGCACGCGATGGCAGCTGTAGATGATCTGCGAATCCAGGTGCGATGATGCGGCGCGCAGTTCCTCCAGAAACTCGGGGGCAAATTGCTCCTCCAGCGGCAACGGCTGCTCTGCCAGGTTCACGAACAGCAACTCACCGACCTGCCGCAGGTGCAGCTTGGTCAGGCAGATGCCGGCTTTTTCTTCCGCGGTGAATTGGTACAGGCCGGAATTGGGCAGTCCACGCAACTCGCCCTCGGCGCCGAACGACCAGGCATGGTACGGGCACACCAAGGGGCGTTTGCCGTGGGGTTCGCTCTGGATCGCCGATTGCCGGTGCGGGCATTGGTTGAGGAAGGCGCGGATACCGGCGTCGGTGCGTTGCACCAGCACCGGCACGCCCGCGATCTGACGGGCGAAGAATTGGTTGCGCTCGCGCACCAGCGAGGCGAAGCCAACGAAGATCCATAGCCGACCGAACAGCCGTTGTTGCTCCAGGCGCAAGGTGTCCGGGCTGGTGTAGTGCGTGGCGTCGAGTGCGTGACGGGACATGCGCGAGGATCCTGTTCGCCAGTATCAACGTTGGAAGATGATGCGCGCGGGATTGCCGGCCACGGTCACCTGTGGCGGGACATCCTTCACCACTACGCTGCCAGCGCCGATCACCGCGCCATCGCCGACCGTGATCCCGGGGATCAGGGTGGAATGCGGGTGGATGACCACGTCGTTGCCGATGGTGACGCCGCCACCGACGAACACGAAGTTGCCGATCTGCACATAGTCGCCGATGCGCACGTCGTGGCCGATGATGGTGGTGGCGAGGATGGTGACGAACTCGCCGATGCGGCTGTCCGCACCGATCCCCACACCGACCTCGAACAGGCTGCCACGTCCGATCGGGGTAGGCGAGGCCTCGCGTAGGCGCGGGCGCAGCACCATGAAGTCCGCGCCGCGCGCCAGCAGGGGCTGGCTGTAGCGGCGGCGGGCGGCCGGGTCGCCGAGCGCGCAGACGAACAGGTCGCCGGGGACGGGCGTGTAGCTGTCCGGATCGCCGACGATCGGCCAGGGGCTGGTCGCCGCCAACGCGCTGCGGCTATCGAGGAAGCCCTTGATGTCCCAGGCGTGTCCGTAGGCCGGGTCGTCATGGCGTGCCATCGCCGCGATGCCGCGACCGAAGCCGCCGGCACCGATGATCAGCACGTGTTGTGGAGGGCCGTTATTCATGCGAACTCCACGCCGCCGTCCATGCTGAAAGCCTGCCCGGTCACTTTGCTGCTGGCGTCGGAGAGGAAGTACAGGCAGGCCAGGGCGACGTCGTCGGGCTCGCCGATGCCGAGCGGATAGCGCTTGCGGCTTTCCTCGAACCAGGCCTTGTCTTCGCTGATCAACGAGGTCTCGACCAGGCCAGGGCACAGCGCATTCGCACGGATCTTGCGTCGCGCCAGTTCCAGCGCCAGCGGCCGCAACATGCCGATCAGCGCGGCCTTGGAACCGGCGTAGGGTCCGACGCCGACGGTGCCGGTGAGCGCGGCAATGGAGGAGAGGAAGACGATGGAACCACCGGGACGCAGCGACTGGCGCGCGAGCAGATGTCGGGTGAGCATCGTCGGCGCGATGTAGTTGATCGTCGTCACTTCGGTGAGGAAGCTCTCGCTGACCAGTTTCATCGGCGACAGGCCGCGGATGCCGGCGCTATGCACCACGCCGTCGAGCGGGCCGCTTTCGGCCGCCAGACGTTGCACTGTGGCCGCATCGCTCAGGTCGCCAGCGAAGAGGCGGTGGTCCTCGCCGGGTAATGCGTCCAAGACGGCTTGCAGTCGCGCTGTATCGCGCCCAGCGATGAGCAGGCGCGCACCGGCGTTGGCGCAGGCCCTGGCCACGGCTTCGCCAATGCCCTTGGACGCGCCAGTCACCAGCACCGTCTTGCCGTGTACCCCGTAGAGCTCGCGTAACAAGACGGATGTCGCATCCGCAACGGACATGGGGTTCTCCACGATCATAGGCGGATTGGCAGGGAGATCCCGCCGTCGATGGTCAAGGTGCTGCGGGTGATCCAGCGGCTGGCGTCGGACAGCAGGTAGACGGCGCCATTGGCGATATCGTTCGGGTCGATCCGTCCCAACGGAGTCAGCCCGATCTTGTCGTCCATGTCGGCGGTGCTGCCCAACTTGCTCAGCATCGGCGTGTCCACGTAGCCTGGGGCGATGCAGTTGGCGCGAATGCGATGTCTGGCGTTTTCCAGCGCCAACGAGCGCACCGCGGCTTCCAGCGCCGCTTTGGATGCGCCGTAACCTGCGCTGGCCTGTGGTGCCGCGCGTGCGGTCAAGGCGGACACGTACACCAGCGCCGCGCCTTCGTGCAGGCGGCGTTTGGCCAGCAATTGCTGGGTCAGCAGGATCGGCGCCAGATAGTTCACTGCCAGCATCTGTTGCAGGTGTTTTTCCGCCGCCATCCGGAACGGCACCAGCGCGGCGATGCCGGCGCAGGAGGCGAGGCCCTGGTAATGCGTTGCGGCGTCCAGCAACCGGGTGCGAGTGGCGTCCTCGGTCAGGTCACCGGCGACTGTGCGATGGTCGCCACCGTGCAGGGTGGAAGCCACCGCGTGCAGCCGTGCCTCGTCGCGTCCATTCAGTACCAGCGTCGCTCCCAGCCTTGCACATAGCGTGGCGACGGCGGCACCGATGCCGGAGGAGGCGCCGGTCACCAGGATGGTCTTGCCCTGGAGTGCGAAGGCGTCTGTGCTTGCGACAGGCGCCATCGTCACGACTCGATCAAATCGGGAAACACGGCTCCCTCGATGTCCACCAGGCAGGTGCCCCACGATAGGCCGATGCCGAAGCCGCATAGCAGCACGCGCTTGCGCCCGGATTCCAGTTGCTTGTTGATCCGGGCGGTCATCGTGACCGGAAGCGAAGCGCCACTGGTGTTGCCGAAGTCGTGCAGGGTGGAGGGGACTTTGTCCGCCGGCAGACCGAGCTTCTTGCGAATGGTCTCGTTGATTATCCGGTTGGCCTGGTGAAACACGAAGTAGTCGATCTGATCCTTGGACACGCCGCTGTAGTCGAGCAGCTTCTGCACCGCCGGCGGCACCCGTTGGGTGGAAAAACTCAGGACCGCCACGCCGTCCAGTTGCAGGTCCACGCCACGGTGCCAGTAGTCGTTCTCGTCGGCACGGTAGGGCATCAGATGCTGTATCCCGACCGGTTCGCGATGTCCGCCGACCGGCAGGATGATCGCGCGGTAGCCGCTACCGTCGCTGTTGAGATCGAAGTGCATGGGCGGTGCATCGGCACTGAATTCCAGTGCGGTCGCGGTGCCGGAATCGGAAAAGATCGGATCGTCGAAGGTGGCGCTGCGGTCGCCGACCAGCAGCAGGCCCTTCTTGACTCCACCGGAGGCGATCATCGAACCCAGTAGATTGATGCCGAACGGATATGCCGAGCAGCCCAGGTTGACGTCGAACGCGACCGTCGTATGCGATAGACCGAGGCGGTCTTGCAGGATGATCGCGGTCGCCGGAACCGGATAGTCCGGCGACTGCGTGACCACGATCAGCGCATCGATTTCCTCGCGCTGCCACTGCAGTTGTTCCAGCAGCACCTGTGTCGCATCGAATGCCAAGTCGGAAAAGCACTGCCAATCGGCGGCCATGCGCCGGGTTTCGATGCCGATGTTGCGCACCAGCCGCTCGCGCTCGGAGCGGATCTGCGGCCGGCAATCGGTCAGGTTGGAGACGATGCGCTTCGGGACGCAGGTCGCCATGCCGGCAAAACGCACATTGTGCAGCGTGGAAGTCGGCATGGACTATGCCTCGGTCAGCTGATAGAGGTCGCCTATGGTGATGGCCGCAGTCAGGTGCTCGCCGGTGATGGTCTTGCCGTATTCCATATCGAACATCACGATGACCCCCAAGGCCGCCAGCGAATCCCATTCGGGCAACGCGCGCAACACGGTTTCCAAGCTGACCTCAACTGGATTCTGGAAATCCGTCGCCGACAGGAAGTTTTCGATAAATGTTGCTTGGTTCATGCTATTTCCACGGGATGTGCGAAGGAGGAAGGGGTGCAATTGGAGGTGGTTGACGCGGATGCGCTGTCGCCCGCTGTGGCGATCAGATCGGAGATCGCATCGACCTGTTCCTGAGTCAGACCGGGATAGATCGGCAGGCACAACACGCGTTCGGACATCTGCCGGGCAACAGGCAGTCCGGCCGGGTCTGCGGAGGGCAGGTCACGGTACATGGGGAAATCGCTGATCAGCGGGTAGAAGTAGCGCCGCGCCAGAATGTCGTGGCTGCGCATCAAGCGATGCAGGGTGTCGCGATTCAATGGGAACGCTTCATCGACGAGAATCGGGAACGATGCGTAATTGGCCAGCCCTGGCGCGCGCGGTGGCAGGCAGCGCACTCCAGGCACCTGCGCCAGCCGTCGCCGGTAATGCGCATCGATCGCGCCGCGCTGCGCCAGCGCGGCGTCGATGTGCTGCAGTTGCAGCAGTCCGAATGCGGCGTTGATTTCGCTCATCTTGCCGTTGATGCCGGTGGCGACCACGGTAGTCTCATCGACGAAACCGAAGTTCTTGAGCCGGCTGATGCGCTGGTAGGTTTTCGCATCCGGGCACACGATGGCGCCGCCTTCGAAGGTGTTGAATACCTTGGTGGCATGGAAGCTGAGCACGCTCAGGTCGCCGTGACGCAGCAACGAGCCTCCCGCGTCCTTGACCCCGAACGCATGCGCCGCGTCGTAGATAATCTTGAGGTTGTAGGTGTCGGCGATGCGCTCGATCGCGGCGGTGTCGCAGGGCGTGCCGTAGCAATGCACCGGCATGATCGCCGTGGTCTGCGGGGTGATCGCCGCCTCGATCTTGAGCGGATCCAGGTTCATCGTCAGCGGGTCGATGTCCACGAACACCGGTTTGATCCCTCTCCACAATAGGGCATGTGCGGTGGCGACGAACGAGTAGGGTGTGGTGATGACCTCTCCGGTGATGCGTAACGCCTGCAGCGCGGTGAGCAAGGCGAGTGTGCCGTTGGTCAGCAGCGCTAGATGGCTGACACCCAGGTAATCCGCCAGCGCCTTTTCCAGTGCCTGGTGCATGTCGCCTCCGTTGGTCAGGATGCGACTGCGCCAAATCTTTTCCAGATACGGGACGAACTCTTCCAGGGGCGGCAGCAGCGGACTGGTGACGGGGATGGGCATAGTGGCCTGCCTGGCGAGGGGTGGAGAATCCAAGGGCACGGATGTATGCGATCGGTTCACTGCAATGTGAAGCAAGCCACATGCCAATGATGCCTGTCCACTATCTTCGAGTCGCGTTGTCGCCACCGGCGTAGTGCTTGCGTGTGGTGTCGAAGTCAGCGTCTGCGAATGTATACGGTTCCTCTTTGCAGGCTACCAGAGGACGACGATAGCGATGAGAGGGTAATGTGCCGCGGCGGGTCGCTTCGGTCGTTTTTGCAGGCCGTCTTAGCTGGCCATTTCGGCCTGATCGCGATCAATGCCGTACTTGCGCAGTTTTTCGACCAATGTGGTGCGGCGAAGGCCCAGCAATTGCGCTGCGTGCGCGACCACACCTTGAGTGCGCTCCAGCGCCTCGTTGATGAGCGCTAACTCGATGTTGGCCATGTGTCCGCGCAGATCCAGTCCGCTCTCCGGCAGCGTTGCAGCCACCTGCGTCGCCTGCGATTGCTCCCCATACAGTTTGCCGCCGGTACGCAGGTCGACCACGTTGGGGAGCCGCCTTGGCTCCGTTGTCGCGATTGGCGACGGTGGCGCAGAGACGTCGATTGAGGAGGTGAAATCGCCACGGTAACGCGCCGGCAAGTCTTGCACACGCACGAGACTATCCGGGTGCAACACGGCCAAGCGTTCGACCAGATTGGTCAACTCGCGCACGTTGCCTGGCCACTCGTAGTTGCGCAATGCTTGCAACGCCTCTTCGGAAAAGCGTACTTCGCCGCGTCCAGTACGTGCCAGTTGCGCGGCGATCGTGTTGACCAGCGCGGGCAGGTCGTCGCTGCGTTCGCGTAGCGCCGGCATCTCAATCGGGAATACGTTGAGGCGGTAGAAGAGGTCTTCGCGGAACTGGTTGCCGGCGATGCGTTCTTCCAAGTTGCGGTGGGTTGCCGCAATCACCCGCACATTGCAGCGGATAGTGACGTTGCCGCCGACACGCTCGAAGCTGCGCTCCTGCAGGACGCGCAGCAGTTTGACCTGCATCGGCAGACTCATGTCGCCGATTTCGTCCAGCAACAGCGTGCCGCCTTCTGCCATCTCGAAGCGACCCTTGCGCGCGCTCAGTGCGCCGGTGAAGGATCCTTTTTCGTGGCCGAACAGCTCGCTTTCCAGTAGGTCTGGCGGGATCGCGCCGCAGTTGATCGCGACGAACGGGCCGTCGCAGCGTGGCGATTTCTGGTGGATCGCGCGGGCGACGACTTCCTTGCCGGTACCGGACTCGCCGAGTACCAAGACGGTGGTGTCAAAGGCAGCCACTTGGTCGATCAGCCGCCGCAACATGATGACCGCTTCGCTATTGCCGGTTGGCCCATTGTCTTGTGCGGCACCGGCCTGGTGCTCGGCATCCAGGCGTTTGAGGCTGGCGCGGCGCAGCAGGGTCTCCAGTTGCGCATGGCGCAGCGGGGCCTCCAGTTGCCACACATTGGCCTCGTGCAGGCCATGCCGTTGCGCGAACGCCTGGGCGTCGTCGTTGAGCAGTAGCACCGGCGGTGGCAACGGGCTGCGCGCGACCCAACCAAAAAACGCATCGGCCTGCGACTTATCCTCCAGTCCGCCGACCAGGATTGCCATCCACTCGCTCTGGCGGTGGCGACCCGGCTGGACGTCCGCTACATCGGTGACCCAGCGTGGGTTGAGATCCATGAACTCGAGCAGGCTGACAGTGCGCTCGGCGCGCGGGGCGTCGTCATCGATCACCAGGATCCGCGATTCGCTCATGTCGGTACTCCTTCGGTACGTAGCCCCTCCAGGATCGGCATGACTTCCTGGATATAGGACAGCTTGCTGACGAAGTTGTCGGCCCCGGCACGCATGGCATGCTCGCGGTGTTCGGCATCGTCGAAATGGCTGGCGATGACTATATATGGCGCCTGGTCCTGGGTCTTGATCAGGCGGGTGGCCTGCAGTCCACCCATTTCCGGCATCGCCAGATCCATCAGGACCACTTGCGGGCGTAGCGACTCGGAACGCTCGATGGCTTCCAGGCCATTGGCGGCGCTGCCGATCACGTCCATCCAATCCAGCTTGCGGAAGTGGCGCATCGCGGCGTTGATGAAGCCTTCGTGGTCGTCGACCAGAAGCACGGACAATTTGTTCATGTGCGGTAGTTTCCTTAGCCCGTGCGGGCCAGTAGTGGCTTGCTGCCGCGGCGGCGCTCGCGTGCCGGAGCGATATCCAATTGTTCACGATACTTGGCCACGGTGCGCCTGGCCACGTTGATCCCCTGGCGTGACAGTAGCGCAGCGATCGCCTCGTCGGCTAGCGGCCGGCTGCTAGGCTCGGATTCGATCAGCCGGCGCACCATCGCGCGCACCGCCTGGCCGGACACCGCCGCGCCTTCCAGGCGCACGGCGAAGAAGTGCTTCAGCTCGAAGGTGCCGCGCGGGGTTTGCAGATACTTGCCGGTGGTGATGCGCGAGATGGTGGACTCGTGCATGCCGATTGCATCGGCCACTTCTTTCAGGGTCAAAGGCGCCATGGCTTCTTCGCCCTTGTTCAGAAACGCGGATTGACGTTCGACGATGCTGCGCGTGGTGCGCAGCAGAGTCTCGTAGCGCATCGACAGGCCACGGGTCAGCCAGCGTGCCTCTTGCAGCATTTCGCGCAGTGGCTGCGCCGCTTCGCCGGCTTGGGCAAGGGCACGCTCGTGCATGGGGTTGATATTGACACGATGGGTGGTTGCCGGGTTCAGCGCCACGCGCCAGTTACCATCGGCCTGCCAGGCGACCACATCGGGGATGACATGGCCCAGATCCTGCGGTTGCAGGCTGTCGCCGGGGCGCGGTTGCAGCGACAGGATGAGCCGGATCGCCTCGCGGACGTCCTCGGTTTCGGCGTCGAGTTTGCGTGCAAGCAGTGCGTAGTCGTGGCTGGCCAGCAGATGCAGGTCGCCATCGAGGATGCGCGCGGCCAGATGGCGGCCGGGGACTGGGCCGGGCAGGTCGTGCAGTTGTACGTACAGGCACTCGCGTAGATCGCGTGCCGCCAGTCCGACAGGATCGCCGTGCAGCAGGCGCTGGCGCACCGTCTCTATCTGTGCGGCCGATAGGTCCAGGCGTGTACACGCCAGCAGGGTCAGCGTGTCCAGCGCGTCGTTGAGGTAACCGGCATCGTCGCAGTGCTCCAGCCAGAACGCAGCCGCTTCAATCTCGCGCGGGGGCAATTCCAGCGCCAGCCGTTGCAGGACGCGTAGGTGCGGGTCGGTGGACTCGCCAGCGGCGATATGCTTAAGGCGGTCGTACTCGCCGTCGTTCCAGCCGGCGGCCGGGACATCCCACATCGAGGATTCCGGTAATTCGTCGAATGCGGCGGTTTGTAGGACGGCTTCGACTGTGGTTTCCGGTTCGGCCACAGCCTCGGGTTCTTCCAGTTCCAGCAGCGGATTGTTTTCCAGCGCGCGCCGGATCTCCATTTCCAATTGCAAACCATCGAGCTGCAGCAGTCGGATCGACTGCAAGAGTTGCGGTGTTAGATGCAGTTGTTGGCCCAGTTGGGCGGAAACGGTCGGCTTCATGCGAACTTCCTCGGTTCGACGCAAAACCTTCAGCGCCTGTGGAATGCATAGTGCTTGCCGCCCGACGGTAACAGAATCAGGGGGTTTCTGAGCTGGGTAGTCAAATTCCTGACGGTCTGTAGGGAAAATCCTGACGGGCATGTCAGGAACGTCGGACTGTCGACGGTGTCAGGACAAGCTGGGCGGAGAGCTGCGACTTGGTTTTGTCTGTTCGTTCGGTACAGGCAAACGTCATGCCAACGCAAGGTGATGGAATGACGTCACGATCGTTCAGATCAGCTCGTTCTGGTGGCGTGCGGCCAGCAACACCAAGTCGTTGGCACGCCTGCAGCCTAGCGATTCCATCATCCGGGCGCGATGGGTTTCCACGGTCTTGACGCTGATGCCCAGGTCCGATGCGATTTCTTTGTTGCTTTGACCGCGGCCGATCTGACGCAATATCTCGCGTTGCCGTGGCGAAAGCGCGGCAATGCCGACGGGGCGTTCGCGCCCGAGCATCGGCGCGATCATTTTGGAGGAGATCTGCGGGCTCAAGAACATCTGGTTCGCACTGGCCGCGCGTAGCGCCAGCTCCAACTCCAATGGCGCGGCATCCTTGACGACGAAGCCGGTGGCGCCACGGTCCAGCGCATCGCGCACATGCACCGGGTCATCGTGCATGGACATCATCACCACGCGGGTTTTGGGTGCGCTTTGCAAGACATCGGTGAGCGCATCCAGTCCGCTACGTCCGGGCAGGGAGAGATCCATCAGCACCAGATCGGGGCGATGCAGGACGGTCAGGTCCAGCGCCTGCTGGGCATTGCTGGCCTCGGCGACCACATCGACGTCCGCAAACGTCTGTAGCAACCGGCTAAGGCCGGCGCGTACAAGGGTGTGATCGTCGACAATGATGACTCGCACGGTGCAAGATCCTTCTTTTCAGAATCGCACATTAGCCCAGTCGGCGGCTGCCGCCAACCTCGCCTTGGACACGGGACAGGGGGATGTGTGCTCAGCGGGCGCGCCTGCTGCTGGCGATCTGTCGGCGGTGCAGGCGAAACAGATGACGTTCCATCGCTTCTTCCATGCTTGGCGGTTGTGTCTCGAATTGTAGCCAGAGATGGAAGCGGCCCGCGTCATTGGCTTCGTCAAGAACCCGCACCGGCAGTTCCAGGTGATCGGGCAGCCAGTCGGAGGGTTGTAGCCGTAGTAGGCCTGCCGCCGCGGGGAGGGCGCCAGAGTGCTTGCTCAATTCCAGCCGGATGCCGCGCCGTGACCAGCGCACTGGGCGCAATGGCAGTATGTCTTCGTGTTGCCGGGCCAGCCGTCCTAGCAGTACCAGCATCAGGTCGAGCTTGGCGTCCATGCGTTGTAAGTGCAGGGAGGCATCGCCGCGCTCGTCGCTACCATCTTCGGCACGTAGATCCTCGACCTGGGCGAGTCCTCTCAGCAGTGTTTCGGCTGCGCTCAGGCGGCCAATGCCGTGACCAGGCACAAAGTCGGCAGGCAGTGTCAGTTCGCAGCTCAGCGTGTCGTGGAACAGCTCGGTCTCGGCACGATGCTGCAAGGTGCCGTCTGACGCGCCGTTCATCTCAGTAATCCAGCTTGCGCATATACGCGGGTGGCATTGTTGAAATAGCGATTGGCGCGCAACCAAACGGCGGCCTCGTCGCGCAACTGAAGCATTTGCGTGGTCAGCGCTTGTTGCTTTTGCAGCAGCTTCTGCAATGTTTCACGCGAGATATCGGCACCGTCTTGTTGCAGATATTGCTGCAGTTGCTGGGCGTGATCGGTGATGATGCGCTCGGCAAGAGCATGTTCGTCTGTCTTCAGTACCTGCTGCAACTGGGTCAGTTGGGCATGCAGCGAGTCGAAACTGATGGTTGGAGTGCTCATGCCACGGCGGCCGTGGCCACTTCCCGTTGCTGCGTGGGAATGGCGTTCCAAGCTGCGCGGATCTCGCTGAGCAATTCCAGCGATTCGATCAGCGCGCTTTCGTCGTTGTGAAGATTAGCTGCGGTTAGTTGGCGCATCACGTAGTCGTACAGGGCCGAGAGGTTGTTGGCGATCTCACCACCGGCTTCGTGATCGAGCGAGCCGTTGAGATGACTAACGATATCGCAGGCTTGGCCGATTGCCTTGCCCTTGCGCGCTTGGTCGCCCTGGGCCATGGATGCCTGCGCTTGGCGGATACGCTGACAGACACCATCGAACAACATCGCCACTAGTTTGTGCGGGTTCGCATCGGTAATGCTGGTGGAGATGCTCATCTTGCGGTACTGCTCGGCGCATTGGCGATTTGAACCATACATGTGAAAACCTCTCAAGTGCTTTATTTCATTGCACTACCACCAGTGGAGGAAAAATCCTGCAGTGGTTGCGTGCTGCCAGTCCGGAATGACTGTCGATACTAAAATATATCGGCTGAAACACGCTTGGACTTGAGTTGTTTTGACGCTGTTTTCATTATCCAAATTGCTTGGAAAGACCATCCATCACGCTCTGCATTTGTGCAACGAGCGTATTCATTGCGCTGAATCTGGCGTTGTACTGGTCGGTCAGTGTCGACATGCGTTTGTCCAGGTCGCTGAGTTGATCGGTCAGGTTACTGATGTGCTTGTTGAGCGCGTTGGTGCGCTGGGTCAGTGTTCCGTTGGTACCGTCCAGATTGCCGTTGAGTAGGGTGTTCATCCCTGTAGTGAAGCTGCCATTAGCACCTAGCATACCCTTGGCCGAAGCAGGATTACTGGCCATTGCGTTGTCGAACTTGCCGCTGTCGAAGCTCATCACGCCGTCCTTGTCGATGCTGACACCTAACGCGCTGAGGTTGACGATATTATCGCTGACCTGTTTGCGTAATGATTGCTGCAGACCGCGCACCATCGCGTCGCCGGTCAGCGGGGACGCTGTCTTGGTGGTTGCATTGTAGTCGCTGGAGGAGTTCAGTACGGTATTGGTTGCGTTGTAGGCACTGACGAGGGCGGTCAGGTTAGCTTTCAGCTTACTGTTGTCGTTGGCGATGCTGAGTTTGAATGTGCTGCCCGGCGTGGCCTTGGTCAGGTTCAGGACGACGCCAGGCGCTAGATCGGCGATGGAATTACTGCTAGAGGTGCGTGTGAAACCGTCCACACGCACGACCGCATCGGTTGCGGCGGTATTTTGGGTCATGCCGCTGGTGCTGCTACTGCCGCCAGTGCTGCTATTACTTGGATAGGCGAATGCGGCCAGGCCGCCGTCGCCACCGGATGCGGTGACGGTCAATGCACCCTTCGTGCCGGTATTCACCGCATTGAGGACAAGATGGTTGCCATCGTCCGCGTTGACCACGCTTGCGGTCACACCGTTGCCTCCGGCTGCCTTATTGATCGCTGCGGCGATATCGCTGAGTGTGCTGCCTGGGGCGATGGTGACATTGAGCGAGCTAGTGCCGTAGGCGATCGTCAATGTGCCGTTACCGACCGCCGTAGTGCTGGCATATGCAGCAGAAGTTAGCTTTTGCGCTTGCGCCAAGCTGACCACTTCCACGTTGTAATTGCCCGCAGTGCTGTTTGAGGTGACGCTGGCGGTATATCCGGCACCATCGGCCACAGTGGCGCTGAACGCACCTGTGTCGGCGCTGGAGGAGACGGAGTTGATCGCGGTCTGCAGATTGGACATCGCTCCCTTGATTGTCCCCAGTGCCGAGAGTTGGGCGGTCGAGGCGGTGCCGTCTTTGTTGATCCGATCTTCCTGTGGGGCGCGTTCCTGGGCGACCAGATTGGCGACGAAGGTCGGGATATCCAGGCCAGAGCCGATGGACGACATGATTGAAGAAGTAGCAGCCATGGTGGCCTTCCTTACGGTGACTGGCACAGGAATGTCCAGCGCTTGGGAGAACTATCGGCAGTCGGCCTCGATGCTTGAGTCTATTGTCTACAAATTGTGATGCCAGGGTTTGAAGGCAAATCCTGTGCCTAGCTATACATGGATAACAAAAAGCCCACCCTTGCGGGTGGGCTTGATGTGATCCGCTATGCCTATGCTTAGCCTTGCAGCAAGCTCAGCACGCTCTGCGGAGCCGACTTGGCCTGCGCCAGCATCGCGGTACCGGCCTGCTGCAGAATCTGCTCGCGGGTCAGATCGGCGGTTGCCTTAGCGTAGTCGGTGTCCTGGATGCGGCTGCGCGATGCAGACAGGTTTTCCGAAGTCGAGCTCAGGTTGGCGATGGTGGAGGTAAAGCGGTTCTGGATCGCACCCATGTCGGCGCGCGAGGAGTTGACTGCGTTCAGCGCGTTGTCGACGATGCTCAGGGCCTTCTGCGCACCTTGGAAGCTGGTGATGTCCAGATTCTGCACGACGCTCGTGGTGCCTGCAGCTGCAGTAGCGGAAGCTGCGATGCCGGCGTTGCTGAACGTGATGCCGGTTGCGCCAGTAGCGCTGCCAGCGGTGAAGGTGAAGTCCTGGCCACCCTTGATCGAGTCCAGCTGTAGCTGGCCGCTGGTGTTGACCGAGGCGTAGACGCCGGTCTGGTCCATCTTGTTGTTGATCGCGGCGACGATCTTGGTGGACACATCAGAACCTGCGTCGCCAGAGGCCACGTTGACCGCATCGATGGCGATGCCGTTGACCACCATGCCAGAGAAGCTGCCGCTGGCGGTCGCTGTGCCCGAGGCGAGTGCGGCCGAACCGGTCTGGGTGGCTGCGAAGCCGGTCTTGCCCAGCACATTGATGTTGGCGTCAACGATCGAGCTGATACCGATGGTCTGACCGGCGTTGGCGCCGACCTGGAACAGGGCGCCGGTGAACGAGCCATTCAGCAGCTTGGTGCCGTTGAAGTCGGTCTGGTTGGCGACGCGGTCGATTTCAGAGGTCAGCTGAGTGACTTCCGCATTGAGCGCCTGACGGTCGCTGGTAGAGTTGGTGGCGTTGGACGACTGCACCGCCAGTTCACGGATACGCTGCAGATTGTTGCCGATTTCGGCCATCGCACCTTCGGCCGTCTGCGACAGCGAGATGGCGTCGTTGGCGTTACGCGTGGCAACGTCCAGGCCGCGGATCTGGGTGGTGAAACCCTCGACGATCTTCTGACCGGCGGCGTCGTCTTTGGAGCTGTTGATTCTCTTACTCGTCGACAGCTGTTGAATCGTCGTCGCCAGGTTGGCGCTGTTGGTGTTGAGGTTGCGCTGAGCGTTCAGCGACATAATATTGGTGTTGATTACTTGTGCCATTTTGATATCTCCTCTAAGCGATTTATCCGGCAACCCAACGGTGCCTGGAGCCTCCGCAGGGGGGCCATCAATTGGCCGTTGCCGCTGCTGAGATAAATAACGGCTGCGTGACGACAAGCTTTAGCGATTTGCTGCGGAAAATATCGTGATCCATGATGTAGCAGCAATGCAGGCACGCGGCGAAGAGCTTGTTTCGGCAGCGCTTTGGCAAACTTTAGGGATCGGAACGGCTTGTTTGTGACGCCGTTTGCAATGACGATCTTTTTATAACGATTAAAGGCGGGGATGGATTGCGACGGCGTTGGTCCTTTTCCGTGCGTGAGTTAAATCGCCTGAAAAGTGATTTTGAGCATTGTCAAAAAATGTAGACGGGTTGTCGGCACAGAACTGCAGTCAAGTGATGTGCGTCACGCCGCGTGTCTGCGGCTATTTTTAGTGGTCGGCCTGGCCTGCTTCCGCAGGGCCAGTATATCGAGGCTGATCCGCTCGATTGGGACAAGCCCTATAGCGCAACTGCATGGGCGTCGAGATTGACCATGAATGGTGCTTGAATTGCCCTGGCCGTTAAACGGCCATCATTGCCTAGGGCCTGCCATCAATTGCTCGGATAGGCGATGCTTGTTGCCTGCCCCTTTTCGCCTCATCCTGCCATGGCACGTCGCTACGCCCTGCGAGACGATCTCGGCTTGGAACGCTGGATCGATGTCCAATGGCGTTGCTGCCGCGTGTTTGTCCCATCCTCTGTTAACGTCACCCTTGCCGAGCCGTTGGCGAGGATGTGTGTAATACCAGGATGATGGGCGTGCTTCAGCGGATCATACTGAACAGCGACATCGACTGCATCTGGGTGAAGATGGTCTGCGCCGCTTTCAGCGCCGATTGTTCCAACTGGTACTTGGAGATGGCGTCGGCGTAGTCCAGGTCGCGTACCGAGGACAGTGAGGTTTTCAACGAGACATCGTTGGCAGAGCGTAGATCGCCCGCATTGTCGATTGCCGCCAGCTGTGCGCCGCCAGAAGCGCGTGCATCGCTCATCTTCGAGGTAACCTGACTGATGTCGCGCATCGACGATTGCAGTGCGTTCTGCAACGCTGCCTTGCCGGACGCTGTGACCGGATCGGTGTTCAGCGTGTTGACCAGGTCATCGATGGTGGAAAACACATCTTTGTTGGTCGATGCGCCGATCTGGAAACTGTCGCCAGCGGCGGGTGCGCCGTCCAGGTGCATGTTCAGGCCGGCAAAGTTGAGGGTTTCGCCGGCTGTATAGGTGCCGCTATTGATCACGGTACCGCTGCTGTCTTTCACCTGGTAGGTGGTGGGGTCGGTGAATACGACGCTATAGCTGCTCCCGTTCCAGCCTGGACTACTGCCGTCGCGACTGAAGTCCAGCAGCAGCCCGGTACCGGTGTTGTTGGCGGCGGCGTGCGCATCGACGGTGCCGTCGCCGGTACGGATGCGCATGAAGATCTCGCTGCCGGGCAGGGTGTCGCTGACCTTGGTGTCCGGCGCCACTTCCACGGTGCGCTGGGTTTGATTGCCATTGTAGACAGCCTGACCGTTCACCATGGAAAACGGTGGATTGCCGTCTGCTGTGCCACCGAACAGGTAGCGACCGGATCCATCGGTGCTGTTGGACAGGCTGAGCAGGCTGTCGTGCAGTGTCTTGAGTTCCGAGGCGATCGCCTTGCGGTCGGAGGTGTTCAGGGCGCCGCTGTTGGCCTGCACGGTCAGATCGTTGACTCGCGCCATCAGGCTCCCGGCCTGAGATAGCGTGTTCTCCTGCAGGTTGAGTCGGTTCTGCACGATGTTGGCGTTCTGGCCGAACTGGGCCAGCGCGGCGTCCGCGCGATCCATGGTGACCGCGGTGCCAAAGGCGACCGGGTCGTCGGCGGCGGTGACCAGGCGCTGTCCGGTGGACAACTGCGTCTGCAGGTGCGCGATCTTGGCCTGTTTGTCGATCATGGTGTTGAGCGACTGGTTGAAGATCATGCCGCTGGAGATGCGCGTACTCATCGGATCGCACTCAAAATAGATTGAAACATCGTGTCCGCAGTGGAAATGATATGCGAGGCCGCTTCATAGGCCTGTTGCAGCTGGAGCATGTTGGCCGCTTCCTCGTCGAGATTGACTCCGGAAAGCGAATCGCGTGCATCCTTCGCATTACTCTGGATCACATTCTGCGCATCGGATGAATATTGCGCCTGACGTGCTGCCGAACCGATGGTGGTGCTCAGTCCTGCAACCGCGCCGTTGAGGGTGATGGTGCCGCTATTGAACGCCTTGGCGTTGTCCAAGTGCGAGAGCAATTGGGCGTTGCCGTTGTCGCTGGAGCCTGGGCCAGTGGAGCTGACCGCGAAGCTGTCGCCTGGGGAGGGTTTGCCGTCCAGCGTCAGGCTCCAGCCGTTGGCGCTGATGGTCTGCCCGGCGGTATAGGCAAATGGCCCGGTCCCATCGATGGTGTAATGGGTGGCATCGACGAACGCGATGTTGGACGGTGTCAACAGGTTGGCGTTGGTTGCATCCACCGCCTGCACCTTGCTGACGATACCGGTTCCCTGGTTGTTCAAGCTGACCGTGGCCTTGATCGGCGTGGCCGCCGCGATCCGCGACGGATCGGTGATGGCGACGGACAAGTTGTTGATGACGCTGGCGGTGGGCTGCACCAGGAATTTGTCCCCGGCTGCGGCGGTACCTGAGACCTGCAGGGACACGCCATTCACCATGAACGGATCGGCGCCCGTGCCGCTGCCGGTCATGGCGACACTGGCCCCCGTATCGGCGCGGCTGGCGCTCCAAGTACTGCCGTTATAGGTGAGCAGTAGATTCTGCCCGTCGAGCTTGCTCACATCGCTGACGTTGGTGGTGAACGCCGCATTGCCGGTGTTGGCGCTGTTGCCGTTGACGGTCGGTGGTGGCAGGTTGAAGAAATTGCCGCCCATCTGGCCGTATAGGTCCATGCCGGCTTTGTGCTGCTGGTTGTAACTGCTGGCCAGACCGGTGGCGATGCGGCCCAACTCGGCCGTGGTCGGATCCAGCACCGAACTGCGGAATTCCAGGTAGCCACCGATCTGTCCGCCGAGCGCCTGGCTGCTCAGCGGGGTCGAGCCGCCTGGCGTCTTCAGCGCGATCTGCAGCCGCTGCGGTTGGTAGGGATCCTGTGTCGTGACCAGGACCGACGCGGTGGTCCCGACCACCATCGCCTGGCCGCCAGCGGTGTAGACGTTCATCGCCCCGCCGTCTTGCTGGACCACACTGCCGCCGGTATAGCTGACCAGTTGGCTGATTAACTGATCGCGGTGATCCAGCAGATCCGGTGGGGCATCGGTGGCATTGCTGCCGATCTGGCCGTTGATCTTGGCGATCTCGGTGGCCAGGTTGTTGGCTTCGGTGGTACCCGACACCAACCCACCGTTGACTTCGTTGTTGAGCGAGTCGATCTGGCCGTTGAGTTGCTTGAACCGGGTGACCAGCGCATTGCCACTGTCCAGCAGACTCTGCCGGTTGGCGGTGGTGGGGGCGCTGGAGGACAAACTGCTGGTGGCGTCGAAGAAGTTCGACAACGGCCCGGCGATGCCGGTGGCCTTGTCGGAAAACACGCTATCGACGCGACTGGACATGTCCGACAACTGCTTCAGCCGGGCTGCCTCGCCGGTACTGTCGAACAGGCGCGAGATCGCCAACTGGTCGGCAACGCGCGAGATATCGCTGATATGGGTGCCATTGCCGACGTAGTAATTGCCGAACTGATTCGGCACGTTGGTGGCAAAGCTGGTGCGTTGCCGGCTATAGCCATCGGTATTGGCGTTGGCGACATTGTGACTGACGGTTTGCAGTGCGCGCTGGAAAGCGAGCAGGGCGCCGGTACCGGTGGACATGACGGACATGGATGGCTACCTCAGCGTCGCATGATGCTGGAGGGATCGACACTGCTGGCGATCATGCCAATGCCGTTGGCTGCCGCGTTGCCGATCGCCGCGACAGCGCGGCCGATGATCGGCCCTGCTGCGATGGCGGCGATCTTGGACGCGTAGGACGGATCGGTGGCATAACCGGCGCGTTGCAGGCCCTGTGCGAAACCACGGATGTCGGTGCCAGCCTTCAACGCCTGTTGGTAGCGCGGGTTGGTCTTCAACATTTGCACGTAGTCGGCGAAGCTGTCTGCCGGGGACGCATAGGCGCGGAAGTCCGCGGTCTGCGACTGCTTGACCCCGTCGACATACTCGTGAGTCTTGGCGGTGATGCGGTCTCCACTCCAGCCGGTGGCTTTGATCCCGAACATGTTGTTCGAACTGGGGCTGTTGTTGTGCGCCATGCCATGGCGACCCCAACCGGTTTCCAGTGCAGCCTGCGCGACCAGTGCCCGCGCATCCACTCCCAGCTCGTGCGCGGCTTTTTGCGCATGGTTCCAGATTTTGGCGACGAAACCTTCCGGCGTGCGCTCGCCGAGGCTTGCCGCCGCTGCGTTGGCCGCGGCGGCGGCGCTTGGATCGATCACGGTGGCGCTATCGGCAGGCTTCTGGACGTTCGACCAGCGATCATCGGTGCTATCCCAGGACAGGCCGGCACTGCCATCGAGCTGGTTGACGCCGGGCGACTGCTGCTGGGCGTTGCTGGTGCGACCGGCGATCATGTCCAGCACTTGTTCGACCTGGTGCCGTGGTGTTCCCGCCACCTCCATGCCGCTCAACGGAGCGCTTTCAGCCCCATCGGCCGCTGCGGCGAGGGGAATGGCGCGGCTGCCCTGGTCCGATACCAGCGAATAAGCCTTTGCCGCTTTGGCCGCGCCGAGCGCGGTATTGGTGGCCGGCGCTGCGCTAGGTTGGCCGCCACCGAGTTGTTTGGCGATCAGTGCAGACAGGCCCAGCCCTTTACCGTCGGTCAAGCCTTTCGCCAACTGCTTGTCGTACATGTCGCGAAAGGTCTGGTTCTCGCCCGGAAACAGGGAATCGCCGAAACTGGCGTCGCGCATGCTCTTGACCAGCATGTTCGCAAACTGTCCTTCCAGCTGGCGCGACACCTTGTCGATCTTGGCGGGATCGTTCTGGGTGCTCGCGTGCAGGTCGAGGGGAGAGGCCGAAATGCGCATGTCAGATCACCTCCAGCTCCGCACTCAGGGCACCGGCCTGCTTGAGCGCTTCAAGAATTGCAATTAAATCGCCTGGCGCGGCGCCGACTTCGTTGACTGCGCGCACGATTTGATCAAGCGAGGTGCCGCCCTCGAACTTGAACATGCGGCTGCCTTCGTTGGTTGCGGTGATGGTCGACTTCGGTACCGCCACGGTCTGGCCATTGCTCAGCGCGTTTGGTTGGCTGACTTCCGTGCCTTCGCTAATGGTGACGGTCAGCGAGCCGTGCGAGATCGCCGCCGGGCTGACCCGTACTTGAGAGCCGATCACCACGGTGCCTGTGCGCGCGTTGACGACGACCTTGGCCGGCGCCGAACCGGGCGATAGCTCCACGTTTTCGATCCGCGCCAGCAGGCCGATCCTTGCGCTTTGATCGGTGGGCGAGCGTACTGCCACGGTGGAGCCGTCCACCGCGTGTGCGCTGCCGGGGCCGAAGGTATTTTCCAGCGCCGCGACCATCCGCTGACCTCCCCCCTATAATTTGGGCCGGCCAGAACCAGAAAATTCGGCGACACTTAGGCCTAAGGAGGCCCGTCGCCATGAAGAAGTCAAAGTTCACCGAAGAGCAGATCGCGTTCGCCCTGAGACAGGCCGAGACTGGCACGACGGTCGAGGAGATCTGCCGCAAGATGGGCATTAGCCAGGCCACGTTCTATGCGTGGCGCAAGAAGTTTGGCGGGCTCGGCGTGGCCGAACTGCGCCGGCTACGCCAGCTTGAGGAAGAGAACCGCAAGCTCAAGCAGCTAGTGGCCGATCTGAGCCTGGACAAGGTGATGTTGCAGGACGTGCTGTCAAAAAAGCTTTGAGGCCCACGCAGCGCAAGACGCTCGTGGGCCATCTGGTCGACCGGTATCGCGTTGGGGTTCGTCGAGCCTGCGCGGTCGTCAAGCAGAGTCGATCGGCTTGGTATTACCAGCCTCGGGATAATGATGATGCGCCACTGCTTCGACGGATCGAAGAGATTGCGGCCGTCCGGGTCCGCTATGGTTTCTGGCGGATTTTCGTTCTTTTGCGCCGGGAAGGCTGGACAGCCAACCACAAGCGTGTGTATCGGCTGTACTGCCAAGCTGGCCTTAACCTGCGGCGCAAACGTCCACGCAGACGCAAGGCTGCGGCACATCGCCTGGAACGCACGGTGCTGACCGGCCCCAATCAGGTTTGGAGCATGGACTTTGTTGCTGACGCCTTGTTCGACGGGCGCCGCTTCCGGGCCCTGACTGTCGTGGACAACTTCACCAAGGAGAGCTTGGTCATCGAAGTGAATCAGAACCTCAAAGGCGAAGACGTGGTGGCTGTGATGGAACGCTTGCGTCACCAACGCGATCTGCCGCAGCGCATCCAGACCGACAATGGGAGCGAGTTTATTTCGATGGTGATGGACCGCTGGGCCTACGACAACGGCGTGGTCATGGATTATTCCCGGCCCGGAAAACCGACCGACAACCCGTTCATCGAGTCGTTTAATGGCAGCTTCCGGGATGAGTGCCTCAACACGCATTGGTTCCTGTCGCTCGATGACGCCCGCCAGAAGATCGAAAACTGGAGGGTCGATTACAATCATTTCCGGACGCATTCCTCGATCGGCGACGTCCCGCCGGCCGAGTTTGCCGCCCAATTCACTTCCCCACCCAAAGCCGAATTTTCCAGTTCTGCGAGGGCCTAACGCGGGGAGGAGGTCAGGATGACGGACTTTACAGCTTCAACTGGTACGGTTTAGTGGGGGCAGGTCACACTGGCGTAGGTGACGCCCGCGGTATCGCGCACCGCCGACGCTTGCCCCAGGGCATTGGGCGCATAGGTCACGCTCAACCCGCTCGGATAGGTCTGGCTGGCAAGCTGTCCATTGGCGTCGTAGCCGTATCCCACTGCCCAGTTGTACCAGCCGGACTGTTCGATCGACTCCCCGGTCAGCAAACGCCGCTTGTTGTAGGTGTAGCGATTGACCACCTGGGTCGCGGCCACGCACGCAGTCCCATCTAACCCAATTTTTCGAATAAGCAATTATTAAAAATTTTCACACTTGTTAGATAATCTTGTTCTCCGACCATCCTCAGACCAACTGAAAAATACTTGCCACTCCTTTCCTGTTGCCAGCCCTGTCGCGTCAAAGTGATAAGCATGCAGCTCCTTCAATACAGCCCGATCAATCGAATATTGCAGAGACGATCGAATAACAATCACCTGATTGGGAAATCCATGATCATCAAGGCGCACCGCTAACTTCATGCAGCCCCCCGATGGAAATCGGCCTCCCGGCCCGCTATTCAAGACAATATCAAAATTAGAAACGAACGCACTAGAAGGCATCAATTTTTCTGATTGACAGGAGCCCAAAGCAAGCATCATTAATATTGATCTAACCATGACCAAGCTTCCTCAAGGAATAGGGATGCCGCTGTAACTCTCTCGCATCGGTAACCCTATTTCGTGTCGATAGGGATTTTCAAGGTATCTTACTACATTAATTTCTCCGGCCTTTGATGAGTCGAATGGACGATTTTCATATCCCAAAGCCGCTGCGCCTATAGGCGTATGTCCAATCTCATGAGCAAGCAAGGTATCCAGCCCCACGCCTCTCAACTCCGCAGGGTTTCCTAAGTTTTTCTTATAACCTGATACATCAAGACTATAAGAAACATAGTTTCCGCCCTGTGATGCGTCATACCCTGCTGAAAATGAAGGCTGAAATCCAGATTCAGGCAATATCTGAATCAGGTTGATATTTTCTGATTCCTACGAACAGCCTCTCTTCCCACCGCTCCACCTACGGACGACCGTAGAAACCGACGCGCGGCGGCCGTGGTCTGCCCAGGCATCTGACTTGGAACTGGAGGTGCTGCCGCATCTGGAGACGAAACAGAGGAATGGGAAAAAATTGATGAGACAGAGCGAACTCCTACTGATTGTGCTGATTTCGCCTGCGTTGTGAACTCCCCCGTTGAAGCGCAAGTGTTGTCAGTATTTGTAATTCTTGAGCCGGTGCAGCGCCCATCCGGATCGGTGAACCGGTAAGGGTTGTTGGAGGCGTACCAATATCGATTGAAATTCGCCCCGCTCACCGAATCCGCAGTCACCGGATCAACCGACAAGAACCGCGGAATGACCGGATCGTAATACCGCTGCTGCATGTACACCAGCCCCGTGCCGGCATCCATCACATGCCCGGTATACCCGATTCCGTCCACGCTCTTGCCGATCGCCGCGCCATACGGTTCGTACTGGGTGCGGTCCACCACCTGCCCGGCCCCATCGGTCGTCGCCACTGGACTGCCCAGCGCGTCGGTGTGCTGATAGGTCACCACGCCGTCGAGGCGCGTGGCCAGCAGGCTGCCGGCAAGGTACACGTACTCCGCCACCCCACGACCCCGACGCTCCTCGTGCAACAACTGCCCGGCCTTGTCGTAGAACGCGTTCAACCTGGTGCCTGACCCGTCCAGTGCGTTCACCCGCAGGCCCTGCGCGTCGTAGCGGTAGTTCTCCTGGCCCTGCACCTCGCGCAACCGGTTGCCGTAGTCGAACGCATAGACCTGGGTGTTCTTCTGCTGCAGGTTACCTTGCAGGTCGTAGGTGAGCCCGATGATCGTCGCGCCGCTGTCGTCCAGTACATTGGTCAACCGCTGGTTGGCGTCGTACCAGTAGTTGTGCTGGCGGACACCGGCCAGCTTGGCCGAGGTCATGTTGTCCAGCCCATCGTAGGTATAACGGTAGGTCTGTCCACCGCCGAAGCTGGGCGAGGTCGCCGCCGTCAAGCGGTTCAACCCGTCGTAGCTCATTGTGCGGTTGAAGTTGTCGCCTTGTTGCTGGTCGTAGATCGCGGTGACATTGCCGACTTCGTCGTACCGATATTCGTAGGCGCTGACATTGGCATCGCGCACACGCAGCGGCATCTGCCGCGCGTTCAACTCCAGCGTGTGCAGCACGCCGTTGCCATAGACGAATTGCTGCAGCGCACCGTTCGGCGCGTAGTGCAATCCACTGGCGTAGGTGACGCCCGCGGTATCGCGCACCGCCGTCGCTTGCCCCAGGGCATTGGGCGCATAGGTCACGCTCAACCCGCTCGGATAAGTCTGGCTGGCAAGCTGTCCATTGGCGTCGTAGCCGTATCCCACTGCCCAGTTGTACCAGCCGGACTGTTCGATCGACTCGCCGGTCAACAAACGCCGCTTGTTGTAGGTGTAGCGATTGACCACCTGGTTAGCGCCGGCGTTGTTGAGGGTCGCCACCTGCACCGGAAGACCATCCGCCGCGTACTGCCAGTCCTGGTCGCCGTTGCGGTCGGGAAACCGTAGCTGCTTCAGCCGCCCCTGTGCGTCGTAGCTGCGATCCACGCGACGCCCACTGCTGTAGGCCACATCGCGATCGCAGGTGGTGGCGTCGGGCAAGTTCAACCCCGCGGCCGACCAGATGACCTGACCGGCATCGTCGTAGCCCAGCACGGTCGCCCCCGTTTCAGGCTCGATGGTCTTGCATAAGCGTTGCTGCGCGTCGTACACGTAGCGGCGTGACTGCGACAGCGGCGGCGGCATCCGCGGGACCGTGAACTTACCCGAGTTGCCCAGCAAATCGTTCGGACCACCGACCGGCGAGAGGCCATGAATATAGATCGGCTGGTCAGGGTGCGAGGCCCTGACCGCATCGCTGATGGGAATGAAAAAGCGATAGGCCGTCCCGCTCGTTTGGCAGACCGAGGCAACCGCAGGCTCGCTCGCCAGATTGGCGGTGATCGCGCCGGCAAACGTGCCGGTTCCAGCGGGGCCTCCGACGTACATATGCACGTCGATTGGCTGCTGCCAGCCGCTTGAGCATGCCCAGCCACCGACCACATAGCTGCCGTCACCGCGCCCCACGGGTCCGTCGATCCAGCCGTGGATGACCGATTGCGCGATGGAGAGCGACATCGCCGACGAATTGCCGGTCTTGCCGTTGTTGTCGGTCGCCACGGCGGTCACGCTGTACGTCCCTGCCGCAACGTTGCCCCACGTCACCGCATACGGCGACGAGGCCGAGGCGCCCACCGATTGGCCGTTGACGAAGTACTCCACGCGCACCACGGTACCGTCGGGGTCACTGGCATCTGCGCTCAGCCCGACGGTCGCCGGACCGATGAAGGGGGCACCAGTCGGCTGACGCAGTTGTACGGTAGGAGGTAGGTTGCCGGGAGCCACGACATGAATAGTCCGCACCGGTGTCGTCTGTGTGGTGCGCTTGTCGCTGCGGACAGCGCTGGCACGGAATTGATAATCCCCTGGCCCAAGATTGGAGACGGTCTTGGAAATCTGCCCAGTACCGGAACTGCGCGCGATCACTGCGCCGTTCTGGTACAGGGTGACGTCGCCGACGGGGACGATGTCCAGCGCTTCGGCAACGACAGTAACCGATGCCGGTGCGGTATAACTTTTGTTGTTCTCCGGCGACTCCATGCTGATATAGGTTTGCGCCGAGGCTGGAGCTACTACTAGCCCCAGCAATATCCCAAGCCAACGGCCAGCTCCAACGCACACGCGTATGCAGGCAATGCTTCGAAATAGCTGACTCATCGCGCAGGCCCTCCACGATTGATTTCGCTGGGCTTGCCAAACTCGTCTCTAGCGATGCTGGTGGAGACGCCTTCCGGCTGGTCGACACGCACCGGCAGGTCATAGCTGGGGGCATCATAGGCCTGGAACCATTCGGTCGTCTGCTGCCGGCCCTTGGGGTCGGTGGTCTGCCGTTTGAACCCATCCAGATACACGGTGCGCGTCACCAATAGGCCCAGTTCCGAATCCTGCGAAACCGAGAGCGGACGGCCGAGTGCGTCGTACTCGGTCCATGTTCCGCTGGTCGCATCGCTGGCGCCAGACGGATAGGAGGTGAACACCGTTCTGCCGGCGGTGTCGTAGCCGGAACGTTGGAAGCGTTGTGTGCTTGCTTGATCAGACGCATCGTACTCAAGCGTCAATAATGGTCGCCACATTGCATCCAGATAGGTCTGCATGCGGCGATTGCCGGTGCTGACGGTCTGTCGCCAGTGTCCAGCGGCAATGCCGAATTCATCGTTCGTCACTTGCTCCAGAATCTGACTGGTGGTGTTCCACGCGACGCTATCGGTGTCCTGATAGGTCCGTAGGGTCATCCGCCCCATCGCGTCGTAGTCAAACGTACTGGTGCCGCCGTTGGCATCGGTCGATGCGCGGATCCAACCGTTGTCGTCGACGCTGGCCGTTTCCAGTGTGCCGTCCGGTTCGTCGGCGGTCGCAGGATGCTGGATCCGTTGCGGCACACCGCGCTTCCAATTCGACAAACGCGTCGTGGCACCGTTGGCATCGGTGAACGACGCCAAGTTACCGTCCGGATTCCAGAGCAGGGTGTGCTTCAACGCACCGAAAACGTATTCCTCCGAAGGCAAGGCGTTTGTGCTGTAGGACGCGCTGTAGATCGAAACGCGGCGCGGCGCTGTCTGCGTGACCGACGCCGTCTTGCCCAGAACCCAGGTGTTGGTCTGATCGTAATACGCGGTGTCTTCGCTCCTGCTGTAGCCCAGCGAGCTGCTCCGTTCCACCCGGGTGGAACGTGCGAATCGATCCAGGCAATAAGGACCGCTACCGCACCCGGTAGCGACACGCCACACGAAGGACACGCCATCCTGCACGATGGTTTTCCGAACCAGCGGCCGAACATATGCAGCAGAGGGTTCGTCGCCCCCCAACATGGTGCCGTACTTGCTAGGAAACGCATGCCCCGCCACCTCATCCTCTCCGAGGAAGTCGCTGCGCTCCTCGCGCAGGACAGTCTTTCCGTCGGCGGCAAGTGTCCTCACCGCAAGCAGACGGCCCTCATTGAGCCCCCAAAGCACACCAAATTCGTAGGTTTCATAATGGCCGTCTGGTTGCAGGACCGAAACCGTCTTCGACCTTGGGCAGGTATCGGCCGGGCAGATACCCGCCACCGGCTGCCGCGTCCCCCAAAGCGGATAATATATTTGTGCGTAGCCGTACTTCCAGGTCATCGCTTGTGCGATGCCTGGACCACTGATGGTTTTAGAAGCAAGACTGAAAACGTCGTGGAAATTGGAGAGCAGGAGCTGATAATTGACGTCCCCTTCTGGACCCGGTGGGAGCGGCTGGCAATTACTGAGACGCACGCCGCTACGATAGTGCCGTGCATGGACGAACGAAAAAGTCGCTATCGCAGATGATGGGTGTGTCACTGTGACCGAGTACTGCCCGTCTGCCACGTCCGGCCCACCGCAATTGGGTCCGATGGCGGCATCCCACGCTGGATACGTAACGAGTCGATCACCTCCGTAGCGGTACTGCCAGCGCGACTGATCCGGCTGCAGCACGGTGACGAGTTCGGCATTGTCGTTGTATTGGTATGTCCAGGTTCTGCCGTTGACCGACGCACTGGTCAGGAGTTCGCCAGCGTAGGTCAGCGAAATCGCGCGCCCATCGCTCGCCACGATAGAAAGCGGATGACCGTTACCGTTGTAGCTGTAATTCACGTAGTTGCCGAATCGATCCTCGATCCGGCTGGCCAGCAAGTAGACCGTGATGCGCGGGAAGCGAGCGTCACCCTTTTCGATTGCGCCGGCACTACGTTCTATGGCGACATCGAAGGTGTATTTGATTCCAGCCGCGGTGGTCATGACGAAACCTTCGCCCGCATACCCGTTCGCCGTCGAACCCTTGCAGGCGAATGCGTCCAGCGCCGATGTGGTCCATAGATGCGACTGCCCGTCGGAGGGAGCCAACGGCGAATCATCGAGCACCAGCATTTCGTGATCGCCGCGGCCTGGCAGATGCACGGTATTGCCGTGCCAGACGTCGTGGAGATTCAGTCCGGAACGAACAGTTGGATAGAACACCGCCGAGCAACGTGCTTTCGGCCGATTGAGCGAATCCGTATTCCATTTGTAGGCCACATCAAACGTACCGCTGATGTAAGGCACGTCGATGTCCCAGTTGCCGAGGCCAGCGTACTCCTTGGAAAAGTCACCCAGCGGCCTGGGTTTGATGATGAGCCGGCGCGCCAGTTCGACCGGCAATGCATCATTGCCCTTGAGCTGGATATCGACGTTACGAAACGAGGTCTGACCGTCGAACAGACTGACGCTATCGCCCGCCAATCCTCCGTCCAGCGGAGCAGTCTGCTCCGTCGCCCTGACGAGCTTCGCGTACTCCACATAGGGCTCGATGGCGTTCTGCGCCTGGCCCACATCAGCAAGCGCGCAACAGGCCACGCCTGCCAAAAGTGCCACGCGCGCACTGCACGCCGCACGACTGCCATATGAATCTTCCATATCAACCAGCTCCCTGTCGATTTTGTAATGCAGTCTGATATTGCGGCGTCCTGCGAGTGACAGGCTTGCACAATTTTCTAACGCAAGCAAGAGGTGCCTGCAGCATCACCGAGCGTGGCTCACGAACGAATTAAAGTAGCCAACAAAACGACTGCGTCGTCGCCGGACGGGCGCGGTCAGTGCTCAGAATCCTCATGCAACCTCTAATGCCGTTACGGCGCGCTGTCCGCACACACCAAAAAGTGAGTTGCGACGCTGTGTCAGTCAATCTAAATAAACGCGCTGCTCTCGACCGACGTTTTCCGGGGGTGGGTCACGTCGGGACCACACGTCGTCAGCCCGACACCCTCTCCTTGAAAGCATCGCCACGGTAAAATCGGCGGATCTTCCGCCGTGCGTGCCCGTCATGACCGACTCCCGTCTCACCCAGCACTACGCCGACGAACTGGACGCGATCCGCGCGCAGGGGCTGTTCAAGTCAGAACGCATCATCGTCGGCCCGCAAGCGGCCGAGATTGCGCTGGCCGACGGCCGCCGCGTGCTGAATTTCTGCGCCAACAACTATCTGGGCCTAGCCGATCATCCCGCACTGATCGCTGCCGCCAAGGACGCGCTGGACACCCACGGCTTCGGCATGGCCTCGGTGCGCTTCATCTGCGGCACCCAGGATCTGCATAAGCGGCTGGAGGCGCAGATCGCCGCGTTCTTCGGCACCGAGGATACGATCCTCTACGCCGCCTGCTTCGACGCCAACGGCGGCCTGTTCGAACCGCTGCTGGGCGAACACGACGCGATCATCTCCGACGCGCTCAACCATGCTTCGATTATCGATGGCGTGCGCCTGTGCAAGGCAAAACGCTTCCGCTACGCCAACTGCGACATGGCCGAGCTGGAAGCGCAATTGCAAGCCGCCGATGCAGCCGGCTGCAAGACCAAGCTGATCACCAGCGACGGGGTGTTCTCGATGGACGGCTTCATCGCCCCGTTGGACGAGATCACCGCACTCGCCAAACAGTACAACGCGCTGGTACATATCGACGAGTGCCACGCAACCGGCTTCCTCGGATCCAGTGGCCGCGGCTCGGCCGAGGTCAAGGGCGTGCTGGACAGGATCGACCTGTTCACCGGCACTCTGGGCAAGGCCATGGGCGGGGCGCTCGGCGGGTTCACGACCGGCCGAGCCGAGGTGATCGAACTCTTGCGCCAACGCTCGCGGCCATACCTGTTCTCCAATTCACTACCGCCGCACGTGGTGGCTGCCGGCATCAAAGCATTCGAAATGCTGGACGCAGCCGACGATCTGCGCGAACGTCTGGTCGAGAACACCGCCTACTTCCGTGCGCGCATGGCCGCCGCCGGTTTCGACATCAAGCCCGGCACTCACCCGATCTGCCCGGTGATGCTGTACGACGCGCCGCTGGCACAGCGCTTTGCCGAGCGCCTGCTGGAAGAAGGCATCTACGCAATCGGTTTCTTCTTCCCTGTCGTTCCCAAGGGGCAGGCGCGCATCCGCACTCAGATCAGCGCCGCGCATACCCGCGCGCACCTGGATCAGGCAATCGATGCGTTCACTCGGATCGGTCGCGAGTTGAACGTCATTGGCACCTGACATGCCTCATGTGCCACGCCAAGCGTACTTGCTCGCCACGCACGCCAGAGATTCTGGCGACACCTCGGCAGAGAACCGCATGGATGATGGCTAAGGGGTACACGCTGCGCAGGCAAGCGACGATGTGTAGAGCCTACCTCGCCCGACTCAATCGCCCGACCAGGCTGCACCCCGATTTCGGCGATCTCCTGGCCATGCGATTCAGCGCGTGGCTTACGCGCTCACGTCCGTCACTGCCAACGCGCTGACTTCGGCCGCACTGAGTGTGCGCCATGCACCCTTGCTCAGTTCGCCCAGCGCCAGCGTGCCGATCGCCACCCGCACCAGACGCACGACGTCCACACCCAGGGCGGCGAGCAGGCGCCGGATCTGCCGGTTACGCCCTTCGTCCAGCACCACCTCCAGCCAGGCGTGGCGCTCGCCCTGGCGCAGCAGACGCACCTGCTTGGCACGTAGCACTTCGCCATCGGCGACAACGCCCGCACACATGCGCTGCAACAGTGCCGCATCCGGCAGTACATCCACCTGCACGTGGTAGGTCTTGTCCGGACCACTTCCCGGATCGGTGACGCGCGCCGCCCATTGCGGATCGTTGGTGAAGAGCAATAAGCCTTCGCTGGCCTTGTCCAGACGACCGACCGGCGCTAGCCATGGCAAGCCGGCACCATCGAAACAGCGGTAGACGGTCTCGCGGCCACGCTCGTCTTGCGCGGTGGTCACAAGCCCACGCGGCTTGTTGAGCATCAGGTACAAGCGTTCGCTCGCCGATAGCGGCGCACCATCCAAGGCAAGGCGATGCCGGCCACGCAAGATCGGGAATTCAGGGTCGGTGACAACCCGCCCATCGACCGCAACGCGACCGGCGGCAATCCAACGCACCGCCTCGGTCCGCGAGCACAGCCCCAACTTGGACAGCGTGCGCGCTAGACCATGCCGTGGCCCAGCCACCACAACGGGAGGCATCGCCGCCGTCGACGTCAGCGCCCGCGACCGGCTTGAACGCGGCGGTTTCAACTCTCGCACCATCGGATGGGCGCGGGCAGCGACCGGACCGCAGACGAACCCGCGCCGGGCTTACTTGGCCTCGACCGGTGCTGGTACCGGTACCGGCGCAGCAGCCGCAGCGGCCGGGGCGGCGGCCGGACGGGCCTTGATCACATGCACGCCACGCGCCTTCATCCACGCATCGAATTCATCGGCGGTCATACGTTTTCCGTTCTGACTCATGTCGAAGCGCCACGGCGTGTTGTCGAACGCCGTCTTCGGCTTGTAGGCCGACGGATCATTCGGATTGACCGCACCACCGGGAGGAATCGCTTTCGCCACGCTCTGACAGCTCTCCGCACGCAGGCGCAGCAGCACCCGATCCAGCGACTGATCGCTGCTGTAGGACTGCGTCAGCACCCCGCTGGGCATCCCCAGCTGCACATCGCGGCTGAACAACTCGGTGGCCACCGGCGCTGCAACCGTGGCCGGTAACGCCAGCGGCTTGGGCAGGAGATCGCCGGAGCAATCCGGCGCGGCATGGGCAACAGGAACCAGGGCCAGACCAATCAGACTAGCCATCACGATACGCAGCATCGGTTTTTTCCACTCGGGCGAGACGACGCAACGAGTGTAGGCAGGCCACGGCAGAGTTTCAATCAATACCGGCACTACATCGGCTAAATAATTGGGAAGGATGAAAAAATGCAACGCGCAAGAGATCCAGATCACAACGGTCCGGTAGCAGACGTATTGTTTGTCTGCGCACCAATAGCGCAGAGGCGACCTCTTCGATCCGGCGACCACACACAAACACAAAGCCCGGCGCGAGGCCGGGCTTTGCTTGAGACGTGAAGCGTCCGATCAGTTGTTCTGGACGTTCAGCTCGGTACGACGGTTCTTGGCGCGACCTTCCGGATTGTCCGAACCATCCGGGTTGGTGTTCGGCGCGATCGGGCGGGTCTTGCCGTAGCCAATCGGTCCGATCAGACGCGAAGCGTCAACGCCGTTCTTCACCAGGTAGTCGTACACGACGCGGGCGCGACGCTCGGACAGCTTCTGGTTGTACTTGTCGCTACCGATGGAGTCGGTGTGACCGGCAACCTCGACCTTCAGGTCGGGGTAACGCTTCAGGATCTCAGTGGCCTCGCTCAGGATCGCGATAGCATCCGGACGCAGAGTCGACTTGTTGAAGTCGAAGTTGACACCCTTCAGGTCGATCGACACCGGCACCGGGCAACCGTCCGGACCAACGGTCTGACCCGGCTTGGAGTCAGGGCACTTGTCGTCGCAGTTGTTGACGCCGTCACCGTCGTCATCCTTATCCGCGCAGCTCGGAGCGACCGGCGGCGGCGGCGGCGGCGGGACCGGGGCGGACGGGGCAGGCCCAAGCGGGATCACCACGCCAACCGAGGCCAGCGTGTCGCCGAACCAGTTACGGGACGGAGCCGCGACGCTCTTGTCGTCGAAGTCAGCGCGGTAGGCCACTTCGGCGCGCACCGCAATGTGCTTGTCGAAGGTGGTCTGCAGGCCGGCGCCGACCTTGGCGGCAAAGTTGCCGTCCTTGCGCTTGCCGGGGGAGATGGGACCGCCGGTATCGAACGATTCTTCAGCGCGCTGGTAGCCCGCGCCGAACAGCACGTACGGGTTCCAACCACGGCCTTCCTGGATGAAGTGGCGACGCAGGTCGACGGAGACGCCGTACTGGCTCCAGTTCAGGTCTTCGTTGGCCTTGAAGTTCGGGTTCTGATAGTTCAGTTCACCGTCCAGCGACCAGTTCGGGTTGATGAACTTGCCCAGACCAAGGGTGACGAACGGGGCATCATTGGTATGGCGATGTTCGTCCTGGAAATTGAAACCAGCCGCACCGGTCAGGTACCAGCGGTCGTCGAATTCCTGAGCGGATGCTGCCTGGGCGACGGCCAGACCGCCCAACAACGCGGCGGTGAGAATTTTCTTGTTCATTAATACAGCTCCTTGTTTCGGGGAGTTAAAACGATAGAGGCATGGTTAAGTACAGATGTCTCATCACATCCAGACGGCCGTTTCCGCATGCCATCGCCGCGCACCTTATGCTTGGCATGGTGAAGAGAGCGTTAACAAGCACGTAACATGTGGAAGCCGACGCCACTGACTGCTTGCCGCATGGCACCGACTACACCCTATACAGCTTGATGAAATCATGCAACGCAACTTTCACATTTGCGTTTGCCTTGGTAGACAGCGGTCCGCACAACGATGGATATCCCATTCTGGATCAAGACACAGCCGCTGCTTGGCCAGTTCTGTCTTCGACGGAAGCGACAATAGGGCCGTCAACCCTACTGATCGCCAGGCGGGCAGCCCTTTGCATGCAATGGGATGATCGCGAGAAGCCGGTGTCACGCCCGTTGGCGAACTGATCGTGGGCGCCGAGCACGGCTTAATAGTTGCGGCAAAATCTCCAACAGTCAGTCGGCAGCTCAACCCGCCCACATGCAGCGATCAAAGACGACCAGCCCCGTACCCGTGGTGACGTCGGTCTCCTAAGCTGGCGTCGTTGCGCGCAATCTGCTGCCTGCGGCCACTGCCCGAACCATGGCATCGCCCCCTTCTCCCAATACCCAGGAGTCTTCAATGAAAGCGGTCGCCCTCACCCGATACCTGCCGATTGACGATCCGCAGTCACTGCAAGACATGGACCTGCCCATGCCAGCCGCGCCTACCGGCTTCGACCTGCTGGTCCGGGTGGAGGCGGTGTCGGTCAATCCGGTGGACACCAAGGTGCGCGCACCTAAACCATTGCTGGAAACCCAGCCCAAGGTGCTGGGCTACGATGCCGCTGGTGTGGTCGAATCGGTCGGCCCACATGCCGAGGGCTTCGAACCCGGCGACGAGGTGTACTACGCTGGCGACATCACCCGCGCCGGCAGCAATGCGCAATATCAGTTGGTCGATGCGCGCATCGTCGCGCGCAAACCGACCACGCTGGATTTCGCCCAGGCTGCGGCACTGCCGCTGACCACGCTGACCGTCTGGGAACTGCTGTTCCAACGCATGCCGTTCGACTTCGACGACGCGCGCAATCGCGGCCTATGCCTGCTCGTGATCGGCGGCGCTGGTGGAGTCGGCTCGATCGCGATCCAATTGGCGCGGCACGCCTGCTTCAATGTGATCGCCACCGCCTCGCGCGCCCAAACCCGCGATTGGTGCCTGCAACTGGGTGCGCACCACGTGATCGACCATCGCCAACCGCTTGCACCGCAGTTGCAGGAGCTGGGCATCGAGCAAGTGGACGCGGCGCTGAACCTGGCCGACACCGACCGCTATTGGCAGGCGTTGGGCGAGCTAATCGCGCCACAGGGCCACGTCGGGCTGATCGTCGAGCCGACTGGACCGCTGCACATCGGCGATCCGTACAAAGCCAAGTGCATCGGCATCCATTGGGAAATGATGTTCGCGCGCCCACGCTTTCGCACGGCGGACATGATCGAACAACACCGCATTCTGGCGCGCACGGCCAGCCTGGTCGATGCCGGTGCGTTGCGCACCACGCTGACCGAAACCCTGACCCCGATCAACGCGACCAACCTGCGTCAAGCACATCGGCGTTTGGAATCGGGGAGCACCATCGGCAAGTTGGCGCTGGCCGGCTGGGAGTGGCGTCGTTGCGCGCAATCTGCTGCCTGCGGCCACTGCCCGAACCATGGCATCGCCCCCTTCTCCCAATACCCAGGAGTCTTCAATGAAAGCGGTCGCCCTCACCCGATACCTGCCGATTGACGATCCGCAGTCACTGCAAGACATGGACCTGCCCATGCCAGCCGCGCCTACCGGCTTCGACCTGCTGGTCCGGGTGGAGGCGGTGTCGGTCAATCCGGTGGACACCAAGGTGCGCGCACCTAAACCATTGCTGGAAACCCAGCCCAAGGTGCTGGGCTACGATGCCGCTGGTGTGGTCGAATCGGTCGGCCCACATGCCGAGGGCTTCGAACCCGGCGACGAGGTGTACTACGCTGGCGACATCACCCGCGCCGGCAGCAATGCGCAATATCAGTTGGTCGATGCGCGCATCGTCGCGCGCAAACCGACCACGCTGGATTTCGCCCAGGCTGCGGCACTGCCGCTGACCACGCTGACCGTCTGGGAACTGCTGTTCCAACGCATGCCGTTCGACTTCGACGACGCGCGCAATCGCGGCCTATGCCTGCTCGTGATCGGCGGCGCTGGTGGAGTCGGCTCGATCGCGATCCAATTGGCGCGGCACGCCTGCTTCAATGTGATCGCCACCGCCTCGCGCGCCCAAACCCGCGATTGGTGCCTGCAACTGGGTGCGCACCACGTGATCGACCATCGCCAACCGCTTGCACCGCAGTTGCAGGAGCTGGGCATCGAGCAAGTGGACGCGGCGCTGAACCTGGCCGACACCGACCGCTATTGGCAGGCGTTGGGCGAGCTAATCGCGCCACAGGGCCACGTCGGGCTGATCGTCGAGCCGACTGGACCGCTGCACATCGGCGATCCGTACAAAGCCAAGTGCATCGGCATCCATTGGGAAATGATGTTCGCGCGCCCACGCTTTCGCACGGCGGACATGATCGAACAACACCGCATTCTGGCGCGCACGGCCAGCCTGGTCGATGCCGGTGCGTTGCGCACCACGCTGACCGAAACCCTGACCCCGATCAACGCGACCAACCTGCGTCAAGCACATCGGCGTTTGGAATCGGGGAGCACCATCGGCAAGTTGGCGCTGGCCGGCTGGGAGTGAACACGGCAACCCGGTAGGTGCGGCATTGGCCACGGCAGAGAACCATTGCGGCCGATGATCTGACTCTACGCATAGGGACTGACGGCAGACACAGCGCCGCCGCTCCATCCGTCTCTCGCCCACTTGCCGCAGCGGGGATTTCGAGGCAACCTGCCGGCCATACGCAAGCGTATCTCCGCCATGTCATCGACCTCCGGTCATCCCGCCTCCCCCGCCACCTATCCGCATCTGTTCGCCCCGCTCGATCTGGGCTTCACGCAGTTGCGTAACCGGGTGCTGATGGGTTCCATGCACACTGGGCTGGAGGATCGGGCCCGCGACTTCCCGAAGCTGGCCGCCTACTTCGCCGAACGCGCCGCTGGCGGTGTCGGGCTGATCGTCACCGGCGGTTTCGCACCGAACATCGTTGGCTGGCTGAAGCCCTTTGGCAGCAAGCTGTCCTGGTCCTGGGAGGTGCGTCCGCATCGACAGGTGACGGCTGCGGTGCATGCGCACGGGGCCAAGATCTGCCTGCAATTGCTGCATGCCGGGCGCTATGCCTATCACCCGCTGTCGGTAGCACCATCGCGACTGAAGGCGCCGATCACGCCATTCACCCCGCGTGCCCTGTCCGAGCGCGGGGTCGAGCGCCAGATCCACGCCTATGCGCACGCGGCGCGGCTGGCGCGCGAAGCCGGCTACGACGGCGTCGAAGTGATGGGCTCGGAAGGCTATCTGATCAACACATTCCTCGCACCGCGCGGCAACCGCCGCCACGATGCCTGGGGCGGCGACGCGGCCCGGCGCATGCGCTTCGCGGTGGACATCGTGCGCCGCATCCGCGCCGCCTGCGGGCCGGACTTCATCATCATCTATCGACTCTCGCTGGTGGACCTGGTCGAGAACGGCAGCGATTGGCAGGAGATCGTGACGCAAGCCCAGGCCATCGAGGCGGCCGGCGCGACCCTGATCAACTCCGGTATTGGCTGGCACGAGGCACGCATACCGACCATCTCCACCTCGGTACCGCGCGCCGCCTTCGCCGCGGCCACCGCCAAGCTCAAGCCGCACCTGCGCGTGCCGCTGATCGCGACCAACCGTATCAATATGCCCGACGTGGCCGAACGCATCCTCGCCAGCGGCGGCGCCGACATGGTCTCGCTGGCGCGGCCGCTGCTGGCCGACCCGGAATGGGTCAACAAGGCCCAACGCGGTCAGGCGCAGGCGATCAACACCTGCATCGCCTGCAACCAGGCTTGCCTGGACCACGTGTTCGAGAACAAGACCGCCAGTTGCCTGGTCAATCCGCGTGCAGCCGCCGAAACCGAACTGAACTACGTGCCGGCCCGCACACCCAAGCGCATCGCCGTGGTCGGTGCAGGCCCGGCCGGCCTGGCCTGCGCCACCGTGGCCGCCGAACGCGGACACCACGTCACCCTGTTCGACAGCGCCGCCGAGATCGGCGGCCAGTTCAACCTGGCCAAGCGGATCCCCGGCAAGGAAGAATTCCACGAGACCCTGCGCTACTTTCGCCATAGGCTGGACACCACCGGGGTCGAACTGCGTCTGCACACCGCCGCCGATGCAGCGCGGCTGGCCGGCTTCAACGAAGTCGTGCTGGCCACCGGTATCGTGCCGCGCAAGGTGGATTTCCCCGGCGCCGACCACCCCCATGTGGTCAGCTATCTGGATGTGCTGCGGGGACAGGTGCAGGTGGCAGACAAGGTCGCGATCATCGGGGCCGGCGGCATCGGTTTCGATGTCGGCACATTCCTCGTACATGCCGGTGCATCGACTGCACTGGACCCGGCGCGCTGGATGGCCGAATGGGGCGTGGATCCGCAGTTCGAGGGACGCGGCGCACTGTGCAAGCCGAGCCCGGAACCGCCGGTGCGCAGCGTCTGGCTGTTGCAACGCAGCCCGGGCCGTCCCGGTGCGCGGCTAGGCAAGACCACTGGCTGGATCCATCGCGCCGCACTGAAGGCCAAGGGCGTGACCATGCTCGGTGGGGTCGAGTATCTGGGCATGGACGACACCGGCCTGCGGATCCGGGTGAACAACATCGAGCAGTTACTGAAGGTCGGCACCGTCGTGGTCTGCGCCGGCCAGGAACCACGGCGTGAGCTGCAGACAGCGCTGCTAGCCGCCGGATGCACTCCGCACCTGATCGGCGGCGCCGACCTTGCAACGGAGCTGGACGCCAAACGTGCCATCGCCCAAGGCAGTTGGTTGGCGGCGCGCCTGTAGCAATCGGCGCTGTGTCGGGCGATGGCGGCCACACGCCAATGCACGGCGCGCCGGGCCAGCGACTCAGACGAAAGCGACTCAGACGAAAAAGGCGCGCTGCAGCGGCATAAGCGCCGCACCGAGCGTGACCGCATCGCCGACCGTGCGCGCAATGCACACCTGCGGCAGCGGTGGCGCCAGGCCATGTCGATTGGGTGCACGGGGGATGCGGATGCGCTCGATCAGGCGCGTGCCGATCGCCGCCGGTAGCCGTCCCCCGATGACGATGGCCTGCGGATCCAGGGTGTAGGCCAGGTACGCGCACAACTGCGCGAACGGCGCCTCAGCCATGTCCAACCAGGCGTCCACGCCCGGCGTGTAAGCATCGATCGCGCCCAGCATCTGCTCGACACCCATGTAGTCCTGGCCTGCCGCGCGCACCAACGCCAGCAACGCGTCCAGGTTCGGATAGGCCATCCCGCCAACGGTCCAGATGCCGCCGAACTCGCCGGCATTGCCACGATGGCCACGGAACAGACGGCCATCGGCAATGATGCCGCCGCCAAAGCCGTTGGTCAGGTGCAGATAGACGAAATCGCGGCAGTCCCGGCCGACTCCGTACAGGCTCTCAGCCACGGCCGCGGCCGCGCCATCGTTCTCGACGATGACCGCGTAACCCAACGCCTCTTCCAGAATCGGAGCCAGTTCCACCTGGGTCCAATCCTCCAGCGTTGGCGGCCCGACCATCTGTTGGCCTTGCCCGCTGAAGAATGCCGAAATCGCCATGCCTGCACCGACGATCCGCGTCGGGTCTACCCCGGTCTCGGCTAGAAGTTCCGCGCGAAACCGCAGCAAGTGCGCCAGCACCGACGCGCGACGCATATCCGCCAGCGCGATCCGCCGCTGGCCGCGCACCCCACCAGCGAAATCGACCAGCGCCAGCGCCACCACGTCGCCCATCAGGCCGATGCCGAACGCATAGGCGTAATCCGGATGTCGATTGGGTGCACGGGGGATGCGGATGCGCTCGATCAGGCGCGTGCCGATCGCCGCCGGTAGCCGTCCCCCGATGACGATGGCCTGCGGATCCAGGGTGTAGGCCAGGTACGCGCACAACTGCGCGAACGGCGCCTCAGCCATGTCCAACCAGGCGTCCACGCCCGGCGTGTAAGCATCGATCGCGCCCAGCATCTGCTCGACACCCATGTAGTCCTGGCCTGCCGCGCGCACCAACGCCAGCAACGCGTCCAGGTTCGGATAGGCCATCCCGCCAACGGTCCAGATGCCGCCGAACTCGCCGGCATTGCCACGATGGCCACGGAACAGACGGCCATCGGCAATGATGCCGCCGCCAAAGCCGTTGGTCAGGTGCAGATAGACGAAATCGCGGCAGTCCCGGCCGACTCCGTACAGGCTCTCAGCCACGGCCGCGGCCGCGCCATCGTTCTCGACGATGACCGCGTAACCCAACGCCTCTTCCAGAATCGGAGCCAGTTCCACCTGGGTCCAATCCTCCAGCGTTGGCGGCCCGACCATCTGTTGGCCTTGCCCGCTGAAGAATGCCGAAATCGCCATGCCTGCACCGACGATCCGCGTCGGGTCTACCCCGGTCTCGGCTAGAAGTTCCGCGCGAAACCGCAGCAAGTGCGCCAGCACCGACGCGCGACGCATATCCGCCAGCGCGATCCGCCGCTGGCCGCGCACCCCACCAGCGAAATCGACCAGCGCCAGCGCCACCACGTCGCCCATCAGGCCGATGCCGAACGCATAGGCGTAATCCGGTGCCAGACGCACGTCCACGCTGGGATTGCCGGGTCCGCCAGCAACGCGAGCGCTGAGCAGGACCATGCGCTCCTGGACGAAGCCTCCCAGCAAGCGCGCCACGGTGGGCTGCGACACATCCAGATCCCGGCTCAACGCCGCTTGCGTCTGCACCCCGGTCTTGAACACACGATCGAGCAACTGGCGACCGCCAGCGCTGAGGCGCGGCGGGAAATCGGGATGCAGCATGGACAGGCTAGACAAGACGGCGAGAGCGCGAATCGAACCACGCTAGCATGTCGACATACAAGTTTCATACATGGTAAATAGTATTACCCCCATCCACATTACAATGGGGGTTTCATGCATTCCACTCACCTGCACCCGAGCCTGCTGGCCCTGGCGCTCGCATCCATTCTTTCCGCCGCTCCTGCCGTGCATGCCGAAGCACCGGCGGCACCCGCAGCACCGCCCGCCGACAGCACCACCACGCTGGACCAGATCGTGGTCACCGGCACGCCGCAAGGCCAGTCGCAGAAAGACGCGCCGTTCGCAATCAGCGTGCTGTCCAAGGAACGACTGGATCGCACCACGCCGACCAGCAGCGTGGACATGCTGCGCGCGGTGCCCGGCTTCTCGGCCGAGCCCTCCGGCGGGCAGGGCGGCGGGCAGAACTTGTACGTGCGCGGCTTGCCTGCCGGTGGCTGGTATTACGTGCAGTACCAGGAAGACGGCATGACCCTGTTCGACGAACCGCAGGAAAGCTTCTTCAACGTCGACACGCTGTTCGCGCTGGACATGATGACCGAGCGCCTGGAAGTGGTACGCGGCGGCACTTCGCCGCTGTTCGCGACCAACGCACCGGGCGGCACGGTCAACGCCATCACCCGCCATGGCACCGCCACGCCCGAAGGCGCGGTGCGCATGACCGTCGGCAGCGACGGCCTGCGCCGCGAGGATGCCTACAGCTCAGGCCCACTCAGCGAGAATGTGCTGTACAGCATCGGCGGCTACCACCGCAGCGACGACGGCCTGCGCCGGACCGGCTACACCGCCGACCAGGGCGGCCAGTTGCGCGGCAACCTGACCTTCCTGATGGACGACGCGGTCCTGGACGTGGATGCCAAATACCTCAACGACCACACCGCGTTCTACAACCCGATCCCGCTCGCCGACCCACGCAATCCCTCGCAGTCGCTGTCCACCCTAATCGACCCGCTAGACGGCACGCTGCTGTCCGACGACCTGCGCCACACCACCGCGCTGACCTTCAACGGCAACACCACGCAAGCGCGCAACCTGGACTTGGCCGACGGCATCCACAACAAGGTCAAACAACTCGGCACGCACCTGGAGTGGAACCTGACCGATAGCGTGACGTTGAACAACCGCATGCGCTTCGTCGATGCGCAAGTGGACTACACCTCGCTGTTTTCCGGTGCGGCGCCTTACGATGCGAACGCCTATCTGGGCACCCAGCTTGGTCGCGCGCGCAACGGGTTCGGCAATCGCGTCGCCCAGGTCGGCTATGTGCTCGACCGCAACGGTGCCGCCTACGACCCCACCGCAGCCGACGGCCTGGTGCTGGAAAGCGGGCTGTGGAACGCACGCACCCATCTGCGCACGCTGTCGGACGATCTGCGCTTGAGCAAGGCGTTCGACGAATCGGCGCTGGGCAAGCACACCCTCACTGCCGGCATCAACGTGCAGCACTTCGAATACGAACAGGACCGGCTGCAGAATACCGTGCTCACCACATTGCAGAACAACGCACAGCGGCTGGATGTGCTGGCCTACGACGCAGCGGGCAACGTGGTCGGCTCGGTCACACAGAACGGCTTCGTGCGCTATGGCAACGGCGTCACCAGCGGCTTCGCCAACGGCACCTACCTGTCGCCGTACCTGTGGGATTCGCTCCGCCTTGGCCGCCTCGGCCTGGATGCCGGCGTGCGCTACACCCGCTACAACGCCGGCGGCGGCGTGTACGCCAATACCACCCGCAACCTGGGCGATGCGACCACCTTGGCCGATGACAATGTCGGTGGCCTCAGCGGTGCGTTCAGCCCACGCACGGATCACCGCCATGCCACGCAGTGGACGCTCGGCGCCGAATTCGCGCTCACCCCGCAATTGCAAACGTTCGCGCGCTACACCCAATCGCAACGCCTGCCCCGGTTGCAGAACGTCTACCAGACCCAGAACGCGGCGGTCACCGACATCGACCAGGCCGAGGCTGGCCTGCGCGGCAGCTTCGGCGATACCTTCTCGTTCTCCACCGTAGGCTTCTGGAGCCGCTTCAACGCGCTGTCGATCAGCGCGATCGTGCTCAACGATGCAGGCGCGGTGCAGAACCTGGCACTGGTCGGCAAGACCCGCACCGTGGGTCTGGAATCGGAGTTCACCTGGCGTCCATTGCCGCTGTTCGGCATCACCGGGTCGGTCACGCTACAAGACCCGCAAACGCGCGGCCTGAGCAATGCCACCACCGGCATCAGCTACGGCAACCTGGACGGCAAGCAGATCGCGCGCATTCCCAAGTTCATGGCCTCGCTCAGCCCGACCTTGTACTTCGACATCGCCGGTCGTCCGCTGCAAGTATCGGCCACCGCGTACCGCATGGGCCAACGCTACGTCGACTACACCAATGCCACCGCCCTGCCCGCCTACACCACCTACGACCTGGGCGTGTTCGCGCAACTGAGCGACCATCTGGAACTGCAACTGCACGCGGCCAACGTCGGCAACGACCTCGGCCTGACCGAAGGCAACGCCCGCGTGGACACGCTGTCCGGACAAGGCACCTCCGATGCGATCTACGCGCGACCGATCTTCGGCCGCAACTACAACGCCTCGCTGACCTGGAGATGGTGAACATGCACTGCCGCAAACTCCTGATGAGCGTGGCAATCTCGCTGCCGATGATGGCCATGGCCGCGACGCCGAGCCTGCCCGATCGCCTGCGCGACCCGCATGGCGAAGCCTTGGTGGTGTCGCACCGTGCGTGCTGGAAATTCGCCTCGGAGAACACGCTGGACGGCATCGCCGCGTGCATCGCGCATGACGTGGACATGGTCGAGATCGATGTCCGCACCACCCGCGACGGCGCACTGGTGCTGATGCACGACGCAACCGTGGACCGCACCACCGACGGCCACGGCGCGGTGGCCGACCTGGACGCGGCGCACATCGCCGAACTGCGCGTGCGCAGCCAGGGCGGCGGTAGCGCCAGCACACTGACCGAGCGACATCCACCGACGCTGTCGCAAGCGTTGGCCCTGGCGCACGGCCACGTACTGGTGAACCTGGACGTCAAAGCGGCGTCACTGGATCAGATCATGGATGAAGTCGAGGCCGCTGGCGCGCAACGCGATGTGTTGTTGAACGTGCCGCTGGACGTACCAGAGGCCGCCCTGCAACGCGCGCGCAAAGCCGACATCGCGGTGCAAGTACTGTACTTGCAGCGCGACTGCGCATTGTCGCCGCAGCAGGCGTTGCGCCGCGCTGCGGCGCTGCGACCCACCGTTGTGCAGTTGATGTTCGACGACCCCGCGGTACTGAGCATCGCCCAACACGAACTGGCACCGCACGCACGCCTGTTCGTCAACACGATGACCAACGACATCGCCAGCGGCCGGCCAATGCGGCTGTCGGCCCACTACACCGACCAAGGCGCACTACGCGATCCAGCCAGCGTCTGGGGCGCGCTGCGCAACTCCGGCGTGAGCATGATACAGACCGACGAAGTGTCGGCACTCCAACACTACCTGCACGCGACAGACACGACACGGTAGCCAATCGACCCACATCCTGGCGATGGCCGTGCAACACGTACGCGCGGCGTCGTCAGGCATGGGCGCTCTCATCGCAGCAAACACTGCGGCCTGATGCAATGCAGGCGATTGCATCCGATTGAACATCGCCCGGCGCGAACTTGCGCAACGCACGCGCCCGTACCCCAACGCGCTGGCAATGACATCGCCAGCGGCAGATCAATGCATATGTCTACACACGACACCGGCCAGCGCGCGCTGCGTGATACCGCCGACGTGACGTATTGAATCCACTGCGCACGCATCGCGCATGCGTGGCGCATCCATGCTCCAACCGACGAACGGAGCGCCCACTGCACGTCACCGACACGCGATTGTCATCTGCATCTGCCGCAATGCTGACGACACCGCGCAATGACCGCGCGCAACGTTTCTCAGACGGGCGGCATGCAACATCCAACATCAGAACAACGCCCGTCGCTTAGAGCAATCCGCCACAAACGATGACGCATATGCACAAACAATTGCGGCGGCGTTGTGCTTGTTTCACTTCATTCCATCCACTACTGAACGGAAGAGAATTCATGAAACTGCTCGGAAATTGCTTGAAAACCCTCAGCTTGACGTTCGCCTTCGTGTCCTTGGCAGCGCTGTCCGGCCTAGCATCGGCTGAAAACGACTGGAATCCGCAATTCATCCTCAACGTACTGGTGAACCCCTATGCATCCCCTGAAGTGCACAGCCCCAATATCGTCGTGATCTCGCATCGCGGGGTGATCCGTCGAGGCTGTCCGGAAAATTCCATCTGCTCGATCATCAATACCTACAGGCACGACATCGAAGCGATCGAACTGGACGTCAAGCAGAATGCCGACGGCCAACTCTGGCTGTTTCACGACCAGAACGCTGGCCGTGTAATCGACCACAATCCAAACTTCAACATCTTCCAGCCGGCGACCAATCCAGTCGGCTGGGACCCCGACATCCGCACCATGCACAACCAAGATTTTGACTATGCGTACTTGCGTGACAGGTTCTTTGCCCCTACCCACTTCCATCCAACAGCGCTGGAAACAGCGTTGAATACTGTCTTAAATGGCGCCAACCACATGGTCGTGGTGCTTGACCTGAAGACCTTGGACGATGTCTCGCGCGCGGCAGACATCGTCAAGAACTTTCACATGGAAAACCAGGTGGTGCTGAAGTTCAGCGCATCGCTGGTGGCAGCGACTCCCTACAGCATCGAAACCTACACCAAGGGCGTTTGGTTCGCGCCGACCATCTACGCACGCGACATGGATAACCTCGCCGACGGCGGTTACATCGGTTTATGCGGCTCGACCACACCCAACATACCGTTCTGCCGCGTCAACGCCTGGATCAACGAAGCAAAAAACATGAACCATGGCCGCTTCGCTTGGCTGGAGATCGGCAACAAACAGCCGCGCCGTAGCGACCCGACCGCCGAATTACTGGCCGATAAGCAAGCGCAACGATATGCACTCGGCGCATTCTCGCCAGTGCCGGAGTACCGCTTCCGCAACCACGATGGTCGCCATTACGTGCGCACCAACGGTACCTGCTGTGCGTCGTTGGACGACTACCTGTCGACCACCAAGTACTTCGGCAATGAGATCGCGGACGATCGTCCAGACTTCCGATCGCAGGTGGTCGCAGGCTTCACCAGCATCATCACCGACGATCCGCTTGGCGTGATCGCTGCCAACTTGAACCGCAACACCTCGTTGTACCACTGACCTTTGCTTGGTCGCGCCGGGGAGCGTCGCTTCCCGACACTGCACGGCGCCCCTGCGCCGTGCAGCCATCCTATTCCTTCCAGGAGCATCCGCTGATGCATTCCGTTCTCCGTCCCCGTTATCTGGTGCTGGCGCTGCTGATCGCTGGGGCCAGCGTGCCGTTGCTGCAACGCGCGGCAACCGCACACAGCGCGCAGAACAACGCCGCAACACACCAGCGCACCAGCGTCGAAAAAATGCAGATGCCTGCGCCAGCATCCGCCTCGCCCACCGCCAGCGGCAGCGTGCCAGGCCCTGCAGCGCGGGACGTCCTCGCCGCAGCGCAAGCACTGCCAGCCGACTTCCAGGCCGACGTGCTGTTGCGCATCGCCGCCTCCCCGGACATCCCACCGAACACGGACAACAACCGCGCTGCGGCAACACAACAGCTGGTACAACAAGCCTCCCTCCTTGCCGAGCGCGCACAACGGCGTCTGCCCGGTCTGGCCAGCGTCGGCTACTTCAGCGAAGAGCACAGCGACGAACTGCAACCGCCCAATACTGCCGGACTGGACCGTTTGTCGCTGCAGACGCGAGCGGCGCAACTGGCTCCTCCCGCACAACCAGAAACGTTGTTCGCTAGCCTGCCGGCACCGCAACCAGGCAACTGCGATGCCGCCTACCTGGACGACCCCAGGCCGACGTATGCGCTGGCCACCGCGCTGCAGCCACCGCAAGCCGCAGCACGCGCGGTAGCACTAGCCAAACGCGTGGACGCGGCGCAACACGAAACCGACGTAGCCCCGGCACTGAAGATGGTCCTCGCCGGTGCGCCGCTGGAGAGTGCGGGACACGTACAGCTCGCCGGCAGCCTGGTGCGCATGTTCGAGCGCATTCGCAACGACGATCCCGGCTTCACCGCCACCGAACTGAGCGTCGCCGGCGACATGCCGCTGCTGCTGCAACAACTGCAAGACCCCGCCTTGCGCGAGCGGCTGCAACGCGCCTACCGTGGCTATGTTGCGGCACATCTGGCGCAGACCCGCTGCCCGGCCAGCGTACTGGGCAACCACTGGATGCTGGAGCAAATGTTCGTCGCCGAACTGGCAGATGATCGCATCGTGGACGCACCGCCAGCCGCCACACCGTCACTCAACGATCAGGCGGTCTCGCTGATCCGCCAGGCCGGCCACAACATTCGCATGCAATTGCTGGATCCCTCGGTTCACGGGAGCGATGCCGATGTGGAAAAGGCGTCGATGGAATTCCTCGATCAGCTCGACCACGGTGTGCTGCAGCAAACTGCGAGCAACGACGATAGCGGTCGCGTGCAGCGCGCGCGCCTGCGCGAGTTGCTGCGTTATCTCGAGTACGCACCCGCCAGCGCCGCGCGCGAGCGTGGCATCGGCATGCTCGCGCCGCTGCTGTCCGGCCCGTACTACGCGCATGACCACGACACCTGGTTCGGCGATCTCAAGGTGGTGGCCAACCAAGTGCAGCGCTGGCCGGATCGCGACCAGCGGCTCGCGCAACTGCGCGAACACGCCGATCCGGTGGTCAAGGTGTACGCCATGGTGATGCAACGTCGACAATTCCCCTGAGCCCATCGCGGCGCTCCAACCCGCCATCGCGCTGCTGGGCGCGGCGGCATTGTGGAAACCCAGGAAGGGTGACCTCTGTCAAGCGCCATAGTTCAGTTGCGATTGGGGAACCGGCCCCTATTGTGCGCGCCACTTCCGATCCGCCATCCACCTTGGCGGATCCGCCGGACTCTCGATGACGCCGGCACCCGGGCGGCACGTGACAGGCCGCCTCCCCATGACGCCAAGTCGTCTCGCTTGCCGCGCCATCCGGCGCAGCACCGCGACGACCCATACGGAGCAAGGAGTAATATGAAACTGGCCTGGATTCTCTGGCTATCGCAACTGCTACCGCAACCTGCCGCCGACTCGTTGTGCCTGAGTACCACCGTGTATCTGGAAGCCCGCGATCAGACCTTGCGCGGGCAGCAAGCCGTCGCCGAAGTCGCACTGCGACGCTTGGACAGCGGCCTGTGGGGGGATTCGATGTGTCAGGTCGTGACTGCGCGCAAGCAGTTCGCTCCGACGCTGGTGAAACCAGGCACCGAACTGAAAAACAACGACGCCTGGGCCGATGCGGTCAAGGTCGCCTTCGCTGCGGAGCGCAACTGGGCGCTTCCGCAAGGCAGGCGCAAGGAAATCGTGCCCGGTGCCAGCCATTTCGTCGCCAATGCGATCGCCAGTCCCAATTGGCGCAATGCCTATCAGGTCGCCACCATCGGGGACCATACGTTCTACCGCGTTCAGAAGTTACGGCCACGCAACGCGTCCTGAGTCTTCAGCGCGCTTACGCTGCACGGGTCGCAGGTTCTGTGGCCTCACCGTCAACGCGTGCGGTCATCGCCAAGTACCCCACACTGCGGGTAGGCTCTTGCCTCCCGATCACCTTGTGGAGTCCTTGCAATGAAACTGTATGCCAAGCCTGGCGCCTGTTCGCTAGCCGATCACATCGCCCTGCGCTGGGCGGGATTGCCGTTCGAACTGCAACTGCTCGATGCCGCCGCGATGAAGGCACCCGCCTATCTGGCCCTCAATCCCGCAGGCGCGGTGCCGGCGCTGCAGGTGGACGACTGGGTCCTCACCCAGAATTCGGCGATCCTCAACTACATCGCCGATCTAGCTCCCGACGCGCACTTGGTCGGTGACGGCAGCCCACGCGGACGCGCCGAGGTGCAACGCTGGCTGGCGTTCCTCAACACCGATCTGCATATGGCCTTCCCTCCTCTGTTCGGCAGCACCCGTTACCTGGACGACCCAGCGGCAATCGCACGTACTCAGGAGCATGCGCGCGAGCGGGTGCGCACGCTGTACGCGCGCGTGGACACAGCGCTGGAACAGAAGAGCTGGCTGGGCAGCATGCAGCGCTCGGTTGCCGACGCCTACCTGTTCGTCACCATGCGTTGGGCGCGCGCGCAGCAGATTCCGCTCGGCGCCAACCTGCAACTGCATTTCGAGCGGATGTCCGCCGATCCGCAGGTGCAAGCCGCACTGCAGGCCGAAGGCCTGAGCTGACCAAGGCACGGCGGCGCGCGGTGTGCGCGGCGACGCCACCGCGCCTCAGCCGTCCAGCGCGCGGTGAATCTTCGCCAGCAAGGTCAAGAGCGAGCACGCGGCAGCGGCCGGTGGATTGGGTTGCCGCGCACGTTATCAAGCCAACGGCAAGACCGCGCGGGAACGACATGGGCGGAGCGGCGCAATAGTGCCGTCCGTGCCATGCCGATGGACGATTACTTGGTCTTGACCGCCGCCGCTCGCGGCGGCGCATGCTTCACGTAGCGGTCGAACCATTCCAGCATTTCCGCCACCACGTCCTCGTTCGACTCGCGTGCGGTGTACCAGTGCGGCTCGAACGGCAACAGCACCAATCGCGCGGTACCACCGTTGCCGCGGATCGCCTGGAACAGGCGTGGCGCCTGAGTAGTTTCGGTGCCAGGGTTGGCGTCGTCCATGCCATGCACGATCAATAGCGGCTCATTAATCTTGTCGGCGTGGAAGAACGCCGAGGCCTGCGCGTAGACCTGCGGCGCAGTCCAGAACGAGCGGCGCTCGCTCTGGAAACCGAACGGGGTCAGGGTCTTGTTGTAGCTGCCACTGGTGGCGACGCCGGCACGGAACAGATCGGTATGCGCCAGCAGGTTGGCCGTCATCAGCGCGCCATGGCTGTGGCCGGTCACACCGATCCGGTCGCGGTCCACCACTCCAAGCGCCACCGCCTTGTCCACCGCAGCCTGGGCATTTTCCACCAGTTGCTGCAGGTAGGTGTCATAGGCGTTCTTGGGGTCGCCAACGATCGGAAAGGCGGCATCGTCGATAATGGCGTAGCCGGCCAGCAACAACAGTTGGTAGGAATGCAGGCGAGTGAAATCACGCGCCTCGGCACCGCTCACCTGACCGGCCTTGGAAGCATCGGCATAATCCAGCGGATAGGCATACAGGATCGCCGGCAACCGTGTCCCCGCCTTGTAGCCGGGTGGCGTATACAGGGTGAAGGACAATTCCACGCCATCCTTGCGGGTATACGTCACCAGTTGCTTCTTGATCTGGCGCACCAACGGCGTCGGGTCGGGGAAATGGGTGACGGGCACGAGGCTGGAGGCATACGCCACCTCGCCAGCGGCCGCGTTCGGTTGTGGCTGGCCCAACGTGCGCAGATAGATGTTCGGCGGATCCACCGGGGACTGCCGCCAGGTCAGCAACCGCGTGGGGTCGTCACCGGCAAAGCCAGCGAATATCTCGTCCACGTTCGCATCGCTGCGGAACAGACGTTGGGTCTTGCCGGTCGCCAAGTCGTAGCGATCCAGGAACGGACGATCACCGGACGGCGTGGCGCCTTGCCCTTCCAGGAACAGGGCACCATGGTCCTCCTGCAAGACCCGCTCGCCATTCGCCAGCAGGCGCATGACCGGGCTACCGGGATCGGCGTACAAGTCGTCCATGGACAGGTCGAACAACACCCGCCCGGCGCTACCTGGATGGTCGGTATCCAACAGCGTGGTGCGGCGCCAGTGGCGGTTCTGATCGACTTCGTCCAGCAGCGCCTGCCCGCCCTGTGCGAACCAGCTCAAACCGGCATAGCGCTGGGTCACCCGCGCCAATTCGCGCGGCTTGCCGGTAAACGGTGCCGACAGGGTCAACAGCTTGTCGCGCGCTGGCACAGTGGCCTTCCAATCGCCACCATCCAGGGCCTCGGCCCAGACCAGGGTGGCCGGCTGGTTGGCACGCCAGGAATACGCGCGCGGCCCGATCGGCACGCCTTGCACCGGCACCCGATCGGCCACCGGCAACTGCGCCAGCACCCGTTCGCTGCCGTCGGCCAGATCCATCACCGCCACGTCATGCGCAAACCGGCCATAGGTGGTGACATAGGAATAAGGGCGCTGCAGGCGCTGCACGAGCACGTGGCGACCGTCCGGCGCGCCATCGACCACCGAATACAACGCCGGGACACCGACCTTGCGCTGTTGCCCGCTGGCCACATCGACGGTCATCAGTTGCGAGGTCGCGTAATACGTGAACTGCGCTTCGTCCTCTGGACTGGAGAGCGTGTCGCGCGCCTCGTAGGTGCTGCTCTCGCCCTTGCCACGGCTCGTCTCCTTCACCTCCGGCCCCGGCGGCACCGCCGCCTTGACCGGCGCCGGCCCAAGATCCTGCGGCACTGTCAGCACCAGCAGCGCCTGACTGCCACCGAGCCACTGGATTTCGCCACCCAGCACTGGATTGAGCTGCACACCATCGATGCGATGCACGGCGCCGCTGGCGACATCGCCCACCCACAGTTCGACACGGTCGGCGGCGGTGTTGTTGAAAGCGAAGCGGCGGCCATCCGGCGACCACACCGGCTGCGCCGGACAGGCACCGGCAGGCAGGTTCACCGCGGTCTGGCGACCACTGGCCACATCGACCAGGCTAAAGCCATCCAGACACGCGCGGATCCCGTAGCCGCTGGACATGTCGTGACGGCTGTGGGTACGGGGCTCCACGCGCACCCCCGCCAGTTTGAGGTACGGCTCGGCGACGCGGGCAATCGGCGGATACGCCTGGCGCTGCACAAGCAACAGCGTCGTGCCGGTCGGGTCCAATCGCGGCGAGGGATTGAGCGGTGCACGCATCACGCTCAACAGCGGCTCGGGCGGTTGTCGATAACCGGCATCGGCGGCATGAGCGAGGACAGGCAACGCACTGGCAAGCGCCAGCACGCCGATCCAACGTAACGGCATGAGCATGATCCGGTACCCCTCAAAAATGGCGCTGGCAACGTAGCACATCGGCTCGCGACCGCGACACGTACCAACGGCATACGCGTCCGGTGCGCGCTGTCTCAAAATGCGAAACGCCGGGCAATGCCCGGCGTTTCGTGACCTCACCATCGCGACAACGATCAGCTCAGCAGATGGGCCACGCCGCTGCGCTCTTCTTCCAGTTCGGCCAGGGTCTTGTCGATGTAGGTGCGACTGAACGCGTCAATCGGCAGATCCTTGACCAAGGTGTACTCGCCGTTGGCGGTGATCACGGGGAAGCCAAACATCACCCCTTCCGGGATACCGTAGGAACCATCGGACGGCACGCCCATGGTCACCCACTTGCCATGGCTACCCAGCACCCAATCGCGCACATGATCGATGGCGGCGTTGGCGGCGGAGGCCGCCGAGGACGAACCGCGTGCTTCGATGATCGCCGCGCCACGCTTGCCCACGGTGGGAATGAAGGTCCCAGCGTTCCATGCCTGGTCGTTGATCACCTCGGCAATGGAAGCGCCGTCGGCGGTGGCGAAGCGGTAGTCCGGGTACATGGTCGGGCTGTGATTGCCCCACACCACCAGCTTCTCGATGCCACCGACCGGCTTGCCGAGCTTGGTCGAGAGCTGGCTCAACGCGCGGTTGTGGTCCAGGCGCAGCATCGCGGTGAAATTCTTCGGGTTCAGGTCGGGCGCCGACTTCATGGCGATGTAAGCATTGGTGTTGGCCGGATTGCCGACCACCAGCACCTTGACGTTGCGCTTGGCGACCTTGTTCAACGCCGCGCCCTGCGCGGTGAAGATCTTCGCGTTCTCCAGCAACAGATCCTTGCGCTCCATGCCCGGACCACGCGGACGCGCGCCCACCAGCAGGGCGATGTCGGCGTCCTTGAACGCGACGTCGGCATCGTCGGTGCCGACCATGCCGGCCAGCAGTGGGAACGCGCAATCTTCCAGCTCCATCATCACGCCCTTCAGCGCGGCCTGAGCCTTCTCCATGGGCAATTCGAGCAACTGCAGGATCACCGGCTGATCCTTGCCCAGCATTTCACCGGAAGCGATGCGGAACAGCAGGGCATAGCCGATCTGGCCGGCAGCGCCGGTCACGGCAACACGGACGGGTGCTTTCATGGGGGTTCCTCTGCTAAGTAAAGAGTGAGACGAATTTGGTCAGGAGACCGGGATAAAGCAAGGGCGGCAGCCACACGCTCGACGCTGTGTTGGCGCCATGTTCGAACGCGTGCAGGCCAAACGCCGGGATCGACACGCCGTCACTATCTGGCACAGCGACGACGCGGCGACCGGGCGCATGCGTAACACGCGGGCCCGACGCGACCGGCCACGGGGCTGGCCGCGCGGCCCGCAAGGATCAAGCGCTGAGCAGACGGTTCCACTCGGCGACACGGTCGGCCTTGGCCGCCAGCACCGCCTCGGCATCGCCTTCGATGGTGATCGTGTTGATCGCGTCGCCCTGAGCGACGCTATCCACGACCTCTAGACCCTCGATCACCTTGCCGAACACGGTGTGCCTGCCATCCAACCACGGCGTGGCGACGTGGGTAATGAAGAACTGGCTACCATTGGTGCTGGGGCCAGCGTTGGCCATCGACAACACGCCGCGGTCGTGGCGCACACCGTTGTCGGTCTCGTCCTCGAAACGGTAGCCCGGGCCGCCGCGACCGGAACCTTCCGGGCAACCGCCCTGGATCATGAAGTCGGCGATCACGCGATGGAAACTCAGCCCGTTGTAGAAGCCGCGCTTGGCCAGGTTGACGAAGTTGGCCACGGTCAGCGGCGCCTTGTCGGGATACAACTCGATCTTGATCGTGCCGCGGGCGGTGTCGAAATGGGCAATCAGAGACATGGGGTTCCTCTAGGAAACGGGGGCGTCATGAAGGAGGCATAGGGATACACGCCAGTCCGTTCGGGCTCTGCCCCACCTTGACGATCACCGCACGAACGCACTCGCTCGGCCACCGCCGCAACATACCGGCAGCCACGACCAGATGCAGGTATACTAGCGAGCTTACTCTCTTCATTCCTGGCGCCGGCTGGCCCCCTTTCGCATGTCCATCGAAAATCTCCGCAATATCGCCATCGTCGCCCACGTCGACCATGGCAAGACCACCCTCGTCGACTGCCTGCTGAAGCAGTCCGGCACACTGTCCGAGCGCACGGTGCTAGCCGAGCGGGTGATGGACAGCAACGACCAGGAAAAGGAACGCGGCATCACCATCCTGGCCAAGAACACCGCCATCACCTGGCGCGAGAACCGCATCAACATCGTCGACACTCCCGGACACGCCGACTTCGGCGGCGAAGTGGAGCGCGTACTGTCGATGGTGGACACGGTGCTGATCCTGGTCGATGCGATGGACGGGCCGATGCCACAGACCCGCTTCGTGACGCAGAAGGCATTCGCGATGGGCTTCAAGCCGATCGTGGTGGTCAACAAGATCGACCGCCCCGGTGCGCGTCCGGACTGGGTGATCGATCAGGTGTTCGACCTGTTCGACAAGCTCGGCGCGACCAACGAGCAGTTGGACTTCCCCATCGTCTACACCTCGGCGCTGAACGGTTATGCCGGCCTGGAAGACTCCGTGCGCGACGGCGACATGACCCCGCTGTACGAAGCGATCATGCGCCATGCGCCGAAACCGGAAGTGGACCCGGACGGTCCTTTCCAGATGCGCATCAGCCAGTTGGACTACAACAATTTCGTCGGCGTGATCGGCATCGGCCGCATCCAGCGCGGCGTACTGAAGAAGAACATGCCGGTGTCGGTGATCGACCGCGAAGGTAAGAAGCGTCAGGGCAAGGTGCTGCAAGTGTTGGGTTTCCTGGGCCTGGAGCGCATCGAGCAAGACAGCGCGCAAGCCGGCGACATCGTCGCCATCTCCGGCATTCAGGAGCTGACCATCTCCGACACCGTGTGCGCGCTCGATACTCCTGAAGCGCTGCCACCGCTGACCGTGGACGAACCGACCATCTCGATGACCTTCCAGGTCAACAATTCGCCATTCGCCGGCAACAAGGATCTGTCCGGAGGCAAGTTCCTGACCAGCCGCCAGCTCAAGGATCGTCTGGAACGCGAAACCGTGCACAACGTGGCGCTGAAGGTGCAACAGCTCGAAGACGCCGATAAATTCCTGGTGTCCGGCCGCGGCGAACTGCACCTGTCGGTGCTGATCGAAAACATGCGCCGCGAAGGCTTCGAACTGGCCGTGTCGCGCCCGGAAGTGATCATCAAGGAAATCGATGGCAAGCTAATGGAGCCGGTCGAACAGTTGGTGGTCGACATCGAAGAGCAGCACCAAGGTGGCGTGATGGAGAAGCTGGGGATCCGCAAGGGTCAGCTGAAGAACATGGAGCCCGACGGCAAGGGCCGCGTGCGCCTGGATTACATGATTCCGGCGCGCGGCTTGATCGGCTTCCAGAACGAGTTCCGCACCCTGACCCAGGGCTCGGGCCTGTTGTTCCACGTGTTTGACCATTACGGCCCGAAGGAACAGGGCGCGATCGCCAAGCGCCAGAACGGCGTGATGATCGCCAACGCCCCCGGCGCCACGCCCGCCTACGCGCTGGGACCGCTGGAAGAACGCGGCCGCCTGTTCGCTGCCGAAGGCGACAACGTGTACGAAGGCCAGCTGGTCGGCATCCACTCCAAGGACAACGACCTGACGGTCAACGCGATCAAGACCAAACCGCTGACCAACATGCGCGCCTCGGGCAAGGACGACGCGATCAAACTGACGCCGGCGATCAAGTACACGCTGGAACAGGCGCTGGACTTCATCGAGGACGACGAACTGGTCGAAGTCACGCCGAAGGAGATCCGCCTGCGCAAGAAGCACCTGACCGAGAACGAGCGCAAGCGCGCCGGTCGCGCTGGCTGATCGCCCCACCCCATGGCCGCCAACAAAGCGTACAACCCGGATCCACACGCGCACCCGGGCCTGCACGTGATCGCACTGCTGGAGGCCGGCAAAGGTCTGCTCGCGGTGCTGGCGGCCACGGGTCTGGAACTACTGGGTCCACTTCCGCTGCGCGCGGGGGTGGACTGGCTGATCGTGCGCTTCAGCCTGGATCCGGATCACGGCGCACTGCCATCGCTGTTGAACATGATCAGCCCCGGCGCGGTGCATCTGGCTGCCGCCGGCATGCTCGCCTACGGCGCACTGCATATCATCGAAGCCTGGGGTCTGTGGCGCGCCAAGGCATGGGCCTCCTTGCTGGGCTGCATCTCCGCCGCCATCTACCTGCCGTTCGACGTCTACGCGATCGTGCGGCATCACGGCTGGGCCTCGTGGGCCGTGCTGGCGATCAACCTCGCGGTGGTCGGCATCCTGGCACGCGACCTGGTGCGACGGCGACGACGCTCCATCACCTGACTGCAAACGCAGTGCTGGCGCTGTCTCCATTTACACACGAAACGCGCCAAGTGTCCCCAATCAGCCTTCTTGCAAGTGCCCGTGAACTCCAGGGAGTCTGGGCGCCGCAATCCGTCGTGCCTGTGCATGTGTCCAGCAATGCACCGCGAGAACCACCACGCGAGGAGCCCAGGATCAGCGCTACGCGGATCTGTCGTGTATCTGCCCGCCAACGGAACCGGATCGAAACGCAGACGTTATGAGGCGCTCCTTTCTGCGCGATGCCACAACGACAGTCAGACCGACAGCGACGGTGAACCGCGCCCGTTCTGCTTGCGCACGATCGCCAGCGCGATCTCCAGCGACTGCTCGTAGTTCAGACGCGGATCCACGCTGGAGCGGTACGCGCGTTCCAGGTCGCGCTCGGTCAGTTCGCGGGCGCCGCCGATGCACTCGGTGACATCTTCGCCGGTCAATTCCAGATGCACGCCTCCCAGACGGGTTCCCGTCGCGGCATGGATGTCGAACGACTGTTCCACCTCGTCCAGCACGTTCTGGTAGCGCCGGGTCTTGTAACCGTTACTGGTACTCTCGGTATTGCCGTGCATCGCATCGCACACCCACAACACGCGGCGGCCATCGCGACAGACGGCCTCCAACAGTGGCGGCAACTTCTCGGCGATCTGCGTTGCCCCCATACGATGGATGAAGGTCAGCCGGCCCGGCTCGTCCTCCGGGTTGAGCACGTCGATCAGGCGCAGCAACTGATCCGGCTGCGCCGATGGCCCAACCTTGATCGCAATCGGATTGCGGATGCCACGAAAATATTCCACATGCGCGCCATCCAGCGCCGCAGTGCGCATACCAATCCAGGGATAATGCGTACTCTGATTGAACCAACCCCACTGCCGCGGCACCTCGCGGGTCAACGCCTCTTCGTAGGGCAGCAGCAACGCCTCGTGCGAGGTGTAGAAATCGACCCGATTGAGATTGTATAGCTGCGCGCCCGACAGCGTTTCCATGAAGCGCACCGCATCGCCAATCGAGGCCACCATCTTTTGGTAGTCGTCGGCCAGCGGCGAGTAACCCACCCAATTCAGATTCCAGTACTCGGGATGGTGCAAGTCGGCGAAACCGCCATCGATCAGCGCACGCACGAAGTTCATCGTCATCGCCGAGCGGGAATGCGCGGTGATCATGCGTCGCGGGTCCGGTACGCGCGCCTGCGCGGTGAATTCCGGCGCATTGACCACATCACCACGATAACTGGGCAGGCTCACGCCATCGCGGGTCTCCATGTCGGCCGAACGTGGCTTGGCATACTGGCCAGCGTAACGACCGACGCGCACCACCGGCAGGCGCAGACCATGTACCAACACCAGACTCATCTGCAGCAGCACCTTGAGCCGATTGGAGATGGTGCTGGGGGCACAGTCGCTGAAGTTCTCCGCGCAATCGCCGCCCTGCAGTAGGAAACGCTTACCTTCCTGCGCCTCGGCCAACTGTTTTTTCAACGCAAAGATCTCCCACGAGGTCACTAGCGGCGGCAATTCGCGCAGCTCCCCAAGCGTCTGTTCCAGTGCCTGCTGATCCGGATACACCGGCATCTGCAGCGCAGGTTTGCCACGCCAACTCGCGGGCGACCAAGACGATGTGGCGGATTCGGAAAAAGGGACGGAGGCGGACAGCGTCATGAAAGGTCTCCTTGGAAGCTTGCGATGTTCGCAGAGCCAGAGCGCGACGCATAGCGCGACACGCGCCGGAACACGACGAAATCGGCACTGATCTGAATGGCGAGTAACGCAACCTTCACCGCCATGACTTCCGACTGACGCGAACGGCGCCCCGAACATTGAATGTTATCTAGTAACATATCTTTACTTTCTCTCTGGCTCGCCTTGTCATGACACCCCGCGCTCTCACCACTGCTATTGCCCTGGTCCTACTGGCTACCCCGGGACTCACCCTCGCTGCCGACGCCTCCAACACGGCTGTCGACCTGGACCCAGTCACCGTCACCGCCAAACTCGAAGCCGCGCGCAACGCGCTATCGCCGGACATCGGCAGCAGCCAATACGCGATCACCGCCGAGGATATCGACCGCCTGCCGCTGGGCGCCTCCACGCCGCTCAACCAGGTGCTACTGCAGGCGCCGGGCGTAGTCCAGGACTCCTATGGCGGCATCCACGTGCGCGGCGACCACGCCAATCTGCAATACCGCATCAATGGCGTGATGATTCCCGAATCCATCTCCGGCTTCGGCCAGAGTCTGGACCCGCGCACGATCAAGAACATCCGCCTACTCGACGGCGCACTGCCGGCGCAGTTCGGCGACCGCACCGCTGCGGTCATCGACATCACCACGAAAAACGGCGTTGAACTGGGTAACGGCGGCAGCGTCGGCATCACCGCCGGCTCTTACGGCACACTCAACCCCAATGCCTCCTGGTGGGGCAGCGAAGGTCGTCTCAGCTGGTTCGGCAGCGGCAACTACCTGCAAAACCGCATCGGCCTGGAAAACCCGACCGATAGCAGCAATCCGTACCACGACAAAACCCACCAGGGCAAAGCCTTCGCCGATCTCGGCTACCTGATCAACGAAAACACCCAGCCAACGAAAACACCCGGCTCAGCCTGATGGTCGGCTACGCCAACAACCGCTTCCAGATCCCCAATAACCCGGGGCAAACGCCCGCGTTCACCTATCTGGGCAACAGCGACTTCGATTCCTCGCAACTCAACGAGAAGCAACGCGAGAACACCCGCTTCGGCAACCTGGTGTTGCAGGGTGAGCTAGGCACCACCAACTATCAGTTGTCGGCCGGTCAACGCTACAGCAGCGTCGCGTTCTCCCCCGACATCGCCGGCGACCTGATCTTCAACGGTGTCGCCTCGCAGGTCCAGCGCAGCAACCGCGCCAACACCGTACAAGCCGATTTCTCCACCCCGTGGGGCGGAACGCACACCCTGCGCTATGGCGTGTACGGCAATTTCGAACACGCCATCGCCAGCAATAACGCCTACGTCTTCCCGGCCAACGACGACGGCAGCCAGAGCAGCGATGTGCCGCTGTTCATTCCCGATGCCAGCCGCTTCCGCGCCAGCACCTATGCGGTCTACCTGCAGGACGAGTGGCAGCCCAGCGATGCCTGGACCATCAACTACGGCGTGCGCGGCGATCGCTACAAAGCCTTCGGCATCACCGAGGGCCAGCTCAGCCCGCGCCTGGGCGTGGTCTGGCATGCCAGCGACAGCACCACCCTGCATGCCGGCTATGCACGCTACTTCACCCCGCCAGCCAGCGAGCTGATCTCCACCAGCGACATCGCCTTGTACGACGGCACCACCAATCAGCAATCGGCCGCAGGCGGCCCGACCACGCCCCTGAGCGAGCGCAGCAACTACTTCGACCTGGGAATCTCGCAGGCCGTTGGCGACCACCTCACCCTGGGCCTGGACACCTATTACCGCAAAGTCGATCGCTTGCAGGACGAAGGCCAGTTCGGCGCCGCCTACGTCTATTCCACCTTCAACTACCGCTACGGCCGTATCCGTGGCGCCGAATTCAGCGCCGACTACAGCAATGGCCCGGTCAACGCCTACTTCAACGCGGCCTACAGCAAGGCGATGGGCAAGCAGGTGATGACCAGTCTGTACAACTTCGATCCGGATGCGCTGGCCTATGTGTACGACCACTGGATCCACCTCGACCACGACCAGAAGCTGACGTCTTCCGGCGGCATCACCTATGCCCTGGCCGACGATAGCCGGATCGGCGCGAACTACCTGTTCGGCACTGGCTTGCGCACCGACGCCAACGGCGTACCCAACGGCGGCGCGATCGCGTCGTACTTCCAGCTGAACCTCAGCGCCGGGCACGACTTCGGCCTTGGCAGCAGCCATCCGCTGCATGCGCAGTTGGCCGTCCTCAACGTGCTCGACCGCCACTATCAGCTACGCGACGGCGGCGGCATCGGCGTCTTCGCACCGCAATGGGCGCCGCGCCGTGGCGTCTACCTGAGCCTGCAGCAGGATTTCTAAACAGGCCGCAGACCACCAGGCCGCCCCCGAGTCGGGCCGGCCTGGCGGGAAGGCGGAGAAAAGGCATCAGGCACATCCAGGAACGTGCCGCTACAGCGCCGGGAGCACAATTTGCTCCTGGCCTGCAGACGATGGATCGGAATCGTAAGCGACTGCCCGGAGGCCGACGCCACCGATGCGACATCAACGGACATCGCGACAGCGACTACCGCGCACGCTCAATGCCCCACCTGCAGACTCTCAATGCAGCGAGCGCCGCCTGGTCTTGAAGCCTGCATACAACGCGAACACACCCAACACCACAAAACAGATCAGGCACCACATCGGCATCGACAGGCCCAGGAAGCGCCAATCGATCTTGCCGCAATCACCAGTGCCGGTCAGCACCCGACGCATCACCTCGAACGGCCCCAGCGTCTGCCGCAGAAAGCTCAGCGGCGCGCCACACGATGCCATCGGATCGGGAAATACCTGCACGTAGACATGTTTAGCGGCGATGCCCGCCCCTACGCCCGCCGCCAGGAATGCCAGCACACCGTAGACCTTGCGCCCCGCGCTGCGCACCGGTCCGTGCAATGCACCGATCAGGAACAACAGACCCAGCGCAGCAAACGCAATCCGTTGGAAGATGCACAACGGACACGGCTCGATGCCCAGTTGCAACTGCACAAAAATCGCATAACCAAGCAATGCGGCGCAGACCAGGAAACCGAGCAAAAACTGTGCACGGAAACGCCAACGGAACAGGTTCATTGGAATCGGACTCGCAACGACGATTCGATCATTATCCCCCATCCACTCGCCTACCATGCGCCATCCATCGGTGGGAATAGCTGGCGTGACGACTCACAACGCCTTCTGCTAGGCCAGACACGTACGCACACACACAAAAAAGCCCGGACATGCCGGGCTTTTTGCTACTGCCGTGGTAAACAGACTTACTCGGCGACAGCCTCGGCCACGAGCGGGCGATCGACCAGTTCGACATACGCCATCGGCGCATTATCACCGGCGCGGAAACCGCACTTGAGGATGCGCAAGTAGCCGCCCGGACGCGACTGGTAACGCGGGCCCAGCTCGACGAACAGCTTGCCCACCGCTTCCTTGTCGCGCAGACGCGCGAAGGCCAAACGGCGATTGGCAACGCCATCGACCTTGGCGATGGTGATCAATGGCTCGGCGACACGGCGCAGTTCCTTGGCCTTGGGAAGGGTGGTCTTGATCAACTCGTGCTTGAACAAGGACGCCGCCATGTTGGAGAACATCGCCTGGCGATGTGCGCTGGTGCGGCTGAACTTGCGACCGGATTTCTGGTGACGCATGGGCTTGGATTCCTATGAAAGATTGAAGCTGTTGGAGATCGCTGTCGCCATCCTGGCGTGAAAAATGGACTGCGGATGGTCCGAGCCGGCCGTCCTTGACCGAGCGACGCCGCAGGCATGGCGACCTGTCGGCGGAGTACTGCAGTGTCACAAGGCGTGATACGCATGCGACGGCGCAGGGTCGCCACATCGCGCGGCATCACCTCTCCCGTCGCTCTATCCATCTGGACCAAGACCGCTGCCTTGCGACAACGGTCCGGATCCGAGTGACTCAGCCGAGCATGCCGTGCTGAGCGACGCCAGCAGGCGGCCAGTTTTCCAGCTTCATCCCCAGCGATAGGCCGCGCTGCGCCAGCACTTCCTTGATCTCGGTGAGGGACTTCTTGCCAAGATTCGGGGTCTTGAGCAATTCCACTTCGGTTTTCTGGATCAGATCGCCGATGTAGTAAATGCTCTCGGCCTTCAGGCAGTTGGCCGAACGCACCGTGAGCTCCAGATCGTCGATCGGGCGCAACAGCACTGGATCGACACCGTTGCTCGCCGGCTTGGCCGCACCGCGGTCGCGATGGGTAAAGTCGCCGAAGACAGACAACTGATCACTGAGGATATCGGCGGCGGTCCGCACGGCTTCCTCGGCATCGATCGTGCCATTGGTTTCGATGTCCAGCACCAGCTTGTCCAAGTCGGTACGCTGTTCCACACGCGCGGACTCGACGGCGTAGGCAACGCGACGCACGGGCGAGAACGACGCATCCAGGACCAGGCGGCCGATGGTGCGGGTTTCTTCGTCCGGACGGCGACGCGCGGCGGCAGGCTGGTAACCGAAGCCACGCTCGATCTTCAGACGCATGTTGAGCGCCGTGTCCTTGGTCAGGTGGCAGATCACATGATCGTTGTTGAGGATCTCGACGTTATGGTCGGTCTTGATGTCGGTGGCAGTGACCGTACCCGGCCCCTGCTTGGACAGCGACAAGGTGGCGCTGTCACCGGTATGCATCCGGATGGCCACGTCCTTGAGGTTGAGCAGGACTTCCAACACGTCCTCCTGCAATCCTTCGACCGTGGTGTACTCGTGCAGCACGCCGTCGATCTCGACTTCGGTGATCGCGAAGCCGGGAATCGAGGACAGCAGCACGCGACGCAGGGCATTGCCCAACGTATGCCCGTAACCGCGCTCCAAAGGCTCGATAACGACCTTGGCACGGTTGTCGGTAAGGCGTTCGATCTGCGGCCCACGCGGACGCAAGACCTGGTTGGCGGTAACCGTCATGTTGCGGGTTCTCCTGACGAGCTTCCGTCACCGGAAGCTCTCCAATGTGATTACTTCGAATACAACTCGACGATCAGCGCTTCGTTGATGTCGGCAGGCAAATCCGCACGATCCGGTACGGCCTTGAAGATGCCGCTGAACTTCTTCGAATCGACTTCGACCCAAGACGGGTTCAGATCGTGCGTTTCGGCAACGCCTAGCGCTTCCTGCACACGAAGCTGCTTCTGTGCCTTTTCCGACAGCGCGATCGCGTCGCCAGCCTTGACCTGGTACGAGGCCAGATTCACCGACTTGCCGTTGACCAACACACCGCGGTGCGACACCAACTGACGCGCAGCAGGGCGAGTCACGGCGAAGCCCATGCGATAGACGACGTTGTCCAGACGGGTTTCCAGCAACTGCAGCAGGTTCTCGCCGGTGTTGCCCTTCTTGGTCGAGGCCTTCTTGTAGTAGTTGCGGAACTGACGCTCCAGCAGACCGTAGATACGCTTGACCTTCTGCTTTTCGCGCAGCTGGGTGGCGTAGTCGGACAGCTTGCCCTTGCGCGCGGTCGCGCCGTGCTGGCCCGGCTTCTGCTCGAGCTTGCACTTGGAATCCAGCGCACGCGCTGGGCTCTTGAGGGAAAGATCGGCGCCTTCACGGCGCGCGAGCTTACAGGTAGGACCGATATAACGAGCCATTTCTTATCGCTCCTTTAGACGCGACGCTTCTTCGGCGGACGGCACCCGTTATGCGGGATTGGCGTCACGTCGATGATGTTGGTGATCTTGTATCCGACGTTGTTCAACGAACGGACGGCGGACTCGCGACCCGGACCCGGGCCCTTGATGCGCACTTCCAGCGACTTCACGCCGTAGTCGAGCGCGGCACGCCCGGCTTTTTCGGCGGCCACCTGCGCCGCGAACGGCGTGGACTTGCGCGAACCGCGGAAACCGGCACCACCGGAGGTCGCCCAGGACAATGCATTGCCCTGCCGATCCGTGATGGTCACGATGGTGTTGTTGAACGATGCGTGGACGTGGGCGACGCCATCGGTGACGACGCGCTTGATCTTTTTCTTGGTCTTTGCTGCTGCGGGCTTAGCCATGTCTGTCCCTTACTTCTTGATCGCCTTGCGCGGACCCTTACGGGTGCGGGCGTTGGTCCGGGTGCGCTGACCGCGCAGGGGCAGGCCACGACGATGACGCAGGCCGCGGTAGCAGCCCAGGTCCATCAATCGCTTGATCGCGATGCCGATTTCACGACGCAGATCGCCTTCGACGATGTACTTGCCGACTTCGAGGCGCAAGCGCTCGATTTCCGGCTCGGACAGATCGCGGATCTTGGTGGCCGAGGTCACGCCTGCGGCTTCGCAGACTTTCTTCGAACGGGTACGGCCGATGCCGTAGATGCTTTGCAACCCGACCCAGACGTGCTTCTGGGCTGGCAGGTTGACGCCTGCAATACGCGCCATGACGCGGTTCTCCAACTGAGTGATGGCCCGACAGCGCAGCATGGCACTATCCGGCAGGATGGATCAAAAAGTGAACTTGTAAGTCTAGCAAGGTCTCGGGTTACATGGAAGCCCGTGGAACGTTTCGGTTCCGCAAGCCCGGCATGGGGAGTGTGCCCATGCTCCGGCGCCGGACATCGTTGGCGGGCACGCAAGTTGCTGCCCACCGCCCGCGCGACTCCAGCGCAGGACCACGATATCTCACCCGCGCACGAGACCGCTGCACGGGCCGCCCTTCAAGTCGCAAGAGCACTCCAGGAAATGGAGCCTCTTCGCGGAAGGATTCAAACAGTATAGCAATCACCCGCGGGCAAAACCGCCACCGCGCGCGCCACCTTTCAGGTTGGCCTTTTTCAAAAGGCTTTCGTATTGGTGCGACATCAAGTGCGCCTGAATCTGCGCGATGAAGTCCATCACCACCACGACAGCAATCAGGAGCGAGGTGCCGCCGAAGTGGAAAGTGGTGCCGAATTGGGCACGCATCACTTCAGGCAGCAGACACACGATTACCAAGTACAGCGAGCCCGCCGCAGTCAACCGAGTCAAGACGGAATCGACGTAGTCGGCGGTGGCCTTGCCCGGACGGATGCCAGGAATCAGTGCGCCGGACTTCTTCAGGTTGTCCGCCGTTTCCTGCGAGTTGAACACCAATGCCGTGTAAAAGAACGCGAAACCGATGATCAACGCAGCGAACACGATCATGTGCACAGGCTCGCCTGGGCCAAGCGCGTTGGCGACGCGCTGCAACACCGTGCCGAAAGTGGTGCTGGAAGCGGCCTGACCCGACCACATCGACAACGTCGCGGGGAAGGCAAGGATGCTGGAGGCGAAGATCGGCGGGATCACGCCAGCCATATTCAACTTGAGCGGCAGGAACGAAGTCTGGTTCATGTACGCATTGCGACCGCCTTGGCGTCGTGCGTAATTGACCGTGATCCGGCGTTGCCCGCGCTCGACGAACACCACGAACAAGGTGAAAGCCAGAATGGTCAGCACGATCAGCAACAGCGAGATGAAGCTCATGTTGCCATCGCGGTAGGCTTCCAAGGTATGGATCGCCGCTGCCGGCAAGCCGGCGACGATGCCAGCGAAGATAATCAGCGACACGCCATTGCCGATACCACGCTCGGTGACCTGTTCGCCCACCCACATTAAGAAGATGGTGCCCGCAGTCAACGCAATCACCGCCGTGAGCACGAAGCCCATGCCGGGCGCGTAGACCACCGGCGCGCCACCTGGCGCCGTCTGATGCTGCAGCGCCAGGGCAATACTGCCGCCCTGCACGACGGCCAGCAAGACTGCACCGATACGGGAATACTGCGTGATCTTGCGCCGGCCGGACTCACCTTCCTTCTGCATCGCTTTGAACGACGGGAAGATGTGCGTGGCTAGCTGGATCACGATCGATGCCGAGATGTACGGCATCACGTTCAACGCAAAGATGCTGAAACGGTGCAGGGCGCCGCCCGAGAACATGTTGAACATGTCCACGATACCGCCGCCCTGCGCCTGCATCAGCGCCAGCATGGCTTCGGGATTGACCCCCGGCACCGGCACATAGCAACCGATGCGGTAGACGATCAATGCGCCGATAACGAACAACAGACGCTGGCGAAGTTCCGTGAACTTGCCAAGCCCGCCGCCGAGTTGCCCCATGCCCGCCTGCGCCATTTGCGTGTTACTCCTGCACGCTGCCGCCGGCAGCCTCGATTGCCGCCTTGGCACCAGCGGTCGCCGCAACGCCCTTGAGCACGAACTTCTTGGTCAGTTCGCCCTTCAGGACCACCTTGGCCTTCTTCGCAGTGCTCGGGACCAGCTTGGCGGCGCGCAGCGCGGCGAAATCGATCTCGCCTTCCGGCAGATTATCGAGCTGGTAGGACAGCACTTCGGCCGTGTCCTTGGCCAGCTTGGAGCGGAAGCCGATCTTCGGCAGACGGCGCTGCATAGGGGTCTGGCCGCCTTCGAAGCCAGCCTTGATCTTGCCGCCACCCTTACGTGCGAACGAGCCTTTGTGGCCGCGGCCGCAGGTCTTACCCAAGCCCGAACCGATGCCACGACCGACGCGGGTGCGTTCGGTCCGGGCGCCGTCGGCCGGCTTCAGATCATTCAGATGCAACGTCATGGCGATTACTCCTCAACCTGGACGAGGTACTGAACTTTCAAAAGGCTTTCGTATTGGTGCGACATCAAGTGCGCCTGAATCTGCGCGATGAAGTCCATCACCACCACGACAGCAATCAGGAGCGAGGTGCCGCCGAAGTGGAAAGTGGTGCCGAATTGGGCACGCATCACTTCAGGCAGCAGACACACGATTACCAAGTACAGCGAGCCCGCCGCAGTCAACCGAGTCAAGACGGAATCGACGTAGTCGGCGGTGGCCTTGCCCGGACGGATGCCAGGAATCAGTGCGCCGGACTTCTTCAGGTTGTCCGCCGTTTCCTGCGAGTTGAACACCAATGCCGTGTAAAAGAACGCGAAACCGATGATCAACGCAGCGAACACGATCATGTGCACAGGCTCGCCTGGGCCAAGCGCGTTGGCGACGCGCTGCAACACCGTGCCGAAAGTGGTGCTGGAAGCGGCCTGACCCGACCACATCGACAACGTCGCGGGGAAGGCAAGGATGCTGGAGGCGAAGATCGGCGGGATCACGCCAGCCATATTCAACTTGAGCGGCAGGAACGAAGTCTGGTTCATGTACGCATTGCGACCGCCTTGGCGTCGTGCGTAATTGACCGTGATCCGGCGTTGCCCGCGCTCGACGAACACCACGAACAAGGTGAAAGCCAGAATGGTCAGCACGATCAGCAACAGCGAGATGAAGCTCATGTTGCCATCGCGGTAGGCTTCCAAGGTATGGATCGCCGCTGCCGGCAAGCCGGCGACGATGCCAGCGAAGATAATCAGCGACACGCCATTGCCGATACCACGCTCGGTGACCTGTTCGCCCACCCACATTAAGAAGATGGTGCCCGCAGTCAACGCAATCACCGCCGTGAGCACGAAGCCCATGCCGGGCGCGTAGACCACCGGCGCGCCACCTGGCGCCGTCTGATGCTGCAGCGCCAGGGCAATACTGCCGCCCTGCACGACGGCCAGCAAGACTGCACCGATACGGGAATACTGCGTGATCTTGCGCCGGCCGGACTCACCTTCCTTCTGCATCGCTTTGAACGACGGGAAGATGTGCGTGGCTAGCTGGATCACGATCGATGCCGAGATGTACGGCATCACGTTCAACGCAAAGATGCTGAAACGGTGCAGGGCGCCGCCCGAGAACATGTTGAACATGTCCACGATACCGCCGCCCTGCGCCTGCATCAGCGCCAGCATGGCTTCGGGATTGACCCCCGGCACCGGCACATAGCAACCGATGCGGTAGACGATCAATGCGCCGATAACGAACAACAGACGCTGGCGAAGTTCCGTGAACTTGCCAAGCCCGCCGCCGAGTTGCCCCATGCCCGCCTGCGCCATTTGCGTGTTACTCCTGCACGCTGCCGCCGGCAGCCTCGATTGCCGCCTTGGCACCAGCGGTCGCCGCAACGCCCTTGAGCACGAACTTCTTGGTCAGTTCGCCCTTCAGGACCACCTTGGCCTTCTTCGCAGTGCTCGGGACCAGCTTGGCGGCGCGCAGCGCGGCGAAATCGATCTCGCCTTCCGGCAGATTATCGAGCTGGTAGGACAGCACTTCGGCCGTGTCCTTGGCCAGCTTGGAGCGGAAGCCGATCTTCGGCAGACGGCGCTGCATAGGGGTCTGGCCGCCTTCGAAGCCAGCCTTGATCTTGCCGCCACCCTTACGTGCGAACGAGCCTTTGTGGCCGCGGCCGCAGGTCTTACCCAAGCCCGAACCGATGCCACGACCGACGCGGGTGCGTTCGGTCCGGGCGCCGTCGGCCGGCTTCAGATCATTCAGATGCAACGTCATGGCGATTACTCCTCAACCTGGACGAGGTACTGAACTTTGGTTGATCAGGCCACGCACTTGCGGGCTGTCCTTCAGTTCACGCACATCGTTGAGTTTATTCAGGCCCAGCGCACGCACCGACAGGCGGTGACGCGACTGAGTCCCACGCAGGCCGCGCACCAGGCGCACCTTCACTGTCTTGTTGGATGCATCAGCCATGGGCGAGATCCTCCACCTTCTTGCCGCGCTTAGCCGCGATGCGGGCCGGCGACTGCATTTCTTCCAGGCCGCGCAGTGTGGCGCGCACCAGGTTGATCGGGTTACGCGAACCAACTGCCTTGGCCAGCACGTTCTTCACGCCAACCGCTTCCAACACCGCGCGCATCGCGCCACCGGCGATCACGCCGGTACCTTCGGAGGCCGGCATCATGAACACGCGCGCCGCACCGTGTCCGGACTTGACAGCGTGCCACAGGGTACCGTTGTTCAAATCGATGTTGAGCATACCCTTGCGCGCATATTCCATCGACTTTTGGATCGCGACCGGCACTTCGCGCGCCTTGCCGTAACCGAACCCGATCTTGCCATTGCCATCACCGACCACGGTTAGCGCGGTAAAGGTGAACTGACGACCGCCCTTGACCGTCTTGCTGACGCGGTTAACCGCGACCAGCTTTTCGATCATGCCATCGTCGACTTTTTCTTCGCGGTTGCGGTCGCGTTCACGACCCCGCGGTGCACGCTGTTCTTCAGCCATTGTGATGCCCTTGATGATGGAAAAATTGACGGCTCGCATGCCGCTTATGGTTGTGGTATGGAACGGCACTCCCCAGATGCGTGCAGAAGACACACCTGGATCCGATGCAGCCCGCATCGGCAGGACGGGCGCGACAACGCCGCACCCACAAGGATCAGAACTGCAGACCGCCTTCGCGCGCCGCTTCAGCCAACGCCTTGATACGGCCGTGATAACGGTAGCCCGAGCGGTCGAAAGCGACCTTCTCGATGCCGGCAGCCTTGGCGCGTTCGGCGATCAGCTTGCCGACCTTCGCGGCGGCGTCGCTGTTCTTGCCGTTCTTCAGGCCATCCTTGACGTCGGCCTGCAAGGTGTTCGCCGCAGCGAGCACCTTCGCGCCATCGGCGGTAAAGACCTGCGCGTACAAATGTTGCCCAGTGCGCAGCACCGACAGGCGGGCCACACCGAGATCGCGGATGTGGGCGCGGGTCGACTTGGCACGACGCAGACGGGCGATATTTTTATTGATGCTCATGGTTATGTGTCCTACGGAAGCGGATCGACATTGGGCGAAGTGACTGTCGGATATCAGGCTGCAACAGACCAATTCCGGGCAGAACTCCCTGCCTTATGCCTTCTTGGCTTCCTTGCGAATGATGGCTTCACCGGCATACTTCACACCCTTGCCCTTGTAGGGCTCTGGCGGACGGAAGCCGCGGATCTTGGCGGCGACCTCGCCAACAAGCTGCTTGTCGGCGCCTTGCACCAGAATTTCGGTCTGGGTCGGGGCCGCAAGGGTAATGCCTTCAGGTGCCTGGAACACAATCGGGTGCGAGAAACCGAGCGCCAGGCTCAGATCCTTACCCTGCATCGTGGCACGGTAACCGACGCCCACCAGTTCGAGCTTACGCTCGAAACCAGCCGAGACGCCCTGCACCATGTTCGCCAGGATGGCACGCACGGTACCAGTGATGGCAATGTGCGAGTCGGTATTCGCCGACAGGGTGGCGATACCGTTTTCCTGCTTGATTTCGACACCAGCCGGCTTCGGCAGCGACAGGGTACCCTTCGGCCCCTTGACGCTCACCTGATCGGGCTGGACGCTCAATTCGACGCCCTTCGGGAGGGAAATCGGCTTCTTGGCTACACGGGACATATGAGTACTCCTTCCCTTAGGCCACGAAGCACAGGACTTCGCCACCGACGCCGGCCTGACGGGCCTGCGCATCGGTCATGATGCCCTTGGACGTGGAAATGATGGCAACACCCAGGCCGCCGAGAACCTTCGGCAGCTCAGCCTTGCCGCGATATTGACGCAGACCCGAACGCGACACGCGCTTGAGCGTATCGATGACCGGACGGCCTTCGAAATACTTCAGCACGATTTCCAGCTCGGACTTGTTGTTTTCGATTGCGTTGACCCGCAGATCGCTGATGTAGCCTTCGGCTTTCAGCACTTGCGCGATCGCAACCTTGATCTTGGAGGACGGCATCTTTACCGTCGGCTTACCAACCGCGGCCGCATTCTTGATGCGAACCAGCAGGTCGGCGATGGGATCAGTCATGCTCATGGTGTCTACCTTTGAGTGCACCGATATCCGCTTTCGCGAAAATCTTGTGTGGTGAAACGTGTGGAGTGACGCACGGAAGGCAAACGCGCAAGGTCTTGGAGAAGATCGCGCGCATTTACCAAAACAACCCTTTCCTTGCTGTACGGCAAGGAGCGGGAGTATACGACAAAACGTCCGATTTGCACCGGACGTGTTGACCGAATCGCAAGCGAATGGCGAACTTGCTGAACCCACTCCCTGAACGGAAGTGGGAAGCCAAGCGGCGTTTTACCAGCTCGCCTTGCGCAGGCCTGGCACGTCGCCGTTCATGGTCGCCTTGCGCAGCATGTTGCGGCCCAGGCCGAACTTGCTGTAGACGCCACGCGGACGACCGGACAGTGCACAGCGGTTACGCTGCCGACTCGGCGACGAATCGCGCGGAAGCTTCTGCAGCTTGGTCACCGCCTCGGCCTTCTCGTCATAGGACGCAGTGCCGGAGGCGATGATCTTCTTCAGCGCTTCGCGCTTGTCGGCGAACTTCTTCGCCAGCTTTTTCCGCTTGATGTCGCGGTTGACCATGGAGGTCTTTGCCATGTGTATGACCTTTTCGATTAGAAAGTCCAACCATGAATGGACGGACTCTTGATCACGGACGATCGTTAATTGCGGAAGGGAAACTTAAACGCTTCGAGCAACGCTTTGGCTTCAGCGTCGGTCTTGGCGGTGGTGGTGATGGCGATATCCATACCCCGGATCGCATCGACGGCGTCGAAGTCGATTTCCGGGAAGATGATCTGCTCCTTCACACCCATGTTGAAGTTGCCACGACCATCGAACGAGCGACCGGACACACCACGGAAGTCGCGTACGCGCGGCAGCGAGATGTTGATCAGGCGATCCAGGAATTCGTACATCTTGGCGCGACGTAGCGTGGTCTTGCAGCCAATCGGCCAACCATCGCGGATCTTGAAGGACGCGACCGAGATGCGCGACTTGGTCACGACCGGCTTCTGGCCGGAGACCTTCGCCATATCGGCAACAGCGTTTTCCAGGATTTTCTTGTTCGTCGCCGCCTCGCCCACGCCCATGTTAAGCGTGACCTTGACCAGCTTCGGTACTTCCATCGGATTGGTGTAACCGAACTTCTTCATCAGAGCCGGTACCACTTCTTCCTTGTAGATCTTTTCGAGACGGGAAGTCATTGTGTCATTCCTCAGGCGTCGAGCGCCTCACCGCTGGAGCGGAACACACGCAGTTTGCGTCCATCCTCCAGCACCTTGAAGCCAACGCGCTCGCCCTTACCCGTCGCCGGGTTGAGAATCGCCACGTTGGAAATATGGATCGACGCTTCGCGCTCGACCACGCCGCCAGCGACACCCGCCTGCGGATTCGGCTTGGTGTGGCGCTTGACGATGTTCGCGTTGGAGACGATCACGCGATCGCCGTCGACGCGGACGATTTCGCCCTGCTTGCCCTTGTCCTTGCCGGTGGTGACGACGACTTGGTCGCCCTTCTTGATACGGTTAGCCATGTGTATGTCCTCCGCTCACAGCACTTCGGGAGCGAGCGAGACGATCTTCATGAACTTCTCGGAACGCAGCTCGCGGGTCACAGGCCCGAAAATACGCGTACCGATCGGCTCCTGCTTGTTATTGAGCAACACCGCGGCGTTGCCATCGAAGCGGATCAACGAACCATCCGGACGGCGCACACCCTTGCGGGTACGCACCACGACGGCGTCGTAGACTTCGCCCTTCTTGACCTTGCCGCGCGGGATCGCGTCCTTGACGGTGACCTTGATGATGTCGCCAATGTGCGCGTAACGGCGCTTGGAGCCGCCGAGCACCTTGATGCACATCACTTCCTTGGCACCGGAGTTGTCGGCGACGTCGAGGTAGCTCTGCATCTGGATCATGATTCAGATCTCCCTTATTCGACCGCGCGGGTGACGATTTCCACCACCCGCCAGTTCTTGGTCTTGGACATCGGCGCAATCTCGGTCACGCGCACGACATCGCCTTCGTTGCAGGCGTTGTCGGCATCGTGTGCATGCAGCTTGGTCGAGCGCTTGATGTACTTGCCGTACAACGCATGCTTGACCTGACGCTCCACCAGCACGGTGACGGTCTTGTCCATCTTGTTGCTGACCACACGGCCTTCGACCGTGCGCAGCGTCTTGTTTTCGTTCTTATCGCTCATCACGGCCATCCTTACTTCGTACTGCCGAGCAGGTGTTTGACGCGAGCGATCTCGCGGCGCACCCGGCGGGTTTCGTGAGTCTTCGGCAGCTGCCCGGTGACCCGCTGCATGCGCAGGGCGAACTGCTCCTTGCGCAGATCGGTCAGATGGGCCTTCAGATCGTCGGCCGACTTCTCGCGGAGTTGTTTGATGTCCATCAGCGTACCGTCCGGGTCACGAAGGTGGTGGTCACCGAAAGCTTGGCAGCGGCCAGGCGGAACGCCTCGCGCGCGATATCTTCACCGACACCTTCGATTTCATAAATCATGCGACCGGGCTGGATCTGCGCGACCCAGTACTCGACGTTACCCTTACCGGAGCCCATTCGCACTTCGATCGGCTTCTTGGTGATCGGCTTGTCCGGGAACACGCGGATCCACATTTTGCCGCCGCGCTTGACGTAGCGGCTGATCGAGCGGCGCGCCGCTTCGATCTGGCGCGCGGTCAACTGACCGTGCGCGGTGGCCTTCAAGCCGTATTCGCCGAAGCTGACGGCGTTGCCGCTCCACGCCAGGCCATCGTTACGGCCCTTGTGCATCTTGCGGTATTTGGTTCGCTTAGGTTGCAACATTGCCGTTACCTCGCTTCACGGGCCGGACGCGAGGGACGGTCGCCACGGTCGCCACGATCATTCCGATCGTTGCGCGGGGAATCGTCCTGCTTTTCCTGGCCAACCTGGGAGAAATCGAAGATCTCGCCCTTGTAGATCAACACCTGGATACCGATGATGCCGTAGGTCGTCTTGGCTTCGGCGAAGCCATAGTCGATATCGGCACGGAGCGTATGCAACGGCACACGACCCTCGCGGGGTACCACTCGGAACGTGCGATTTCCGCACCGTTCAAGCGACCGGAAACGCTGACCTTGATGCCCAGGGCACCCAGGCGCATCGCGTTACCGACCGAGCGCTTCATCGCGCGGCGGAACATGATGCGACGCTCCAACTGCTGCGCGATCGACTCGGCAACCAACTGCGCATCCAACTCCGGCTTACGCACTTCGGTGACATTGATGTGAGCAGGAACGCCCATCATCTCGCTCACTTCCTTACGCAGCTTCTCGATGTCCTCACCGCGCTTGCCGATCACCACGCCCGGACGGGCGGTGTGGATCGTCACGCGCGCGGTCTTGGCCGGACGCTCGATCAGGATCTTGCTGATACCAGCCTGCGCCAACTTCTTGCGCAGCATTTCACGCACTTTGAGGTCGGCTGCCAGGTAACCGGCAAACTCACCCTTGTTGGCGTACCACTTGGAATTCCAGTCCCTGGCGATACCGAGGCGGATTCCGATCGGATTAACTTTATGACCCATCGTCTTTTCCTTTCCGCTTACTTGGCGGCGCCCACAACCACAGTGATGTGGCTGGTGCGTTTGAGGATGCGGGTACCGCGGCCTTTCGCCCGCGCCATGAAACGCTTCAAGCTCGGACCTTCATCGACCATGATGGTCTTGACCTTCAGCTCGTCGACATCCGCGCCTTGATTATTCTCGGCATTGGCGATCGCCGACTCCACCACCTTCTTGATCAGGTGAGCGGCTTTCTTGTCCGAAAACTTCAGTAGGTTGACCGCCCGCTCGGCGGAAAGACCACGCACCTGGTCAGCGACCAGACGGGCTTTCTGCGGTGAGATGCGCGCGGTGCGCATACCACTCGGAACGTGCGATTTCCGCACCGTTCAAGCGACCGGAAACGCTGACCTTGATGCCCAGGGCACCCAGGCGCATCGCGTTACCGACCGAGCGCTTCATCGCGCGGCGGAACATGATGCGACGCTCCAACTGCTGCGCGATCGACTCGGCAACCAACTGCGCATCCAACTCCGGCTTACGCACTTCGGTGACATTGATGTGAGCAGGAACGCCCATCATCTCGCTCACTTCCTTACGCAGCTTCTCGATGTCCTCACCGCGCTTGCCGATCACCACGCCCGGACGGGCGGTGTGGATCGTCACGCGCGCGGTCTTGGCCGGACGCTCGATCAGGATCTTGCTGATACCAGCCTGCGCCAACTTCTTGCGCAGCATTTCACGCACTTTGAGGTCGGCTGCCAGGTAACCGGCAAACTCACCCTTGTTGGCGTACCACTTGGAATTCCAGTCCCTGGCGATACCGAGGCGGATTCCGATCGGATTAACTTTATGACCCATCGTCTTTTCCTTTCCGCTTACTTGGCGGCGCCCACAACCACAGTGATGTGGCTGGTGCGTTTGAGGATGCGGGTACCGCGGCCTTTCGCCCGCGCCATGAAACGCTTCAAGCTCGGACCTTCATCGACCATGATGGTCTTGACCTTCAGCTCGTCGACATCCGCGCCTTGATTATTCTCGGCATTGGCGATCGCCGACTCCACCACCTTCTTGATCAGGTGAGCGGCTTTCTTGTCCGAAAACTTCAGTAGGTTGACCGCCCGCTCGGCGGAAAGACCACGCACCTGGTCAGCGACCAGACGGGCTTTCTGCGGTGAGATGCGCGCGGTGCGCAGGATTGCTTTCGCTTCCATCGTCATCTCTCCTTAGCGGCTCGACTTCTTGTCGCCACCATGACCCTTGAAGGTCCGGGTGACGGCAAATTCGCCGAGTTTATGGCCGACCATGTTCCTCGTTGACCAGCACCGGAACGTGGTTCTTGCCGTTATGCACGGCGATGGTGAAACCCACCATTTCCGGCAGAATCATGGAACGCCGCGACCAGGTCTTGATCGGACGCTTGCTGCCGGCCGCGGCCTCCACCTTCTTGATGAGGTGGTGATCGACGAACGGGCCCTTCTTGAGTGAACGTGCCATGGTCGATTAGCCCCTACGATCGCGGACGATGAATTGTTCGGTGCGCTTGTTATGGCGCGTCTTGTAACCCTTGGTCGGCACACCCCACGGGGTGACCGGATGCGGATTACCCTGACCAGCTTTCGCCTCACCACCACCGTGCGGGTGATCGACCGGGTTCATGGCCGCACCGCGAACGGTCGGGCGCACGCCGCGCCAACGCTTGGCACCCGCTTTACCCAGCTTTTCGAGGTTGTGTTCGTCGTTGCCGACTTCACCGATGGTCGCGCGGCACTCGGACGGCACCTTGCGCATTTCGCCGGAGCGCAGACGCAAGGTGGCGTAAATGCCTTCGCGCGCAACCAACTGCACCGCCGCGCCGGCGGCACGCGCAATCTGCGCGCCCTTGCCGGGCTTCAACTCGATGCCGTGCACCGTCGTACCGACCGGAATATTACGCAGCGGCAGGGTGTTACCGGTCTTGATCGGCGCATCGGAACCCGCGACCACTTGATCGCCAGCCTTCAGGCCCTTCGGGGCGATGATGTAGCGACGCTCGCCATCGGCGTAGCACAGCAGGGCGATATGGGCGGTGCGGTTGGGATCGTATTCGATCCGCTCCACGCGCGCCGGAATACCTTCCTTGTTGCGCTTGAAGTCGATGATGCGGTAGTGCTGCTTGTGACCACCACCGACGTGGCGGGTGGTGATGCGGCCGTGGTGGTTACGACCACCGGACTTGCTCTGCTTTTCCACCAGCGCAGCGTGCGGGGCGCCCTTGTGCAGATCGGGCGTGACCACGCGCACGGCCGAACGACGGCCTGCGGAAGTGGGTTTGAATTTCATCAATGGCATGGGATGTACCTCAGGCCTTGGCCGTTACGTCGATGGACTGGCCTTCGGCCAGACGCACGTACGCCTTGCGCCAATCGCCGCGACGACCGCTGCGCGAACGGAAGGACTTGTTCTTGCCCTTAACGTTCAACACGTTGACCGACTCGACCTTGACGTCGAACAACTGCTCGACCGCAGCCTTGACATCGGCTTTGGTGGCTTCGCTCGAGATCTCGAAGACGTATTGATTGGAGAGTTCCTGCAGGCGCGCGGTCTTTTCCGAGACACGCGGGGCACGCAGCACGCTGAAGATTTTTTCGTTGCCGCTCATGCCAGCCACTCCTCGACCTTCTTGACCGCATCGGCGGTGATCACGACCGTATCGGCCCCGACCAGCGACACCGGATCCAGGCCCTGGACGTCGCGCACTTCCACATAGGGAAGATTGCGAGCGGACAGGTACAGATGCTCGGACGCTTCCTCGGTCACGATCAGCGGGCGCTTGCCCACATCCAGACCTTTCAGCTTCTCGATCAGACCCTTGGTCTTACTGGTCTGGACGTCGAACGCGTCGACAACCTTGAGACGGCCCTGGCGATTGAGTTCCGAGAAGATCGCGCAGATCGCCGCACGGTACATCTTGCGGTTCACCTTCTGCTCGAAGCTGCGCGGCTTGGCCGCGAAGGTCACGCCGCCACCGACGAAGATCGGAGCAGTCAGCGCGCCGTGGCGAGCGCCACCACCCTTCTGCTTCTTCGACTTCTTGGTGGTGCCGTTGACTTCCGAACGTGTCTTCTGCGCCTTGGTACCGGCGCGACCGGCGTTGCGATAGGCAACGACGACCTGGTGCACCAGATCCTCGCTGAAATCGCGACCGAACACGGCATCGGAAACCGAGACCTTGTTATTGCTACCCGTGATAACGAGTTCCATCGTCATCTCTCCTTATGCCTTGCTAGCCGGACGCACGATCACGTCGCCACCGGCAGCGCCAGGCACCGCGCCGCGAATGGCGATCAAGCCACGCTCGACGTCGACCTTGACCACTTCCAGATTCTGCGTGCTCTGCTGCACCGCGCCCATGTGGCCGGACATCTTCTTGCCCGGGAAAACGCGACCCGGGGTCTGACGCTGACCCAGCGAACCCGGCGCGCGATGCGACAGCGAGTTACCGTGGGTGGCGTCGCCCATGCGGAAGTTGTGCCGCTTGATGGTGCCTTGGAAGCCCTTACCCTTGGTGACGCCCTGAACGTCGACCTTCTGGCCGACCTCAAAGATGTCCGCCTTGATCTCGCCGCCGATGGCAAAGTCGCCCAGCTGCGTATCTTCGACGCGGAACTCCCACAGGCCACGCCCCGCTTCCACCTTCGCCTTGGCGAAGTGGCCAGCCGCCGGCTTGTTGACCAACGCGGCGCGACGGGCACCCACAGTGATCTGCACAGCGCTGTAGCCGTCGCTCTCGACCGTCTTGAGCTGGGTGATACGGTTCGGGGTCGCTTCGATCAGGGTCACCGGGATGGAGCGGCCGTCTTCAGTGAACACGCGGCTCATACCGGCCTTGCGGCCCACGAAGCCCAACGAATATTTCTTCGTCATGGTCGCAGTCCTCAGGTCAACTTGATCTGGACATCGACGCCAGCCGCGAGTTCGAGCTTCATCAGCGCGTCCACGGTCTTGTCGTTGGGGTCGACGATGTCGAGCACGCGCTTGTGCGTGCGGGTCTCGTACTGGTCGCGCGCGTCTTTATCGACGTGCGGAGAAACGAGGATGGTGTAGCGTTCGATCTTGGTCGGCAACGGGATCGGGCCACGCACTTGCGCGCCGGTCCGCTTGGCCGTCTCAACGATCTCGCTGGCTGAACGGTCGATCAAACGATGATCGAACGCCTTCAACCGAATCCGGATCTTTTGGTCCGCCATGACGGTGGTTCCTTCGTTAAAAGAGCGACGGGCAAGGCCTCTGGGATACCTGCCCCGGTGATGTCCTGATGTCGTATGCGCCAAGTTTTCCGACTCGGCGAGGGTATTCCCACACCCCAAAAACTGAGGCAGACCAGTTTACCCGGTCTGCCTAGACGGAAAAGTATAATGCGCAGCTAGAGCGGCGTCAATAACACAAGGCTATTGAGTCCTCCACACAACGCGACCTTCCCGGTCTTGCGAACACGAGCGGCTTCCTGCCCCTCTTTTCGCTGTCTTGCCGGCGCCCTACCCAGGAACGCCGAGCCGCGTATTATAAGGGGCGATCGAGCTCATCGCAACACTCTGCAGGAAGAAATATGTAGACCGGCCTATGCCGTGACCATGAACGACGAAGGGCCGACTTACGCCGGCCCTTCGCCTTCGCGGCGACCCAAGTCGCCGCCTATCCACAGTATCCGGCAGCCCAGGCTACCAGAGTGCATTACTTGATGATCTTGGCCACCACGCCGGCGCCGACGGTCCGGCCACCTTCGCGGATCGCAAAACGCAGACC